>DMYW01000036.1:0-20374 GCA_003482455.1 Rheinheimera sp. | reverse complement strand
TGTTACCACTGCCGCTTTAGCCAGACTTGCTAAGTATTTGCATTAAAACGCTTAACTGACAGGCATTGAGGTGAAGCTGGCCTTTTAGTCAGTGAACGCGTACTTAGTTTTTCACTTCAAGAACATCGGCCCACAAATCGTATTCGTCCGCAGCCTCGACTTTGGCTACCACCACTTGGCCTGGTTTTAACTCGGTCGCGCCGTTTAAATACACCACACCGTCAATTTCTGGCGCATCAGCCGCCGAACGACCAATCGCGCCTTCGTCGTCTACTTCATCAATCAAGACTTCAATAGTGCGACCGATTTTCGCTTGCAGGCGATCGGCAGAAATTTGTTGTTGCAGCGCCATAAAGCGGTGGTAACGTTCTTCTTTGACGTCTTCTGGCACTGGATCTGGCAATTCGTTGGCTTTGGCGCCTTCGACTGGGCTGTATTTAAAGCAGCCAACGCGATCGAGTTGGGCTTCTTTTAAGAAATCCAATAACTCTTGGAATTCTTCTTCAGTCTCGCCAGGAAAGCCGACGATAAAGGTTGAACGGATGGTCAGCTCAGGGCAGATCTCGCGCCATTTGCGAATACGCTCTAGCGTGCGCTCGGCTTGGCCTGGGCGTTTCATCAGTTTCAGAATACGTGGGCTGGCGTGTTGGAATGGAATATCCAAATACGGCAACAATTTACCTGCGGCCATTAATGGGATCACATCATCAACGTGCGGGTAAGGGTAGACGTAATGCAGGCGAACCCAAATGCCCATGTCAGACAAGGCTTCACACAGCGCTTGCATCGAGGTTTTGACCGGTTGGCCATTCCAGAAACCGGTGCGGTGTTTGACGTCCACGCCATAAGCGCTGGTGTCTTGCGAAATCACCAGCAATTCTTTGACGCCGGCGTTTTTCAGGCGCTGCGCTTCATCTAACACGTCACCGATTGGACGCGATACTAAATCACCACGCATGGATGGGATGATGCAGAAGGTACAGCGGTGATTACAGCCTTCAGAAATTTTTAAATAGGCGTAGTGCTTTGGCGTTAATTTGACGCCTGTGTCTGGTACCAGCTGAATAAACGGGTCGTATTTTGGTTTTGGTACAAATTGATGCACTTGGTCAAGCACGTTCTCGTAAGCATGTGGGCCCGTGATGCCGAGGACATTGGGGTGTACTTGACGGATCTCGTCTTCGCGCGCGCCCAAGCAGCCAGTCACTATCACTTTGCCGTTTTCAGCCAGCGCTTCTCCGATGGTGTCGAGTGACTCTTGCACGGCGCTGTCAATAAAACCACAGGTGTTAACAATAACGAGTTCAGCATCTTCGTAGCTTGGAACTATGTTGTAGCCTTCGACTTTTAGCTGAGTCAGGATGCGCTCTGAATCGACTAAATTCTTTGGGCAACCAAGGCTTACGAAACCGACTTTAGGTTGTGACATGGACTTGTGACCTAGGAAAAATTGGGGCGCGCATTTTAGCAGAGAAAACCAGCCTAAAACCAGCCGTTTTACCGCGTAAATCGAAGTCGGTCGGTTGGCGGACCGCAACAACAAGTCTGAGGGCTGCTTGAAATATCAATCTATGCTGAATTAATGTTTACATATAACAACAATGATCACTAAAACGTAAATATTGGATCGGTAATTGCTAACAAAAAGTCGCGCGTGTAAACGCGATATAACAAAAACTAATTTAGCAATTCAGAGGTATATATGTTGAAGTCGGTCAAAGCCAGCTTGCTTGGCGCCACGTTACTTGCAATTTCCGGTCTGCAATCAGTGCAAGCAACCCCAGTACTCGTGCAAGATTTTTGGGGTAAAGATGCACAAAATCAACAAGTTCACTTCGCGCGTTTAGTCGTAGACACCAAAGCCGCAACTCAATGGAACGGTAACTTTTATCAAGCGACAAATTGGCAGAGCTTTACCATTTTTGGTCAAGATGTCCAAACGCCAGCTTTTAACTTCTTGGCTGAATTTGATATCAGTGATTTGCTGAAAGGTTTTACGTTCCTGCAATTCGACGTTTCAGACGTCAACAATCAATACAACTTCTTTGGCATCAATTTTGGCAATGTAAATGACGCCTATTACGAACTGCGTTTAGCAGATTTACCGTACTCAGACCCACAAGGTGAAGTCTTTGCAGGCAGCAACGTGATAGCTCCAACCGCTACGGTTGATGCTCCGACGAGCCTTGGCATGTTGGCGATCGCAGCAACAGCAATCGCATGGCGTCGTCGTCAACAATCGCAGTTGTCAAAATAATTTACACATAACTAGCCATAAAAATTCATTGATACACCGATTTTGCTACAGATGAGCTTTAGAAATTCACAGATGTTACTTCATGTAATTGAAAATATCTGCTGAGTTTCGCGTCAATTATTTTTACAAATAGACGAAGTGAAATAGAGCGAAAGGGTGTTGGAGACTTTCATGAAAGGTAAGATTTTTCCACTCAATATGGTCGCTGTTGCGGTTGCAGCCTTGTGTTCAGGTCAGGTGCTCGCGGCCGGCAACGAAGTTACCATTGACGCATCTAAGTTAACCGCTCCTGGTTCACAAGACGTAAAAAGCTATATTGTACAGTTAGCTGGTGCTACCGGTATCGAAAAAGCGGCCGAGTTGGGTCAATTAAACACAAACAATCCACAAGTAACGCAAGCGCTGAATCAATACAACAGCCAAGACCCACAGGTTGTTGTGTATAACGAAGGCTTACGAAAGTTGCAGCAGCAGTTGGCAACTCAATACAGCACGTCAGGTTTGATTTATTCGTACACCCACACCTTTAACGGTTTTGCCGCGCGGATGACGGAAGCCCAAGCCGCCAACCTACGTCTACAACCAGGCGTTGTTGGCGTGTGGGAAGACCAACCAGAACAAGTGACCACCAACAAAACACCGCGTTTGTTGGGGTTAACTGGAGCAGGCGGCCAACACACGCTGGGGATCAAAGGTGAAAACATTATTGTCGGTGTGATTGATACGGGGATTTCGCCAAACAACCCAGCATTTGCTGACGACGGCAGCTACCCAGAGCTGACGCGTTATAAAGGCACCTGTGATAAAGGCCAAGATGCGGCATTTAGCTGTAACAACAAACTGATTGGGGCGCGTTATTTTAAAGCGGCGTTTGAATCCACATACGCCATTCAACCGGGTGAATTTATTTCGCCACGCGATGCCGACAGCCATGGTAGCCACACGGCCAGCACCTCGGCCGGTAACGAAGGGGTCACCGCGACAATTGGCGGCGTGAACTGGGGCAAGATCAGTGGTATTGCACCGCGCGCACGTGTCGCTATGTACAAAGCGTGCTGGAATAGCGACTACACGTCGCCCGCAGGTGTACAAGAGCGTGGTTGTTTCTATGGCGATACCATGGCGGCGATCGATCAGGCCGTAGCGGACGGCGTTGACGTCATCAACTACTCCATTGGCGGAAGCTTGACGGATCTGACCACTGTTGCGGCAGCAGCCAAACTGCGTGCTACCCAAGCCGGTGTTGTGGTGGCGGTATCAGCCGGCAACTCAGGCGCGAACAATGCGATGGAAACCGTGGGCACGCCGGCACCATGGGTGATCAGTGTTGCAGCGTCTGGCTTTGCGGTAAACGCGTTAGGCGTGGACAGTGGCTTAGCGACACCGCGTATCACCGCTGTTGAGGGCTCAGTGACAAAAGCGCTGGATTTAACCGGCGATGTCAGTGGCAAACTGGTGGTCGGCGCGCCATTCCAAGGTTGTGCGGACTTAACCAACGCTGCGGATATCAAAGACAATATCGTCTTGTTACAACGTGGGGGCTGCCCATTTGCTGACAAAGTCACCCAAGCACAAAAAGCCGGCGCGACAGCCATCGTGGTGGCGAATAACGTCGCAGGGAACCCGATCGCCATGGGCGGAACTCTGGCAACACCAGCAACCATTCCAGGTTTAATGGTGACGCTAGATGGCGCCAATGCGTTAGTGGCGTCAATCAATGCCGGCAACCTCGTTAATGTAACGTTGAGCCCAAGTTATGTGTCCAATGCGATGGCCGATTTCTCGTCAAAAGGCCCGAACAAAGCGACCTACGATATCTTAAAACCGGATATTACAGCGCCAGGCGTGAACATTCTGGCGGCAGCGACGCCGACCACATTCACCAAGCCACAAGGTAATGATTTCACCTTGATGTCGGGCACCTCGATGTCCAGCCCGCACATTGCCGGTATGGCCGCGCTGCTGAAAGAACAGCATCCAAACTGGTCGCCAGCCATGATCAAGTCAGCCTTGATGACCACGGCCCACCAACAAGTCACCAAAGCCAGCTCTGTTGTGGCAGCCGATCCATTTGACTTTGGTGCCGGTCACGCCGCACCTGTTGCCGCAATGAACCCAGGTCTGGTCTATGACGCCACCGCGAACGACTACTTTGCGTTCTTGTGTGGTTTAGGCAACAGCAGCTTCGTGCAAGCGGCATCTGGCTACAGCTGTGCGGCATACACCAGCGCTGGTTATCCAACCGACGCCAGTCAGCTGAACTACCCATCGGTGGCCATTTCTAAACTGAAAGAAGCCAAGACTATCGTGCGTGTGGTGACTGATGTCACCGGCAATGGCGGGACTTATGTGCCGACCATCGAAGCGCCAGCAGGCGTCACCGTTGAGTTCAAAACACTCAATGCCAATGGTGTGTTAGCGGCCGCTTCAAGCCTGCAAGTGCCAGCCAATGGTAAAGCTGTGTACGGTTTGACCTTTACGCCGACCGCCAATGCCGTGATGGATCAGTGGAAGTTTGGTGCGCTGACGTTAAGCGATGGCGTGCACAGTGTTCGTAGCCCGTTGGTGGTGAAAGCTGTACTGCCTGATCTGTTAAAAGCGCCAGCAACACAATCGGCATTAGTGGATAAAACTGCGGGTAAACTGACGTTCTTAGCGGACGCTTTCTACAACGGCGCGACCAGCGGTAAGCTGTACGGCTTGCAAAGTGCGGTCGGTTCAAGCAAAACAGTCAAACAAGATGCCGACAAAACTTTCTCGTTTAACGAAGCGGGCATGGGCTTGACCTCCTTGTTAGTACCGGAAGGCACGAAAGTACTGCGTCTGTCACTACGAAACAGCTTAACGTCGAATGCGGCACTCAAGCCAAACATCGACTTGTACGTGTATCGTTGTATCAAGTTGAGCTGCTCGCCAGTCGCAGTCGCGCAAAACGCCGAAGCCAACGAAGATATAGTGCTGACCAATCCACTGGCTGCGAACAATGGCGCGAATGGCGATTATTACATCGTCTGGGCGCATGGTCGTGACCTGAAAGGTGCGGCGCAATTGAACTACACCTTGGCCTATTGGGTTGTAACAGCACCTAATACCACTAACAGTGCACTGGTGTATTCAACGCGCGCTATCGCGGGTCGTCCGAACTTAGTGACAGTGTCGACCAAAAACTTAGCGGTCGGTTCACTGCCATACATGGGCATGGTGGAGTTGTTTGATAACGCCAACCGCAAACAAACCAGCACAGTGTTGGAAGTGTTTGCAAAATAAGTAGAAGTGGTTGAAAAACCACACCTATTGTAATAACAAAGCCCGCGACAGCGGGCTTTTTTTCAGTGAAGGCGTGGGCGTCGAAGCTAAGTGTCTGCCACAAAACGACGGCCTTTCTCGCAAATATTGCAACACATGACATTGTCTCCAATACACGGTTTGGCCGCGGCAGGGCCGTGCAGCAGCGCATAGAATTTGGCCGAATCCGCGTCAGTTTACAAAGCCTAGCTAAACTGAGTTGGTCATCCATCGAATTCCCAGTTCGAAAATCAAACGCCCGTTTAAAATATTTGGTCTGACCTCTTGATCTTCAATGCTTTCAAACGTACATTTCAAACAGCTGTTTAAATTGGGTGTGGCATGAGCACAAAACAACAAACGCAAATCCGTATTTTGGAAGCCGCTGAACATCTGTTCGCGGAAACCGGCTTTAGTGCCACCTCATTGCGCCAGATCACCAGCTTGGCTGAAGTGAACTTAGCCTCGGTGAATTACCATTTCGGCTCCAAAAAAGAACTGATCCAAGCCGTGCTGCAACGTTATCTCGCTGTGTTAATGCCACGGTTGGACCAAGAATTTACCCGTTTGTTAGCCTCGCAACAGCCAGTAAAACTGGAAACCGCACTGTCCGTGTTTGTCGAACCGCTGGTTGAACTGGAGCGGGTGCGCCGCAACGGCACCACCTTGTTTTTACAACTGCTTGGCCGTGGTTATACCGATGTACAAGGTCACTTGCGTTGGTTTTTTAATCATCATTACGGCCGCACGCTGGATAAATTTGTGTTGTTGGTGCAACAAAGCTGCCCACAACTACCCGCCAGTGAGATCTTCTGGCGACTGCATTTTTCGCTTGGCACCATCGTATTCACTATGGCGTCGAGCGAAGCGCTTAAGGATATTGCCGCGGCCGATTTTCACGAGGTCGTCGAAATTGATGGGGTGATCAATCGTTTGATCCCTTATTTGGCTGCGGGGATCGCAGCGCCGCTAGCGGCTAGCTAGGCATGAATTCGCCCGCTTGCGCGCGGGTGATGCTTTTAAACTCTGTAACTTCAACTCTAGGAACGCCTTATGACCATTCTAATTGTGCTTCTAGTTGCGTTGGTGGTGTTGCTCGGGGTCGCTGACATCCGCCGCAACTTTATCACTAAACCAATCTTTGGCATTTTCAAAAAAATCCTGCCGCCGCTGTCAGATACTGAACGCGAAGCGATGGAAGCAGGGGACGTCTGGTGGGATGGTGAGCTGTTCAAAGGCAAACCAGACTGGACCAAACTGCACGCTATTCCTAAGCCACAATTAAGCGCCGAAGAGCAAGCTTTCCTCGACAACGAAGTTGAGACACTGCTGAAAATGCTCGACGACTACAAGATTGTCCAAGAGCAACGCGACCTGCCAACCGAGGTATGGAACTACATCAAAGCCAACGGCTTCTTTGCGATGATTATTCCAAAAGCCTATGGCGGCCGTGAGTTTTCTGCGATTGCCAACTCGACGATCGTGTCGCGCATTGCCACGCGTAGCTTAACCGCCGCCGTGACTGTGATGGTGCCTAACTCGCTTGGCCCAGGTGAGCTGCTGATGCACTACGGCACACAAGAGCAAAAAGACCATTGGTTGCCAAGTTTAGCTGCCGGTAAAGACGTGCCATGTTTTGCCTTGACCGGCCCAGAAGCAGGTTCAGATGCGGGTGGCATTCCAGATACCGGCGTGGTCTGCAAAGGCGTGTATGAAGGCCAAGAAGTGGTCGGTATTCGCTTAAATTGGGACAAACGCTACATCACATTAGCGCCAGTAGCGACCGTGCTTGGATTAGCATTTAAGTTATACGACCCAGAAAAGTTACTGGGTGACAAAGAAGACATCGGTATCACCTGTGCGCTCATTCCAACTAGCCACGAAGGTGTGCAAATTGGCGACCGTCATTTCCCAATGAATATGGCGTTTATGAACGGTACGACGTACGGCAAAGACGTGTTTATCCCGCTGGATTGGATCATCGGTGGCCCAGCGTACGCTGGTCGCGGCTGGCGTATGCTGGTTGAGTGTCTGTCGGCAGGTCGCGGGATCTCTCTGCCTGCGCTGGGCACAGCCACTGGCCACTTGGCCACTCGCATGACAGGCGCTTACGCCTATGTGCGTCAACAGTTCGGTTTATCAATTGGTAAATTCGAAGGCGTTCAAGAATCGTTGGGTCGTATTGGTGGTTTGACTTACACGTTGGAAGCCATGCGTGTGATGACGGCTGGCGCCATCGACCTGAAATTAAGCCCTTCAGTCGTAACCGCGATTGCCAAATATCACATGACGGAAATGTCGCGGACTTTGTTAAACGACTCGTTTGATATCCACGCTGGCCGTGCTATCCAATGTGGTCCGAAAAACTACTTAGCGCATGGTTACATGGGCGTGCCTATCTCGATTACCGTGGAAGGCGCGAACATTTTGACGCGTAACCTGATGATCTTTGGTCAAGGTGCGACGCGTTGCCATCCGTACGTGTTAAAAGAGCTAGAAGCCGCAGCCAACCCAGATGCGGAAGCCGCGCTGAAGCAATTTGACGAGCTGTTGGTCAAGCACATTGGTTTTGCCATGGGCAACACCTTTGGCGCGCTATTCCAAGGCTTAACCGGTGGTCGCTTTAACAGCTCGCCAGTGTCGGGTGAAACGGCGCCATACTACAAACAACTGACGCGCATGAGTAATGCGTTGGCCTTGTGTGCTGACATTTCGATGTTGATGCTGGGCGGTGATTTAAAACGCAAAGAAATGCTGTCTGCGCGTTTAGGTGACGTGTTAAGCCACCTGTATATCGCATCTGCCGTGTTGAAATTCTATGAAGACAACGGTCGCCAAGTCGCTGACTTGCCGTTCGTGCACTATGCGCTACAACGCAATCTGCATGAAATCGGCCGCGCCTTTGCTGGTTTCTTCTCGAACTTCACCAGCAAGTTTGTTGGTAAGTTGCTGAAACGTATCGTGTTCCCATTTGGTATTGGCTATGACATGCCAGATGACCAATTGGCGATGGACATCAGCGATGCACTGCTGAAACCGTCTGTGATCCGCGATCGTTTAACGCACTTGTGCTACTTAGGCGAAGGCAAAGACGACCCAACAGGTTCGATGGAACAAGCCTTTATTGCGGTGCATGAAGCTCAGCCAGTGCTGAAGAAAATTGCCCAAGCGCAAAAAGAAGGCAAGTTGCCGCGTAAGCTGCCATTGCATCAACTGATTGCTAAAGCCGCTGAAATCAACGCCATCACGGCAGAAGAACAGGCGCAGCTAGTGACGATGAATGAACTGCGCTTTAGTGCGATCAGCGTCGACAGCTTTAAAAAAGGTGTGCTAGAAGGCATGGCGATTAAAGCCTAAGCCACACAAGCAACATATAAAAAGCTGGGGTGACCCAGCTTTTTTTTGCGCAAAAGTTTGATGCACATGTCCGTTAAACGGCTTTCATTCAACATCTATCACGAAACAGCTGTCACGAAACAGCTATCACGAAACAGCTATCACTCAAGCTGTGCGCCTATCGACTGCTGCAAATGAACAATTTAGTCACGCGCCGACCAACCAGCATTGCATCGTGACGTCCACCTGCACAGCCGTTCAATCGCCATACCCTCGTAGCGTTATTCAGGTGAGCATATTAAAAATCACTAACATAAGCGGACACAGCTCAGTTACAATCTTTGACGATAAAATAGGGCTCTTTGTTACAAATGACAGCGCTAGTCATTTTGCCCATAAATAGAGTAGAGTAGTGCTCTACACCGTCATCGAAGAACAGCACCATCGCAGGTGCACTATGGAAGCCGTATGTTTGGATCTGTCATGCTGGACCTGGTTGGTCTGGAGATCACGCAAGAAGAAATCGAATTGTTAGACCACCCGGCTATCGGCGGGGTGATTTATTTCAGCCGTAACTACCACGACAAAGCGCAGCTGGCTGAACTGGTGCGGCAAACCCGCAAAGCAGCGCGTAACCCATTATTGCTGGCGGTTGACCACGAAGGCGGTCGCGTGCAACGCTTTAAACATCAATTCACCAAGATCCCAGCGATGGGGCAGATTTTCCCTGGCGCCGATGGCAAGCTCGAGCAAGCGAAGCATTACGCCACGGAAATGGCTTGGTTGATGGCGCAAGAAGTGCTGGCCCAAGACATTGATATTTCGTTTGCGCCAGTGGCTGATATTTGGGGCGTTTGTGATGTGATCCGCAACCGTGCGTTTCACCAAGACCCAGCTGCAGTGGTTGAGCTAGTCGACGCTTTTTGCCAAGGCATGCACCAAGCGGGCATGAAAACCACCGGCAAACATTTCCCAGGCCACGGCTCGGTGAAAGAAGATTCGCATTTACAGCTGCCAATTGATAATCGCAGCAAAGAAGCCATTGAAGCTCTGGATTTGTATGTATTCCGCGAACTGGCCAAACGCCAGGCGCTCGATGCCGTGATGCCGGCGCACGTAGTGTACCCGGCGTTTTGTGACAAAGCGGCCGGTTTCTCCAACTTTTGGTTACAGACGGTGCTGCGCCAGCAAATGCAGTTTGATGGTGTGATCTTCAGTGACGATTTGGGCATGGCGGGCGCGCACCAAGCGGGCTCGTACCAACAACGTGCGGCCGCCGCGCTGGATGCCGGTTGTGACATGGTGCTGGTTTGTAATGATCGCAAAGGCGCCGTTGAAGTGCTGGATACGTTGCCGCAAAGCCAATGGCAACATACCAGCAGCCGCTTAGCGCGCTTAAAACATCAAAGTACCGTCAACGATGCGCAGCTGTCGCAAAGTCCGCGCTATCGCGAGGCGGTGGCGCTGGCTGCGCAGCTGTGTGATGTGTTTGTTGAAAACAGCACCAGCAGTGCCGGTATCGTCGAACGTTCTTAGGCCTCGACGCCTTGCGTTGAACAAAAGCCAGCCTTGCTGGCTTTTTTTATGGCCCACCGACGCTTTGAACCTGTTCACCTTGCTGCGCAGTCAGTGCTCGCTGCGCGGTTGCTCGCTACGTGGTTAGCCGCAAACAACCGTGAGTTGTCGGAACCTGACTTGACGCACAGCGTTAAACAAGGCAAAACCTAACTTTTGATGTTTGAGGTAACTATGATGATCCCAACCACTATAGACGGCTTGACCTTGCGATTAGCCACCCCGGCCGATGTTGGCACTGTGCTGCAGTTTATTCGGGCACTGGCAGAGTATGAAAAGTTATTAGACATGGTGGTGGCGGACGAACAAAAACTTCGCGACACCTTGTTTGGCGACAGAGCTTATGCCGAAGTGGTGATCGCCGACTATCAAGGCAAACCCGCTGGCTTTGCGTTGTTTTTCCACAACTATTCGACCTTTTTAGCCAAGCCGGGCATTTATTTGGAAGACTTGTTTGTCGACCCATCTTTGCGTGGCAAAGGTATCGGCAAGGCGCTGATCACCTATTTAGCAACGCTGGCGGTCGAGCGCAATTGCGGGCGACTTGAATGGTCGGTGCTGGATTGGAACCAACCGGCGATCGATTTTTACCAATCATTGGGCGCTGTGATGTTGGATGATTGGCGGATCAATCGCGTCACCGGCGAGACGCTGACACAAATGGCCCAGTTGTTTCCAAAGGCGTAAGCTGCATCATTAAAAGCCGCAATTTACACGAGTAGCGGCTGGGAACACAGTCTGTGACAAGCGGGCACGGCTTCGATCAGGCGGCGTCAAGAATGACGCCTTCGATCATGTCAGCATGCCGCTGAAGCTAGCTGTGGGCTATGCCGCTTAACCCCGACAACAAGACGCGACAGCCAGGTCGCGTCTTGTAAATGCGAGGCAGATAAGCCTAGTGACTCGAGTGGCGCAGCGCCTGTTCCAGTGCGCGTACCGCTTTGACTTGAGCACCGTCCTTAGTTGCATAATCAGCGCCCGTGTAACCCCACCAATCCCAGCAGCCGTTTGGATTAAACGGCGACATCATCGACTTTTCAGTTTGTGGGTACAAAATCACTAAGTTGTTGCTGTCAGCGTAGTCATTAAGCCCTGTGCCGCGAGCAAAGGTGTCGCCAATCGCGTCGGCGTATTGTTTACAGCCATGAAAGGCGATGTGCAGCTGGCAGGCTTGACCGGCTGCGCATTGGCTTGGCACGTACAGATAGGCTGTGTCACCAAGACTGCTGGCACTCTCGCCCGCCAGAGCTTGCTGGTCCAGTGTCAGCAACTGGCCGCTGGCGGCATTGGCTTTGGCTTTTAAGTTCGGCAGAAGCGTTTTTAAAAGCGCACCGGCTGCGTCAAAGTTGCAGTTGCCCAAAAATGGCGATTCGGATTTGTCACACGCCGTGCCTGTGCTCAGCGTTGGGAAATGGTGTGCAAATGGCCTTGTATTGTCGTAGGTCACTTTGGCGCCAAGTGTCTGATATTGCTTGACTAACGCGTCACTGACGACAGTGCCCACTGTTTGATCCAAAGTGCCATGCAGCACATACACAGGTTGATTTTTCACGTGATCCAATGATGCCAGTTTGCCTGCCTTGGCAGCAGCTTGCAGCGTGGCATCGGCTTTGGCAAGGTCAGGTTTGGCGTCTGGTTTGGCCATACAATGGGCGAGGGCTGTGCTTAAATCTGCTTGCGCACAGCCCCAAGGTCCGCCGGCGATCAAGCCAACACCTTGTACGTCGTTGCTAAACGCCAAGTGATATTGACTGGCCATATAGGCACCACTGGAGATGCCAGATAGTGTAGTGCCGTTGGTTAAATTTAATGTCGGTAGGGTGTCGTTTGCTGCGACAGGCAGCGCAACGAGCAAAGATAATAAAGTCAGGCGCATCGCAAATCTCCATTGGTTGATCTCATAGTGCAAGCGGTTGTTTGGTCGGGTCAATAGTGCTTTGGTACAGTGCTTAGCGCGATACAGCCGGTGAGCAGCTGGTGCAAGTGCTTGTTTTGTGTAACGATAGTTGTAAACCTACTGAAAAGAGTTGTTGATATGCGCGATACCCGCATTGATTTTCTGCGCTTTACCGGCTTGATGATGATCATCTTGGCCCATGTTTATCCGCCACCTTGGCTGTTTCAGCTGCGAAATTTTGACGTGCCGCTGATGGTGTTTATCTCAGGCTTATCGTACCGCTTGTCGGTCAAAGATGAGTCCTACGGCAGTTACGTATGGGCGAGGGTGCAGCGGTTAGTGTTTCCAGTGTGGATTTTTTTAACCTGTTATTTTGTGCTGCTTGCAGCGACCGCATGGCCCGTCGAGTTACCTAGCCTGGAGAAAGTTTGGCGCAGTTATGCGCTGCTTGATGGCATAGGTTATGTCTGGGTGATCCGCATTTTCTTATTGGTGGCGCTACTTGGGCCCTTGGTCTATCGCTGGCATTTGGCGATGCCAAGTCATCGCCACTATTTGTTGAGTGTGCTGGCCGCCTACGTACTTTACGAATTCATAGTGTGGCAGGCGGCAGGGCTGCCGGCTGGTTTGACAAAAGATCTGCTGCAGCAAGTGGTCTTTTATGCGGTGCCGTATGCGTTAGTGTTTGCGCTTGGACTGCGCATCCCCGATTTATCGACTAAAGCTGTGCTGGCCTTGGGGTTATTGTTTGTAGCCACCTATCTGGCGTATTTGGGCTATCACCAACTGGCGCTTGGCAACTGGCTGCCGACGCAAAAATTTAAATACCCACCAACGGCCTATTATTTGGGCTTTGCCTTGATGATGGCGATTGGATTGTATTTAACGGCAAACCAGTGGATGCAGCTGTGTGACCGCATGCGTTTAACGCCGCTGGTGCTGTTTGTCGGCTCCAATAGTATTTGGATTTATCTGTGGCACATTCTGTTTTTGCAGGTGTTTAAGCCTGTGGATGATTACCGGCTGTGGTACTGGAGTGTGTTTGCCGCGGCGGCGCTGTTAACGTATGCGCAAGTCTGGTTGGTGCAACAATGGCTGGCGCGCCTTACCACGAAAAAATCGCAACGCTTAGTGCGAACCTTGCTGACGGGTTAGCCAAGTTGCATCGACAAAAAAGCCCGCATCGCGGGCTTTTTTTATGCACAGAACCAAGATACCTGTTAGTTCAACGGGCAACCACATTTGGTTTTGCCTGCGTTCACTTGTAAATTCAAGGCATCAATTTCTTTGTTATAAATCAGACACATATCTTTGCCGTCCGTTTCGTTATAGTTCAACTGTTGCACATAAACTGTGTCAGTACCGGTGCGGAAATATAACTGGTACCCACGGTTGAGCAAGGGTAGGTTTTTGACAAGCAAAGGTTTTCCAGGAACAATCGGGAGCCCTTGATCGCTCGAGTTGATAAACAAAGTCAGGTTTTTGTTTTTCATTTCCGATGTTTTTTCGACATCCTGCACACACAAAGTGCCGTAAGAGTCTCTGTTCCCGTGTTGTAGGACCTTTTGTTTGGTCGCATCAATTGCTGCACGGTCAGTGGGCTTGATAAAGGTTTTCAGATTGCTTTCCAGCATAAACAACATGGAGTCTGGCTCATCGGTGGCCACGCGATACAACTCTGTGTATGCCTTCGCCGTGATGTAATCCTCTTTATTGCGTGCCGAGCTGGCGAAATAGTGGGCCAACAATAAGCTATTGGCGTGCAAACCTGCGTCGATCGCTTGTTCGCTTAAATCGCGCGCCATATGGATATCTTGTTTTACTTCTTCACCTTGCATGTAGTAATGCGCCAACACCGCCGCAGCCCGTGGCGAGCCTTCTTTGGCCAGTTGCTCAAGCATGGTGACTAAACGTTTGGTGTCGTTGCGCTGCGAGAAGTAGTCAAACAAATACGGCTCGGCACCTTGCACGTCCAATTCAATGGCTTTGGTGTAATAATTCAGCGCTTTGGTCTTATCCACCGGCAGATTGACGCCGTATTGGTAGAAATACCCCATCATCAACAAGGCGCGAGGGTTTTCTTTGTCGGCCATGGTTTTACAGGATTCCAACGCCAGTTTTGAAAACATCGGATTTTGGTCGGTCGAAGCTTCATCTGGCAATTCACACAACATCATGGTGCGTTCATCAAAAAACGCTGGTTGTTCCGGTGACGCAGGGGAGATCCAGGTATACACCCGTTTCATATCGGGTGTGACTTCCGCGTGGATGTACTGAATTTTGTCAGAAGCGGCGATATCGACGTCGCGGCTAAAATCACCGGTCGATTGGTCCAAGGTGAAGCGTATGCGATATTGGCCAGGTTCGACATACACCTTGCCATCTTGCATCACAGTGTCGTAATCGACCAGGTTACGCCCTTGCAACCGCTTCACGGCAAGGCCACCAACGCCTTCTGGTAGATACAATTCAATTAATTTCGACACATCACGTCGCGGTGCGGCAGGCGTTTTGGCCACTTGCTGTGGCGCATTCGTTTTAGCCGATTTGGCGCTCGTCTGAGATGTGGTATGTGAACTGCCGGTGCTTCCACACGCGACAAGGACTGCAGAAACGGCCAAAGCCAAGCTACAACGGCGAAACAGCGACATAATATCCCTATACTGAATGACAAAAATTAACAGTTTGCATCATATCGTTTTAGGGAATTAAACACCAGATTCAAGGTGGAAATGAACTGATTTAACTGCAACTGTGCCGACTTTGCGCAAATCTGCGGTGCAAGGTCGGCGTCAGTTGACGGCTTGATTTATAGTTTAAAGCGATTGGCCAAGTCCTGTAGCTGGTTCGCGATGGCCAAAAGTTCAGCCGCGCTGTGCTCTAATTGGTCTGCCTGCGCCACGCTGTGTGCAAATGACGTCGACAGGTGTTCTAGTTGCTGCGACACATCTGCGGCCACCACCGATTGCTCTTCGGTGGCAGCTGCCACTTGAATATTCATCTGGTCCAGTTGCACCACTTGTTGATGCATTTGCTGCAATTGCCCTTGCACTTGTTCACTGCGGGCCACTGAGCTGCTGGCTTGTTGGGTGGCGTTTTGCACGGCGGCGACTGCGGCTTGAGTTTGTTGCAACAAGTCACTGATCAACTGCTGGATTTCCCCTGCTGAGCGGCTAGTGCGGCTGGCCAAATTCCGCACTTCGTCGGCAACCACCGCAAAACCACGGCCATGTTCACCGGCGCGAGCGGCTTCAATCGCGGCGTTTAGCGCCAGCAGATTGGTCTGTTCTGCCACCGAGTGGATCACCTCCAAAATGGTGTTGATCGAGTCCGTTTGACTGGCCAAATAATGCACTCGCTCACCAACGACGCTGATTTCACCGCTGACGGCATCGGTCAAGGAACGCGCCGATGCCACGTTATCCAGTGCTTGTTGTGTGTTATGGCGATTCTGCTGTGTCGTCTGCGCTGTTAAGGCCGCGTGGCCAGCGATTTCTTGCACCGTGGTTTGCATTTGTTGCAATGCATCCAACACAGCGGCCGTCACTTGTTGATGGGAATGGCTTTGTGCTTGTGAGCTGGCTGCCTGTTCGGCCAGTTGCTTGGATTGCTGGGCCAAGGTTTGACTGCGCTGGCGAACATCGCTGACCACTTGGTGCAGGCGTGCCACAAACTGGTTAAAGCCGTCGGCCAGCGCATTTAATTCGCTGTCAAAGCGCAATTCCAGCCGCGCCGTTAAATCGGCATCACGTCCTGCCAACTGTTGAAACAACGCCGCAAGTTGCGAGATGGGTTGAGTTAACCGATGACTAAACCAAAATGCTAATGCGGCGCCAAGGATCACCAGTAAGGCGGCGACTAACAGCAAGGTCGTTTGGGTTTGATACAGCAGGGTATAGAACTCATCGGCAGGCACTTCGGCGACTAAGGTCCAACCGGCTGAAGGCAAGCGGCGGCTCGCCAGCAGCGTATCAGTGCCATGCAGCTCAGTTTGCAGCACGACGGTATCGTCAGTGGCAGCAAGCAACTGCGTCGCGATGTCGGCGGGTAACACTGAATGCAGCGCTGTACCTAAATTCAAACTTGGGTGAATAACGATATTGCCTTGTTGGTCGACTAAATACACGTGGCCGGTCTGCTCAATCCGGTAATTTTTAATCAGCTCGACCATGTCATTGAGTGACTTGGCCACGCCCGCCAGACCTTTGCCGTCGGCTTGTTGATAGTTAACAAAGATCTGATAGCCAACCACATCACTTTTGTACACGGCGACTTGTGAGGTTTTACCGGAATCTCGAAATTTGAAAAACCAACCGTCTTGGCTTGGGTTTAATGTCCGTAAGAAGCCACGGTCGTTCCAATAATCACCACTTGTGCGATCGCAATAGGAGGTTTGTTGCAAACCATGCACAGCTTTGAGCTGCTGCAGCTCGGCGACGACTTGTTGTTGGGCTGCTGCCGTTTTGCCTTCAGCTACCATCCGCTGTGCTTGTGGCGAGCTGGCAATTTGTTCGGCAACCTTCTGCAAGCTACTGATTTGCAGTTCGATGTTTGAAACAATTTGCGCCAGTTGTTCAGGCAATTGTTGGGTTTTCACTTGCTGTTGAATTCCGCTTTGACTGACGTACCAGCTGACTGTCGTAAAACAGAAGGTGGTGACAATAAACGCCGCACTGACGCCGGCGATAAGTTTGGCTTTAATCGAACGCAACTGGCTGGCCATCACAACTCCGGAATAAAAATGTGGGGCGGCTATTTTAGGGAAACTGCACATAAGCTCAAGCAATACAGTGCGATGACGCTGCTAATGCCGTAAAAAACAGCAGATGCGCGAGTCCATTCGCACGAACAGCCAAGTGGTGCAAGGTTGATTGTGGCGATGCGGCGTCAAATGCTCGTGGCGGGGGGGCTCGGGCAGCGACCACCAAGTCGCTGCCAGCATAAGCGCGACTAATAGTCGGCGTTGATCAATGCGCGTTGTTCAAGTAAGTGCGCAATTTCAGGTAAACACGCCGGGTCGTCGATGGTCGATGGCACGCTGTACTCGCTGCCGGCGGCGATTTGGCGCAGTAGCTTGCGCAATATTTTACCAGAACGTGTTTTCGGTAAACGTTTGACGATCACCGCGCGTTTAAAACACGCCAGCGCGCCGATGTCACGCCGCACCATGGCCACCAGCTCAGTTTCAAGCTGACTTTCGTCGATGTCGACACCGTTTTTCACCAACACAAGTGCCAGCGGTTGTTGGCCTTTAATGGCTTCGTGAATACCAATGACGCAACATTCAGCCACTGCTGGGTGACTGGCGACAATTTGCTCCATCTCGCCAGTCGATAAGCGATGGCCGGCGACGTTAATCACATCGTCGGTGCGGCCCATCACGTACAGATAGCCATCCTGGTCGCGATAACCGCCATCGCCGCTGGCGTAATAACCGGCAAAAGTGCCTAAGTAGCCGTCGACAAAGCGCGCGTCATTGCCCCAGATGGTTTGCAAACAGCCTGGCGGCAGTGGCAGTTTAAGCGCGATAAAACCTTGTTCGCCGTCAGGAACTGGGCTGCCGAGTTCATCCAAAATCTCGACCTGAAAGCCTGGCACTGGCACTGTGGCCGAGCCAGCTTTGGCCTCAAGCAAACAAAGCCCAGCCGGGTTGGCGCTGATAGCCCAACCGGTTTCGGTTTGCCACCAATGATCAATGACCGGTTTACCAATTTTATCCACTACCCACTGGTAGGTGGCGGGGTCTAGTCGTTCGCCCGCCATAAAGATGTAACGAAGCGTCGATAAATCATAAGTTTGAAGTAGGGCGTCAGGGTCTTCCTTGCGCACGGCGCGAAATGCTGTTGGCGCAGCGAACAGCACTTTGACTTGGTATTCGGCGCAGACCCGCCAAAAGGCGCCGGCATCGGGCGTAAATACCGGCTTACCTTCGTACAACACTGTGGTGCAACCGGCAAACAGCGGCGCGTACACTATGTAGGAATGACCAACCACCCAGCCCACGTCAGACGCCGCCCAAAATACCTCGCCGGGCTGCATGTCGTAGATGGCATGCATGCTGTAAAGCAGCGCGCAGGCGTGGCCGCCATTGTCGCGCACCACGCCTTTGGGTTTACCTGTGGTGCCGGAGGTGTACAGGATATACAGCGGATCTGTGCTTTTAACTGGCACAGGCGCCACCGGCGCGGCGCTGCCAAGGGCCTCTAGCCAATCCACATCACGGGATGGCGTTAATTCGCATGGCGCTTGCGGGCGTTGCAATATCACGCAGTGCGCCACTTTGTGCGTGGCAAGTTCGATGGCTTCATCGAGCAGTGGTTTGTAGGCAATCACCCGGTTGATTTCAATACCACAGGAGGCACTGACCACCACTTTGGGCGTGGCGTCGTCGATGCGCAGCGCCAGTTCATGCGCTGAAAAACCACCAAATACCACCGAATGCACAGCGCCAAGGCGCGCCACCGCCAGCATGGCAATGGCGGCTTCGGGTACCATCGGCATATAAATCACCACGCGATCGCCTTTAGCAACGCCCAAGTGTTGCAGCACGCCGGCAAACAAGGCAACGGCATCGCGCAGCTCCAGATAGCTAAAGCGCTGTTTAGTGCCAGTCACCGGCGAGTCGTAAATCAGCGCCGTTTGCGCGCCGCGGCCTTGTTCGATATGCCAGTCCAGCGCCAAATAACTGCTATTGAGCGTACCATCCGCAAACCAGTCGGTATGCTGCGCGTCGCGCTGTTGGCAAATTTGGCTGGGTGGGCTAAACCACGCGACTCGTTGGGCTTGTTCGGCCCAAAAGGCCTCGGGCGTTTGACTGGCGTGGGCGATCGCGTCGCGATAGGGCGCCGCCGCCGCACTTTGGATAGACACTGGGGTGGAGTGAGAGGTCATAGGTGCTGCCTTGGTTTTTTTATCAGTCGTTGTGATGTTTACTCTAGACCCAGCCAGACCTTTTGAAACTTAGACTTTCATCGAATGACCGGTGTGCAATCGCCGTAATGTTGGATGCGTCGTTGCGGACTATGGATTGTTCAAGTGGTGCCAAAAAATCTGCTCAGCGCCAAACTGTTTTAACTGCTGGGTCACCGCTACTGCATCACCGACCGGTAAATTCTCATCAACATACAAAGAAGCGATGTTTAAATAGTTCGGATCATTGCGCTTTAATCGCATAAGTTCGTCCAACATGATTGGCAGCTCAGTGCGTGAGAACAGTCGGTGAATACCACTCACTTCGATACTACCGTTGGCATAGAGTCGCACTTGGTAGGATTTTTCCTTGCCAATCCAACAGTTTGGATACGAAGGCAAGGACAGATCTAAACCGGTGGTTGCGGGTTTGTTCCATACCACCACGTAAAACAACAGGAGCACCAGCACCAAGTCTATAAAGGGCTGATTTGTAAGTGATGGTAGCTGGGTGTTGCAGGCATGGTGTTTCATGAACGGTGCTCCTTGCTAACTTTGAGTTTTGTGTGCCAAGGCCCAAGCTAAACGTGTAATTGACCCCCTATTGTTTGTCATCTGCTGGCAGCTCGAAATCCTTGGCGCCCCGCGGCGCTCACATCTAGGTTATGACCGCTGTAGGATGCTTAAACGGGTCAGTTCAATGCCGATTACATGAAGCGTTAGGCGACGCTATAAATTCAACAAATCTGCGCCTGCCGTGACCGCAAGCGGGCTGGCGTTGCGCAACTCGGACAGACTGTGGCTCGAAAAAGCCAGTAATTCTGCTTGGGCGGCTCGAGGCAGGTGGCCGACCGAATTTTGATTGCCAACCAGCAAGCCAAAGGGACTGGAGGAGGAAGACATCTGTTGTGCACTTGCCATGTGCCGTGGTAGATCCTTGAATGTAAAACCGTGTTAAAACTGCTCTTCATTAACAAACCGACCAAACTTTCAGCAAGTGAACCAGCAAGCCCAAAAAATCGCTTGCAAAGCAAGGCGCTGAAAAATACTATAGCGCTCGCTTTGTTTCACAAAGCTGCACGATGCGTCCTTAGCTCAGTTGGTTAGAGCACCAC
>DMYW01000052.1 GCA_003482455.1 Rheinheimera sp. | reverse complement strand
ACAACAAAAGAGGTTTTCCATGGCAGGGTTTAACAAAGTCGTACATAGCTACGAAGAGGCACTGGCTGGCCTTACCGACGGCATGACCGTCATCGCCGGTGGCTTTGGCTTGTGCGGTATTCCAGAAGGCTTAATCGCCCAAATCAAAAAAATGGGTACCAAGGATTTAACCGTGGTCTCCAACAACTGTGGCGTCGATGGCTTTGGCCTTGGCGTGCTGCTTGAAGATCGCCAAATCAAAAAGATGATCGCTTCTTACGTTGGCGAAAACGCTTTGTTTGAACAACAGCTGTTATCGGGCGAGCTGGAAGTGGAGTTAACCCCACAAGGCACGCTAGCGGAAAAAATTCGCGCTGGTGGTGCTGGCATCCCGGCATTTTTCACCGCGACTGGCTACGGTACGCCAGTGGCTGACGGCAAAGAAACCCGCGAAATCAATGGCCGCAACTATGTGCTGGAACATTCGATCACCGGTGATTTCGCCATTGTGCGCGCGTGGAAAGCTGACCGCTACGGCAACTTGGTATTCCGCCACACCGCGATGAACTTCAACCCGATGGTCGCCACTGCCGGCAAAATCACCGTGGTGGAAGTAGAAGAAATCGTCGAGCCGGGCGAATTGGCCCCGACCGAAATTCACACCCCAGGTATTTACGTGCATCGAGTGATCAAAGGCAGCTTTGAAAAACGCATCGAACGTCGCATGGTTCGCAAAGATTAAGGAGTTGATGATGGCATTATCTCGTGAACAAGTAGCGATGCGTGTCGCACAAGAATTACAAGACGGTTTTTACGTCAACCTTGGTATCGGTATTCCAACCTTAGTGGCCAACTATGTGCCTGCGGGCATGGAAGTGATGCTGCAATCGGAAAACGGTTTGTTAGGCATGGGCCCCTACCCGAGCGAAGCCGAATTGGACGCCGATATGATCAACGCCGGCAAGGAAACCGTCACTGCGATTAAAGGCGCAGCGATTTTTTCATCGGCGGAAAGTTTTGCCATGATCCGTGGCGGCCATGTTGATTTAACGGTGCTGGGCGCGTTTGAAGTGGACCAAGCCGGCAACATCGCCAGCTGGATGATCCCAGGCAAGCTAGTGAAAGGCATGGGCGGCGCGATGGACTTAGTGGCTGGTGCGCAAAACATCATCGTCACCATGACCCACGCCGACAAATACGGTTCGTCGAAATTACTAGAACGCTGCACCCTGCCGCTGACGGGCGTTGGCTGCGTGAAAAAGATCGTCACCGACTTAGCCGTGCTGGAAGTACGTGATGGCGCGTTCCATTTGCTGGAGCGCGCACCAGGCGTCAGCGTGGAAGAAATCGTGCAAAAGACCGCCGGCAAATTAATCGTCAACGGCGAAATTCCAGAGATGGTGTTTGCTAACTAAGCGTTTTTGCTGCGAACAAACTAAAAAGGACGCCGCGGCGTCCTTTTTGTTTTCATGCGAGTCTGGTTAAGGTTCAACCTGCGCGACAGTCGCTTGGTGCAAATTGCCGCTGATGAGTGCAATAGTGTTGGCGGTTTTGACGATGCTGACGTCGGCCACTTCGCCGATCAGCATTACAAACGCCAGTTGATCATTGGCTAAGCGAAACCAGCCGACTTGATACTCAGGCAGTAAAATGCCATTGACCACCGAAGCTGGCTGAAATTCCCCAAGTTGCTGTGCTGACACGACAGACACTTGAGTATCTGCAGCGGAAAGACTGCTCACCGCTGTTTGATAAGGTCCCGCCTGCAACGTCAATGAGTCATGCGTAATGTGGACTTGATTATGGCTAAGTACCCAACAACAACTTAAAAACGCTACCATACAGCCAACTTGCGACCATAACGCAGTACGAAGACCAGCACCACTGCGTCGGACTATCAGTGCCGCCAAACAGCCAGGCAAAACCACTAAGCCACTGAATAATAAGAAAACAGGAAACCAACTGAGGCTATAGGCCATACAAATTAACACATGAAAATGTAAACGATTACAAAATGGTAGCATGCTATAACGCTGGATGCATTTTCATTTTAACCTCTTAACACACTTTTACACACTCTTGTTAACAGCTGCACTAGTGAGTTCACAGAAAAGGAACATGGCGAAGACACAGCCCGTGTACACCAGAAGATGAAGATAACGAACCACAAAAGGGTATGAAGGAATGAAGTTGTAGGCCTGGCGTCGCCGAACTGAGTCGCGACAACGCCAGCGTGAGAAGATTATTTCAGACGGCGGATCAAACTCGAGGTATCTTGGCGACCACCACCTAGCGCTTGCACTTCGGCATAAAATTGGTCAACCAACGCAGTCAGCGGCAACTGAGCGCCGTTTTTGCGTGCTTCATTCAGCGTGATCGCTAAATCTTTACGCATCCAATCGACGGCAAAGCCAAAATCAAATTGGCCATCGACCATGGTATGGCCGCGATTTTCCATCTGCCATGATTGCGCCGCACCTTTGGAGATCACATCCAGCACCGCTTTGGCATCCAGCCCCGCTTTGTCTGCAAAATGCAGTGCTTCGGCAAGGCCTTGCACCACGCCCGCAATGCAAATTTGATTAACCATTTTCGCCAGCTGACCGGCACCGACACCGCCAAGTAACCGCACGCCTTTGGCGTAGTGCCACAGTACAGCTTCAGCTAGCACAAAGGTGTCGGCCAGCCCGCCAACCATAATGGTCAGTTTGCCGTTTTCTGCCCCCGCTTGACCGCCAGACACCGGCGCATCTAAAAAGCCTAGCTGCTTGCTGGCACAGGCATGACCCAGTTCACGTGCTAGCTCTGCCGACGCCGTGGTGTGATCGACCAAAATGCTGCCGCCTTTCATGCCCGCCAGCACGCCGTCGTCGCCATACACCACAGAACGCACATCATCGTCATTACCGACACACATCAACACTAAGTCGGCGTCCAGCGCCGCTTCACGCGGTGTCAGCGCCATAGCGCCACTATATTGCTCCACCCAGCGTGCCGCCTTGCTACTGGTGCGGTTATACACAGTCACTTGATGGCCAGCGCGTTGCAGATGGCCCGCCATCGGGAAGCCCATCACGCCTAAACCGATAAATGCGAGTTTGAGAGATTGTCCGGAAATTGACATACAGTTGTCTTAAATCTGTGAAACACTGCTCGGTACTTTACAAACTTATGATACAAATAGCAAAAACGCCGGCCGCACGGCCAGGGAGGATTTATGGCAAACGTACACCATTTTCAGATTAAAAATGCACAAGGCGAATCGCTGCCACTGCGCCAATTTCGCGACAAAGTATTGCTCATCGTTAACACCGCCAGTGAGTGTGGCTTTACCCCGCAATACCAAGAACTCGAACAACTGCACCAAAAATACCAAGACCAAGGTTTGGTGATCTTGGCGTTTCCTTGCAACCAATTTGGCGGTCAGGAACCTGGAAATAACGAGCAAATTCAACAGTTTTGCCAAATTAACTATGGCGTCAGTTTCCCTGTCATGGCTAAAATTCAAGTCAACGGCCCAGATGCCGACCCTTTGTTTGAATTTTTGAAAGACCAAGCACGTGGCTTGTTAAAAACCCGCGCCATTAAATGGAATTTCACCAAGTTTTTAGTCAATAAAGACGGTGTGGTGGTCAAACGTTATGCACCGCGCACCAAACCTTTGGCACTGTGCGAAGCGATCGAAGCCGAATTGGCACTGCTTCCCAAAACAGCCAAAGAACACGCCGCTTAAGGAGCAAAACCGATGGATATCTGTTTGTTTAGTGCCCAGCCTTACGATGAAGAGTTTTTACAGCGCGAGGCGCCTGCGCTGGACTGGCGATTTACCGCGCAGCCACTAAACCTAGAGTCTCTTTCGCTTGCCACTGGCGCGCGTGCCGTCTGCGTGTTTGTCAACGACAAGGTCAACGCAGACGTCTTGCACGGGCTTGCCGCATTGGGCATCAACATCGTGTTACTACGCTGCGCTGGTTTTAACAACGTAGACCTCGCCACCGCGAAACAATTAGGCATCGCGGTCGCTCGGGTGCCAGCCTATTCACCCGAAGCCGTGGCCGAACATTGCGTCGGTATGATGCTGTGCCTCAATCGCAAACTGCACAAAGCCTACAACCGGGTACGTGACGACAATTTCAGTCTGGTCGGCTTGCTTGGTTTTAATCTGCACGGTCGCACAGTGGGCTTAATTGGCACCGGCCGCATTGGCCTTGCCACGGCGCGTATTCTGGCCGGTTTTGGCATGAAGATTTTGTGTTATGACGTGGCGCCGCAACCCGAGTTATTGCCAACGGGTGCTAGTTATGTCGAACTGGCTGAGTTATTCGCGAACGCGGATATTGTCAGTTTGCATTGTCCGCTCACACCTCAAACTCATCATTTGATTAACGAGCAGACGCTTAAGCAAATGAAACCAGGCGTGATGCTTATCAACACCAGCCGTGGCGGCTTGATTGACACCCAAGCAGTGATCCAAGCCCTTAAAAACAAACAGATTGGTCTACTGGGGCTAGATGTATACGAGCAAGAAGGCGATCTGTTTTTTAAAGATCTAAGTGATGAAGTCATCGCCGACGAAGTGTTTCAACGACTACTGACCTTCCCGAACGTGCTAATTACCGGGCATCAAGCGTTTTTTACCGCTGATGCGATGCAACAAATCGCCAGCACCACAGTGGCCAATTATCGAAGCTTAAGTCAAGGCAGCGACTGCGCGAATCGGCTGTAAAGCGCAGCCACTTTCAGCCGCGCTTTCATGTGCCAACAAAAAACCGCCCGAAGGCGGTTTTCATTTTAGGGCTGCTGCGCCGCAAGTGATGGCTGCAACAAGGTCCGGTTAAAAAACTCGGTGATGGTCTGATGCAAATGCGTCTGCACTGGCTGGCCAAACATCGCGTGTTTCGAGCCCGGGTACGTCATCATCTCAAACGGCTTGCCTTTACTTTGCAGCAGCGAAAACAGTTTGGTGCTATGAGTAAACAACACGTTGTCATCCGCCATGCCATGGTAAATCAATAGCTTACCTTTAAGTCCATCCACGTACGGAAACACGGCGCTGTCGCGATAACCATCGGCATTTTGCGCCGGATGGCCTAAATAACGTTCAGTGTAGTGCGTATCGTACAAGGCCCAATCGGTCACTGGCGCGCCGGACACACCAGCCGCAAAATAATCGCCAGCTTTAAACATCGCCATGATGCTCATGTAACCACCGTAACTGTGGCCGTAAATTCCGATATGCTTGGCATCGACGTACGGCAACGAACGCAGGTAATCCACGCCGACCTTTTGGTCATTGATTTCGGCAACCGCCAGCTTTTTATAAATAGCATCTTCAAACTGTTTGCCGCGGTTTTCAGAGCCGCGGTTGTCCAGTTGAAACACTATGTAGCCTTGCTGCACTAAGTACTGGAAATAAAGATCTTTTGGACTCCAACTGTTAGTGACGCGCTGCGCACCTGGCCCGCCATAGACGCCAACCACCACTGGATATTTGTGGCCTGGCTTGAGTTGTTTTGGCTCAAAGATCCGGTAATGCAGCACTTGGCCATCTTCGGCTTTTAAAGTACCAAATCGCGGTTGCACTAGGTCGGCCGCGTATGGCGTCAGTGGATGTTGCTCAGTTAAATCGTTGGCTTCCAGCGTGGTCACCAACTCACCTTGCTGGTCGCGCAGTGCCACTTTTGGCAAGCTAGTCACTGCGGACCATGAATCAAGAAAGCCGCTGCCATTTTCTGCCACCACCACACTATGGCTGGCGTCTGGACTGGTTAAACGTTTGATCGCGCCACCTTTAACCGGCACTGTGTACAAATGACTTTCCAACGGCGTGTCTTTACGACCGGTGAAATACAATAAGCCGGCTTGTTCATCCACCGCTTCCAATTCATTGACGATCCAAGCGCCTTGGGTCAGTTGCTTGGGTTTACCACCATCTAGCGAATACAGGTACAAATGGTTAAAACCATCGCGTTCTGAAGCCCAGACAAAATGTTTTTTATCGCGCAAGAACTTCAACGAATCGTGCAAATTGATCCAAGTCTTGCTGGTTTCTGTCAGCAGCACACGTTGCTGCTGTGTCGTCAGATTGACGGCGCGCAGTTCCAGTTTTTGTTGGTCGCGTTGTTGCCACTGATAAGTCAACAGGTTTGG
Source organism: Rheinheimera sp. (assembly GCA_003482455.1). Lineage (GTDB taxonomy): Bacteria > Pseudomonadota > Gammaproteobacteria > Enterobacterales > Alteromonadaceae > Pararheinheimera. The sequence goes on along the minus strand of DMYW01000052.1, from coordinate 7,690 downwards.
ATCTTGACTCCATTGTACCCGTGGTAAGTAGATGTCCGACGCAGCGCCTGTATCAATCCACTGCGTTTTGGCCTGCCCCACGCCGACCACGCCTAAACGAATTGTCACGTTGGCAGCACCAGCAAACGGATAACGCTGGTTGAACAATTTGATTTCGTCAGCGTAGATTTCGTTGCGTACCGCGAGCGGCACTTTCGATTCATCAAACTGGGTGTAAGCAATTTTGCTGTCGTCGGGCGCCCACCAATAGCCAGTCATCCGATGCATTTCTTCTTGCGCGACAAATTCGGCCATGGCGTTTTTGACATCGCCTTTGCCATCAAAAGTTAATTGCTGTTCTTTGTTGTTTGTTAAATCAATAACATACAGGTTTTGTTCCCGCACAAAGGACACGAACCTGCCCTTGGGTGAAATTTGCGCGTCGGTTTCAAATTCGGCGGTATTGGTCAGCTTACGTGCTTTACCATTGGCGAGCTCGACGTAATACAAATCGCCATTGAGCGGGAACAACAACGCTTTTCCATCTTTGGACCACTGATAGCTAACGATACCGCTGGCAAATAGCCGCAAACGCTCACGCCGTGCTTTTTCTTCATCCGACAACACTTCAGCGCCTTTAACCAGCGAATCGGCATCCACCAACAGGCTGTGTTGTTTGGCCTTAATGTCGTATTGCCATAAATCTAAGCGACTGGCATCGCTGGCTTTGCCCTTTAAATAGGTGATGCGCGAGCCATCAGGCGAATAAGCCAAGGATTTAGGTGCTGTGCCGCTAAGCGCCGGTTCGGCAAATAAACGTTCAAGTGTCAGTGGTGCTGCTAGCGCACTGGCCGAAAGCAACGCAAATGCCGTGAGGGAGAGATTTAGTGTTTTCATAGGTTTCTCAAGGGTTGTTTGCTGTATCTAACGTGTTTGGTCAAAATTTTTCAATCCACCTGCGATAACTCGCCAAGTTTTCCGACCAAAGGTCAGCATTTACAATAAGTTACAAACCACAAATTCGGGACAGTTGAATTTTCTTCAATGCAAACTTTTTGAGACAACCTGACTTAACTTCGCGTTGGACAAATGTTTTTTTTTGCAATAAGTTAGGAGTGCGCCTGCTTTAAAAACTACAACGGCGTGGAACAAAAAATACATCCAGGATATATGAAGGCATACTTATGAAAAGCAAAAACAATTATCAGCCGCTGGCGGCCTGCATCAAAGCAGCGCTGACCGGTACCGCTGTCTTTGCGCTCAGTACCTCAGTCGCCTTGGCTCAAACAGCCGACGCTAACAAAGATAAAAAAGCTGAAGATAACAAAAACGTCGAACAGATGGTCGTGGTGGGTACTCGCGGTGCTCCTCGTTCTGTCGGCGATTCAGCGGTGCCAGTTGATGTTATTTCTGTCGACGAATTCACCAAAAACGGCTCATCGGACATGATGACCTTGATGAGCGCCGTGGTGCCATCATTTAACGTCAACAGCCAACCCATCAACGACGCATCAACGTTAGTTCGCCCAGCGAACTTACGTGGCTTACCACCAGATTCAACTTTGGTGCTGGTTAACGGCAAACGCCGTCACCGCTCTGCAGTTATTACCTTCTTAGGAAGTGGTTTATCAGACGGCTCACAAGGCCCTGATATTTCTGTGATCCCATCCATCGCTATCAAATCTGTCGAAGTTTTGCGTGATGGCGCAGCAGCTCAATACGGTTCAGATGCCATCGCGGGCGTCATCAACTTCCGTCTGAAAGATAATAACGACGGTGGCTCGATTGAAGTCAAAACGGGTCAACATTACGAAGGTGATGGCGACCTGAAACAAGTTGGCTTGAACGTTGGCTTGCCATTTACTTCTGAAGGCTTTGCGAACTTCTCTGCAGAATTTAAACAATCAGACCCAACCAGTCGTAGCGTGCAGCGCGGTGATGCTGCCGCACTGCAATCTAAAGGTTTCCCGATTGCGGACGTTGCGCAGGTGTGGGGTTCACCAGAATTCAAACGCGACATGAAATTATTCGCAAACATGTCCGTTGAAGTGGCTAAAGACCGTGAATTCTACATGTTTGGTAACTTCGCCGAGCGTGATGTAGAAGGCGGTTTCTACTTCCGTAACCCGGCGACGCGCGGTGGTGTGTACTCGAACGATGGCGGCGAAACACTGCTAATCGGCAACACAGATGCCACCAAAGGTGCTTGTCCAACAGTTGCATTAGGTTCACGCACCTACGCCCAAGTCAGTGCCGATGTTAGCGCTCTGCCGTCTCACTGCTTCTCTTATCTGTCTATGCTGCCAGGCGGCTTCACACCGAAGTTTGGCGGCATCGTGACAGATGCGGCATTAACAGGCGGTCTGCGCGGCGTATTGGCTAATGGTTGGAACTTCGATTGGAGTTCAAGCTATGGTCGCAGTGAAGTTGATTTCTATATCAAAAACACGATCAACGCCTCGTTAGGTAAAGACACTCCACGTTCATTCAGTCCAGGTAAGTATGTTCAACAAGAACAGGCGATGAACTATGAAATGAACAAACTGGTCGACGTGTCGTTCCTGCCATACCCATTAGCGGTAGCTGGTGGTGTGGAATACCGTATCGATACGTTTGAAATTGGCGCTGGTGATAAATACTCGTTTGAAGTGGGCCCATTAGCTTCACAGGGCTTTGGTATCGGCTCGAATGGTTTCCCAGGCTTTAAACCGGAAGATGCAGGCACTTTTACCCGTTACAACTACGCGGGTTATACCGAATTTGGGGCTGAGCTCAGCGACAAGTGGCGTGCTGATTTAGCCGTTCGTTATGAAAACTACGAAGATTTCGGCAATACATTCAACTACAAGGTGACAAGCCGTTATCAAATCACTGATGAGTTAGCGTTCCGTGCCGCCCACAACACTGGTTTCCGTGCTCCAACAGTCGGCCAGTCTATGGTTCGCAACGTTACGACTTCGTTTGCAGCTGGGCTGGGTTTAGTGGATAACGCAACATTACCACCAACGCACCCAATTTCAGTGCTCAAAGGTGGTAAGCAATTAACACCTGAAGAATCGAAGAGCTTCTCGTTCGGCGGTGTTTATGAATATGATGACCTGTATGTGACGTTGGACTTCTTCAAGATCAAAGTAACAGACCGCATCAGCCAGTCATCATCGCAAGAATTGACTCCTGCTGACGTCGCGGCACTGCTAGCGATGGGCATCAAAGATGCTTCAAGCTACACAGGTGTGAAATACTTCACCAACGATTTTGATACCACTACACAAGGTATCGACTTCGTCGCGAACTACAGCCAAGACGTGTTTGGTGGCCGCAACACTTACGCGTTAGCCGCAAACTGGACTGGTACAACAGTTGACCATCACTCTGCAAATATCAACGATGCAAAAGTGAAGCAGCTGGAAGAAGGTTTACCGCACCTGCGCGGCTCATTCACAGTTAGCCATAACCATGGCGACTGGGGTGGTTACGTTCGTGCCAACTACTTCGGCAAGTACTTCGAAGACCATGCAGACTCTGGTTCATTAGATCCAAATGAAGGTCTACCATTGTGGTTAGGTGCGGAATACACCATCGATGCCGAAGTTAACTACTCTTTCAACGAGTCGTACAACATTGCGGTCGGTGCAAGCAACCTGCTAGATGCTGTCCCAGACGAAAACAAATACGCGGAAGTCTTGGGTGCCAAATACCCAACAACTGCGGTTATGGGTTTCAACGGCGGTTTCTACTACGCTCGTTTGACATACACTTTCTAAGCATGTCCTGATGAAAAGCCACCGCAAGGTGGCTTTTTTTTGCCTTGCATCTGCCCGTCCATCATGGCATCGTAATTTTTTTAGAGTAATTACGTTAGTTCAATGCTGAATTTACAACCTTGGTCGTTTGAAACCAATACTGGCGTGCACATCGCCGGTTATCGCACGCCACCACGTGGCAAACCTGTGCTGCACTTTATTCATGGCAATGGCTTTTGTGGCTTGATGTACAGCCCACTATGGCAATTGTTAGAGCCGCATGTCGATCTGTTTTTATCGGATGTGCAAGGTCACGGTCAGTCGGCATCGGGTGGGGATTTTATCGGTTGGGATGCATCAGCGCAGGCCGCTGCACAAGCATTCGAGCATTTTGCTGATGATTACAACAACGTCGCAAAGATTGGCTGCGGGCATAGTTTTGGTGGTGTGATCACCGCACTGTGGGCTGCACACGGTAGTCCATTTCAACAACTACTGCTGCTTGACCCGGTCATTTTTACACCCTGGATGCATCGCAGTGCGCGAGTATTACAACTGTTTGGCTTGTACAAACATCACCCACTCGCCAAGCAAGCAGCACGTCGCCGACAACATTGGCCATCACAACAAAGCGCATGGCAGTATTTTTATCAACGCGGCATCTTCAAGCACTGGCGCGACGATGCGCTGCAGGCCTACCTTGAGCATGCCCTTGCACACGACGGCACCCAGCTCAAACTGCGTTGCCACCCAAGTCGAGAAGCAGAAATTTTCGCGTCCATGCCAAGACGCCTGTGGACGGATTTGCAGCGCATGACGCTGCCATGTCATGTGTTGGTTGGAGAACACACCTACCCGTTTATCCATAAGTCGTTAAAAATTTGGATAGAAAAGCATCCGACGCTGACGGTCACGCAATTGCCGGGCGATCACTGCTTTATGCAGCAATACCCAGAACTGTGCGCGCAATACATGATCGACCAGTTACGTGCGACAAAAGTTCTGTAAAGCGCCGCCGCTTTGATTATAATGGCGGCAATTTTTGCTCGGAAACTTGTTATGAAACGTCTTGTTGTCGCCTTACCAATTCTGGTGTTATCTGCCTGTACCAATATCCCTGCACCTGTGGTCGACCCACATAAAGTGCAACCGGTTGAAGAAGCAAAACCTGATCTGGTTACCAACGAAGTGTTGAACTCGGAGACAACGGAAGCGATTGCAACCGATTTTGGGCTCATTTTCATCGATCGCGACATGACGTTTACTGGCACCCTGCCATGTAAAAAATGCGCTGGTATTCAATATCAGTTAAATGTGATGGCTGATGGACGCTTTGAAGCTCGCCGCGAGTACTTGGACAAAAACCAAGTCGAACTGTTAAGCGGTACGTGGCAACTGGATGACCGCACGCTGCATTTAACAGCTAAACAAGGCAAAATTCCGTCGTTTCACTTTGGTAGCAGCAATGTGTTGGTGCAACAAGATGTTGCCGGTAAACCGATTGTCACCAAAGAAAACTATTCGCTGACACGCCAACAGAATTTCAGCCGTATCGACACTCGCATGCCACTGCTTGGCATGTACAAGCTGCAAAACAATGAAGCTGTGTTCACCGACTGCGCTACTGGCGAGAATTTGACGATTGCGATGACCCAACATCACATGCCAATGATGCGCAATTACCAGGCAGATCCGAAGATAGCCGGCAAACCGGTCGTTGCGACGCTGACCGCGCGCAAAGGCGAAGACAATCCAAACTCGTTGTTCGTTGATCGTTTCGATCAGTTCTGGCCTGGTGCGACTTGCCCAGATAAAGCCGCCACGGCCAAAGTGCAAAACGTAGTGTGGCGTTTAACGGCAGTGTCTTCTATTGGTGTGCCACAAAAGCTGAATATTCGAATGATGTTTGATGAAAATCAGCGTGTTTTCGGGTTTGCCGGTTGTAATAACTTCAACGCGAACTACGAACAAAAAGATAACCGCTTGTCCGTGAAGCCGGTGATGATGACTCGCAAGTCTTGCACCGACGGTAATTTCTACGAACAGCAGTTCACCAAGCAGTTGCAAGTCGCTGATCGGATTGAAGTTAACCAACAAAAACTGCAACTGTTTAAAGACAATAAAATCGTTATGGAATTAGTTCCTGCGACCAATTAACAGTTGCTGCTAACGAAAAAGAGCCGCAAGGCTCTTTTTTTATATCTATGGGTTTGCTGCACATGCATAGACGTCAGCAAAACACCTGGTCGAAACCTTATTGATATAAGGGTAGACAGATCATCTTACCTGCTGTCGACGAATGAGTTGCCCGTCTCTGGCGAGGCTGTTTTAGTCAACAAGCAAATAAGCCTTTCGATAAGTAAGTCAGCTGCTATGCCACAACACGGCTTAGTCAAAGCCTTGGTACTTTGGTATGTAACCCCAGTTTCAGCCATAAAAAAAGGCAGCCGAGGCTGCCTTCTTACTGCTACTTAAAATTAAGCAGACAGAGCTTCTTTCGCTTTAGCAACTAAGGCAGCAAATGCGCCTTTGTCGAATACTGCGATGTCAGCCAGGATTTTACGGTCGATTTCAACAGATGCCCGTTTCAGGCCATCGATGAAACGGCTGTAAGACAAACCGTTTTGACGTGAAGCAGCGTTGATACGCGCGATCCACAGTTGACGGAATTGACGTTTACGTTGACGACGGTCACGGTAAGCGTATTGGCCGGCTTTGATAACTGCTTGGAACGCTACACGATAAACACGGCTACGGGCACCGTAGTAACCTTTAGCCTGTTTTAATACCTTCTTATGACGCGCGCGGGCGGTCACACCACGTTTTACTCTTGGCATGTCAGTCTCCTAAAAAATTATGCGTATGGCAGACAACGAACTACTGAAGCGACGTCAACTTTGGCAACCAAAGTTTTCGGGCCCAGATGGCGCTTACGCTTAGAAGACTTCTTCGTCAGGATGTGGCGAAGATGTGATTGCTTACGTTTAAAACCACCAGAAGCGGTTTTCTTAAAGCGCTTTGCAGCGCCTTTGTTGTTTTTCATCTTAGGCATAGTGCACTCACTCGCATTGTTTAATGACAACAAAATAATAAGGCGGAAAACCGCACCGCCACTGCGTCGCCGCAGCGGAGTACGGTATCACTTGGATGCGCTTATTATTTCTTACTTGGGGCCAGCATCATGATCATCTGACGACCTTCAACACGGCTTGGGAAGGACTCACACACAGCGATGTCTGCGAGGTCTTCTTTAATCCGGTTGAGGACTTCAATACCGATGTCCAAATGCGCCATTTCACGACCGCGGTAGCGTAACGTTACTTTGGCTTTGTCACCCTCTTCTATGAAGCGACGCAGGTTGCGTAGTTTGACCTGGTAATCGCCTTCATCAGTTCCAGGACGGAATTTGATTTCCTTAATCTGGATCTGCTTTTGCTTTTTCTTCTGCTCTTTAGCAGCTTTTCCTTTCTCGAACAGGAACTTACCATAATCCATCAGTTTACAAACCGGTGGTTCGGCAGTTGGGCTAATTTCCACTAGGTCTGCACCTGCTTCCTCGGCCAGTCGTAACGCTTCGTTCGTACTGACAACACCCAATTGTTCGCCTTCCACACCGATCAAACGCACTTCGCGAATGTTGATTTCTTCGTTAATACGGTTTGGTCTGTTACTAGGTAACGGTTTCTTTCCGACTTTAATGGTTCGTTCCTCCAGAGATTGAATACTTACACTCGGTTTTTAATTTCTTCGGTCAGTTTGGCGACAAAGTCAGCCACTGCCATTTTACCGAGGTCCTCGCCCTTACGCGTCCGCAGCGCAAGATCGCCGGCTTCGACTTCTTTGTCACCAACGACAACTAAGTACGGCACGCGGGCAAGAGTGTGCTCGCGGATTTTAAAGCCTATTTTCTCATTTCTCAAGTCGGCTTTTGCACGAATACCATGAGATTTGAAAGTTTTTACTAATTC
>DMYW01000040.1:4260-20948 GCA_003482455.1 Rheinheimera sp. | reverse complement strand
AAGCTGGCATCAGTAACATGTAATACGTGTTCGCTCATGGTAATCTCCGGTTGGGCGACAACGGGAAAGTAGGGGTTGTCGCTGGGCTTTTTTACGGTACTTTAGACCACTTTGGGTCATTTTGGTGACCGTTTTCGGCCAGTTAAAAAATCGGTTCAATTTTATCCTGACTGTTCCTTATTGCAAGCGTAACGGTTATGCTTAGCCGCGTATGAATAAAACACACCTCACACCGCATAAATTCGCCGATTTTGCATTGGCACCTCAGGTTCTTGCTGCATTGGATGCGCAAGGTTATCAATATTGCACGCCTATTCAAGCGCAGACGTTGCCGATCGCATTGCAAGGCAAAGACATTGCCGGACAAGCACAAACAGGCACAGGGAAAACACTGGCGTTTTTAACCGCCATGTTCCATTACCTGCTGACGCATGAGCCACGTGGCAAAGGTCAGCCACGCGCCATTATCATGGCGCCAACCCGTGAGCTCGCTGTGCAAATTCACAGTGACGCCGAAGCGCTGGCTAAACACGCAGGTTTCCGTCTTGCGCTGATTTATGGTGGCGAGGGTTACGATTCTCAACGCCAAACCTTAGAAAATGGCGCAGATATTTTAATTGGCACCACAGGTCGCTTGCTCGACTACATGAAACAAGGCATCTACGACCTGTCACAAATCCAAGTGGCGGTGCTGGATGAAGCCGATCGGATGTTCGATTTGGGCTTTATCAAAGACATCCGTTATATGTTCCGCCGTATGCCGCCGGCGACCGAGCGATTGAACTTATTATTCTCTGCCACGCTGTCGTACAAGGTACAAGAACTGGCGTTCGAGCAGATGAACCAGCCGACGCACGTGCACGTGGCGCCGGAGCAAATGACCGGTTCACGCATCAGCGAAGAATTATTCTACCCATCACAAGAACATAAAATCCGCTTGTTATTAACGCTGATGGAAGAAGAATGGCCCGATAAAGCCATTGTGTTTGCCAACACCAAACATTGGTGTGAAGACATTTTCTCGTGGCTGGAAGCCGATGGTCACCGCGTTGGTTTGTTAACCGGCGACGTGATGCAGAAAAAACGCTTAAAAATCCTCGATGATTTCACCAGCGGTAAACTCGATATTTTAGTGGCAACCGACGTTGCGGCGCGCGGCTTACATATTCCAAAAGTCAGCCACGTGTTTAACTTCGACTTGCCCGATGACTGCGAAGACTACGTGCACCGCATTGGTCGTACCGGTCGTGCTGGCGAAAGCGGTAAAGCCATCAGCTTTGCTTGCGAGCGTTACGCACTGAATCTGACAGCCATCGAAGACTACATCAAACACCCGATCCCGGTCACTCAATACGACGCCGACGCGTTGTTAACCGACTTAACCGCGCCAAAACCGCGCGTGCGTCGTCGAATGGGCCAACCGAATCGCGGAGGCGGTAATGGTCCAAGACCTGCGCGCCCACGAGCTCGCTAAAGCGGGTTTTGCTCGGCCAGCGTCATCACAGCATGAAGATATTTATGCTGTGATCGACCTCGGTTCTAATAGTTTTCATATGTTGATGGTCAAAGTGGTCGGTGGCAGTGTGCAAGTCATCGGCCGGGTCAAACGCAAAGTGCGCTTGGCCAGTGGCCTGAACGACTCGCTGGTGCTCTCCAAAAAAGCCATGACGCGCGGTTGGGAATGCTTGGCCTTGTTTGCTGAGCGCCTGCAAGATATCCCATCAAGCAACATTCGAATTGTCGGTACCGCCACCTTGCGCCTTGCTCGCAACGTCAAAGTGTTTTTGACCGAAGCGGAAAAAATCCTCGGCCAACCGATCGAAATCATCTCGGGTGAAGACGAAGCACGGCTGATTTATTTAGGCGTGGCGCATACGTCTGCTTGTGAATCCAATCGTTTAGTCATCGACATCGGTGGTGCTTCCACTGAACTGGTGGTTGGCCATGGTTTTTCGCCGATCGCACTGGCCAGCTTGCATATGGGCTGCGTCACCTACCTAGACCGCTATTTTGCCGATGGATTGCTGAGCGAAGACAACTTCAATTGCGCCATTGAGTCGGCCGAAGCGGAAGCGCAAAGCATAGTCGCCGAATTTACCGGTATCGGTTGGCAAATTGCCGTCGGTGCCTCGGGCACAGTACAAGCGATGCAAGAAATTCTGGTAGCGCAGGGCCTTGATGAAGTCATTACACAGGCGCGGCTGGAAACCATCATGCAACAAGCCATTGCGTGTGGCCAAGTCGACAAACTTGAAGTGGTAGGGCTGGCGCAAGAACGCAAGCAAGTGTTTGCCTCGGGACTAGCGATTTTAATTGGCTTGTTCCGCAGTTTGCATATTCAAGGCATGACGCTGTCGGGCGGTGCGCTGCGCGAAGGGATCTTGTACGGCATGTTGCCGCAGCTGCAACACACCGACGTGCGTAACCGCACCATCGCATCCTTGATGGTGCGTTATTACATCGACCAGCAGCAAGCCAACCGTGTCGGCGATATGGCGCTGGAACTGGCCGAACAGCTGAAAGACCAGTGGAATTTAACGCGGTTTGAAGGCCTGAGCATGCTGCGCGCCGGCGCTTTGTTGCATGAACTTGGGCTTTTGATCGAATACAAAAATTATCATCATCACGGCGCTTATATCATCAGCCACACCGAGCTGCCGGGCTTTACTCGGGCGCAGCAGCAACTGTTGATGGCGCTTGTGTTTAATCACCGCTTGGATATTCAACGCGACGTGATCGCCAAACAAACCATGACCTCGGTGCTGCTGGCAGTGCGCTTAACGCGGTTATTGCGTTTAGCGGTGATTTTATCGATGCGCCGCCAACACGAGGCGCTGCCAGAAGTGTCGATAAGTGCGCAAGCCGAGGTGTTGTTAGTGCAATTACCGACCGGTTGGCTGGAACAACACCCGCTGATGCGCGCTGAATTAGAACAAGAAATTGCTTACCAACAAAGCGCGGGTTGGCAGTTACAAATTAAATAGCGATGCTTTGCCAAGCAGCGTTGCGCCACTTAAAACACCGCGTCGCGGTGTTTTTTATTGGCCAATCGCCTCGTTGAAGCAAGCCATCAGCGTTGCTCACTGATGAAAAACAAGGAACTAACATGGATTTTAACGACGCCGATGATTGGCTGTGGTGCGACAACCAACTGCCTGCCATCGAGGCTTATGTCGAGGCACAGCAAATTCCGCACGGAGTGATCTGTGACACGCCCGAGTGGTTTGTCGCGCCTTATGTTGGCTTATGGGCGGTGGAAGATCCAACCGACCGGGGGTTTGTTGGCACTTGGGTGCTGGCTGGCGATGTCAGTGGCGCCCAAGGTCAACCGGTGCCGTTTGACCACTTACCAGCGGCCGATTTAGCTGAACCGCGCGACGCGTTAGCCGCCTTTGCCAGTCGTTGGGCCAGCCTCGCGGCAGCGGCGGCCAAAGGTGAAGCCTGGCAAGGCAGCCCGCAGCTGACCGGGGATGTGGCGGCGCAAGCAAAGCAACTGGCGCGGCAAGCGCAGCTGTTGCAAGTCTGGGTGCAAGACGACGAGGCGTGGCTGGAAGACTAAGCCATCGCACGGGGCATAGCGGCCATGACATGGCTCCGCTGCTTGGGGCAAGCGAACCAGACCCACGCTAGGCTAACAGCTAGGCCAAACGCTAGGCCAATAAAAAAGCCCGCAGTGATGCGGGCTTTGGATGTTTAGACGATAGCGTCGGTTACTTGTCGTCGCGCAGCCACTGCGCCACACGTTTGGCGAAATAAGTCAAAATGCCATCGGCACCGGCGCGTTTAAATGCCAGCAATGACTCCAGCACCACAGGCTTTTCCGCTAACCAGCCATTTTGAATAGCCGCCATATGCATGGCGTATTCGCCACTGACCTGATAGGCAAAGGTTGGTACGCCAAATTCATCTTTGACGCGACGAACTATGTCCAAATACGGCATGCCGGGTTTGACCATCACCATGTCGGCGCCTTCTTCCAAGTCCATCGCCACTTCGCGCAAGGCTTCGTTGCTATTGGCGGGGTCCATTTGGTAGTTCTTTTTGTTGCCACCTTTGAGGTTGCTGGCAGAACCGACCGCGTCGCGGAACGGGCCGTAATAGCTCGAAGCGTACTTGGCTGAATACGCTAGAATGCGCGTATTGACATGACCAGCGGCTTCCAGCGCTTCACGAATGGCACCGATGCGGCCGTCCATCATGTCCGATGGTGCCACAATGTCTGCGCCGGCTTCGGCATGCGACAGCGCTTGTTTCACCAGTGCGTCCGTGGTGATGTCATTAAGCACATAACCGCTGTCGTCGATGATGCCGTCTTGGCCGTGCGTGGTGAAGGGGTCAAGCGCCACATCTGTGATGACGCCAAGCTCTGGCACATGTTGCTTTAACAAGCGCACCGCGCGCTGCGCTAAGCCATCTGGGTTCCATGCTTCTTGTGCATCCAACGACTTTTTGTCTTGTGGCGTCACTGGGAATAACGCAATGGCTGGAATGCCTAAATCTGCCAGTTCACGGGCTTCTTGTAACAACAAATCCAACGTGACGCGTTCAATGCCTGGCATCGATGCAATGGCTTGGCGCTCGTTGTCGCCTTCGATGATAAACATCGGGTAAATCAAATCATTGACCGTTAACTGATGCTCGGCCATCAAACGACGGCTGAAGTCATGCTCACGCATCCGGCGCATCCGACTGGCCGGGAAATAACTAGGATTCATCATTTTCTCCAACAGGGGCGAACAACAACTGCGCTTCTTCGGCGCTTAACGCCGAACTGTTCGCCGATAACGTCTCTGCGCCAGCGCTACTCGATTGCTCGCTGACACAGACTTGATTGCGGCCGGCTTGTTTGGCTTGATACAAGGCGCGGTCAGCCGCTTCGGTAAAATGAGTGCTGGCCATCTCCGCATCCGACACGGCGCTGTAGCAGCCCGCACTGATGGTGACGGCTAAGTCGCCAATTTCGGTCGTCAGCGGTAAGTCAGCAATCGCCAGACGAATATGCTCGGCGAGCGTTTTGACGCCGTCGATATCGGTATTGGGCAGGATAATGGCAAACTCTTCGCCGCCATAACGACAGACATGGTCGCTGGAGCGTTTTAACTGCTGACTAATGCGCGACGCTACACCGCGGATCACCGCGTCACCCGCGACATGACCGTATTGGTCGTTGATCTTTTTGAAGTGGTCGATGTCGAGCATTATCAAGCCCAGCGGCCGTTGTTCGCGGCGGCTGCGCTTCATTTCTGCTAACAGTTTTTTGTCGAAATAGGCGCGGTTACGCACGCCGGTGAGGGCATCGCGAGTGTTTTGTTCTTCCAGCGCTTTATTTTTTTCGGCCAGTTCGGACAGCGTTGCTTGCAGTTCTAAGGTGCGGGACTGAATAGCATCTTCCAGCGCACCGGCAGTTTCTTCTTGCCATTTCAGTTGCCGACGATGCACGGTGAGACTGTACACGGCGATAGTCAGCAGTACCCATACGCACGTCCAGCCCAGCATAAACCACGGGAACGCATGGAGTGGTGTCAGCAAAGCTTCAAGCCATTGTTGCCACATCGGCGGCCTCCACTTGGAATAAGCGACAGCTGTTGTGCCATGCAGCTTGGAGCACTTGTTCAATCGGACATTGTTTTAAACCCGCGACCATGGCGGCGATAGCCGGCAAAAACGCCGGTTCATTGCGGCGCGATTTAGGTTTGTCGGTCAGGTTACGCGGTAGCAAATAGGGCGCATCGGTTTCTAGGATCAGCCGGTCCAGTGGCAAATAACGCACCGCTTCTTGCAAATCCATGCCACGGCGTTCATCGCAAACCCAGCCTGTGATGCCGATATATAAACCCAGATCAAGGTAGGCAGCCATCGCTTGCCGTGTACTGGTAAAACAATGGGCGATGCCGTGCTGGATCTGCTGATTACGCAATAAACTCAGTTGAGTGTCCAGCGCGTCGCGTTCATGCAAATACACGGGTTTTTGGCTAGTTGCAGCAAGTTGTAGCTGGGCCTCGAATACGTCGATTTGTTGTTGTGCTGGCGAGAACATCCGGTTGAAATCGAGCCCACATTCACCAATGGCTCGCACCTGTGGTTCTGCCAGCAGCGCGCTCAGTTCGGTCAACCAGCCTTCGCTGACCTTTGCAGCTTGGTGCGGATGCACGCCAGCGGTGCTGAGTACATCAGGGTGGGAGCGGCAGACCTCAAGGTTTTGCCGCGCTTCGTCGAGATCACTGGCGATACATAGTTGATAACGCACGTTGGCGTCGCGGCTGCGTTGCAGCAGCTCAAACCTGTCCGCAGCAAATTGCGCGGAGAACAGGTTCAAGCCTGCTTCAAACAGCGGCAGATCAGTCAACGCGTTTGACTCGAAGTGTCTTATTGGCTTTGCCGTTACTCATCAAATACGACCCTAAAGCGGCTTTTTCGATATAGATTTTGTCGCCAGCTTTTAGATTCATATAGCCGTATTCGGTTTGGACCCACTTCTGGCCATTGGTGGTTTCGATTTCAAACCGATTGGTGCGATCCAGCTTGGCCGTTTTGATCACCAATACTATTTTTGATGCGCTGGCTTCTTCCGTTTTACGAATGGTTTTACCAAACAAGGCTTCGTCAGATGATGCCGCTGCTTGAGTTGGACCTGTTTGTTCGCCGACTTGCACTGGTGTGACCTTGATCACATCAGCCGCTTGGGCTGGCGCAGCTGGTTCCGCCGGAGCTGCTGCTTGGGCCGGCGTTGCTGGTTGAGCTGGCGTTGCAGGTTGCGACGCTTTACTCACTTGTTCAAAACATTGTAGACGGGCTTGATTGTCAGCAATACCTTGGCAACGTTGCAATTCGCTGGCTAAGTCCGTGGCGAATACAGAGCCGGCGGCAATTAACATCAATGGGGCTAACAGGGTTAAACGCATTTTTATTCTCCGTCGGGGGTTTCGGTAAGTTCGTTTTCGTCTTTGCGTTCGTAGAAACGACCCAACCAAATGCCCAATTCATACAAAATACACATAGGCACGGCAAGTAGCGTTTGTGACATCACATCGGGTGGCGTCAGAAACATGGCAATCGTAAAGGCGATCACTATAAAGTACGGGCGTTTTTCAATCAGCGTGGCACGGTCAAGTACACCAGACCAAATCAACAACAAGATGGCGACCGGGATCTCAAAACACAGCCCAAAGGCGAAAAACATCTGCAGGATAAAGTCGAGATAAGTACTGATATCTGGCGCATTGGTGACCCCTTCTGGCGTGACTGAGGTGAAAAAACCAAACACCAGTGGGAATACAAAGAAATACGCAAACGCGATACCGGTATAAAACAGGATGGTCGAGGACGCGATCAGTGGTGCGATCAGGTGCTTTTCACGGCTGTACAATGCAGGCGCAATAAAGCTCCAAATCTGGTACAAAATGTAAGGTACCGAGATCACAAAAGCGACAATAAATGTCAGTTTGAATGGCACAAAAAAGGTCGAGGCAACACCAGTTGCGATCATCGTCGTACCGCTGGGCAAACTGCCTAACAGCGGCAGCGACATGATGTGGTAAATATCATTTGCCCAATAAGCCAACGCCAGAAAAACGACCACCACTGAAGCAATTGCTTTGAGCAGCCGATTACGCAGTTCGATCAAATGCCCCATTAAACTGTTGGGTTCATACGTGCTTGTTTTGCTCATGACTCTCGTGACTTGGAACGGCTAACGCTGGAGGAACGGCGGCAGGCTCAGGTGTGTCGGTCGCGGTTGGTGTGCTCGCTAATGCAATGACAGGTTGTGGTGGTGCTTCTTGGTGACTTGCAGTGATCGCAGCGTATGGATTATTCACCGAATCTGCAGCTTTTTTTAGCTCAGCTAATGCGGCGATCTCTTCAGTCGACAGGCCAAGCAGCCCCTTTTCTTCCGCGTCTTTGAGCTTTTGATGCAGCTCATGCACGCGGATTTCATCGGCCAACTCAGCTTTCATCTGCTGACCAAACTGACGAACACCGGCAATAAATCCTGTGACCGAACGAATCGCTCCAGGCAATTTTTCGGGCCCCAACACAATCAGGGCCACGACACCGATGACAACAAGTTCCCAAAAACTCATTATGGTTTGTCTTGTGTCGGTTGCTGTTGTGCAGCAACAGGTGCTTCAGGTTGTGCAGGTTGTTGGTACACGGGCTGTTGCGGCTGAGCTGGTTGTTGGTACACAGGCTGTTGTGGCTGGGCCGGTTGTTGATATACAGGCTGCTGTGGCTGAGCTGGCTGTTGGTACACGGGCTGTTGTGGCTGCGCTGGTTGTTGCGTTGGCAATTGCTGTTGTGAACCTTCTGGGAACTGTGCATCAGCCCCTTGCTCTTGGTTTTCTTTGATTGAATTACGGAAACCACGGATCGCTGAGCCTAAATCGGTACCGATGTTGCGCAAACGTTTTGTTCCAAACAACACCACGACAATAATCAAAATGATCAAGAGTTGCCAAATGCTGACGCCGCCAAGACCCATAATAGTTACACCTATAGTTAGTTAAAATTCGAGTTAAAAATTCGGCAAAAGCTCTGCCGTAGTATAAGCGCATCCCAACGGCAAACTCTACGCCCAAAGCGGACTGCGCTTTGATTCTGATAAAACTTTACTTAAAAAAACTGCGCCACAAGGCAAAGCACGCAAACAAGCCCAGTATGCCGGCCAGCAGTTGGTATTGCGACAGCACCAAAATACAGGCTCCCAGCACGCTGCACCCTGCAAGCACTGCCCATTTTAATTGAGCCGCTTGGTCGGTTTGATGCTGTTGTAACAACTGCATCTGCTGGATGAGCTGCTGTTGCTGTCGCGGTTGATTCTGCAAATAGCTGTGCAATAAATCAGGCATTTCTGGCAGTTTTTCCGCCCAAAATGGCAGCTTTTCTTTTACTTGGCGCAACAACGCCAGCGGACCCATCTGCTGTTTGACCCAGTTTTCCAGAAAAGGTTTGGCGGTTTTCCACAAATCTAGCTGTGGGTACAGTTGCCGTCCTAAACCTTCAATATACAACAGGGTTTTTTGCAGCAACACCAACTGGGGTTGAACTTGCATTTCAAAGCGACGCGCAGTGTTAAACAAGTTCAACAACACTTGGCCAAAGGATATTTCTGCCAACGGCTTTTGGAAAATCGGTTCACACACAGTTCGAATGGCACTTTCGAATTCTTCCACTGAGGTATTGGCCGGCACCCAGCCTGAATCAATATGCAATTCAGCCACTTTGCGATAATCACGATTGAAAAAAGCCACAAAGTTTTCGGCCAAATAGCGTTTATCTTCACGGTTTAAGGTGCCAACGATGCCACAATCGATGCCGATATATTGCGGGTTTTCTGGGTGCTGTGGATTCACGAAAATATTGCCTGGGTGCATATCCGCATGGAAAAAACTATCGCGGAACACCTGCGTAAAAAACACTTCGACCCCACGTTTGGCCAACAATTCCATGTCGGTACCATTGGCGAACAAGCGCGCAGTGTCCGACACTGGGATACCATAAATGCGTTCCATGACCATCACGTTACGGCGACTAAAATCACTGTAAACTTTTGGAATATAAAGCGATTCGGAGTTCTCGAAATTGCGCCGCAGCTGAATAGCGTTGGCGGCCTCGCGTTGTAAATCCAACTCGTCCAAGATGGTTTTGCGATATTCACGCACCACTTCGCGCGGACGAAGCCGTTTGCCATCCGGTAAAAAGCGTGCCGCGACTACAGCGAGATCATCCATCAAGGCCAAATCCGCATGGATTTGTTGCTCGATGCCTGGGCGGATCACTTTAATCACCACATCGGCAACAGTTCCGTCGGCTTGTTTTAGCTGCGCCGTGTGCACTTGTGCGATCGATGCCGATGCCAGTGGCGTCACGTCAAAATGCTCAAAAACCTGCTCAATAGCCTCAATTTCTAGCGCCGCTTCAATCAGCGCCTTGGCTACCTGGCCGTCAAACGGCGCGACTTGGTCTTGCAGCTTGGACAACTCGTCAGCGAGATGTTCTGGAAACAAGTCGCGGCGCGTCGACAACATTTGGCCGAATTTGACCCACACAGGCCCAAGACTTTGCAGCGCTAAGCGCAGCCGTACGCCGACACTTTGCTCAGGATATTGGTTGCGTAACCAAAACAGACTAACCCGCAGCGCTTTTGCCCACCAAGGCTGCCACTGCGCCGGAATAAGTTCATCTAAACCATGTTGCAGTAAGGTTTTTTGGATCTGATAAAAACGGCGAAAACTCATGAAGGGACCCGTAACTTGGTCAGCTGTTGTTGCAGGTGAGCCGCACGAGCTTCAAGCGCTCGCACCTCGTGACTGAATTGCTTTAATTCGACTGCGCTCGGCGTCAGATGTAACTCATCATGCGCAAGGGTCTGCAGTGTTTGTTCCGTCTGTTGCCATTGCTGTTGCAGATAGTTATTCACGCCTTGCAGCAGCTGGGCGGCTCGATACGCGTTGGCGTCACCAATCACCTTAGCGAGCTCTTCTTGCCAATCGGGGTTTAATTGACCGAAAAACTGACTGAATTTTTGTAAGGTGGCTAAATCACCTTCGATGTCTAAATCGTTGGCACGGATTAGCTTGGTGATGTTCGCTGGGTCTGATAACTGTTTCAGGGCACCTAACCGCACTTTCACTCGGCAGTCGACCGCGTCGCCATGGCTATTTAACCAAAGGCCATCGGCTTGGGCTGTGATCACCAGTTGCACCGGGGTATCGAGGAGGTCGATGGCGAGCTGTTTACCGGCAAGTGGCGCCAGGCGCGCCATAGCGGCTGGGTCCATGTTAATCAGCCGGTTTAGCACAGGTTCAAGCACGGCGATGCCAAAAGCGGACAGCAGCGGCGGTAACTTCATTAGAATTTATACCCGCGATGCAAAGCGACTATGCCACCGGTCAAGTTGTGGTAACCCACTTCAGCAAAGCCGGCGGTTTGCATCATTTGCTTGAGGGTTTCTTGGTCCGGATGCATGCGGATAGATTCGGCCAGATACTGGTACGACTCGCTGTCATTGGCAATCAATTTGCCCATCGTCGGCAACAAGCGGAATGAATAAGTGTCATAGACTTTGCTTAACCATTCTTGCGTTGGTTTGGAGAATTCCAGTACCAACAAGCGGCCACCCGGTTTTAACACTCGAAACATCGAGCGCAGCGCGGCGTCTTTGTCGGTGACATTGCGCAGGCCAAACGCGATGGTAATGATATCAAAGCTGTTGTCGGCAAACGGCAGTGCTTCGGCGTTGGCTTGCACGTACTGAATGTTTTGCACCAGGCCCATGTCGCGTAATTTGTCTTTGCCAACGTTGAGCATGGATTCGTTGATGTCTGCCAGAATCACTTGGCCCGTTGGACCGACGCGGCGAGAGAACATCGCGGTTAAATCACCGGTGCCACCGGCTAAATCCAGCACTTTGTGGCCAGGGCGCACGCCTGAACAATCAATCGTAAAACGTTTCCAGAGGCGATGAATGCCCAGCGACATCACATCGTTCATCACGTCATATTTAGCAGCGACCGAGTGAAACACATTGGCCACCATGGATGCCTTTTCTTCGGTACGGACTGTTTTAAAACCAAAATGCGTGTTGTCGTTGGTCGGTTGTTGTGGAGCGTTCAAATCCGTCATGGGAAAACCTTCAAGGCAAAAATTGCCGTTAGTGTAAAAGAATCAGCCGTTGTCGCCAACTTTATCCGGCAGTTGCTTTGTCATTGATCAAGGTAAATTCAGCACTGCTGACCAGCTGGCCGTTGACGATCAGGGACAGCCGATGCACGCCGGCATAATGGGTGCGGGTCGTCAGGTCGACAAAACGGTACTGTTTTGGCAGCCGCAATGTACCTTGAGCATCACGTCGCTTCAGCCATTGGAACACTTTGTGTCGCCATTGACCGTTGGCGCCGACGAAGTCGATAGCAAATTCCAATCGCAGTTGCGGCGCAGGTTCGACAAAGGTAAGTTGCGCCACAAATTGCAGTGTATTGCCGTAGGCTACGGTGGGCGTGAGCAGTTCGATCTGCGCATTGACCGCAAGCGGCGCCAAGTTAAATAAAGCTAAGGCCCGCGGATGACGCTTTTTCAGTAAGTCTCGCAGCGCGTGTTTGATGATCCAGTCCGTGTGTGGGTGCGTGCCGTACAGCGATTCAAGTCGATCCAACAGCCAATCTGGGTGGTCTTTGCTGATGTCATTGCAATGATTGGCCACACTGCGCCTGACATACAAACTTGGGTCTTGCAGCAGGTTTTGCAGAATGGGCCAAGTGTGCCAAGGCTCGCGTTTAAACAGAGGCAGCGCTTGTCCCCAAGGCAAACGTGGCCGCGAGCCTTCACTGGCTAAGCGACGCAAGTGCTCATCTGGATGCTGACTCCAGAGCAACAGCTGTTGCAAGGTAGCCTGTGGCTCGGCTTGTAAAAATGGGCGAATGGCGAATTCCGCCGTGGAATCTCGCGTAAACACCGCCAGTGCTTGCATCGCTTGTGCTGGATGCTGCATGCCATAGTCTTGCACCAATTGCGGCAAGCACAACGCCGGCAAGCCCTTGAGCTGTGGGCTCAGCGGCATCAATAGCTGCATCGCACTGGCAAAATCGAGTTGTAGCTGCTGCCAAACTTGGTCTGAGACCAGCTTGATGCGCTGCTTGAGGCCCGCGTCGATAAAGTCGGGCTGATGCGGTAAGTTGGCAAAAGCATCCAGCGGAAAGGCTGGGTGCTGCTGATGCAACAACGCCGCGAGCTGGGTAAGCCACGCGGCGCTGATTTGATCTTTCAGGATAGGGTAATCGGCCATGCCCGTTACAGCATGGCTTCGGTGGCAACTTGGTTGCGGCCGCGTTTTTTGGCCACGGCCAGTACATGGCTGCTACGGGCCAGAAATTGGTGCCAGTTTTCTTGGGCTTGATACAAGGTGACGCCCAAGGAAATAGTGACTTTCGGCAAGGCTTTTTTAGTGCGTGACGACACAAACCGCAGTTTTTCCACACCTTTGCGCACTTGCTCGGCAATTTCACCCGCGGTGCGCAAATCGACATCTGGCAGCAGGATCAAGAATTCTTCACCACCAGCGCGTACCGGCAAGCCACTTTCTTGCACATAAGCAGAAATCTTTTTCGCGACTTTTGACAAGATCACATCACCAATGCTGTTGCCGTAATCTTGGTTGAACTGACGGAAATGGTCCAAATCAACAGAAATAGCGGCGATGCGACGTTTCGGGTTTTCGGTCAGCCATAAATCGACATGTTCTTGCATGGCCAAGCGGTTGTACAAACCGGTCAGCGGATCGACTTCGCGATTGCGTTTGAGCTGTTCAATCTCGCTGCGTAGCTGATGACTGTGTTCATTACTTTGCACCAGCTGGTCTTTTAGTTTTTGGTGCGAGGCTTTGAGATCATAGGTCGCATCCAACACCCGATGGATGGTGTCTTTGGCTTGCGCTGGATTGTCAGTTTTTAATGACAACAAACTGGAGTCGAGCACTTCGATATAGTCATTGATCGCATCGGCGGCGTTGTCCGCAGATTGATTCAGTTTGCTGACAATTTTGTGCACGGCATTTACCAGCTGTTCGTTCTGTTTGCTGGTGGGCACGATAAAGTTGCTGTACAACTCGGCCATCACAAAGTCGTCAAACGGAATGCGCGCTGTTAACTTGTCTTCGATGGCCTGACACAACTCGGCATTGTGGCCGCTGATGTAATCGTAGCTTACGGTGTAATTAACCGGATGGGCGGGCAAGCGATGGCGCTGTAAAAAGGCAACGGCTAATGCCGCCTTTTCAGTCGCCTGATCAATAGAATCTTGATACATCATGCCAAGAATAACTCCCTAAGGATACTGCAAGACTTAGCCGTCTAAAGGCCTAATGTTACGGAAAAGTCTTACTAACGCAAGCTGGGCACCTACTTCGGGAACCCTTTCGATTAAAATAACGGCTGGATGGCTGGCCGCCAAGCCTTTTTTTGGTGCAATCCCAGAAATAATGCAGGGTTTCGGGACATTGAGTGTTTGGCAAATGACGAAAATCCGCCCAGCCGACAGAATAACCCGATCAGTCGACGTGGCGAGGTGGCATCAAATGTATACAATCGACCCAATACTAGCGGGGGTGTCATGTCTATTCGAATTACTATAGCGGCAGCTTTGATTGCGGCGTCTGTCGCTGGCTGCGCAAACCAGAGCGTATCAAAACCTAATTTTGACCAGTTTGCTAATGATTGGTGGGAGCGTGTCTCCAGTGTTCAAGAATTGCCGACGGACGGTTTACCTGATATGTCGGAGCAAGCTCTAGCGCAAGCTCAAGAAAAACGCTTGGCGTTGATGGCTGAGTTGAAAAAGACCGACACCAACAAGCTGACCGAACAACAAAAAATCAACTTTGATATCTTGCAGTATCGTCTGCAAAACGACATCGATGAATATCGGTTTGGCGCGCAGTACATGCCACTGACTGCCGAAGGTGGCTTCCACAGCGACCTGTTGTTTGCGTTCTCGCCAGATAGAGTGCGCAAAAATGCCGATTTTGAGAGTTACCTAAAGCGTTTGGCGCAAGTCAACCGTTACATGGACCAGCAAATGGGCTGGATGCAACGTGGCTTAGCCAAAGGCTATAGCCAACCTAAAGCGGTACTTGCTGGCTATGAACAAAGCATTGCTGCTTTTATTAAAAAAGATGTGACGGATAGTCCGTTCTATCGGCCTTTTTTGACCAAGCCTGCCGATGTATCGGCGGCAGATTTTGCGAACTACCAAACGCAGGCGCGTCAGCTGATTGAGCAACAAGTGCAACCTGCCTATCAACGCTACTACGACTTTTTCACCAAAACCTATGTGCCGCAGGCGCGTGACAATATTGCCGCTGAAGCCTTGCCAGACGGAAAAGCCTATTACCAAAACCGCTTGGAGTACTACACCACGCTGCAGATGACACCGCAGCAAGTGCATGAACTTGGCTTAAGTGAAGTTAAACGTATCCGCGCCGAAATGGACCAAGTGATCAAACAAACTGGGTTTAAAGGCAGCTTCGCCGAATTTATCCAGTTCTTGCGCACAGATAAGCAGTTTTACGTCCAAACGCCTGAGCAGTTGCTAAAAGAAGCTTCGTATATTTCCAAGAAAATCGACGCGAAATTGCCGAAGTTGTTTAACACCTTGCCGCGGACACCATATGGAGTGGAACCAGTGCCTGCACAGATCGCCCCTAAATACACCACAGGGCGTTACGCCGGTGGCGGCAGACCGGGCGAAGCGGGTTATTATTGGGTCAACACTTATGCGCTGGAGCGTCGGCCACTGTACGAGTTGGAAGCATTAACGCTGCACGAGGCGGTACCTGGGCATCATCTGCAAATTTCGTTGGCGGCTGAACAAACCAGTTTGCCGGACTATCGCCGTGACTTTTACACCTCGGCATTTGGCGAAGGTTGGGGTCTGTACTCGGAATATCTCGGTTTAGAAGTTGGGTTCTATCAAGATCCATACAGCAACTTTGGCCGCTTGACCTATGAGATGTGGCGCGCTTGTCGCTTAGTGGTCGATACCGGTATGCACACCATGGGCTGGAGTCGGCACCAGGCGATTGATTTTTTAGCCAGCAACACCGCATTGTCGATGCACAACGTCACCACAGAAGTTGACCGTTACATCAGCTGGCCGGCACAAGCCCTAGCTTACAAACTTGGTGAACTCACCATCAAACGTTTGCGTGATAAAGCAAGCACAGCACTTGGCGATAAATTTGATGTGCGTGAATTCCACGACAAGTTGTTAGAAAACGGCGCGCTGCCGCTGTCGGTGCTGGAACAGCAAATCGACAAGTACATTGAAGCAAAACGAAAGTCATAGCTGAAAATATTGCAGTTCAGTCGAGACGCAATTTTTAGTAGTATAGGAGTCCATTAATGGACTCCTTTTTTTTCAGTGAGTTAGCTCTGTGTGGTCGATTTTAGCTTTACTTGCATTACTGGCGGTTATTGTCGGTTTAATTATCAAAACAGAAACGCTTGGCAAAGATTACAAACGGTTACAAGCGCAAGCTCGGATCGTCGATAGTGACAGCCAACAAGTACAACAAGTGACATTTGAACTTGCAGAAACGCTAGCGCTCGCTTTGACCAGTCAACTACATGCAGCGCGCCGCATGAGTCGTTTTGACGAGAAAGATCTCGATTTATTTGAGTTGTGTCTGCAAGCCATTCCGTTGGTGTGTAAAGAGATGCTTATTCGCAGGCCCAGTTTATCTGCTGCTTTTCAACGATCGATGCGCCAATTAACGGACATAGATCCGGCGCTTATTGAAGGGCTGATCACTCGGCATGGCCGATTAGTACAAGCGTGGCAACGCAACAGTTTGCCGGGGTATTTGCAGTTGTGTCAGCAAATCGTGTTGCTGGTACAGGAATACTCACATAAAGATACGCTACGTGCGACACCAGACGCCTCGGTGATCTGACGGCGCGCTAATTAGTTTGACGTGCTGTATTCGCGGGGTTGAGGTAAAAAAAGCATATAACAATGCTACGCAGCACCACTGTGCCACTATGGACCATCCACTGGTCAGGTGTCCCGGAGTTAGTTCCGGAACACTATCTTTGGTTCAGTATCGATTTCACCGTCTTCATCGACAGCAGCAATTCTATTGCCTGAACGCAGTACAGCTAAGCTAAAGCTTGGGCTACGACGTACGAATTCCAATTCGT
>DMYW01000040.1:0-4134 GCA_003482455.1 Rheinheimera sp. | reverse complement strand
CGACGTACGAATTCCAATTCGTAACCAAACCGTTGTAATTCAGCCACTGAAAACTTCTGCGCCATATTCAATTGGCTCCAGAAATAATGCATGTCCTTTTCATCACTTTCAGCGCGGCGATCTTCTAAAACAGCGACCATTTTGCCACTCCGCTTTGAGTTACGCAGGATCAACCTGCGGGATTATTGTCCACCAGAGTTACTACACACGCCAACTCTGCATCAGTTATCGGCATCACCGAAAGGCGATTACCTTTTTTCAGCAACAGCATGTTTGCCAATGGTGGGTATTCTCTCAAAGCTGCGAGACTCAGGACATGAGGAAATTTCCTGATATGACGCACTCGTACTGCAACCCATCTTGGCGACTTTGGATCCGCCTTAGGATCATAATAGATACTATGCGGATCGAACTGACTTGGATCAATGATGTTAGTCTCGACGATCTCAGCTAATCCTACAACCCCTACCAGCTCGCAACTTGAGTGGTGGATCAATACTAGATCGCCGATTTTAACAACATCTCGCAGGAAGTTACGCGCTTGATAATTTCGCACACCTTCCCATAACACACCATTTACACCAGCGGCAGCGATATCATCGACACTGCATTCCGTTGGTTCGGTTTTAAACACCCAAGCCACTATGACGCTCCAGACACTCAACATTTCAAGTTAAGATGCAACGTATATTTATGCAAGTTAACAGCATATTAAATTTGTCATTTCCTGCAGCGAAAGTAAATGAAGTGTTTTAAAGTATTTCAATGTCTGTAGTTGGCCATTTTGCCAACCTTTTGTGGCAGCTTTGTCCACGCTAATGCACAATATTGCGAGATATTGATGATGGAGCTGCATTATGAGTCAGGTTTTATCAGACTTGTTGTCGTTATTGAAACTGGAAACCATTGAGCTGGGTTTGTATCGAGGCCAAAGCCAAGATCTTGGTTTTAAAGCTGTTTTTGGTGGGCAAGTCATGGGGCAGGCGTTATCTGCTGCCAAAGAAACAATCCCAGAAGACCGTAAAGTGCATTCTTTTCACTCGTACTTTTTAAGACCTGGTGATGCGTCACGCCCTATCGTGTATGAAGTGGAAAATATTCGTGACGGTAAAAGCTTTTCAACTCGTCGCGTCAGCGCCATTCAGTTTGGTAAGCCGATCTTTTATATGACGGCGTCATTCCAAGCAGAAGAACCGGGGTTTGAACATCAAGAGCTGATGCCAAGTGTGCCAATGCCAGAAGAATTGGTGTCAGATTTGGAATTTTACCGCCAACATGCCGACTTAATCCCGGAAAGTTTACGCCATAAGTTTATCTGCGATAAACCGATAGAGATGCGCTCAGTAGCGTTCCATAACCCGTTCAAACCGCAAGTGAGTACCGCCAAACGTTATGTCTGGTTCAAAGCAAATGGTGCTATGCCGGATGACTTGCGCATCCATAAATACTTATTAGCGTACGCATCAGACTTTAACTTCTTGCCGACGGCGTTGCAGCCGCATGGCAAATCGTTTATGGCGCCGAACATGCAAGTAGCGACCATTGACCATGCCATGTGGTTCCACCATGATTTCCGCTTTGATGATTGGTTGTTGTATGCCGTAGACAGCCCCGTCGCGTCTGGTGCTCGCGGGCTGGTGCGAGGGCAATTCTTCAACCGGGCTGGTACGTTAGTTGCGTCGACCATCCAAGAAGGGGTGATCCGAAATTACGATAAGGTACGCGAATAACTGAAACGTCGAATTTAGCCGCACGTAAAAAAGCCGGTTGTTAACACCGGCTTTTTTTCGACTGCTTAGCCAACAGGCTGAATAATTTGCTGCAAACTAGCGCCAATTTCCGGTGCTAACAAGCCTTTAACTGCCTGATGCAATGCTGCAAATTCGCCATGCGGCAGTAATTGATGCAGGTCGTCTACTGCGACATAACCGGCGTCTTTCAAAGCATTGATCAAAGTACCGAACAAATGTTTGTCGTGGTATTCAGGCGAGTCCAAACCGTGCAGCGTCAATAAACGGTGGGCAAGCTGTTGTGACAGCTGCTCTAAGTCTGCGCGCGGCAGCGGCGCTCGAGTTTCCAGCAAACTCAGGACCATCGCATAACGTTGCAATACGCCGTCCGCGTTGTGTGACAACAGCTTCAACGCAGCAAATGCCGTAGCGTTGCTTTGCAGGTATTCGCCTTGTTGTGTCACCCAACCAAGCTCGATAAACCCAGCGATCAGCTGCGTAACGTAACTTGGCAGATCGCTAGGTTCGAAGAATAACTCTTCTTTGAGCAGCGGTTGCAGTTGCGTCACTGTGTGCAGCAGTTGCGCCTCAGTCAGTTGATGCTGCTGCAGCAATGCGGTTGCGAGAATTGCTGGCGTGATAAATAAGTGGCTGATGTTATTACGATAATATGTCATCAGGATCTTATCTTGTTCTGGGAAACGCACCAAAGCACCAAACTCATCAGCTTGCCGCAGCACTTTCTGCAGACCCTGCGCGTGCACCAACAAGCCTTTGGCGTCGTCGGCTGGTAAGGTGACGTTGGCGCTGTATGGAGCCTGGCGTAGCAGCAACAGATACGCATCCATCTGTGTCAGTAATTGTTGCTCCGACAGCACTTGTTTGTCGGCCGCCAACAGACAGGTCGCCAACAGCGTAATGGCGTTGACGGCGGCGCTTTGGTTGATCCGCACCATCATCAGTTGCGCCAGCTCTGCCACCGTAGGATTGAGCCACTGCGGTTTTTGTGGTTCCAGCGGGTCGATCAGCGTTTTCCACTCAGGGTGACGTTGTTGTAAAAATTGATTGAGTGACAGTGGCTCGCCGAAATTGACGTATCCAAAGCCGTAATTGCGCAGATTCGCGGCAGCTTTGACGATACCCAACGCGGATTCTTTGGTTTTGGCCGAGCCTTTAAGTTCACGCAGGTAAGTGCTGACTTCCATCACGTGCTCATACCCCAAATACACCGGCACGAGCGTGACCGGGCGGTCGATACCACGCAGCATAGCTTGCAACGTCATCGCCAGCATCCCGGTTTTAGGTTGCAATAACCGACCGGTACGACTGCGGCCGCCTTCGCTGTAGTATTTGACCGCATAGCCTTTACGAAACAGCTGGCACAGGTATTCGCGAAACACCGCGGAATAGAGTTTGTTGCCTGAAAAGCTGCGTCGGATAAAAAACGCACCACCACGGCGGAACAACTTACCAATCGGCCAGAAATTCAAGTTGATACCGGCGGCAATGTGCGGCGACGCGAGGCCTTGTTGATAAATGATGTAACTGAGCAGTAGATAATCCATGTGGCTGCGATGACAAGGCAAATAGATTACTTCATGGCCACGCTGCGCCAACTCTCGGATTTGCTGGTTGTTATTGACGTTGATACCGGTATACAGCTTGGAAAACAACCAGCGCAAGAAACGCTCGCCGACACGAATGGTCGATTCACGCGCATCTGCGGCGATTTCTTCCAGCAGCTTCAGCGCCTCTTGCCGAGATTCGTGCAGCGACACTTGGCGCGTTTGCGCATCATGTTCCATCGCTTGTTTTAAGGCGGGCGATGCCAATAATGCATTAAACAATGCACTGCGGTCCGGTTGGCGTGGGCCGTTGGCCGCTAACTGTTGGCGATAAAAATGCACACGAGCCATACGCAGTAATTTATGCGCTGTGTCGGCATCTGCGCCAAAGCGATCGGCCATCTCTTTGACTTCGACGGGGCGAGAGAACTGCACTAAGGTATGGCGGCCGGAGATCAACACTATCATCAGCTTAGCCAGCCAGCTGGGGGCGGCTTGTTCACCGATCATCGCTTTCACGCTGGCTTCTTTACCAGGCGCGCGGCCCCAGTTGATGGCAACTGGCATCAGTTGCACTTGCAGATCACTATCGGCCAAATGGGCTTTGAGCAGCTGTTGGCCGTGCTCAAGCGCATTGCCAGCAACTCGCTCACCCCACAAAGGCGTCGGTTGTTCTAAAAACAACGTCCGCGGTAATCGTTGGCCGTTTAAGGTGACTTCATCGGCGGGATCTGGCAGTGCCAGTTCCTTACATACCCGTTGCAAAGTGGCCAGATCAGATGCTGACGAAACTTTGGTAATATAGAACAGCGGCTTGTCATTCGATAAGCCCAACTCAG
>DMYW01000017.1:12208-61374 GCA_003482455.1 Rheinheimera sp. | reverse complement strand
AAAGCTCGCCGCGCAGGCGAAATCACTTAAAAACCGACCACAAAACCAGCGTGCGAAACTTAGCCTGCCGCAGGCAAACGCGCTCGCCGCGAAGGCGAAAATCAATTAAAAACTCAACCAAAACCAGCGTGCGCCCCCCAAGAAACACGCTCGCCGCGCCGGCAAAAAAATTTTTTAAAAATATATAGCGGATTTTCCCACCCCATTTCGTCTAGAGTACAAGAGACACTCCGTGCATGAACCCCATGCCGAATCGCCACCATGACCACGCGTGCAAAGACACCGGGCGGGGGGCGCCATGTCTCTGGTTGATAACGATAAAAAAAACACAACAGGGCTCTTTGAGGGCTACGACAAGGTAAGCATGTCAAACGATTCAGTGTTATACCAAATCTACCTAGCGTCGCGACGAGGCATGTACCGCGCCTTGTCCCGCATTGTACCGCCGCACGAGATTGAGGATATCGTGCAGGAAACCTACGTGCGCATTTGCCAGATCCAGCATGAACAGCAAATCAGCGCGCCGAAATCCTTTATTTACACCATCGCCCGTAACTTGGCGTTGGATTACCACAAACAAGCGGATACCCGCAAAGTGGACCGGGTCGATGACCTCGAACTGCTCGACGCCTTGTGCGCCGAGGATTGCAAGGATGAAGTGTTTGATGCGGTGTTATCGGGCCATGAATTCGGCCATTTTTGTGAAGCGGTGCGCCAGTTACCGCTGCAATGTCGCAAGGTGTTTGTGCTGAAAAAAGTCTATGGCTATTCGCAACGCGAGATCGCAAATCAATTGAATATCAGTGAAAGTACCGTCGAAAAACATATTGCTGTCGGCTTAAAGAGCTGCATGTTGTACATGCGCCAGGCAACAGACAGCGCACCGGGGCAGGGGCAACTTCATCGTCAGCGTCGAGGGGGAGTGTATGAGTAATATTCACCCGATCCATCAGCCTGCCAACCACACCGCAGCATCCGAGGATCGGTTAGAGCAAGCGTGCGCCTGGGTGGCGCGGCTTGACCGGGGGTTGTCGGCAGACGAAGAGCAACAACTGAAAGTCTGGTGCGCCGAGCATCCGGCCAATCGCCGCGAGTTTTTAGCCGCCGCTAAAGAGTGGGACAAAATGGACGCGCTAAGTCGTCTGTCGGACTTGTTCCCAGAACAAGCGGCGCTGCGTGGTAATGACCACAGTGGCAATGACGGCGCTAGTAACAATGCCGACGGTCGCGGTGTTAAACCGCTGCGTCAGCGCTTGAAAAACTATGCGTTGGCGGCCTCCGTCACCATGCTGGCTGTGCTGGCTGGTTTGTTGGCGCAGCGCGCGCCGCTGCCGGACGAACCGGTTGGCCAAATTGCTAGCCAGATGAGTTATGAAACTGGCATCGGTGAAAGCAGCACCATCGAACTGCCAGATCACAGCAAGCTGGTGCTCAACACCAACAGTTTTGTGGTGGTGCACTACAGCGCCAAGTCGCGGATCATCGAGCTGCAACGCGGCGAGCTGACCATCGACGTAGCGCACGACACGTCGCGGCCATTGAGCGTGCTGGCAGGTGGCAAAGTGATCCAAGCCGTTGGCACCGCTTTTAACGTCGATTTACGCACCGACAATGTCGAACTGATTGTCACCGAAGGCAAGGTGTTGGTGGCGCCAGAAGTGGCAGAGCCGCAAGGCCCGGCCGACATGGACAAGGAGCTGCTGCGCGAAAAACAACTGACCGAGCGGCTGCCGCAAACCGCGCTGGCCATTTCGAAAGGCGAGCGCGTGCAGCTAGATCCGAAAGGCCAAAAAACCGAGCAAGTGCAAAAGATTGACCAAGCCGCGCTGGCCGCCAAGTTGTCGTGGAAAAGTGGCAATCTGATTTTCCGTGGCGAGCCGCTGCAAGATGTGGTCGGTGAGATTAGCCGTTACACCAAGGTGCAGTTTGAACTGGCCGATGACGCCAAGCTGAAACAAATCCAAGTGGCCGGCTTGTTTAAAACCGGTGACGTGAACGGTTTGCTGGAGGTGTTTAAAAACAACTTCAATATCGAAGCCGAACGAGTTGGAAAAGACAAAATTCGTCTGAAATTCAAAGGCTAATGTGTACAGCGGCGCGGCTGAAACCCAGCTGCGCTTTTTGGGCTAGACGCTGCTTGGCGGGCGTGTTGAAACAGCAACGCCAGCGTGCAGCGAAGCGGGTTGAAACAGACAACAATCGGTTGAAATTCAACGGCTAATGCGAGGGTTTGCGCAGCGGCAGCAAGACTGCGCCTGTGAGGCAGATAACTGCTTGGCGGCCGTGTTGAAACAGCATGGCCAGCTTGCAGCGAAGCGCTTTGAAACAGACA
Organism: Rheinheimera sp.; assembly: GCA_003482455.1. Taxonomy (GTDB): domain Bacteria; phylum Pseudomonadota; class Gammaproteobacteria; order Enterobacterales; family Alteromonadaceae; genus Pararheinheimera. The sequence goes on along the minus strand of DMYW01000017.1, from coordinate 59,042 downwards.
ACATCCGATTGAAATTCAAAGGTTGATGCTTGATTCGGTGCGGCTGCAACGAGGCTGGGTAAAGGCGTGTGTCGGCCTGAGAAATAAACCGGCGCTTCGCTAAAAACATACACAGAAACAGAAACATAACGACGCGCCAAGGCGCGTTTTCATAAGCCACGGCAACCAAGTCTTGCTGCGGCGCTATCCATTTGACAGGGGAAGACATGTCGACAGTAGACCAACACGGCGCGCCACCAGCGGCGGGCGCCTTTGCTAGCCACAGTGCACCTGCGCTTGGTTATATCAGTTTTATTTGCGCAGTCGCTGCGCTTGGCGGTTTCTTGTTTGGTTTTGATTCGGGCGTGATTAACGGCACTGTCACGGCGCTTAGTCAAACCTTCCAAAGCGATAGCGTCGCCACCGGATTTAACGTGGCGTCCGTGTTATTGGGCTGCGCCGTCGGTGCGCTGGCGGCTGGGCCTATGGCCGACCGTTATGGCCGCAAACCTGTGATGCTGTTAACGGCCTTGGTGTTTGCCATCAGCTCGTGGGGCAGTGGCGCGGCCGACAGTGCCACGGCTTTTATTTGGTATCGGGTGATTGGCGGTTTAGGCATTGGCGCGGCGTCTGTGTTGGCCCCGGCCTATATCTCGGAAGTGGCACCGGCAGCCTGGCGTGGCCGCTTGGCCACGTTACAGCAGCTGGCCATCGTGCTGGGCTTGTTTGCCGCCTTTGTTAGTAACTATTTGATTGCTCAAGCCGCTGGCAGCGCGCAAGCCAATTTCTACTTGGAAATTCCCGCTTGGCGCTGGATGTTTTGGGTGGAATTAGTGCCGTCGATTTTGTTTTTGTTGGGGATCTTTTTAATTCCAGAGTCGCCACGTTTTTTAGTGGCCAAAGGCCGCAACGATCAAGCACTGGCGGTGTTTAACCGTATCAGCCCAGGCCAGCAACAGCAGCAAGTGCGTGACATTGAACAATCGCTTAAAGGCGAGCACAAACCCAGTCTGCGCGACTTGTTTGGTGCGTCCCGCTCAGGTACATCCGGTTCAGGTGCAAAAGGCTTGTTTGGCCTGAAAGCTGTGGTGTGGATTGGCATTGGCTTGTCAGTGTTTCAGCAGTTTGTCGGTATCAACGTGGTGTTTTATTACGGCGCAGAGCTGTGGCAAGCCGCCGGTTTTGACGAGTCGGAATCCTTGTTTATCAACGTGTTAGCCGGCACCACCAACATAGTGTCTACCTTTATTGCCATAGCTTTGATTGACAAAATTGGCCGCAAACCTTTGCTGGTGGTCGGTAGCGCCGGCATGACCGTCAGTCTAGCCGTGTTGACCTTGGTATTCGCCAGCGCCGGTTTTGGCGAAGACGGCAAACTGGCGTTAACCGACAGCATGGGCACGTTGGCGCTGGTGATGGCCAATTTGTTTGTGGTGTTTTTCGGTTTAAGTTGGGGCCCGGTGGTGTGGGTGCTACTGGGCGAGATGTTCAACAACCGCATTCGTGGCGCGGCCCTTGCGGTGGCGGCCAGCGCGCAGTGGCTGGCGAATTTCGCTATCACCATGACCTTCCCCATCATGCTTGGCTCGGTTGGCCTTGCTGGTGCCTATGGCTTTTATGCGGTGTCGGCGCTGTTAAGCCTGGTATTTGTCCTGCGCTATGTGCAAGAAACCAAAGGCAAAACCTTAGAGTCGATGTAACGCGGCCTAGTTGCTGCACGCGTTTGTAGCGTCCAAGTGCTTTGACACTTGGCGCCCCAGTTCCCTGTAGTACCTCTGTTGTAAGTAGTGTGTTTGTAGTTGTCAGCCACCTTCGGGTGGCTTTTTTTACCGTCAAGGCTGGCGCTAGGTGGACTGTGTTTGCTTGTTGTGATCGGTAAAAATCGCTACACTCAAGTTGTAACTTTGGAGACAGTGATGACAAACAAAGAGCTGTTAATCAAACGCTTTGAAGCAAACAAAATGGCTAATTATGCCGAAAGTTTGCGCTTAGAAGGGCTTCAATCTAAGCCCGAAACGAGCAAATTAAGTCCAAAAGTAATTGAAAAAATTAAACAAATTTCCTCCTCGCGATGATTGATAAGTATGGAGTCGGCCAAGACCCATATTGTTATCCCGGTAGCACAGTTTTAAAAAATCTACTGGCGATAAAAGATGAGCGGCAGCTCAGTGATGCAGAGGTTGCTTTGTCTGAGCAACGCATGTTGCAGTTTGTCCCGCAGTTTGACGCCCTTGATTTCGCTTACTTGTGCGCTATTCATCATCACCTTTTTCAAGATTTGTATGAATGGGCTGGTCATGTCCGTACCGTGGATATTTCCAAAGACACGACCCATTTTTGCAATGTCCGTTTTATTGAAGCTTCGGCACAGCGTTGTATGCAGCAGCTCGTTTCTCAGAATTTTTTTCAGCAACTGCCGAAGCAGCAGTTCGTTGCACAATTGGCTGATTTTTTCTGCGAAATGAATGTGGTTCATCCATTTCGGGAGGGAAATGGCCGCACTTTGCGGCTTTTTTGCGAAGTTTTAGCCCTTCAAGCCGGCTATGAAATAAGTTGGCGCGGTATTGCTGTAGAAGGCTGGCTTGAGGCAAATATTGCTGGTTACCACGGCGATTTAGAGCCATTAATTCAGTTGTTTAATGATGCGGTCAGCATTATCCAGTGATAACTTTGATTAAGCTCTTTCTGCTGAGCGCACAGTTTGCAGTCAAAGCATTGCCATTAGCTGAACCCTATTGTTAGTGTCAGTGGGCCATCTTGATCTTTTGCCTACACCTTCAAGGACACTCATATGATTGCCAACACGCCAACGCCGCCGTATTACGCGGTGATTTTTACGTCGATCCGCAGCAGCATCGATGCAGGTTATGCTGATATGGCGAATCGGATGGTAGAGCTAGCGAGCCAGCAGCCTGGGTTTTTAGGTGCCGAGTCGGCGCGCGATGGCGTGGGGATCACAGTGTCTTATTGGCAAGATCTCGCATCCATTGCTAACTGGAAAGCCCATGCCGAGCATGTCTTAGCCCAACAATTCGGCCGCGAGCAGTGGTATCAAGCCTACAAAACACGGATTGCGTTCGTCGAGCGCGATTATCAGTTTGTGGCAGGGGAGTGAGGCAACGGCCTGTCTAGGCGGGCTAACGTAGGGCTTATTTTCTTGTGTTTTAGCGGACAATACGGACTTTCTCGCGGTCCCAAAGCAATAACACATGTTGCCGGAACCAATCTGGTTTTACTTGGTAATACTCTTTTTCTTTGATATCCAAAAAGCCATTAGGTGTAATTTCTGCAAATGGGATCAACAAGTTGGTGTTATCAAAAAAGTACACTCGATAGCATTGTTTGGCCATTGCGAGCAGTTGTTTTAGGCTGTTGGTATAGCGAGAACGAATTTTTTCGGTAGGAACAGGGTGGCCACCAAGTTTGACGCGTTCGTCGACGCGATCCACATTAATATCCGGATCTGCAATACAGACATAATACAAATAGCTACGAAATCCTAAGTCATTTGCGCGTTGAATGTAGTCGAGGTGACTTGGGTGACTCATGACCGATTCGTAGCTATGCGAAACACCCATGTTGAGCCATTGCTCGCGTTGTCCAGTGGCAATGGTTTGTGCTAATTTCGAGCGCTTTTTTGGATCAGGCTCATGGTCGAGCAGGGTCAATTCGATTTCGTCAGGGTTGACGTATTGACCAAGTGGAACGTCGTATTTGTGGCGTAATTCATTGGTTAAGGTCGTCTTTCCAGAGCCATTTGGCCCAGCAATTAACCTTAATCGCGGCATAAGTCTTGTTCTAGAGTTGGGAAAGAATCTTGTTGTGCTAACGCCCGAACCGTCTCGATCTTGCCATCAGGATGTTGCCGTTTGATAAATCCTTCATGGGCAAAAGTAAAACTGATGCCTTTTGCTTTAGCTTTTTCTCGTGCCGCTTTTGAGGCTTGGCGACCAATGGCTGCAAGGTTTGCAAAATCTGTTAATGGGTCTTTGCGTTTCGCTAAAGAGATTTTTTTCACATGCGTTGTCATTCGAACCCCCTTATCGCTTTAATTTGCATTGTAGCCACGTGCCTGTATTACAGCAACTTCGCTCTTTTCAACCCAGATATGTTGATAAAAGAGGAATGCCCGTCGAGCCACATTTTTAAAGGGCTCACTTACTGAGCCGCAACTTCCCAAACACGCTGGCATCGAGATAACCGCGGTTGCTGTCGCCGTTGACCGGTTGAATAAAATGCGAGCCCATAAAATGTTCGCGCACGCTTTGGCTGGGGGCTTTGCCGGTGCTGACGTCCGAGCCGTCGTTGTCGCAATACGCCAGCATAAAACCAATGATTTGATTGGCTTGCAAGGTCAAAGGTGAAAGCGGTTTGGCGTCTGTGTAGTTGTTGGGGTAAAGCCGGATCGCCAGTTCCCAAATGATTGGATAAGGCGCAGCCGGATTGTTTGACGCCACGCGTTGCCAAGCACTTTTGACGTGTGCGTTGTACAGATGCGGTTTGCCATCATCACCGATATCCACGGCTTGGTTGTCCAATGCCACGTGATACGCCAGCGCACTGTGGTTATCAAAATGCTTGCCGCCCGAGGCGTCGCTGTCGATAAATACTTCGAGCGCATCATCGTCCCAATAGGCTTCTAGTGGATTGGGCCGCGAGTCCCACAACACATCGTCAACGATCTCGGCTTGTAAATAGAGGTATTGCTCATCCCATAACAAGCGGTAACGCCCGGTAAAGTCGCTGCTTTGGGGTTTTGTGCCCGCCATTAAATACGGCATCGGTTGCCATGTGGCTTGTTGCCAGATAGCGTCGTCAAGGTTGGTACCGTCTATGGTGGGTGCTGTTGCGCTGTAGGCGACAGAGAGTGGCGCAGCCGCCGCTGTAACTGAGGGCGCCGAGCTTGCCAGGGCTGACCCACTGTGCCCAAGTAGGGCGAAAGTTAACGCGACACTTACGGCGGTAAGACCAACCCACGAGGTCAGCGTACGGGATGTTATGGCGTGCGGCATGGCGGTTGGTCCTTGGTTCAAGTTGACGGTGCGGAGACGAAAACATCTGTTATACGTCAGAGCGTTACATGCTGTAAACGCTTTCAGCTTAGGTTTGTTTGATGATGTGTTTCTAGGCATCGTAGCCGTTATCGCAAAGCGTCAATGCTCTCTTGGTTGGCCAAGGCAGCATATTGCGCTGACAACCTATACTGAGGTTGTGTTGTTATAGGTGCGTTTGACAGCACCTGTAGACAGGTGCTAATAAAGACGGTAAATACCCTGTCATAGCTTTTCGCCGCTGCGGCGGTTGTAATGAGGTGCCTTTAAATGGTGAAGTTTTCTGAAGATGTCATTCCGTTGTCCGATTTGAAAATCAATCCCGGCAAAGTGGTTAACCAAACCAATGAGACGCATAGACCTATCCTGTTAACGAGCCGTGGACGTGGAGTCGCAGTTGTGCAAAGTTTGACCGACTACGAAACCACTATGGCTGAATTGCAGTTTTATAAAGCCATCGCTCAAGGACTGACCGACGTACAACAGGGCAATACAGTCAGTTTGGCGGATGCAAAACAGCTGCTCGGTTGTTAAATCATGCAGCTATACCTGACGCAGTCGGCCCTTGAAGATTTGCAACAACTCAAGCGTTATTATGCTGAGCAAGGTGTACCGGATGTAGGGATTGCACTAGTGCAGCGTATTTTGCACGCATTGGAATTAACGCTGCAGCACCCGGAGCTAGGGCGAATAGTGCCCGAATTTAACCAGCCAGAGCTTCGTGAAATACTTCACCCACCATTTCGGCTTGTTTATTTGCGTCAAGCGCAACAGATCCAAGTGGTGCGGGTGTGGCGTAGCGAGCGGTTATTGACCTTACCAGACACCACGGCGTAGTTGCGTTTTCTCACTGATGCATTCACGCACACACTAACTGGCTCATCTACAAACCTTCTCTCGTTCTAGTTTTCAGGCGTCCTAATTTTCAGGCGAACTAACTTTGTCAGACACATACATTGTGTTGATACAGTGAGTTGGCTTGGTCTACCTTGCATTGCAGTTCAGCCGATAAACCTTCTCGGGGTGATTGTCGAGTCACGTCTTGCCGTTACTTAGGATGACCTCACGCCGCTGCCGGTTGCAGTTTTAACCGCAGATCATCGACTAAACGTTTGCGGCTGCTGCGAGCATACTCAGCCGGGGAAAACGGCATGCAGGCCGCCGCGAAGTCGTCGATCAGCTGTTGCAATTCAGCTGCTGACACACCCGCCGGGTGGGCATTGGCGCCGTTGTTGGTTAAGGCAGTTAAGCGCTCCTGCAGTAGCTCTATGCGGGCAATGGCATAGCCGTTTGCTGGGTTCGCCGCGCACAAGGCAAAGGTGCCATTAAAAAAGTGCGGTAAAAAGCTGGCCACTTTGGAGCTTGCCGCCTCGCCACTGATGCCGGCCAAGGTAAAGGCATCCAGCAGCTCTTGGCTTAAGCAATTCACCACCGCTTGCCGCTCAAAGCCTTGTGGCGCTTGTGCCGCGATACGTAGCCAACGCAGGTTTTCTGGTCGAAAATAGCGGCCAGAATCTGCATCTACATCGTCAATGCGACCAAACACGGCGGAGGTGATGCTACGCCCGACCACCAGATAACTAGGCGCAGGCACGGCAGCACCATCCACCAACGCATTTAAACGCGCAATCGATATGCCAGCCATCTGGGCTAGCGTGGCACCATCGACAAAATGATGGTGTAGGTAATCTCGTAATGACATTTTAAAATCCAGCTGTAGTTGAAACACTAAGTGGTGGTGCGCCGCTCGCATACTGGGTTGACGCCACGCCGGCAGCCAAGCGCGCTGCGGTGCTACCGCTTTTCTCTCTTCCGCTTCGCTTGTGACCGCCTCGCTTGTGACCGCTTCGCTTGTAACCGCTCCGCTTGTGACCGCTTCGCTTGTAACCGCTCCGCTTGTGACCGCTTCGCGGGAAACGACTACACGGCGGTTTGTCGTTCGGTGCTTGGCCGTTCGGCGTTGCGGGATTGGCGATTGGGCATGCGACATATCAGCGTGGCCTGTGGGCATTATGCTGCAGGCCTACTCGGCCAGATGGCACACGGCTTCGATATTGTTGCCTTCGGGGTCAAGCACAAAAGCACCATAGTAGTTCGCGTGGTAGTGCGGCCTTAGCCCCGGCGCGCCGTTGCAACGTCCACCCGCCGCGATGGCTGCTTGGTAAAACGCATCCACTTGCGCCCGGTTTTGCGCCCGCCATGCTAAGTGACAGCCGGTGGTGGCAGGAGCCCCACCAAACGGCGACGGCCCGTCGACAAACCAGACATCAGGTTTTTGGCCGCTGGGTTCGTTAGCATCTGGGTAGGCAAACCCCACCACATTCATACCAAAATTGCCCTCGGCATACAGGCTGTAGCCAAGCGGCGCCAACGCGGCCTGATAAAAGTCACGTGCGCGAGTGATATCTAAAACACGAAAAGTCATATGGTCCAACATAACTGGCTCCGGCAAACTTGCATCAACGGGGTGAAAATAACTGTATACCTATACAGTATTTTTGGCAAGTCGGAGTTGTGAGGTGGTGAGCTTCGTCCTAAAAAGACTATAAACGCTGGATTTGATGAGCAGCACAACTCTGTGGCAATAGATTATTAGTTTGAATAATCAACAACTTATTTAGGAATGAATATGCAAAAGGCCATGTAGGGAGCGCCGACATGGCCGTCACATGCCTACTAAACGCTTTTACTGCGCCAAATATACGGCTCAATTTCTGACATATTCGCCACCACAATTTGTTGCGCGGTTGGGCTTGGATCTAAGTGATCGACGTCGATGTTCAGTTGCTTGAGCACATACATCACCAGCGCACCGCGGGTAGGGATGACCAGCGCGCCGTCTTGCATATGGTAGTCGTGTTCGACGATGGCGCGTTGATAGTCGGTCAAGCGCGGGTCGGCTTTAACCACGATATTCACCTGCGTGTTCCACCAGCTATCGCCGGCTTTACCGTTGGCGCTTGGGCCTTCGATATCGTTGATGCTGCGAAACCGGCTTAACACAAAGTCGCGATAACCGCGGTTTTTCTCGCAATAGGCCCGCACATGCCAGCGCAGCGGCGTACAAATCAGCGTATGAGGCGTGATAATACGGCTTTCTTCGTCGGGCGAGGTCAGAGACACATAACCCAAATCGATTTTTTGTTGATTGCGCGCGGCTTGCACGATCACGCGTAAAATCTCTGGGTCCACTTGCCGGCGTGGCGGCTGCAGCATATGGGTGTGATGAAAGCCCAAATCCAGCCCGGTAAAGGTTTGCGCTATGTCGGCTTTGCTGCTGAGCGCTTGCAAATACTCTTCGGCAACGCCTTGCGTAAACATAGGTTTAAACTTGTCGGTCGGCTTGTAACCCTTTAATTTCGCGCAATAAACCAAGCTGTCTGGGGCAATGTCCCGATTGTATTTATTGATATCTTTGGACGCTTGTTGACGCTGAATTTGAAAGTTGTCGCACAAATGGTTGGTGGTCAGCCGACCTTCCCACAACGCGATAATTTCAATCAGACGGTAACGCATCAGCACTTCCCAGGTGTAGGGAAGTTGGCAATTTGAAATGGCTGTCATAGCACAAGTCCTTGTGTTGAGACGAAAACGCAATAGCGACAAGACTTTAGAGCGTTCCCGATTTTAGGTCAAGGGGGGAACCAACGCCGCAGCTGGAAGGATTAAGCTGCTGATCGGTAACCCCTATTTATTTCACCGTGCGGCTGCGCTGGCCCCGTCTTCCGCGCAGCTGTGCCAAAGGAGCAGCAGCAGCTTGGCATGCTCAGGTTGCAGCTCAACCAGGCGCATATGTCGCCAGTATGGATACTGCCGTAGCTGGTCGATGGCCGCGGTAAAACTGTGCACCGGCAGCGACTGCTCGACAGCTTCTTCCGCATTCAACGGGGCGTCTTCTTCGAGCAACAACTCGTGCAGCAGCACCGAGTTTTTTTCCCACAGATACAAGGCGTGCCCTTGTTGGCTTGCCCGCCACAGTTTCAGCGAGCCGCCTTCTGCAGCGAGATGAAGCACCAGCTCAGGCTCGGTGGTGCTGTGAAAATCCAGTGTTGACATGTGAAACTCCTTAGGCGGCGCAGCGGTTGACTGCTTGACGACGAGCGGGCGGGCGCAGCATGGCCGAGTAGGGCGCAGGCGGCTCGCCGATTTGTCGCGGAAATGCTGCCGCATCTTGCTCGGCGGCTTGCACGTTTGGCGTGGCTGCGCTTTGTGGCGATGCGCTGGTGAAGGCGGCGGCTCGCTGGTCGCGTGGTTGGGTTTTCTTAGGTTCCACGGCTTGGCGTGCTCGCGGCTGCTGCCGGTTTCCCGCAGCGTGCGCTGTCTGCACGGCGTGTTTTGCCAATGCAACCTTTGTCACCGGCGCTGCGTTTGTCACCGGGGCCGCGTTTGTTACAGGCGCCGCGCTTTTAGCCGGCGCAGCACTGCTTGCAGAGCGTCGCAGCAATTGTTGCATCAAACCAGGCACGGCCACGCGAGCTTCGGCTTTGCCATCGGAGTGCTTGAGCTGCACACACAGCTGCTGCGCTTGCGGGTGGCCAGCTTGCGCCGCCTGTTGCAATAAGCGTTTGGGCGATGGCAGTTGTGAAATAGCGGACGACCAATGGATCTGCTCGTTGGTACAGCGGATCAGCAGCAGCGCCACATCAACTTGCAGCTGCGCTGTGTCGCGGCGCTCGCCAAATTGCGCTTGTTGTTGCAGTGCCCGATAAGCGTAACTGGCCGCCTGCGACCATTGTTCAGCTGCAAGCGCTGCTGCAAACAGTCGACATGCCGGGCGGTGTGCAGCGCTAATGTGCGGCAACCCTTGTTCCAGCAACTCGGCGATCGGTTGCCATTGTGCCGCCGTGCTTGGCGGCTGTGTGATGCATTGGTGCAGCCCTTGCAAATAAGCCAGCCCCGGCACATGCAAGGCTTTGGCAAGCTGCAGCAGCTGTTTCAGCGCTGGTGTTACCTGTGCCGTCGCTGCTGCGGATGTCACCGCGCTGGAATCAGCTCTGGAATCTGCGCCGGGCACCGCACTGGACACCGCCTTGGACATTGAGTTCGTGGCTAACTCCGGCGCGGCTTGGCGATTGGCAAGCGTCAGATCCGCCAACCGCTCCAACAATGGCAGCACTTTCAACTGCACCGACAGCGGATGTTTATGCCGCACACCCAATTCAATCAGCGCTTCTCGTTGCGGCGTGTCGTGCTGAAGTAAGTAGTCTAATGCGCCGAAATCGCCCTTATTGGCAGCTAACTGGTACAAACGTGTTGCTTTGTCGGTCAGCTGCCAACGCGTGCACAGCCGCGCCAGCAAGGTCAATAGGTCCGGGTTTGGCTGCGCTGCCAAATAATGCTCGATCAGCTGTTTTTGCTGTTCGTGGCTTAACGGCCAGTTTTTGCTTCGCGTCGCTTTGGGCTGGGCAGAGCTTGCTTTGCCAGCGCGAGAGTTCGTGTGCACGGCGCCGGCGACATCCACCGTTGCGTCACAGGCGGTCGCCGCCATCACTTGCCCATCAAGCAGCTGCAACAGCACTTTCGAGCAGCCGCGCCAGGCTTTTTCAAACCAAAATTGCGCGTCAGCCTTGCCGTCTGTTTGTTGTAACATCTGATGCGACAAGTAGGCACAGGCATCGGCGTTGCCGCGATACGCGTCGTGCAACAACTGTTGCGGGTTGCGCCGTGGGTAGGCTTGCCACTGTGGAATTGCCGAGTCAGGTTGGCAATAGCGCAGATTAAAGCTCACTAAATCAAATAGATAACTTAAGGCGGTACATTGCAGCTGATGGCTCAGCGGCTCTTGCGTCACATGACGGCCGCGCAGATCGGTTTGCGCATGCACCGCCTGATTGCACAGCTGCCGCAACTCTTGTAGCCGCGTGGTGTAAAGCTCTGGAAATTGCTTTTGCGTCTGCAAGCGCTGCAACATATCCGACAGACTGTTGTCTTGCTCTAGCACCACACCAAACAGGTCAGCAAGGTCGCGACACCACAGTTCCAGTGCCAAGCGCAGCTTTAATGAAAAGCAGCATGGGTCGTCGTCCAAAAAGCGCTCCGCACCTTGCAGTTGTTGGTGTAGCGCCGGGTGATAGGTGCGAACAAACTCAAAATTGCTATGCATAAAGCCTCCAGTAGCTTGCGCCTGATGGGTGTTGAAATCTGTGGTGTCTGCCGTTTTGCTGCCCTGGTGACGGTGCGGGGTTCTCCGCCGCGTCTGCAAAGGGTGGGCATCCATGCCCTACGTTCGTCCTTTATCGGGTGCTTCGTCCTGAAGCGTCGGGTGACTTAGTCCAGCGGTTCATCCTGAACCTGCGGCGTCCTGCCTGGTCCTTGTGCACGAGTCCTTTGGCACTGGTCCCTATGCTCGAGTCCTTGCACATCCGGTTCATCCTGAACCTGCGGCGTCCTGCCGTGTCCTTGTGCACGAGTCCTTTGGCACTGGTCCTTGTTCACTAGTCCTTGCACATCCGGCTCATCCTGAACCTGCGGCGTCCTGCCTGTCCTTGTGCACGAGTCCTTTGGCACTGGTCCTTGCACATCCGGCTCATCCTGAACCAGCGGCGTCCTGCCGTTCCTTGTGCATGAGTCCTTTGGCACTGGTCCTTGTTCACTAGTCCTTGCACATCCGGTTCGTCCTGAACCGGCGGCTCATCCTGAACCGTTATGCCTGTGCGCCGGACTGTCGTCACCCCGTACTGTCGTCCCTGAACACATATGCTACGGCGAAAAAATCGCCGCGCCAGACTGTACAAATGCTCATGTATTGAAACAGGACACACGATGGGCCACGGCGATTGGCCGCCAACCATGTGTCGATTTTTGCGACATGTACAGGTATCCAGTGTTTGGTTTTCGCGCCAGAAGGCGTCATTTATAAAAAAGGCAAACGACAAAAAATGTCGGTTTTGCTTGGTGAACTGGGCTTTGTTGTTATGGGTTACGGCCCGAACGCCTGCACACAGCAGCGCCAAGACACCGCAAGGGCCACAAAGGAGAGCAAGATGGGAATGTTAATCGTAGGGATTTTGGCCATGCTGGCGATCAGCTGGCTGTTTAATTTGCTGGCAGCAGCGTTGCCGGAGCTGTGTTTGTTTGTCTATCGCTTTAGCGGCAGCTTGTTGTTGCTGTTTGGGTATGTGTGTTGGCAAACCACCGACTACAGTTCTGGCAAAGGCGGCGTACTGTTTTTGCAAATCCTGCTGCTATCGCCTTTTTATATGATGTTTTTAGCCAAACAAGCCAACCGCAGCGCCGAGCGCGAAGCGGCAAAAAAGGCGAAAAAACTCGCTGAAAAACAGGCAAAACAGCAAGCAGTCAAGGATGCCAGCAACGTGGCCAGTCACGCCGCGCCAACCAGCGCACAGCCACAAGCAACGGCGCCAAACACGCAGCCCAAAGCCGACCCCACACCCGTCATCGCAGCCAGCAAATCACCACTGCGTGGCGTGATGCTCAGCCAAAGCACCACGTTTTTCCCCATCGGCATGCTGGCCCGCAACATGGCCAAGTTAGAAGCGGAAGAAAAGCAGTCCCACAATGAGCATGTGTGAGGGGGAGGACGGATAGCAACGGCTAACCCGATGTGTATCTGTCGGTTTTCGATCATGAGGATCGCGTTTGGTAATGCACCAGCTATTTCTTAACGGTCGTCTTAAAGCAAGCAACAAAAAGCCGCAATGAAGCGGCTTTGTTTATTCTTTTTTAATGGAGTTTAAGTAGTCGCATACTTGCACATTTAGTGAAACAAACTCATCCCAACTGTATTGATGTTGGTAATTCGTTTGGTATTGCACATCTACTCTGCAGATGTCGGGGCGCGAGTCATAGATTGTGCATTCATTAGATGAAGTGTCCAAATGGACACAGCAACCATCCCCTCGATCGAGGGGACGTGTTTCAACCGCTAAATGCACATTCCTACAGCATTGCCCGCATTTGTTACACGGAAACTGCCTACTCACTTGATTAGCGATTTCAGAAAGCCTTTCGTTGAAGCTAAATTACCCATCTCAAATGGCACTTCTACATTCTGTTTTTCAAGCTGCGCCCGAAGCACTATGTTGCGCTCTAATTCCGAATTACATTCCTTCAAATCAAATGCAAACATAAACAAGTCGTCTGCATCCATATTGAATTCCAGCTTGCTGTAGTCCTCAAGGTACTTGTCTAGAGATGCATTGATCTCTCTGAATTTTTGTACGTCTTGGGCATATGGCATCGACATCGCAAACCGATGCCAAAGCTTTTGAGCAAAGGGACTGTAGATAAGGAAATAGTTAAGGCCTACGGTTGCAATACCTGTAGCAAGGGCACTCAAAAATGCTGCAACTTCATCGCCCAATGGGAATGTACAAAGCGGCAGCAAATAGCCATGCAAAAGCGTACCAAGAACTACAGCTACACCGGTGGACAGCATCGCCACCAGCGCTTGGCATAACGGCACCAGCTCCAGCTTTTCTGGATTGAAGATGGCGAGTTTAATGGCACCAATGACGTGAACCCATAATTCGCGAATGATTTTGCTAGATTGCTTGGAAGTCGTTTTAAAAATATTGGTAATCGTATTTTGAATGTTGCCGAAAAAACCTGCGGTCGCGCCAGTTCTAAATGCACTGACAATGTCGGCAAATTTTGCGGTCACCCGTTGCCAAATGGCGTCCAGCGTATCGCGGATCTGTTTGCTGAAGGTCGTAAACGAAAAGTCATTTTTCATTTCATTCACCAAACGTGGAATTGCCGTGCGCAATTCAAACCAGACTTCCGCAAACACTAAACCTAGGGCTTGTCGCAGGCCTAAATTCACCCCTGCATTGAGCGCAGCATGGGTTGTGGCTTTGGCAAATTCTTTACTTTGATAGTAGGTGTCATGGATTTGTTTTTCGTATTCAGCACGTGCTTCCGCATCGCGTTTTTTCATGCCTTTAACATCGATACTTTCAAGTTCTTTGATTTTGTTTTTCTTTGAGGCAATCCTGTCTTCCATAACACGAGCTTCGTGCTTTTCTTGCGGCGAGTTTCGCGGCATTTCCGCCAATCGTTTTTCGTCGGCTGCAACACTCGATTGGTGCTGTGAAATCAGATTTGGCAGCCCCTCCAGATAAGAAGAAACGGATTTCTGTTTTTTGGATTTGTTGACCGTTTCTGAAGTGGATTGCAAATTGCTGCTTTGGTTTGCAAGTTCAACACCACTCAGGCCTGCTAGTACGCGACCTGGGTCATTGTGCACTTCATAAGCACTGATCACATGGTCAAGATTGCGTGATTCACCAGCACCCATAGTTTTGTTGCGGTAAGGGTCGTGCAGCGTGCCTGCCTGTTGTTGCTGTTTGTCGTGGGCACCAGTAGCTTTGTAATTGTCATGTGTGTGGTAGGCTGTTGAATCGTATTCTGGACGATTCGCAAAGGCATTTTTTGCTTCATCTGTCGCGTAAACACCTTGTCGTACGTTGTGGATGGTGTTGACGTCGCCACCGACTTTGTCTTGGAATAATAAAAAGTCCAAGCCAAATGATGTTGATAACGCATTGACGACTGCTTTTTCTAGCTCTTCAGTCCACGAATAATTAGCGATTTGTCCTTGCATGGGGTTCTCCAAATAAAAAAGGAGAGTGAACACTCTCCTTTAAAAATCATCGATGATTAAACAGTCTGCTCTGCGGCACTTTTTAAGGAGTTATCGATTGCTTTTTGAAGCTCAAAAGCGTTAACGATTTGCAAGCCGTCAGCATCTTCCAGTAAAACTGTTTTACCGTTTTCAGTTTTCATTTTGAAGATTGGCGTGGTGATAATATTTACCAACAGTGCTGCAATGGCATAACCGTTTTGGATCAACATCAGGATTTCATCGCCAAATTTATTTAATTCAGCATCGATATCTACGTTGCGTCCCTGAATATCTTCTAAGAAGGCGTTGATGTCTTTTAAGCTGTCGAAATACTGGTTGAATTGACCAAACAAAGTATTTAAAGCACGCTTGATTCGGCGAGCATATTTCTCGGTGTTTTCTAACACGGCAATACCTCGAGTCATTTTAGCGACCGATGCCTCCACTTCATTACGTGCTTTTTTCGCATTGCGCAGTGCTTCTTCACCATGACTGTTGTATGCCCAACCAGCAATGGCAATCACAGGCGCTGCGACGGTTGCACCAAGAATGGCGGTGCCACCGGCCATGCCCATGCCACCCGCAGCTAAGCTACCACCACCGAGGGCGGCTAATGTTGCATTGGTTGCGGCAACACCACTTAATGCTGAAATAGCGGTTCCTGTTGAAGCGGCACCCAGCGCCATGACACCACCATAAACCGCAAAGCCAGCTGCAGCACCAGCCAGGCCTGCACCTGCAGCCGTGCCCAAAACACCAATCGCTGTGTAGCTGTAGTTCTCGATACGTTGAAGATCATGTTTTGGGATATTGACTTCCAGCAAGCTATTGCGGCCGGTATTCAGCTTTTTCAGTAATGCGTCGGCGAGCGTTTTGAATTCATTCAGGCTTTGACCTATCTCCAGTTCCTTTGTACCAAGTACTTCAAGCACATGGCCGGTTTCTTTCTCTTGTTCGTCAAACTCTGCACGCTTGCGGTCGTATGCGTGGCTCGCGTTTTTGACGATTTCGTCGGCTTCAGAATGTTTTTGATAACCGTCGTAACCCTTTTTGGTTCCGTATACAGCGGTAGCGAGTGCTGCTGCACCCAGAATGAGTGGTAATGGCATAGTAGATATCCTTGTTTGTATTTTCCGTCTTTGCCAATGATGGCAGATAGGTAACTTAGAGCTGATTATCTGGATTAATCTACGTACATTATTATCAGTTACATGCTACATATCATGTAACGCACTTTCATATAAATAATATATTTTTGAAGGGTAATATGGTGCTGTGTTACATATTTTGTAGCATGGTGCTTTTGCATCAATAAAATAGGCGCGCTGTGGTCTATTAATTGCGCGCCACAGCGTGAATTCGAGGTTTTCTCTGTGTTACATAAAATGTAACGAAGCTTTGTAGGTGATACTTTTTTAAACTAAAAGCGCATTGTGTTCGGACTTCATATATCTGTGTAACAACAGTGCTAATTCTTGTTGAAGCTCCTGCCGTAAATATGTCGGTGCTAGCACCTCTGCATTTAAACCAAAACCGCGAATAAATTTACGCAATTCATAACAATCGCGTACGGTTGCTTTTAGCAGGCGGCAATCATGGGTTAACTCGATCAACTGCTGATCAGGACTCAACGGGGTATCGTCTATATGCCGCGCGGCATCGTTGTAAAACTTAATTTCTAGGTTGATTAACTGGTCGTTTTTACTACTAAAAATACCAATGTCGTAGCGCTCACAAATTTCGGTAATTGTCTGGTTATCCGGTTTGGTGGGTAAATTGACCGAATAGGGCAGAACATCTGGATTTTTCATCCGGTGCAATGCATATGCTGCGGGCTTGTCCGTGGATAGATGCGTTTCTACTCCGAGTACATACACCTTTTCGCTTTTAAACATTAACCCCCAAGGCATCAACTTCTTGTGGCTGAGTTCACCTTTTACACTGGTGTAGTCAAAGCAAATCGGTACATTGCTTTCGATGGCTCGATAGACAACAAGGGCGATTACTGGGTTGATCGCCGGAGCACGCCAAACGCTTGACGGGGCAAGATAAAGTTTTTCTTGCCACTCTTTGAGTGTCTGCGTGTGAGGATTCAGGCGTACATGCTGTAAGTGCTCTTGTTGCGACGCAGGCAGATAACGCGCGACTTGTTTTCTGAGCATGGCGAATTGTTGCAACACCACCACGTTTTCCCGCGTAGAGTCACGTGTTTTGCTGTAAAGCACGCGGCGAGGTTGGTAATCGATGATGATACTGTCTTTGTAGAGTTCACTTAGTTTTTCTAACCGGCGTCTGATTTTCTGTTCAAGCGTGCGGCTTTTTGTGACGTCGGTTAGGTTTTGGGCAACTCGGTCAGTTAACTCGCCGATGCTAATAGGTAACGCAGGCGTCGTTGGCAGGTGCGCCAACAACGCTAGATCAAAATCATCCATAATTTGTTTCCATTTTTACAACGGCGGCTTTATCGCATAGTTGGTGGTATCACGTCAATTCTGCAGAGATAAGTGGTAAACGATGCACGTCTGTTCTCTTCACCTCTGCTTGAGGTTACTTCCTCGTTAATCGCCGCACCGCTGTTAACCAACGTTCCCGTGCCAGATCGCTGGCGTCTATGTCGGCTTGTTCTTGCTGAAATGCTTTTATATCAGCGGCTTGCATCGGTTTTAGCAAGGAGTTGAGATCATCGGCCAGCGGCGGAACTGGGTCAGTTTCTGTGGCCTCTGGACCCTCCACGGCATGGCTTGCTGCGCTAGACGCTTCAGTCCGTGTTGCAATGCCTGTCGCCGCTCGCTCTGTTTTACGTAAACCTTGCAGCGGCTTTTGCACCGAACTATGCGGCCAGGCGGCATAACCCACTGTATAAAGTGCGGCGCTTAGCAGGTATCGACCCGCGCTTTCGCTTGCGACTGCGATAAGTTCGGCAACTTGCGCGGTTGGCACAGCCTGGAATAAACGCTGCTCGGTAAGCTGTTGCTGCCAAGCGTGCAATAACCAATGCAGCCGCTGCTGCTCCAAAAGTCGCTCGGTGTACGACATGCGGCTTAGTTTTGGAAACACAGAATGGCCGCTGGGGTTTGGGTCTTGCGTGTTTGACGGACCATCCCAGCTAAAACGCAGCGGCTGCGGCAGTAGTTGCAACGATCGTGTACCGACTTGCCAAAAGCTTCGGACTAACACAGCTAAACCCAGCGTGACGCGCACATCAGAGAGTTGCAGTGGTTGAATTAACAGGGCAGCTAATGGCGCGGCGGCGCCACTTAACCAAGGAGAGCCCTGAATAGATGCAGGTATTTCGGCGTGCATGCTTTGCATAAATGCTTGTAAGTCATAACAAAATTGTGGAAGTTGCAGTAGCACTTCATCGCTTTTTGACAGGCTTAATTTGGCGTGGCCGCACAAGCCCAGTCGATGATTAATTTCTAACAGTAGTGTTTGGCAAAGCGGCAGCGCTGCTTGCATGTAGCCTGCGTTGACCGCCTGCGCCGCCGCCTTTACATGCTGTAGCAGTTGCTTATATTGCGTTTGCAAACTTTGGGCATGTTGCGCCAGGGTACGTTGCTGATAAGGCGGCACATGGGGCAGGCCCTTACCAAACACTTCCAGTGCCTGTTGCATGCTTTTAATCGTCTGGCTCTGACCCATTGGCAACCCAGTATGCAGTACGCTACGCGACACCCAGCTGTGGCTAAAGCTGCCGTCGGTCCAGGCGTCAGTTAAAAAATTAAGAAAATCAACGATTACGTCAGATTTCAACCACTGCTGTTGTTGCATAAGAACTCCTTGTTCTGTGATGACTTGCCCACAGTACAAGGCCGATGTAACACGCCATGTTACATCCATCAGCAATCTGTAATTTTTGCATACAGCACCCAGCCACCCTGTACCCTCAATCGACATGTCTGTTTATCCAGCATTGCGTTGCAGTTCTTTATTGTTCGGCGTGCATGCCGCATCAGTGGGTATGTTCTCGCCGCAAGTTGGGCATGTGAATGATATCTATGACGAATTCGCACTAACTGTTGTTTTGCGCTGTTCGCTGCAACGACAGGCTATTGCTGAAAAATTGCCGACAGTTACAGCAAATTTCTGCTTCCCAAAGACCTTTTTGTCACCACAACTAATCGGCAATTCAAAAACTTAGCTGCAAAAATCGTTGGCAAGCATTGGATAAAATTGTTACTTTGTACCTGTAATGGATTTTTCCGCACATAAGGATGTGTTGTACAGACGCTCGCATGATGTGAGTTGTTCACCGTTATAAATCATTTCGATTTAAGTACATCAAAGCATCGCATTAAAGATTGGTGAGCTGATCGCTCGATCCTAAATGCTATTGCCTCAAATAAAGGAAGTAGAGTTAGATATGGAAGCAATTAGATACGAAGATCTCTCTGGCTATAAGCTGAAATCATTGATCGCTCAGAGACAATCATTCGAAGTGTTGGGTTTAAGCGGCAGAATGGACAGTGCGGTTACTTCTGTCGAACGAGAAATTGAGTCTGTTGGCTTAACTTGTCGCGTTTATTTATACGGGCGTGTAGCTGCAGCTGGTGCATCAGTATTTGGTGGTGTGACAGGGCTGTTAGGACTTGCTTCAGCGGTTGGCATGGCGGCACACAACTTGGCTACCTTTGACCCTGACTACGAAATTGCCAAGCACAAAGTTGATAATAAATTGACGGTCACCTTTAAAAAGTAGATTTCTACCTGTCGATAGGCCTGCAGCACATCTAGTTCGGCGCGTTGCAGGCTTACATTAAAAGCTATGTGTGGCACCTGGGCTACCGAAAGCTCAACTAAACCAACTGCACAATCCCGTCGAATTCGACGGGTTAGCAACACGTTCAGTGGGACCAACTCAGCCTGCCACGCCCAGTTCGAACACCACCCAGCCACCCTGTACCCTCAATCGACATGTCTGTTTATCCAGCATTGCGGGCTTTGCGTGCGCTGGTAGATTAAGCCACACGCATCACCAGTACGCTTTGCAGAGGATGGACCTATGTGGTTTGAACAGATGACAGGATTTCGTGAAACGCCAAGCAACTTAGCTAAGTATCTGACTTTACAAGAAACGCCAACTGAGAGCCTGTTGCATAACAGCCTAACCGGTGGCGTGTTGCATTGTGGCAGGTTTGGCACACCAAGCCTGCGGCAGCTGCGCCTGCAGGTTGAAACCGCGGCAGTTGTACCAGCAACAACAGCCCCTGCGCTGCGCCTGCGCGAAGTGGTCGGCGACGTGCAAGCCTTGCACCGCAGCCCAGCAAATGCCGGCGCCTTGTTTCAAGTGGCGTCGCAGTTTAATGGCTTAGAAATGGTCTCGCCCAGCGTAACCCCCGAGCACGGCATCAGCGGCTATCAATACGACCGCACGCAAGGCCCGGCGTGCGCCATTGCCTGCGGCGCTGGCACCTTGTATCGCAACTATTTTGTCGATGTTGCCGCGCACATGGCCGCGGACGACTCGTCCAGCGAGTACGCCGCAAGCACCCAGCGCACCGCACGCGGCCAAACCAGCACCGAGCAACTGGATTTGCTCGCGCCGCTGCACCAAGCGCTGTGCCAGCAACTTGGCCGCGACGTTCGCGCGCAAGGCCCGCTGTGGCGCATGCAAAACGGCTATGTGCTGATTGACGCCGCCGAGCTGCGCCAAGTCAGCGAGCACCTAACAGGCCTTCGCCAACACGAACGCGACCAACTGGCCGCGCGCCTGCGTATCGCCATGCAGTGGCATAGCGAAGTGACGCTGCACCGCAGCAACGGCGAGCACGCCACAGACCCACAACCAAGCGCCGACGCCGCGCCGATCCATCGCGTCAGCCAAGCCTATTGCTCCGCACTGCCGGTCGCCTACAATCGCCACAGCGCCGACTTATGGCAACCCTTCGCCCAGCTAGTGCTCGACGCCGCCTACGAAGCCACCCTGGCCGCCGCCGTCATCAACGCCCAACAAACCGGCAACAACAAAGTATTTTTAACCCAACTCGGCGGCGGCGCCTTCGGCAACCGCAGCGACTGGATCTTCAGCGCCATCGAACGTGCCCTGCGCTTGTATCAACAGCATGATCTGGATGTGGTGATGGTGAGTTATAGTCGGGCGAGTGGGGAGGTGGCGCGGTTGATGGAAAGGCTTGGCTAGAACGAAACGTTTTGAGTCTGAACTTTGTTAGAGTTCCATGCCGGCCATCAAGTCTGTTGGAGTACTAAATATCTGTATGCTAAATGTTTACATCGATTTGTCCAAAATGGTAACTTTTATAAGTTGTTGATTTTGCTGTTTTATATTCTGCTCAATACCTTCTATTTGATATCAAAACAACGTTGTCATTCTCATCTCCAGGAACATTGCAGTAGTAACTTAGAACTTAACTGCAGAAAGGAATCGTCATGTCTCTTTTTGTCAATCTAACCCCTTCTCATATCGTTGATGTCATTAACAATGCATCTCATTATGTAATTTTGGCTGCACCCGGCATCAGTGAAGAGATTGCAACAGCACTGATAAAGGCAAAGGATCAATTGGGATTAAAACGTGTCCAAGTGGTTCTGGATATATCACCAAAAGTGGCGCGACTAGGTTATGGGTCACACGAAGCGGTACGCGCCCTTATAGAAAATGATGTTTGTGTTCGACTACATGAAGGGTTACGTATTGGAACATTAATGTGTGATGGCGTTGGTTGGGCATTTGCTTCTTGTCCAGTTCTTGTCGAATCAAACCAAATGTTGAACGATTCATACAATGCGATTAGCTTGACGAAAGAACAAATGGAACAGTTGAAAGGTGAATTGCCTTCCGTTGAATTTGAAGAACAAAGGCAAATTCAGGTTGATTATGCAACAGTAGGACGTGAACCTGTAGAATTGGATTATATTGAAAAAGTTACAAATGCTTTAAAGATCGCTCCACCACAAGCATTTGATCTTGCAAGGCAGACTCAGGTTTACGCAGCGTTTATTCAATTTGTAGAGCTAAAATTTGAAGGATTCAGTATCCAAAGTCGAAGAATTCAACTGCCTAAAACGTTACCTCTGTTTTCAGCCCAGGACCAGCAGTTAAAAGATCAAGTGAGTGCATCGTTAAAAGTTCTAGGCAAATTTGACAATCCGGAATCTTTCAAAAGAATCACTTCAAAGCTTGAAGAACTTCGCTCGGCTTATTTAGTCCCTGTCGGTCATGCGGGGCGTATCATGCTTAAATCTAAACGAAATAATTTTGAGAAAGAGCTTGCCGACATTGAATTGTTATTGGATGAATGTAAAGAAGAACTTAAACAAGATATTCAGAACTCTTTGAATACCGTCATTGAATCAATTGTCCCAGATCTTTGTCGTGCAGTTAAGAATAACCCGCCGCCCAAATTTAGAGGCTTCTACGATTTGGATGATGAAGCTATCAATGATTACGTTCGAGAAGAACTGGGCAATGCGTTTCCTAAAGCAGAAGAACTCGTCACCGATATGCGTATTATAAAATTCTATAAGGACGTCACATATGAGACGCTTAAAAATAAAGACTTTATAGAAAAAGTAAAACGCTATGTACCACAAAAGGTGATCAAAGGTGCATTGTTAGAAGAGCAAACCGCAGTACAAGGTCAGGACACTGCTCAGATCTAAAGAAGTTGACCTAAATGCATCGTTAAGCGGGCATAGAATGTGTAGTGGCAGCGTGGTTCTGAAGCCATTTAATCTCCAGTTTGAACTTGTTGTTTTAGCTAACCAATTGGGTTATAAACATATTTTACGTTCTCGTTACAGGAACGCATGGCCGTTTTGGGGCAAATTGTTGTTCTAATCTTCATGGAAGGCACTATTGATGGGAAGCAATTTTAGTAACTTCGATTTTCTCAAACATCACGACGAACTACTGTTGCGCTTGGCGCAAACAGCTGAGTTGTGCTTTGTGCCAGATCCAAACACTACGCTCGTTAAAATGCGCCAATTAGGCGAGGAGCTTGCAAAGAACATTGCAGCCAGGGTTGGTGTTGAGTTTGGTAAAGACGTTAAGCAAATCGATTTACTGCGTGACCTTGATTATGCCCTCAAGCTTGACCCGCGTGTCAAAGCTGCATTTCATACGGTACGTAAGCTTGGTAATGATGCAAATCACGACATCACTTCAAGTAACCATCGTGATGCGATGCAATCGCTACAACTCGGCCATGCTCTAAGTGTTTGGTATCACCAGCTATATGGTGGGCTCGCCGCTAAAGGCTTCAAACCTGCGCTTTTTGTTAAACCAAAAGACCCATCCGACGAAGTCCGAATTCTTGAAGAGAAAATGATTGAGCTTGAGCGCCAGCAGCAAATTGCGTCTGAGCGCTTAGCGGCTGCCGAATCATTAAAACAGCTTGAGCAGCAAAAAGCTGAAGCAGAGCTCAAACGCGCAGAACAAATGACTGCTGAAAGCAAAATCTGGGAACAGGTGGCTACTGAGCAAGAAGCCAAGCTTAACGAATACAGAGCAAAGATGGCCGCGGCCAACCTCGCGCTTTATACAACTTTCAAAGCCCAAGACCAAAAAGCGCAACAGCAAGAAATTAAGCGTGTCGAGAAATTACCTTTCCATCTAGATGAAGCTGAAACCCGCATCATCATTGATAAACAGCTCAATGATGCTGGCTGGGTGGCTGATACGGTCAATTTAAAGTATTCAAAAGGTGCCCGGCCTGTCGCCAATGAAAACAGAGCGATTGCTGAATGGCCCACCTCGTCAGGCCCGGCGGATTATGTGTTGTTTATCGGGCTTACCCCAGTTGCTGTCGTTGAAGCTAAAAAGAGTGCTAAAAACGTATACGGGTCGATTGACCAAGCAAAACGTTATGCCAAAGGTCTTGAAAGCAAAAATGCCTTTACTATCGATAATACCTGGGGCGATTTTAAAGTACCTCTAACATTCGCCACAAACGGCAGGCCGTATTTAAAGCAGTTACAACAGGAAAGCGGTATTTGGTTCTTAGATGTCAGGGATAACGCCAATCGGCGCAAAGCGCTAAACGGTTGGTATACGCCTGCTGAAATCAAGTTAGTGCTAAAGCAAACGCCAGAACAAGCTGAGCAAAAACTTGATGACATGGACTTTGAATACGATTTGAAACTCCGTGACTATCAAGTCAACGCCATCAAAGCCGTCGAACAAAGCATCAAGAATGGCGATGAACGCGCGCTTGTAGCGATGGCAACCGGCACCGGTAAAACCAAAACCTGTATCGCACTTATCTACCGATTGTTAAGAGCTGAGCGCTTCCGTCGCATTCTTTTTCTGGTTGACCGCTCAGCGCTTGGCGAACAGGCTACCAATGATTTTAAAGAAGTTCGTTTAGAGAATTTACAAACGTTTGCCGACAGTTTCGATTTAATGGGCCTGAAAGATATCAAGCCAGACGATAGCACCAAGGTGCATGTGGCAACGGTGCAAGGTTTGGTAAAGCGTATTTTGTACCCGTCAGACAATGATACAAAGCCGAGTGTTGGCCAATACGACTGTATCGTCGTCGATGAATGCCACCGGGGTTATTTGCTTGACCGCGAACTCAGCGACACCGAAATTGTGTTTCGTGACCAAAAAGACTATCAATCCAAATACCGCGCTGTGATTGATTATTTTGACGCCTTCAAAATTGGCTTAACCGCAACACCCGCCTTACATACGGTCGATATTTTTGGTGAGCCAATCTTTAGCTACAGCTATACAGAAGCAGTCGTCGATGGCCATTTAAACGACCATCTACCGCCGGTGCGCATCCACACCAAACTCAATGAGCAGGGCATTCATTACGGAGTAAATGAAGAAGTTAAAGTCTATGATGCGGTGAGCAACGACATCAAAATTTACAATACCCCGGATGAACTCGATTTTGATGTATCTGAATTTAACCGCAAAGTCATAGCGCCAAACTTCACCAAAGTTGTCACCAAGTGGTTGATTGAAAGTGACGCAATTAACCCGTATTCAGACGCCAAAACCTTAATCTTTTGTGTGACAGACAAACACGCCGATGAAGTAGTCGAAGCGCTTAAACAAGCCTGTGAAGATTATCACGGGGAAGTTGAAGACGACGCCATTCAGAAAATTACTGGTGCATCTGATAAGCCACTGGAGAAAATCCGTCTCTTTAAAAACGACCGCTTGCCCAATATTGCCGTGACTGTAGATTTGCTTACCACGGGGGTGGACGTTCCCAAAATTTCCAATCTGGTGTTTTTACGCCGGGTAAACAGTCGGATTTTATTCGAACAAATGTTAGGCCGCGCTACCCGCTTATGCCCCGAGATTAACAAAGGGCCATTTAAAATCTACGACGCCGTCGACATTTACAAGCAGCTCGAAAAGGTCAACACCATGAAACCTGTGGTGACCAACGTAAACATTGATTTTGCTGCGCTCGAAAATGAAATGGCCAATAGCCACAGCGAGGATTTGCAAGCGCTGGCCAAAAACCAATTTATTGCCAAGTTACAAGTAAAGCGCAGGCATTTAAGCCCAGAGCAGCAAAGCAAATTTGAAACCATCGCCGGGCAACCGCCAGAGCAATTCATCAAAGAATTAAAAGCGATGCCACCCGCAGAAGTGGCGGAGTGGTTTACCAAGCACCCGGGTTTGGGTGAATTGTTAGATGAACGCATTAAAGGCGGCAGTGGCAATAACCCGCTGTATATTTCAGATCACGAAGATGAAATAACCAACATCACCACAGGTTACGGTGAAGGGCAAAAACCGGAAGATTACCTGCAGTCGTTTAAAGACTTTATCAATGCCAATAGCAATCGACTGCTCGCTATTCAAACAGTGGTGCAAAAACCGTGGGAATTAACCCGTCAAAGCCTAAAAGAACTGGCAGTTCTACTTGAACAGAACAAGTTTAGAGAACAAGATCTGCAGGTTGCCTGGCATGAAGTTAAAAACGAAGACATCGCCGCGCGTATCATTGGATTTATTCGGCAAGCCGCTATCGGTGAAGCGTTAATCCCCTTTGAACAACGGGTAGACAACGCTCTGGCCAAGATTTTAAGCAGCCAAGCATGGACGACACCGCAGCAGCAATGGTTACAAACCATCGCAAAACAAATGAAAGCAACAACCATCGTTGACGTCGCCGCCTTAGATCAAGGTGTGTTTAAACATCAAGGCGGAATTAAACGTGCCAACAAACTCTTTAACCAACCGGTTGAAGATGTGTTGCTCAATTTCAACAAAGCGCTTTGGCAGCAAGCTCAACCCAAGTCTGCCTAAGCCTGCTTGTAAAAGAACAATAGGTAAAAAATGAGTACTCAAGACCTAATCGCTAAATTGTGGAACCTGTGTAATTTATTACGGGATGATGGCGTTACCTACCACGAATACATCAACGAACTTACCTATCTGGTGTTTCTGAAGATGGTAGAAGAAACCGGCCAAGAACAGCATATCCCCGCCGGGTTTCGTTGGCGCGATTTGGAAAGTTACAACGCCCCAACGCGGTTAGAAGAGTACAAAAAGCTGCTGATTCACTTAGGCTCACATGGCTCGCTCATTACTAAAGCGATTTATGCCAACGCCAGCACGGTGATCCGCAAACCCGCCACACTCAGCAAATTAGTTTCGGAAATCGACAAGCTGGATTGGTACAGCGCCAAAACTGAAGGCTTGGGCGATATGTACGAAGGCTTGTTAGAAATTAACGCCAGTGAAAAGAAATCTGGCGCTGGCCAGTACTTCACACCGCGGGTGTTAATCAATGTGATGGTCGATTTAATGCAGCCTACCTTAGATGACGTGGTAGTCGACCCCACTGCTGGCACCGGCGGCTTTTTAATTGCCGCGCATCATTACATCACTGAACACAACGATATTAATGCGCTAAACGAAGAAGCCTACGATAAATACCAGCACAAAACCTTTTTTGGCATGGAATTAGTGCCAGATACCCGTCGCCTGGCGATGATGAATTTGATGTTGCACGACCTTGCGGTGGATGACCAAAACTCCGGGATCTTGTTTGGTGACACCTTATCCAACGAAGGCAAGGCCCTACCACCAGCCACTTTGATACTGGCAAACCCGCCTTTTGGCACCAAGCAAGGCGGCGGCATTCCAACCCGTGACGACTTAGTCACGTACACCAGTAACAAACAGCTCGCCTTCTTGCACTTGATGTACTTGCGTATGTTAAAGCCGGGTGGCCGCGCCGCAGTGGTGTTACCGGACAACGTGTTGTTTGAAGGCTCAACCGGCCAAACCATTCGTAAAGATTTAATGGAAAAGTGCAACCTGCACACCATTTTGCGCCTACCGACTGGCATTTTTTATGCGGCAGGTGTTAAAACCAACGTACTGTTTTTCTCCAAACCGACAGATCCAAAACAAGACAAAGGCCAGACGAAAAACGTCTGGGTGTACGACTTACGTTCGAATATGCCACAGTTTGGTAAACGCACCGTATTAACCAAAGCGCACTTTGACGAGTTTTATGAAGCCGTGGGTTATGACTTAACGAAAGTCAACGAGGCTGCCCGCCACTCATTTATTGATCAATACACAGGCAAGGGTGGTGACCCAGCAACCTGCCGCCTACGCTGCTTTAGCCGAGAAGAAATTGCCAGAAAAGACGACTCACTTGATTTAGCCTGGATCCGTGACGACAGCACTGAAGATAGTGCCAACTTACCAGAGCCAGATGTGCTAATAAACGAAGCGTTGGAAGAGATGGCCGGCGCTATGCGCGAACTACAAGCGATTTTGGTCGAACTGGGTTCAGCAGAAGAATCGGATGAGGTGGTGCTGTGAGTCAGTTACCGAAGGGGTGGGTGAAATGCAAACTCAGTGAGTTTAGTGCAATCGAGATGGGGCAATCCCCCAAAGGCGAGTTTGTTGGTGATTCTGAAATAGGCTTACCATTCTATCAAGGCAAGACAGAATTTGGTAAATGGTATCCAACTCCACGAAAGTACTGCAGTCAGCCAACCAAAATAGCTGAGAAAAATGACATTCTCCTGTCAATAAGGGCTCCAGTCGGCCCCACAAATCTTTGTCCCGAGAAAAGTTGTATTGGTAGAGGGCTTGCGTCAATAAGAGCATTTGAAGAGCAATCTCAAAAATATCTTATTCATTATTTTAGATATATAGAGCCTTGGTTAAGTGAACAGGGGACT
Organism: Rheinheimera sp.; assembly: GCA_003482455.1. GTDB lineage: Bacteria > Pseudomonadota > Gammaproteobacteria > Enterobacterales > Alteromonadaceae > Pararheinheimera. The sequence goes on along the minus strand of DMYW01000017.1, from coordinate 31,292 downwards.
GGTTCAACGTTTAAAGCTATAAGTGGTGGATTTGTTCGAGACATTGATGTTTTAGTTGCCCCACTAAACGAACAAATCCGCATAGCCGATAAACTGGATTCCATTTTGGCCAAAGTCGACCGCGCCCAAGCGCGCCTCGACAAAATCCCCGGCATCCTAAAACGCTTCCGCCAATCCGTCCTCGCCGCCGCCACATCAGGTGAGTTGACCAAAGAGTGGCGTGATTCGAATATTAACGAGTCAACAGTATTTAGTGAGATACAAGAGCTAAAAATAAATTGGGCTAGAGAAAATGCTCAGCATAATGAAGCTAACCGTGTTTTAAAAAGAGCGACGGAGTATGACAATAAAAAACCAAGAATAAATGTAGAACTACCTTCTTCTTGGGCATTTGAAAGTCTAGAAGACTGTGTGTTAATGATCGTTGATTGCCACAACAAAACTGCGCCGTATGTTCAATCTGGTATACCATTGATAAGGACATCAAATATAAGAGACGGCAAATTCATATGGGAAGACCTCAAGTTTGTTGATGAAGAAACTTACGCGTTTTGGTCTAAAAGGTGCCCACCTGAGCAAGGGGACATAATTTTTACAAGAGAAGCTCCGATGGGGGAGGCTGCAATTATTCCTCCAGGTCAAAAGGTGTGTCTCGGACAACGAACAATGTTAATACGGCCTATCGAGTCGCATATTTCAGCTAGTTATCTGCTACTCACAATTATGGATCCGGGTTTCAAAAGACGGTCTGACTTATTAGCTGTTGGTACGGGAGTAAAGCATTATCGTGTGGGTGATGTAAGTAACTTAAAAATTCCAATTCCGTCCTCTAGTGAACAAACTGAAATTGTTCGAAGAGTACATGACTTATTTGCTTTAGCAGAAGTCGTTGAAAAAAATTACGTTGATACCATCCAAAGAGTAAACCTGTTATCCAAATCTGTTTTAGCAAAAGCCTTCCGTGGTGAACTGGTTACCCAAGATTCAAATGATGAGCCGGCTAGTAAATTACTAGAACGTATAAAGTCTGCTGATGTTGTAAGTAAAGAAAAAAAGAAAGCAGAACTAAAGCCGAAAGCAGCTTCAGTTAAAGATGTACTAATCGACGATGAACGCATACACGGCGCGCTCCAGCGACAAGAAAACTTTTCTGTTGATTTAGAATCTCGAAGTCATGATTTATTTCGGGCTAGCTACCAGGCTGAGATTCTAAAAGCGCAAAAGTTGCTTAGCGATGCAAAATTCAGCGTTGAGCAATTTCGTTCTATAACCGACTTCAAAGGCGGTTACGACGAATTAAAAGCCTTAATTATGAATCTATTAAAAGGTATCCCGAACATAAGTGAACCGCTACTCGCTATCGAAAGTTGGGACGATAAAAGTGGTGAGTATTTAATGCATCTGGTGAAGCAAAAATGAAGTTAATTAGCCTGCAATACCGAGATCCAGCCAATTCATTACAGGCTTATGATTTTAACTTTGATAATGGACGTCACGAATCAAATGTGCTGGAGCCCTTGTGTTTTGTTGGTTTAAACGGCTCTGGTAAGTCCAAATTGCTAGAGATATTGGCAAAGATATTTTTTGAGATGGATCGATTGTGGCGAAATACAAATCGAAAAAAACCTACAGTAACTGCAAATTTCCGTTTTGAGTACCAACTATTACCATCAAGCAAATACAAAGAGGTAGTAATCGAAGGGCGCGTTGGTAAAACACTGATAGTTAGGTGTGATGGTAACGAATTGGCGCCAGAAGATCTGGAATCAGTGATGCCGTCAAATATTGTTGGCTACTCTTCAGGTAATAACGAGACAATTAGTACGTTATTTCATGAGCTTCGCGAAAGAGAATTTGGCCGGGTTTTACAGGAAATGAATGAAGGGGGTAAAGGTAGTCGGGACCTTTCTCGAACATTGTTTCTTGATCGAGATTCGACCAAATTACTTTTACTTACAGCGTATATTTTTGCCGGGAAAAATGGACAAGGCAATTTACCATCTGCTGCATCAACGACTAAGTTACTAGAAAAATTTGAAGAGTTCATCCATTTACAGCAATTGCTGTCGTTCCAAATTATCGTGGATGACGATTCAGGAAGAATAGTGATGTCGCAGCGTATGGAACAAGTGATAGAAAAGCTAAAGCGTTGCGCATTAATGTCATCAAGTGTTGAACAGGGTAAAGGACGTATTGTTAAGCTTGATTTTTTTCTGTGTGAACAAAGCAAAAAAGCGTTTATATCTGAGTTTGGGTCTGGTCAAGATTTCTTCGAACGGCTTTACGAGCTTTACAGCTTAAATCTCATTTCCAGCACTAAAACCAGATCCCATCAGGTATTTCTGATCCCTGAAACTGAACTAAAAGTGTTGGTCAATAGTCCGCTAGCAGAAACTCACTATTTGAATCTAAGCGATGGAGAGCACCAGTTTATTCAAGTGTTTACATCATTGGTCTACCTTGCAAAGCAAGATACTTTGTTTCTATTGGATGAACCTGAGAGCCATTTCAACCCCGCATGGCGTGCGAAGTTTGTTCTTGCTATGGACGATTTACTGGAAGTTAAGCAGAAAAGTTCAGAGTTTTTGATTTCAACGCACTCACCTTATCTAGTTTCTGCATGTAAAAAGCGGAATGTATTTAAGTTTACAAGAAACCGTGATGGCAAAGGCGTTAACTATCAACCCTTGATAGATGAAACTTTTGGTGCCTCTTTCGATGTATTGTTGAAAGAATTGTTCGATATGCAAGGTTTGGTCGCAGAAATTGCAAGGGCTGCATTACAAGATGTAATCAAGGGGAAGTTAACAAATAAACAAAAAATCGATGTTCTAAAAAGTGATTTTGGGGATTCATTTGAAAAGCGACTGTTGATAATCATGCTTGAAAAAGGACTTTTTGATGCTGTTTCCGATTGAGCCTGTCGATACCAATATGGTTTATCTCAATGAAGTACTGAAGCATTTTATTAATAGAGCAGTTTCTTTGTCTCAGTACCGAAAAGCAAGCCTGTTTCCTGCTGACTTTATTCCTGTTCACGACAACCCTAAAAATGCAATAGAAAGTAAATTTAGGGCAGTGTTTTCTCAAATAAATAATCTCAATTTTCAACAAAGAAATAGACTCAAGCGTATGTACGCAAATCATCAGCGGACAAAACGTCTTTGTCAGGGGCATATTGCAATTATCGATTTTTCAGTTTATCCAGATGGCTTTAAAAAAGCACTGAAATCTCTTGGTGAATATTTATATATAAGTGGTTTGAAAAACGTACAAATAAAGAATTTGGCGATTCAAAAATACGGAAACAATAACAGTACACTGTATGATCATAGCCTAGCGTTCAAAAGAGTAAATGGTTCAATTTGTTGTTTTTGTGGTATTCAGGAGTACGAAGAGCAATTACCAAATACTTCTAGAACCAAATGGCGCCCAGCCTATGATCACTACTTACCCAAAGAAAAGTACCCGTTTGCTGCTGTAAACTTTCAAAACCTCATACCTTGTTGTTATCAATGCAATTCAAAAGCAAAAGGCAGTATTGATCCATGCAATTGCGATACAACTGGTCGTAAGAAAGCGAAGCATCCTTTTGATAGTTCGCCCCCTTTGGGTTTGAAATTCAAATTTGTAAGCGAGAAGTTAGCAGCTGACCAGCCCTGGGTTGTTGAATTAAAAGATGAGTTAGATGAGGCCCACCAGTCGTGGAATAGAGTCTATAAAATTAAAGAACGCGTTTCTGCACGTTTAAATGCTCATTATGTTGCATGGCTTAGGGGGCACCATGCTGCCATAGTAGGTGCACCAACTATGGCAGGAAAAAAAGCTATCTTACTTCAGAAGGCAATTGACCTTGCTAATGAGGCAACTCAACAGCGAGAATATATTCATCAGGCGAATCTATTGGCAACACTGTCGGATGTTAGTGATGCGATGCTAGATAGTATTCTTCAGGCAATTAAACCTGACCCTATCCCTGTTACAAAGCAAGCAGGTATTGCGCTACTCAATAACATGGGTTTTTCGCTGTAAAGTTAATCAAGTTTGTTAGTTTTAATAAAATGGATTTTGTTTAATTATGTTTCGTAATCAAAAACTAAAAATTGAAGACCTCGCCGGTATTGAATATTTCGGGACCGCAGGGATAACAGCACGATGCTTAACCGCACTTACCATGGTTATTCAAGCGGGTGGTGACATCATCACAAGAGCATTTTTGCTGTCCGACGTCGATAGCTGCTCTAACTGCGGCACGCATTGCTTGTTATTGTGGCCAGAAACAAGTGACCCTATTGTCATTAAATCAGGTTTCACATCGGGGTATGGCGGTGAAGGCCCACGCGGGTTGTCCAGTGCTTTGCAGATCCTGAGCCGACACAATATCGACATTGAAGAATATGCAGTAGATGCGGATTTTATCCAAAGAGTCGATAGTTCGTGTTTAACACTCGCTGACGTGCAGCTGTTTGAGACATTGCAGCCAGTTAGACCTACCAGGTATTACGACTACATCTTGCTGAGAGAGGATGAGCGAGGTTCCTACAATGACAATGTGGTTAAAGCGCTCTTCGCAAAAAACATCCCTTATTCACTGATTGATAACCGCATTATGGATCTGGCCATTGATTTTTTTGACAACCCAGATGCCAATCTAATGACGGGTTATCGCCGCTTAGAAGACCTTATCCGAAAAAGAACGGGTATGGAGGGGGAAAGCGGCTCCAAATTATTTTCGCAGGCATTTCTTAATAACGACGCGCCACTCTATTGGCCTGAGCTACCAGATGCAGAAACACGGGGCAGAGCGACGTTGTTTAGCAGTGTGTACATGGCTTACCGTAACAGCCGTGCGCACAAAGAAAATCAAACGTCGATTGACGATGCTATCCGAGAGTTTTTACTGATAAACCAATTATTTATCCTTGAAAGCCAAGCGCAGCAAAAACCACTGTAGAAAGTTTTAAAACAGCGAACACAGAACGCAAAGACGTTCAGTTTTCTATATCGCTTCAATAGATTAATGAGGGACCAATGGCCAGGTATTGTGGTGAAAAAAATCCAATGGTGTTGCTTGAAAACGCAAAACAGTTTCAGCAGCGTTGTTTAGTGGATGGGAAATCGTTGTTCACGGATTTGCCGGTATGGACAGCTACAAACTGTGATTCATTTGCTCATTATTTTATCGATAACCCGGATGAAGGCGATGACGACTTTTTACAAAAGTTAGAGGGGCAATTAGCCAGTGCAGCCGTTGAGGTAAAAATTCTGGCTGCTGAAATGCTGTGGTTAATGTTTTTATGCCCAAGCAATACTGGACCAACGTCAAAACGCCAAAGTATTGAACGTGTCATATCCTGGAGTGGCCTTCAGATAGATCCGGCTATTAGCGCACAGTACTTGTCCGATGTTGCGTTATCGGGAGTTGGTAGTGCTGGCACTGCCTATAACACCGGACGGTGGCGTGAATTAAACTACTGTATCCGGATGACCGGCGCACTGTTAAAACTTAGCCCAGAGCAAAGGGTTGAGCTGTTTAACGACCATCTACTGTTTGCAAAATGGCTTGAAGCAATTCCTGAAAATGAAAGCCGGCAATTACGCCACATGCTGCTTTTTCTGTTTTTCCCGGATTTTAATGAACGAATTTTTGGTAAGACAGATCGCCGTTCAATTTTGCTGAATTTGGCAGGCATCCCCAATAAGCAGATTAGTAAGTTTTCTGCTTTCCAGATTGATAGCGAATTACTAAAACTGCGGAAACAATATGAGAAGGAATTTGGCACCGCAGAGCTGGATTACTATGTCGAGCCGTTAAAGAGTCAGTGGAAAAATGCAGAGCAAACTGTTGTGAAAGGTGTCACGGAGCCAAGTAAGCTCTACCAAGTAAATGTCATCAAAACCAGCACTCAAAGCCTTAACAGAATCCTCTATGGTCCGCCAGGAACTGGTAAAACCTATAACACTATTAATACAGCACTTGAAATTGTCGATCCCGATTATCTATCAAGGCATGGTGCTGATCGCTCTTTAATCAAAGCGCGCTTTGATGAGCTGGTAGAAAAAAACAGAATCGGATTTGTCACCTTTCACCAGAGCTTTAGCTACGAAGACTTTGTTGAAGGCTTGAAGGCAAACAACACGGAGAATGGCCAAGTCACCTATGACATTGAAGATGGCATATTCAAAAGAATGTGTGCGGTAGGTAGTTTAAGGCCAGAATTACCTCAAGTAAAAACGAATTCTCATATCGACATTGCCGGGCGCCAAGTATGGAAAATGTCGCTGGGTGACACACAAGGTGAAGATGCATTTATTTACGAGCAATGCATTGAAAATGGCTATGTGCTGCTTGGTTATGGCTATGACATCGATTTTACTACAGGGAAAGATCGGCAAGGTGTCATCGACATCTATAAGCAAAAGGGTGTGCAAATCGAGAACGAGAGCAATGATTACCGCGTAACTTCGGTTCATTATTTTAAGAATGTGATGTCTATCGGCGATTTAATAGTGGTTTCTGATGGTAATCGTAGATTTAGGGCGATTGGTGAAGTTACAGGTGATTATGAGTTTGCTCCAGAGTTGGTCGATGATGTTAGTTATCGTCAACTTCGCAAAGTTGTATGGCATCGTGTATATCAACCATCTTTACCAGTAGATGAGTTGTTTAGCAAAAACCTATCTCAAATGACACTTTATCGCTTGCGTGAACCTGTGCTCAAATCCGCAAAACTCCAAGATTTAGTTGCAGGAAACAGCGGCCAAACTAGCAAGACATCAGCAGTTTCAATCGGATCTCAGGTTGCGTCGTATATCGTTGAATCGATATCGGCAGAGCTCATCACTTTGCGCAAGCCCAACGGTAGTTTATTGCCGATGCCAAGGGTCATAATCAATGAACTGATCACTTTAGTGAAAGCCAATAAAATATCGATTGAAGATATTCGTTCAAAACAGGTCTTTGAACGAATAAACGATTCAGCGTTAGAAAAATATATCGTAAATGGTTACCCAAATGTGTTGGCCCCTTTGGTTGAGATATTGATTACATACGGCATTGATACTTCTTTTACTGGTGTTACTGATAAACGAGTGCTGATAATTGATGAAATAAACCGGGGTAATATTTCAAGTATTTTCGGCGAGTTGATCACTTTAATTGAGCCATCGAAGCGCGCGGGCGGTGCCGAATCACTCGCGGTGAAGTTGCCCTATTCAAAGGAACGATTCTCGGTGCCATCAAATCTGTACATTGTCGGTACGATGAATACTGCGGATAAATCGTTGGCCCAGGTCGATATAGCGCTGCGTCGTAGGTTTGAGTTTGTTGAAATGATGCCAAAGCCATCATTGTTGGACGATATCGACTGCTTAGATATTGATTTCCCGCTATTACTGAAAACCATTAATCAACGCATCGAATTGCTATATGACCGTGAGCACACCATTGGTCATAGCTTTTTTATGCCACTGAAAGATGATCCGACTATCGAGCGGCTAGCCCGTATATTTGAGCTAGAGATTTTGCCGTTGCTAGAAGAGTATTTTTTCGAGGATTGGGAGCGAGTAGGGCAAGTGCTTGGTGACCATCTCAAAAAGGACAAATCATTAAAGTTCTTTCATGAAAAATTTACGGATGAAGCTGTCGCTACTTTGATGGGTAATGATTGGGGCGCAAATGGTGTTAGGCCATATATTCGCAATAGGCCGGCTTTGTTGAATCCAAAGGCCTATAAAGGTATTTATGATGCTCTCGAAAGTGAATAACGTCACTATTCGAGAGTATGGCTTATTGATCAATGGCGGTGAACATTGCAGCATTGATTGTCATTCCGTTCCTAAAAGTGCTTTTGATTGGTTAATGGCGAACGGCCTTGGCACTGGGGAGAAGCAGCAAGAGCTGGTTCGAGTAAAGCGACACGGCAAAGCTCTTGCTTTGCAGGTGGTCAACTTTGTTGGAGTGCTAGAAACTCCATGCCTTACCCGCATTGAGATCCTGCCTAAAACATCGAGTGACCTGAGCGAACTAGCAGATGCGCGTAAAGTTCTCATTAAAATGCTCGCGGCAGTTGAAAATTTGACACTGCAGCAGTTTGAACAGTCACACCTCCAATTACTTAAGCAGCCGTTGCATGAACTACTCATCAGTCATTTTTTGCAAGCAGTTGTGTTATTGGTTCGTCATGGGGTTCGCAGTGAATATCAGCGCTTAGATCGCCAATCGCCCTTTTTAAAGGGCCAATTACAAGTCGCCAAGCAAATTAATCAGCGACCAGGTCGCCAGCATTATTTTCATGTCTCTCATGATGTTTTCAGTCCTGATAGGGCCGAAAACAGATTGCTACATTCGGCGTTGAAACAAATACTGAAGTGGTCAAGTTCAAGTGCAAATCAACGATTGGCGCGCGAGTTGTTATTTGTATTCCATGACATTAATGAGTCGAGCAATTTTTCGCTTGATTTCAAAGCTTGGAAAGATGACCGAAGTATTGCCCATTATCGGCCTTTGAAGCCATGGTGCGAGTTGATCCTAAGTTATCAATCGCCAATAGCGATGGTAGGCCAGCACAAAGGGTTGTCCTTTTTGTTTCCAATGGAGCAGCTGTTTGAAAAGTATGTAGCAAGGCAATTGTCCCGCAAACTGCCATCGAATTTGCATCTCAAATCACAAGTTTGGAGTTTGAGCTTAACCAGCCATAACGGCAAAAATTGGTTTAGGTTAAAGCCAGATATCGTCATCTATGAAAAACAACGCGTAGTGTCCGTTATAGATACAAAATGGAAGCTCTTAGACGAGACGCAAGGCAATACGAAACAGAAATACGGCCTAAACCAAACTGACATGTATCAGCTATTCGCCTACGGTCAGAAGTATCTGCAGGGTATTGGCGAGATGTTTCTTATCTATCCCAAACATGCAGCTTTTACCTCGGTATTGCCTTGTTTTCAGTATCACAATCAGTTGAAGTTACACGTTGTTCCATATGATTTGGAAACAGATGAATGTAACTTATGGCTATCGAGTTGATCATGCGCATGTGGCAAATTTCGCTGTAAGTTTCACAAGCAATTTAGTGAGTCATATAAAACGGTAAAAGGATTTAAACGCACCCATGTCGTCCACCAACATCAACATCTATAACCAACGCGCCCCTGAGTTCTTTGCTCAGTATGAGCAAGTGTCAGCAGAGCAAGTGCATGCGCAGTGGTTGCATTTGTTGGAGTCAGTGCCTGCTGGGTTGGCGCTGGATGTTGGGGCGGGGTCTGGCCGTGATGCGCGGTTTTTGGCTGCGCGTGGTTGGGACGTCGTTGCCGTAGAACCGGCGGCGGCGCTGCGTGAGAGTGCGATTCAATACCTAGAGGAAGATTCCACGTATCGGTGCCATGTTCGGTGGCTCGATGATACGTTACCCGAACTTAGTCAGTTGCATGCCCTGCAACAGAAGTATCAGCTGATTTTGGTGTCGGCGGTGTGGATGCATTTGGCGCCAAGCCAGCGGGCTCGGGCGCTGCGGAAACTTTCTGGTTTGTTGGCGCCGGGCGGTTTGTTGGTGATTACTTTACGTCTTGGCAGCTTTACCGATGGCCGTGAGGCGTTCGCGGTTTCTACAGATGAATTGCAAAAGCAGGGAAGGCAACTTGGTTTACAACTGCATTTTGAAGGGGGCGCACAGCAAGATCAGTTAGGCCGCAACGACGTGCAATGGCAGACCGTCGTGTTGCGGTTACCTGATGATGGTAGCGGCGCATTTTCATTACTTCGGCACATTGTGATTAACGACAATAAGTCGTCGAGTTACAAACTTGGCCTATTGCGAGCTTTGCTACGCATTGCCGAAGGGCATCCGGGCGCGGTTCTGGAACAAACAGATGACAGCGTTGTGTTGCCACTTGGGCTTGTTGCGCTGTACTGGCTTAAATTGTACCGACCGCTGGTTGAGCAATACCAACTCTTTCAAAACGCCAATGCCAAAGTGGGTTTGGGGTTTATTAAAGACGACGGTTGGCGCGCATTAGGTCAGTATGGTAACAATGATTTTTATGTGGGTTCGAAGTGGCAAGGTGCGTCAGCACATGCCTTACAGCGTACGTTGCGTCAAATCGCAGTGACTATTCGTGACATGCCTGCCAAGTACATCACCATTCCCTGTGGCGACGCCGCAGTATTTCAGGTTGAAGTTCAGCGCGTCTCTTTGCAGGACTCGATGATCTTAAACCTGCCAACGTTAACAAGCTTCGGCCGTTTTGTACTGCCCAAAGCAATTTGGGACAACTTGGTCCGTTATAGCGTGTGGATAGAACCTGCACTGGTGAACGAGTGGGTTTTGTTGATGCAAAGTTGGGCCGCGAATAATTCACGTAGTCCAATAGATATGCTGGCAGCGCTGACGTTTGACGATCCTAAACGCAGCACGGAACGCGTCAGGCAACGGGTTCAAGAATTACAGCAACAGCGCTCGGTGCATTGTGTTTGGACTGGCAGCACTCTGAAAACTTCAGCCTATGCCGTTGATCATGCATTTCCATTTGCTCGCTGGCCGAACAATGATTTATGGAATTTGCTACCTGCCACGGTGAAAGCCAATGGTCAGAAATCAGACCGCTTACCTAGCTCTGCCACGTTAATGCAAAGCAAAGACCTCATTCTTAATTGGTGGGGACCTGCGTGGCAGCAGCAACAAGACGAATTTTTCAGCCAAGCAGCTCTGGCATTGCCGCAACTAGGCGTACAAAACCGCAGTTTCAGCGATGTGTTTGAAGCGATGTGCCTGCAGCGGGACCGCTTAAGGCATATTCAGCAGTTAAATGAGTGGGATTGCCTGCGTTAGGTCGACTCCCCTAAGCCCTCTTCACCATCGGCAGCGCGCTATCTGTGCCAAACCCCACCTCAGTTAACCAGGCGAAGGCGTCGGCTTCGAGGGCGAAGGTGCGTTTTTCGCAGGTGCCGAGGTCGCTGACGAGCATGCGGTTGAGTTGGTATTGTTTGACCATGTTGGGGCTGTAGACTTGGGCGAAGTAGCGTAGGCGGTTGCTGACGGCCCAGGTGGCGAGGCCGCGGATGATGGGTTCGATGTCGGGGCTGCCGAGTTCCCAGTCGTCGAGGTAGACGATGTGCGCCCAGTCGGCGCCAAGGAGCGGTTTGGCGGCGGTTTTGAAGGCGTCGCAATAATCCATGGCGGTGCGGTCGCTCCATGGGCCGCGCACGACAGTCAGTAGCACTCGTTGTTCGACCCAGGCAGAAAAAGCTGGCATGCCTATCCTTGTTGGTTTTTCAAAGCTTTTGGCAGTATGTCACAGGCACTTGGGGTTCGCGCAACGGCTTGGTCGTATTTTTTTTGCCGCTCGCCGTCGGCATGGCGGCGCTGCATCGGCGAATAAGCAGGCTGGGCTTGGCGCTGCGGTCTCGGTTGGCGCAGCGGCCAGATTAGTGCCGCTGCTGGATTAGCGTTGCTAGATTGGCGCTGTTGTTAAATTAGCGCGTCGCGCCTGACCTGAACACCTAAGTTGACCAGGCGTGAAGCCGCGTGCGCCTTGGTGTGCGTGCGGCTTGATTTTAGTTAGGCGCTGCGGCGGTCGAATTGCTGCGAGTCGGTATCAAAACCGCGGGCTTGAAGCCAGGCAAAAGCGGCGGTTTCGTCGGCGTAGACGCGTTTTTCAAATTGGCCGGTTTGGTCGCTGATCATGCGGTCGAGCTGGAATTTTTTCACCATGTTGGGGCTGTACACATGGGCGGCTAGCCGCAGGCGGTGGTCGAGGCACCAGTTCACTAAGCCGCGCACCACAGGTTCTATCTCTGGGCCGCCCAGTTCCCAGTCGTCTAAATAAACGATATGCGCCCAGTCATCGCCCAGTAGCGGTTTGGCGGCGGCTTTGAAGGCTTCGGCATAATCGAGCGCTGTGCGTTCGTTCCAACCGCCACGCACGACGGCCAATAACACGCGTTGTTCGGTCCACAAAGTAAAAGCGGGCATAGTCCCTCCAACTCGAAGCAGCGCCAACGGCGGCGCATTGCAGCGAAAATAGCCAATAGCTATGAAAACAGGAGCGGCGCTGTCACAGGGATGGGCGTCATCGCACTGGCAAACCCCGATTGCGCTGCCTTCTAAACTACCGCTTTGTATTGGCTTGGGCAAGGGACGGTTCAGTTGCTGTGCTGGCTGCGTGCTTCGGTAAATACTGTCGCAAAGCCACGGCCATTGGTTTTGGTTTGATACAGCGCTGTGTCGGCATGCTGGTATAGCTGTGGTGCCGATGTCTGGTTGGCCGCTGCGATGGCGCCACCGATACTGCAAGGCACCGCGAGGCTGCGCAGGTCGGCAGCTAGTTGTTGCAAGCGAGCGGTTAACGCAGCATGCGATTCGCCGTGCCACAGCAGCGCGAATTCGTCGCCGCCAAGGCGAGCACAGCTTTCGCTGACGAGGCAATGCTGTTCAATGACCTGCGCAACTCGCTGCAATTGAGTGTCCCCATACGGGTGGCCATGCTGGTCATTGAGTTGTTTGAAAAAGTCGATGTCGATGATCGCCATCAGCAGTAAAGGCTCCGCCGAGGGATGTGTTAACCAAGATGCTAACTGTTTATTAAAGGCCCGTCGATTGGCGAGGCCCGTTAGCGTGTCCGTATTGGCCAATGCTTTGGCGCTGGCGTGGCTGTGGCTAAAGCGCCGCCAGATTTCGGCGACTATGCTCAAATGCAGCCAACGCACCAGGCCATTCCACAGCATGATGCTAGGTGAAAAGTGCTCGGGCTGGCTGAGGTAATTTGCCAGTGACCACACCAGTACAATCACCCCGATAAACAGCTGACTGTAGAGTCGGCGTTGTTGCCACGACACTAACAACAGCGGCAATAAATAAAACGCCGAAAAGGTGACCAGTGCCCCGGTGTAATAATCCAAGATGGCGACAGCCAGTACTGTGAACAGCGATAACGACCATCGAAAGCGCAGTAGCTGCTGATAGAACGTCGATGACTGCATGGGGCTAGTTAGAGTTGTTAGGGCAGTATGCTGCTGATTAAAGCAGGTTTTAGCGCAGGCTGCCTACCCAAAAGCGTGGCGTTATATAGCCAACAGGGCTGTTTCGTGAAGCAGACGCGTGACGTTAGCGGGCGCCGTGCTTTGCCTTCGCCGTCAAAGCCAGTACACTGCGCCTTTTTGGCCAGCGTTTGCCGGCTACTCAAGCAGTTTTGCGTCTACTGGTTGCATGTGCGGATTGACGTTTGGACTGCGTGCAGCAGTTTTTTGATCTTTGATAGGCAATTGCCCCAGCATCCGAAGATGTGCGTTGCGGTAGTGTCCGTTATAAAACGCAGCTTATACGCATGGTTTTAGCCTGAGTTTCCCCGTGATTCAGCAGCGGCGTCTGCCGTTAATTTTTAAGGATTATCTATGAATATCGCCGACATTTTGCAGCAATTAGGCAGCGAAGAGCCCACCGACCAAGGCGGCGAGCAGCTGCGTTTTCCGCGCGAGGCGCTGCAAGCAGCCAAGGCGCAGTGGGCTGAGTTTTGGCCTGCCGTCGACGCGTTAATGCAGCGGATGAACACGGGCGAAGAGCTGAGTGACGAAGAGTATCAGCAGCTGTTTTTTGGGGTGTTGTTGCTGGTTGACTTGGCCGATCTCAGCAAAGCGCCGGCGTTTTTTGCTTGGGTGGACACCGACGATGGTTTAGGTTCAGACCTCGAGTACACCTTAGGTGATGCGCTGACCGAAGAAATGCCTAGCTTGCTGTACATCATGGCGGCGGGGGACAGCGCGCCACTACTGGCGTTAGCGCGCAGCGACAAGGCTGGCGAGTTGGTGAAATCGGCGGCGTTGGCGGCACTGTTTGCCCAGTTCGAACAGCTGCGCTTGCAGGCGCAACCCGAGCACATTCAGCAGCGCCAAAGCGAATTGGTGCTGGCGCTGGTCGAAATTATCGAAAACGCGGTCAAACGCGGCCAAGCCTTTGTGTTGTCCGAGATCGCGATTTGGTGTTTAAGTTTTGGTCTGGAGCAGTTCAAAGTGACGTTCCAAACGCTGCTGCGCCAAAACAAGCTGGACTTGGCCCATGTGACCAGTCGGCAAATTAACCAGTGGCGTAGCGAAGGCTTAAGCCAGCCGCTGGCGTCGGGTTTGGTGCAACCAAGCTTTGAGATTGAGTCCGTCAGCAGCTGGCTGGCGTTTCAAACCGCGGCGGAACTGGCAAAAAACAAGCCTGACATTGATACATTGCTGGCTCAAGCCAGTGCAGCGGACGCGGACCCAAGCGGGCAAAGCGGCGATGCCGCCGAATTATGGCGTCTAGCCCGCGAGCGGTTGTTAGAAGTAACAGCTCCTATCACGGACGCAGTGGAGCAGCGCACGGTACCGCTGGCCAAAGCCAAAGCGGCCGGGGTTGGTCGCAACGACCCATGCCCTTGTGGCAGCGGTAAAAAATTCAAAAAGTGCTGCGGCGCTTAATCGTGTTGGGGTGGCCAGCCGGGCGCGGCTGGCGGGTCAACATATCGCAGTTGCAGGGAATCGTAGGTGCTGAATGGAGTGGGCCTGTGGGTTTCCGGCGATTGTCTGAAGTCTGCAGTGGGCACCCGCGCTGTGTGCCGTGGTTTTTCGCAAAGAGCGGCTGGCGGGTTACCACATAGCGGTTGCTGGAATCGCAGTTGCTAAACCGAGTGGGTCTGTCTGGTTGCGGCGATGGTTTGAAGTCTGCAGTGGGCACCCGCCTGCCGTAGTTTCCTTCGACGCAACCGAGCCATCTCATCGCCCAACCGCCGTCGAAGCGTGCGGCGGTTTATCGCAAAAATTCTAAATTTATTGTTACTAATTAAGCACTTATCAATAGCTTGTGCCTGTTGTCGGTTTTTTTTCGTCAGTCAGCAGAAAAATGGCAAAACAGCGCTTGGCTGGCTTGATAAAGCGCCGCGGCAGGTCTAGATTGCCGATATCAAGGCGATGTAACACGCACAAAATCAACGAGATACCTTTATGGCGTTAAGTGAGTTTGAACTCTTTAAAATCGAAAAAGCTTGGCAGGCCTTTGCCGCCAAGTACCCAAGTTTTATCCCCGACCAAGGCATGCGGTATCGATTAGAAGGTCACGCCATGTTTGTATTTGAACGCCGCCCGGCGCTGCGTGACCCCAGCATGCTGATTGAAAGCCCTATCGCCAAAATCACCTGGGTCGGTACACAAAAGTATTGGCGGTTGTCGTGGATGCGCGCCACTTTAAAGTGGAGCACCTACGAGCCCAAACCGACGCATCGCGCTATTGAAAGCGCGCTAGCGGAAATCGCCGCCGACCCATACGGCTGTTTTTTTGGCTAAGGCGCGTGCGCCGACTACTGCTCCAGACGTTTTAAATACACCGCAGCGCAGGCGCGAAGCGTGTTGTCATGCAAGGTCAACACGGGGCGGATCGACTGCTGCGCATCACGTTGATAACCACCTGCTAAGTTCCAGGCCAAGGGAAGCCCTAACTGTTGGCACGTCCGAAAGACGATCTCGTCACGTAGTTGCAGCTCTGCGGTCGTTAAAAAACCGCCGAGCGGGTCGTCAATGTGCGGGTCAGCACTGGCTTGAAACAACACCAAGTCGCAGTCCTGCATCTGCTCAATCACCGTCGGTAAGCTCGCCAGATACGCTGTAGCGTGTTCCGGCGTGGTCGCGGTGGCATAGCCCATTGAGTGATGGGTGATCCAAGACGCCAACGACAAGCGCTCGATGATCCCAGCCGAGCCATCGCCTTCGTGCACATCCAAATCTAAGATGCCAAGTCGCTGAATTTTCTGCTGCTTTTTTAGCATTAACGCGGTGATCAATAAGCCATTAAAGGTACAAAAACCATAACCATCGGCATAGTTGGCGTGGTGAAACCCAGACACAGGCGCGATGGCCACTTGGCCCGTGCGCAGCGCCCACTCGGCTGCGGCGTACATAGCGCCGACGGTATAGCGGCAACTGTCTGCGACTTGCACGTCTTTGTTGCGAAAGCCGTTGAGCATGCTGCCGTTAAACACCGCATCGACATACCAAGGGTCGTGCGCCAGTTTTAGATCATCGGTCGACACAGGCGCAAAGCTGTGAATTGCCGTGGGAATGCCCAGTTGCGCCCAACTGTCCAATACCGCCGGCGCTTTGCTGGCGCTGGGGGAAAAGCTTTTGATGTGCTGGACTATTTCTGGGCGATAAAAGATGGGTAATAGTTCCATGGCCACTCCTAATAGCGTTTGGGGGAAACCAATGAGGCGAGGGCATTGCCACGGGCAATAATGGCGCCGGTGCGCAGTTCGACTGTGATATTAGGGATCGCATAATAGCGCCCAATCCAGCCATGTTCGTAGGTGCGGATCACCTGATTACCGCCACCTTCGTCGTCAATAATGGCGTAAATCACGCCACTGGCATCGCGTAAATACTGACTGGCCATGTTGCCCCTCCTCAATCAAGCACGCAGGATACAAGGCCGATGTAACAAAACAGGTTACATCGGCGGGTGCAATAAGCAGCAGAAACGGACGGGTTATGACGCTGCGCGCTCGGCTTGATCGATAGCGGCTTGGCATTGCTCTTCGGCCAATGCAAACAGCAGCATTTCTAATTGATAGATGGGCGCGCCATCGAGTTCGGCGGCGCAGCGCTGTAACAACTGTAAGTAGGTGGCATAACAGTCATCTTTGCGTATTTCAGTCCAACCCTTGGCGTACAGGGCTTTGAGCGCAAATGTGGGGTTGTGGGTAAAACCGATTTTCTTTTGGCTGTGCCCAACAACATTGTTGCGTCCATCGACGTAACAAAAGGCGACACCTTGGGCACCGGCAAGCCATTGAATGGCATTGAGGCAGGCAGCGACGCGCGCATCATAAATTGCGTATTGGGTAGGTTTGGCGATAGAGAATATTTTGGAGTAACTGGCGATACCTTTCAGTGGTGTGGTCGGTTGCGCCTTGTTCAGTTCATCAACATAAGCCGCAAGGGTTTCGGGTTTGTTACCGCGAACACCACCCCATTTAGCTACCACAAATTTGGCCAACTCTAGTTGTTGCTCGCGGCTTGCCAACTCCCAGCGCTGTGCCAAATGCTGTTTTAACTGCACATTGGCGTCATAGCCACGCTGTTTTTGTGCTGAAAACCCGGCCAGCACCGGTATTTGCCACTGATACACACGCTGTAGTCGTGGCAAATTCTGTTGAAAGAACTGCACAAGGACTGGCACAACAGGGTCAAGCATTGCAACTTTTGTATTCATAACGATTCCTTCGATTGAACAGGTGGGCAAGTGACAAAAGGGCGCGCAAGATATAGCAATGTCTCTGCATTGTCACTACTGTACGGGCAGGGTACACAATATGATGTATCGAATGGCTACAGGTTATATTTGTGGATGATGTGTTGCCGTGCGTTATTGTGCTGAATTAAACGAATAATTTTGCAGATTAAAATACTGTCGCGTCACCATACAGTCTGCTTCAGCACATCATAGCTATATGTTTCTATTTATTTTTTTTGTGTTTAGAATCAGCGGCCGCTTTTTGGTCTTGCTGGTTTTTTGCATCTGCATTGCCGCAGTTCAGAGGGCGGGTTTTCGGCTCGGACACGGTGTCTGAGACTTATTTATGGACATATATTAATGAAAAAATTATTACTTGCCGCTGTGCTGTCTAGCGTCTGTTCTGTGGCGCTTGCAGAAACCAAAAACACCTATGATTACGTCAACCTGACCTACAACAGCTTTGATGTCAACGAAGCTGACAGCAAATACACAGGCCTTGGCCTGGAAGGCTCTAAGTTATTAACTGAAAACGTGTTTGTCACTGCAAACTGGTTCAGTGTTGAAGATGCCGACACTGTGCCTGGTGCTGTGTATGACTTCAACATCGATCAGTTAGGTGTTGCCGTGGGTTACCGTCACGCGCTGAATGCACAAACGGATCTGTATGCGCAATTGGGTTATGTGCGCCAAGAAATGAGCGCCGATATCGCCTATAACAACCAGTTAGTGTCGGACTCTGAAACTGAAACTGGTTATCAATTAAAAGCGGGTGTTAAGCGCAGCTTCGGTAAGTTTGAAGGCGGCGTCTTTTTAGAGCGTTTAGATGCTGGCGGCGATGCAGATGCCACGACCTCGATTGGTCTGGACGGTCGCTACGCATTTACTGACCAGTTCCATGGCGTTGTCGGTTACGCCAAAGACAGCGACGTGGCGCAATTCAAATTAGGCGTGTCGTACGCGTTCTAATGCTCAAAGCCGAGCAGGCCACGCGCTTGCTCGGTTCTTTCGCGTAGTGTGGCGCGAGTCGGTCACCGCAAAGCCTTGCGCTGACACCCTAGCCTTGCGGATGGCGGCGCAACAACTCGTGTAATGAAGCGGCCAGCCAGTCGCGCAGCACATGCAGGTTCAAGTCCGCTAAGCGTTTGAAATATAAGCAGCCTTTGCTTAGTTTTAGCGGTGGTTTTTTGCTGGGTTTGGCCAGTAACGTGGCGTGTAAGGCGTCGCTATAAAGCTCTGGTAATTGCTCATCGCGAAAATAATCCGGCGCCAAATACAACACCAAATCGCGCCCGCGCACGGCAAACCCCAATAAACAGATTTCGCCACTATGACCGCTGGCGTAGCGGTATCGGTAACTGCCAAAACCCACAATACTTGGCCCCCACATCACGGCCGGTTCGCCGGTTACTTGCTGCATTAACTGCAGCAGCACTTGGCTATCCGCCAGTTGCGTCGCGTCGGCGCGGCTTTGCAGGTAGTCCTGCACCGATGCGTCAGTGGCTTGGGTTTTATTGGTAGTCATCAGCGGCTCCTAGGCACTCTGTTGTTTACAGTGGCACTTGCAGCATAAAACATTTAATGCGGTGGTGCTGCAGGCAACACCAACGTCACCGCCGCGCCACCAAGCACGTGACTTCGGCCAATTTGCATCTGCCCTTGGTGCCACGCCACCACTTGATTGACGATATACAAGCCCAAACCAAAACCAGTGCTGGCGCTACTGTCAAATTGGCTAAAGGCTTTTGGGCTGATGCCTTCAGGAAAGCCTGCGCCGTCGTCTTCGATGACCAGCAGCACTTGCATATGGCGTCGCGAAGCTCTGCGTGTCTCGCCCC
>DMYW01000017.1:385-12062 GCA_003482455.1 Rheinheimera sp. | reverse complement strand
CCCCCCCCCCGCCGTAGTCGGGGCTTTTTTATGTCTGTTCGATCGGGCTGCGCATACTCGGTCGATGCACGAGCTCCGTTTTAGGCACATTCTGGCGATGACTAGAGCCCATCGCGGCGAGCATTTTCCCAAAACCGCTATAAACTCAAAGAAATAGCATGGATTGGGGAGTGCTTATGTTACGTCAATTCAAAATCGGTAAACGCCTGAGCGTGGGCTTTGGCATTTTGGTGCTGATCAGCATTATTGTCGGCGTCAGCGCTTATCTGCGCCTGACTGATATTCAAGGCAATTTAAATAATATTTCCGAGCGCCGTCTGCCAGCGGCCTTGCTGGTGGGCGAGATGAATCGGGAGTTCTTGCTGGTCCGCATTGAGACCATCAACTGGCTGGCCGACGGCGAGGGCGGCAATGCGGCGGGTTATCAAAGTGCGATTGAAAAAGCCAAAAAAGCCTTCGATGAAGCGTCGACTCAAGCTGAAAACTTCCATAAAACGCCCGCCGGACGGGCCACCTTTGAAAAGGTACTGGACGCTAAAACACAATATGACAGCTTGCATCAGCAGCTACTGGCTCTGCTGGCTAGCGGCAAACTTGCCGAGGCGAAAGCCTTTCGCGACGAGCGGTTTGCTCAAGCATCCAATGGCTTAACCGAGGCGTTGCAGGCGTTGGCGCAATACCAGCGCGACACCGGCAAAAAACAAGCGCAACAAGCGGCCGACAGCATGGCGGCGGCGGAGGTGAGCATTTTAGTCAGCATTCTTGTCGCGGGTATATTGGGAACAGGGTTTGCGGTGCTGATCACCCGCAGTTTGGTGGGGCCGATGAATCATGCCGTGTATGTCAGTGAAACCATTGCGCATGGCAATCTGCGTGAGCGTTTTAATGATGAGTCGCCCGATGAAGCGGGGGCTTTGATCCGGGCAATGGCGGCCATGCAGCTGCAGCTGCGCGACACCATCGCGGATATCAGCCGCTCAGCCAATCAGCTGGGCGTGACCTCCGAGGAACTGCATGCGGTGACGGACCAATCCGCCCGCATCATGCAACAACAAAGTGCCGAAGTGGATATGGCGGCGACCGCAGTCACCGAATTAACCACGGCGATTGAAGAAGTCGCGCGCAGCGCCGCTGCGACTTCCAATAACTCCAGCGATGCCGATGCCACGGCGCGCGACGGTCAACAGCAAGTGCAGCAGACCATCGGCGCGATTCAGTCGCTCGAGCAAGAGCTGCAAGCGTCACGAGTTGGGGTGGAGCAGTTATCCAACCGCGTGAATGAGATCGGTTCGGTGCTGGATGTGATCCGTGGGATCGCCGAGCAAACCAACTTGCTGGCTTTAAATGCTGCGATCGAAGCGGCGCGAGCAGGCGAAAGCGGCCGTGGTTTTGCGGTGGTCGCCGACGAAGTGCGGGCGCTGGCGCACCGCACCCAAGAGTCGACCAAAGTGATTGAGCAAACCATTCGCACTGTGCAAGCGGAAACAGCGCAAACCGTGGTGTCGATGGGCCAAAGCAGTGAAAGAGCGACCGCGACTTTGCTGCTGGCGCGTAAAGCAGGGGATGCGCTGGCGGAGATCACCACGGCGATTAGCCAAATTAGTGATCAGAACTTAACGATTGCCAGCGCTGCCGAAGAACAAGCGACGGTGGCGCGGGAAGTCGATCGCAACTTGGTGAATATCCGCGATTTGTCCGCGCAAACCGCCACCGGCGCCGATGAAACCCGCGTCTCCAGCGAGTCGCTGGCCGAATTAGCCGAGCATCTGAATCTGCGGGTGAACCAGTTTAAGGTGTAAGCCGTGGTGGCTTCGAAACGCCGCGCCGCCTAGACGCGGCGTTTTTGTTGGTGGGCAGCGTAGTGTCGCGCTGCAATATGTCGCCGAGCCTGCGCAACCAGCCAAGGATCCAGTGTTGTTCTGCAGCGGCTCCTGTCTAAAAAACAATCGCTTAGCGCACCCAGTAGCCCCAAGCGCCGTCAACAAGCTAGACTTTGCCCCCAAAGCTCCCTACAATGCCAACCATCGCGCACCCGTAGCTCAGCTGGATAGAGCACTGCCCTCCGGAGGCAGGGGTCAGAGGTTCGAATCCTCTCGGGTGCGCCATACAAATCAACCACTTAGAGGCAACTCAAGTGGTTTTTTTATTTTATGTGCCCAAACTGTGCCAATTCTGTGACATGTTCCTTATACAGGAACGTGGATTTTTGACCTCTGCTCTTTATCGCTAAAAAGTGAACCTGCTCATTAATTGAGCAACAAATCTGTAGGAAGGTTCTGATACGGACTGTTTTTTTAGAGCCCAAACGATCACTAACATTTTAGAGCGGTCAGACGGTGAGGAATTTTTGTCAGTACCTAGCGAATAGCGGTCGCTTAGATCTTGTTCTCACGAAAAACGAATTTCTGCTTTGCCTTATTTGTGGACATTCGTTTTTTCGTGAGCTCTGAGATTCTCTTCCAAATTAGTTGGCTAAATTCAGTTGGCCACCGCCCCCAATTGAAGTCAACGTTGAGCAGGTGTTGTAGTTCACAAACCAGTGCCAACTGACTGGATCAGATTCAGTTTCTCGACTAACGCTAATTGCTAGCACGATCTATTCTTACGAAATTGAGCTTGATTTATCCTGATCGGCTTAACATGCTTGCAAGCGAAAAAACGAGCTTTGACTTTTGGGTCGTCGTGGCAAGTGAATCAGGAATAGCTCAAGTGCATTTACGCGCGCAGGGTGAGGACTACGAGCCCTACTTTTTACCTACAGGCGTTAAAATTTCTCTGAGTTCTTCCGGAATGGACATCGGCTTAAAGGCACTGACGTTCGACCGCCCCGTATTGCCAGATGGCAGGCGCTCAAAGATATGTCCAAAAGGTGTTTACAACAACCGATAGTTTTGCCCGGCCATTTCGCGCCAGTCTGCCGTGCGAAGGGCCTACCAGAGCATCTTCAAGTAACTCCACATGACAGCTGACCGAGAATATGGGCAAACTCCATATATGCAAAACGTCTCTCATAGGCAAGCAAGACCTTTGGTTCCATCACTATCCCTGGTCAATTAAAATGCAGTTTCTGCTGGCTGTATTATGATACATTTAATGCTTAAAGTAACTTTAGAGTTGATGAAAGGCAATGAAAATTGGTGAACTGGCGGCGCTGGCCGGATGTGAAACAGAAACCATCCGATTTTATGAAAAACAGGGATTGTTAGCAGCTCCGGCAAGAACCGCCTCCGGATATCGGACTTATCAGCAGCGCCATCTCGAAGATTTACAATTTATCCGGCATTGCCGGGCCTTTGATATGAGTCTGTCGTTAATCCGGCAACTCCTGAAGTTTCGTGAAGATCCCAGCCAACCTTGCGGGCAGGTCAATACGCTGATCGATGAGCAATTGGGGCATTTAGACACGCAATTAACCCAAATTCATCAATTAAAAACGGATTTACAGGCATTACGGGCGCTTTGCCAGGATGACCATCAGGCCAAAGACTGTGAGATCCTGAAAAATCTGGTGCATCCATGTGCCAGCGATTGTGTACAACATCGGTGAAAAAACTGTTGACCTTAAAGTGGCTTTATAGTTTTTAATAGCAGTATCTTGTTCAACGTGAGGCCGCTATGTCAGATTGCCAATGTAAATCCCAGGTGCAAGCCTCTGAAAATGCTCTGCTGCCAGAGTGTCCTGCATCTGAGTTGTGCCATAAAACCCGCTACCACATTCGCAAGATGGACTGCCCTTCAGAAGAAAATCTGATCCGGATGGCGCTTGGGGCTTTGCCACAGGTGCAACAGTTGCAATTTTTTCTGCAAGACCGACAGCTTGATGTAGTGCATCAAGGAAGCCCGGACACCATCACCCAACGCCTGGAAGCATTAAATTTAGGTGCTGCATTCCAGTGCTCAGCGCCGTTTCAAGCAGACCCAACAGCGTCAGTTGAAAACAGCAAAGCCGATGCTGACGAGCGTAAGCTGTTACTCCAATTGTTGGCTATTAATGCTGTGATGTTCGTCACAGAACTGATTGTCGGAGTCTGGGCACAATCCACCGGCCTTATTGCCGATTCGTTAGATATGCTGGCCGATGCTGCCGTCTACAGCGTAGCCCTGCTGGCTGTTGGCCTTAGCGCCGCCAAGAAAGTCAGGGCTGCCCATCTGTCAGGTTGGTTGCAGGTGTTGCTTGCAGCCGGTGTGTTGTTCGAAGTAGCACGACGGTTTTGGGCTGGCACTGAACCCATGTCGACGCTGATGATTGTGATGGCGAGTGTCGCACTTATAGCTAACACTTTATGTCTTTATCTCATCTCACAGTCACGCAGTGACGGTGCGCATATGAAAGCGACCAAAATATTCTCGACCAATGATGTTCTGGCGAACATCGGGGTCATTGTTGCCGGTGGCTTAGTCGCCTGGACGGGATCGGGCTATCCGGATTTAGTGATTGGCGGTATCATTGGGATAATTGTCCTTGATGGTGCAAGACGTATATTAGCGCTACGCGCTTAACATAAAGGTTTGCTGTGTCTAAATATTCCCGATGGATATTGTGGTTTATGCTAACAGTGATGCTCAATCATGCTTTTGTCGCATGTGACAGCATCGTCATGCATTTACCCACGGAGCATCATAATCTGATTTCTTTCGGGGATAACGCTGCGCACCAACACAATGAACATCAAACGTCCCACGCCAATGAAGCCGTCAATGATGTTGACGACCCACATGAGCCTCATGCACATGTGCTGTGTTTTGTCGCTTATATGACAAGCTCAGCGGCAGAGCCTGTTACTCAAACCATCGTTCCGTTTACCCGTGCTGAAGCCTTCAGCATGACGTACGCCCCTGCAGTGCCCCCGCCAAATGCCTGAGATCATCGTTTTTATCTAACAACGTGATTTTACATTTGACGGAGAATTTCTATGTCTCACCCTATTTGCAAAGGCGCTGTTGCCTTAGCATTGCTGTGTGTCGCATCTTTTTCGGTGACGGCACAACAGCTTGCGATCACTACAGCGTTAGAAAGAACTTTAACGAGCAGTCCACAACTGCAACTTTATCCTTATCAGCTTCGGATTGATGAAGCTAAAACCCTACAAGCTGGTCTTAAACCAAACCCTGAGCTTGGTGTTTCTGTGGAGAACGTCCTTGGAAATGGCAGCCTCAGTGGCGTTAAAAGCGCAGAGCTCACGCTGACATTGAGTCAGCTGATTGAACTTGGCGACAAGCGTCAGCGCCGTTTGGAGAGCGCAAGTCTAGGTAAAGTACTGACACAGGCGCAATACGAACTCAACCGGGTGGATGTTCTGGCCAAAACCATGACCGACTATCTAGATGTGTTGGAATTGCAGACGGTGCGCAGCTGGACCGCTGAACGCCTGGTGATGGAACAAAACGCACTGCAGGTTGCTACAGAGCGGTCACGGGCAGGACTGGTCACTGACGCTGATGTATTGCGGCTGAAAAGCCGGGTGCTCAAAAGCCAGATGGATTTAAAAGCCCTTAAAGCCGAACTGCAGGTTGCTGTGCGTCAGTTAGCCGCCAATTGGGGGAGCGAAGCGGATTTCGATACGGTCCAGGGGCAGTTGGCGGTTTTGCCAATGCTGCCATCGCTCAATGAGATGTTGGCTGCACTTGATAGCTCCCCACAACTTGGATTCTATCTGACACAGGATCGTTTGGCGGGCGCGCTGCAAAATCTGGCGATCGCCAATGGCCAGACGGACATAACGGTTGGGGCTGGCGTGCGTCGCAACGAGCAACTGAATGAGAATGCGTTTGTTCTCAGTGTCAGCATGCCATTTGCATTAACAAACCCCAATGCCGGTGAGATTGAAGCTGCGCGGGTGTCTTCAGAGCGTTCGGCACATCAGCTAAAGCTCAGTCGTCAGCAATTGCAGCTCGCTGTGGGCCGGTTATATCAGCAATTGACCCTGCTTTCAGAGCAAATTCATGATCAGCAGCAAGCTATTCTTCCCGCCGCAGAGTCGGTCGTGCAAAGCACACTCAAAGGGTATGAAACCGGCATCTTTGATATGACGGATTTGCTCTCTGCCCATGAAGATTTGCTAAGTGCCAAACGCAACATAATTGACGCTCAGGCCCAGTTTCACCGTCAGTTAATCGAACTCGAACGTCTGGTGGGAATGCCTTTAGTGGTCAACGGACCTGCTGCATTACCATCCCGCATCAAGGAATAACAACATGAACAATTACATCCGTTTTGTATCGACGGCTTTACTATTCACGGCACTCACAGGGTTTTGTGGCTCGTTACAAGCCAGCGAAGCGCATGACCATGCTGACGAACACGCACAAACCGAAGAGAGAAAAGGCCCCAATGGCGGGCATTTACTGGAAAAAGGCTCGCTGACACTGGAAGTTGTGCTCAGTGAAAACGGCGGCAAACCAGAGTTTCGTTTATTTGCATCTGATAATGGAGAGCCTCTGGCCCCCGGGACTTATCAGGCCGGACTGACACTGGAGCGTCTGGGAGGTCGTCGGGATGTGCTGACTTTGCGCCCACGTGGTGACATGCTGGTCAGTCAGGAGCCGGTCGCAGAGCCGCATTCATTTGAAGTGGAAGTTGCACTCAGTGCCAAAGGTCAAAATCATACCTGGCACTTTGAGTCCTACGAGGGACGCACCGAACTTGAAGCGGATGTGGCAAAAGAGTCCGGTTTAATCAGCGAGCCTGTGACTTCAGGTCGTATTCGCACTCAGGCGCATTTGTTTGGTGTGGTATCGGTGATCCCAGAGCAGCAAAGCAGGCTCAGTGCGGTCTATCCGGGCGTCGTGCAAAGTGTGGCGGTGCGGATTGGCGACAAGGTCAAAGCGGGTCAGGTTGTGGCCACGGTACAAAACGCAGCGACATTAAAAAATTACAGCATTAAGGCGTTGTCGGACGGTGAAGTTACTAACCGGTTTGTGAATCCCGGAGAAAAGGTATCGGACCAGGCGTTAGTGGAGATCAGTGATTTATCCACCGTGTATGTCGAAATGTCGGCCTTTCCGGGGGATACCGCCAAAATGGCGCGGGGCAATCCGGTGGTCGTGCGTGATGTTCATGGCGAAGAGCAAACGTCCAGCCAGATTGAATATATTGCGCCACAAATGACCGGTGGCCATATCGCCAGAGCCCGTGCCGTTGTGCGTAATGACAACGGGTACTGGCGTCCGGGTATGCACGTGAAAGCCGATGTGGAAGTGGCCTCGGTGGAAGCGCGCCAAATCGTGAAGAAATCAGCCCTGCAGGAATTTAACGGTGAGACCGTTGTGTTCATCCGGGTAGGCGATATTTATGAAGTGCGAATGCCGGAATTTGGTGCCAGTGACGATAGCTTTATCGAGGTGTTGTCAGGTCTGGAAGAACACGTTGAGGTGGTCACCCAGAATAGTTTTTTAATCAAAGCCGACATCCTGAAGTCTGGCGCCAGCCATGAACACTAGGAGCCAGCCATGATCCAGAATATATTGCGACTATCGCTCAGTCGCCCGTGGATGATGATGGTCTTAGGACTGCTGATCCTCGGCGTGGGCGTCTGGCAGACAGTACGATTGCCGGTTGATGCGGTTCCTGACATTACCAATGTGCAAGTCCAAATCAATACGGCTGCGCCAGGTTATTCCCCGCTTGAATCTGAACAGCGCATCACCTATCCGGTAGAAACGGCGATGGCAGGTCTGCCACAGCTGGAGTACACCCGCTCGTTATCCCGCTATGGTTTGTCGCAGGTGACCGTCGTCTTTGAAGAAGGTACCGATATTTATTGGGCCCGACAGCAAGTGGCCGAGCGGTTGCAGCTGGCGCGTCAGGACATTCCGCCAGGCATTGAGCCTGAAATGGGGCCTATTGTCTCGGGGCTTGGCGAGATTTTTTCCTATACCGTCAAAGCCACCGGCGAGGCACTGAACGCAGATGGCAAGCCTTATACCGCTGAAGATCTGCGGACCATTCAGGATTGGGTGATCAAACCCCAGTTGCTGAAAGTCAAAGGCGTGACGGAAATCAATACCATTGGTGGTTTTGTCCGCGAATATCAGGTTGCCCCTGATCTGGTCAAATTGCTGGCGTTTAAGCTGACGCTGGATGATCTTGCCGATGCCTTAGAGCGCAACAATGCCAATATCGGTGCAGGCTACATTGAACGCAATGGGGAACAATGGTTGATCCGCTCACCAGGTCAGCTGAAGTCAATTACCGAGATTGAAGAGCTGGTCGTGACAAAACGCGATGATGCCCCGGTCCGGGTCAAAGACGTCGCGCAGGTGGCTATCGGCAAACAGCTTCGCACCGGTGCTGCGACGCAGGACGGACAGGAAGTGGTCCTTGGCACTGTGATGATGTTGCTTGGCCAAAACAGCCGAACCGTGTCACAGGATGTTGCCCTGAAGCTTGCAGATATTAATCAGCGGTTACCCAAAGGCGTGCAAACGGAAATCAGCTACAACCGGGAAGTGTTGGTTGATAAAACCATTGATACAGTGAAACGAAATCTGTTTGAAGGCGCGGTGCTGGTGATTGTCGTGCTGTTTCTATTTTTGGGTAACATCCGCGCCGCCATTATCACGGCCCTGGTGATCCCGTTGAGTATGCTGTTTGCTATCTCCGGCATGGCAGCCAATAAAATGAGCGGCAATCTGATGAGCCTTGGCGCGATTGACTTTGGCCTGATTGTCGATGGTGCGGTGATCGTGGTTGAAAACTGTCTGCGCCGCTTAGGCATGGCTCAGCACCATTATGGCCGGTTGCTGACGCTGTCTGAACGGCTGGAGATTGTCTATCACGCCACAAAAGAGGTGATCACGCCTGCAATGTTTGGTGTCTTTATCATCATGCTGGTATATCTGCCGATTTTTGCGCTCAGTGGGGTCGAGGGCAAAATGTTCGAGCCGATGGCTTTCACGGTGATTGCTGCATTATTGGGCGCCATGATCCTGGCCCTGACCTTTGTGCCAGCGGCCATTGGGTTGTTTGTCAGTGGTCCTATCTCTGAGAAAGAAAACCGTCTGATGGCATCAGTCCGTCGCACGTACCATCCGATGCTGAAATTTGCCCTTGGCCAACCTTTGCTTGTCGCTATTGCTGCCCTGTTGTTAGTCGGCAGCTCTGTGTGGCAGGCATCCAGAATGGGCAGCGAGTTTTTACCTCAGCTCGATGAAGGGGATATTGCGATGCATGCCATGCGTATTCCCGGCACCGGCCTTGCGCAATCCGTTCAGATGCAATTGGCGCTGGAAGCTAAAATTGCACAGGTGCCTGAAGTGGAACGGGTCTTCTCAAAAATTGGCACTCCGGAGATAGCAACCGACCCGATGCCACCGAATGTCGCAGATACCTTCATCATGCTCAAAGAGCGCAGCCAGTGGCCAGAGCCTTCGGATACGAAAGCAGATGTAGAGCGGCGTATTAGGGCTATCGTGGAAAAAGTCCCCGGCAACAATTACGAGTTCACGCAGCCGATCGAGATGCG
Source organism: Rheinheimera sp. (assembly GCA_003482455.1). GTDB lineage: Bacteria > Pseudomonadota > Gammaproteobacteria > Enterobacterales > Alteromonadaceae > Pararheinheimera. Next base: position 2,598 of record DMYW01000017.1, on the reverse strand, counting down.
CTTTAACGAGTTGATTGCGGGTGTCAGAGCGGATGTAGCTATTCGGATTTACGGTGATGATCTGGATGCACTGAATGCCGTCGGCGCGAAAGTAGCTGCTGTGTTGGCTGACGTGCCGGGAGCTGTGGATACCCGGATGGAGCAAGCCGACGGGCTACCAATGATTTCGATTGAGCCGGAGCGCGACCACCTGGCATTGGTGGGGATGGATGTCGCGATGATGCAGCAGGTGATCCAAACTGCCATTGGCGGTCGGGAACTGGGCTTGATGTATGAAGGCGACAGGCGCTTTAAGTTATTGATGCGCTTACCGGAGTCACTGCGGGAAGATCCATCGGCACTGGCGCAAATCCCTGTGGCCTTGCCGGTTGACGATTCGGCAGAGCTGCGTTATGTCCCACTGGGTGAAATTGCCCGCATCAATGAAATTGTGGGTCCCAACCAAATCAACCGGGAAAGTGGCAAACGTAATGTGGTGGTCACCGCCAACGTTGATGGCCGGGATATCAGCAGTTTTATCCAGGATGTGCAAAAGGTGATGGCCGATGTTGCCCTGCCTGATGGCTATTGGGTGGATTATGGCGGCACCTTCAAGCAACTGCAGTCTGCATCGGAACGACTATCCATTGTTGTGCCGTTGACGCTGCTGTTGATATTCGCCTTGCTCTATAGCGCGTTAAATTCCTGGCGGGATTCATTGGTGGTGTTCAGTGGTGTGCCACTGGCACTGACCGGTGGTGTTTTTGCCTTAGTGCTGCGTGACATGCCGATGTCTATTTCTGCGGCTGTTGGCTTTATTGCGCTATCAGGGATCGCTGTGCTGAACGGCATCGTGCTGGTGAGCTTTGTTAAGCAATTGCAGGAAGAAGGTCAGCGATGGCGTCAGGCGATTGAAAATGGCGCTTTATCCCGTTTAAGACCGGTACTGATGACGGCGTTGGTGGCAAGTCTTGGTTTTGTGCCCATGGCATTTAACACCGGGACCGGCGCGGAAATTCAGCGGCCACTGGCAACAGTGGTGATTGGCGGCATTATTTCGTCAACCTTGCTAACCCTGGTGGTATTGCCCGCATTGTGTCGGCTTATCCGGTCAAACAAGTAACCTAATGAACGCAGCGAAAGCTGCGTTTTATCCTCAAAGGAGGATGTATGCGTTTTATAAAACTGCTATTGATCGTAACTACGACTTTGGTTTTGTGGCCAAACATGGGTAACGCACACCCCATCACCCGGAAAGTCTCTCCTGCTGATGGCGAGGTGTTTCCAACATGTCCAGAAACGTTCTATGTCCGATTCACGCAAAAACATAAACTCAAGCAGTTCATGCTTTCAGATGCGAAAGGGACACCTATTGACGTCGGGTTTCAGCCAAGGACGACTACGAATTGGGAGCATCGTGTTCAGCTGCCTTGTTTACCGGCAGGCCAATACACGATCAGTTATATGGTAAAAGGACGGGATTTACACGAGATAACCAATAAAATTAGCTTCACTGTAAAATGACGTTGTTTAAGAGCCCTCGAAACTCCACTGAGCATCGAGGGCTCTAAATGAAAGCGAAGATGTTCAGGGGAGCGTTTGCAGTCAATTGTTCCTTACATAGCTATCTGATTGTCAGTCTCCATTGATGGTGGTTTTTTTACATAAAAATGTCATTGCTCGGTTTATTGTAGTGGACAGCTAATTTTTTGTGCTACATCGTTATAATCCGAACGCTTATAACTAGTAAAAAAAGAAAAAATCAATGTGCGCTTTTTTACGTTTTAACGATGTATTGAAGTCTCGAAATTTTCGAGAGCTCAGCTTTAGTTTTGGCAGGATTGTCTGCTTTCAGTGAAAAGCACCGATTGAATCGAATATCAATCAATTTCAGCAATTGGTACGTTGCAGTCGCTCAGATGAGGTTCTCACGAAAAAACAAATCTATACTTTGCCATAGTTGCGGACGTTTGTTTTTTCGTGACCCCCGCATGTCATGCGGTCTTACTCTAAAATAAGTGCCGATTCGCTAATTCAAACTGTAGTTTAATTACAGGAACGATCTACAAGTTACAAATCACAACTTAAAGCGAAACGAAAAGTTCAATTTATGCTTAAAAAGTAAGAGTTCACTTTATGGTTAAAAAAATCCTAAGTAACTGATATTTAATAAGCCTCAAAGTTCACTTTATGGTTAAAACGACATTATAGTACCTCGAAGGTGAGAACATCGC
>DMYW01000017.1:0-179 GCA_003482455.1 Rheinheimera sp. | reverse complement strand
CATCGCGTTCGACCAAACGGCAGGATAGCCGTTTGGGACCGTGCCGATAGGCGCGGCCCGCAGGGCGAGGTGCAGGATGCGCCGAGTCAATCCTCTCGGGTGCGCGCGCAGGTGAACACCGGCGCAGCGGTCGTAGACGGCCGACTAAAACCGCCTGTTGGCGGTTTTTGTATTTATAG
>DMYW01000047.1 GCA_003482455.1 Rheinheimera sp. | reverse complement strand
CCGCAAGGATTTTTCCAAAAAAACCAGCAAGCACCATTTCGCACCATAAAAACTAGGCTATTCGCCGTCCGCCGAGCACTCTTTGCATAAGCCTCTTGCTTCAATAGTTTGTTGTTGAATCACAAAACCTTTCGCAGCAGCTAGAGCCGCGAACTCATGAAACAACATATCCGAATGCAACTCTTCAACCTGGCCGCATCCCTGACAAATCAACAATTGTGCAGGATGATGGTGTTCAAAGTGGTGGCACAGCATAAAAGAGTTATTGGACTCAATCTTATGAATAAAGCCTTGCTCAGTAAGAAACTCAAGCGCTCGATAAATAGTCGCAGGCTTAGCTGCTGGTTCAGTAAGTTTTAGTTGCTCCAACAATTCATAGGCGCCGACACCTGACTGCGTGGCAGCTAGCAACCGAAAAACTTTTTCACGGATTGATGTAAATCGTGCACCATTTTGCTCGCAAATTAGACGAGCACGGCTAACAAGAGATTCAACAGACATTTGCAGCAACCTGTATTTTCAATTGAAAAACAGTGTATCACACAAAAAGCTAGAGAAAATCAGCTCGCTTTGAACGCTCTAGCCCGAATTAAGTTAAAATGCGGCATAACTTTTTTGGAGGCCATTGTGGATCATCGCTTTTCTGTAGCCCCTATGCTGGATAGGGCAGACACACCGCCAAAGCTTAGTGCTGCAACACACTGAAAATCACGCTACCCTATTGTATACCCCGACATTTTTCAAGACGTGATTTGTATACCTGACTTCGTGTGCATCATTTTGTGATTTACCTTTAAAAATTCGCGGTAAACAGACAAAAAAATGAGCGTATTTTGGGGAAAATTAAGCCCCTTTTTAGTGGGGCTTACATTGAACTGAAGAAAAAAATTCTCAGAGCCAAAACAGTAGTGAGTGCATTTTCCTAGAAGTGACTGATATCTAAAGCTTGCAATGCACCATTTACTTCGACTTAAACACTTTCAGTTGCTTGTTAAAATCAGAAGCCAAGCGTTCCATCTTTTCAGTTTGCTGGTTGTATAAAGCGGTCAAAGGCCCATTCGGTTTCCCTTTACCTTCAAATTCTAGACAGGCCAAGTAGTCCTGAGTTAAGGCAAGGTAATCTTTAACAAGCTTTTGAGCCTCTTCCATCTGCTGCGCAGTTGCCGTAGCCCCGTCAGGAATGGCGGGAGGCTCGTTGATAACGCACCCTGCTTTACTGGCGCTAGTACACAACAGCAGCGCTATAGCTATCGACAAAGCTGGTATTTTTTTCATGTTAGTTGGTTTCCGCTCAATCAATACATTTGCGTGTAAGTGTAGATGCTTTTGCAGACATGAAAAAAGCCCCATTCGGGGCTTTATCTCAAACGCAGTGAAGCATGCGCCAACACTCTAGACCCATCGGCGCGAATGGAATGTCATCGTCAAACGGCGGCGGCTGCATTGCTGGTGCATTTCCTGGTTGTTGCCATTGCGGTGATTGGAATCTACCGCTCGCCACGCTCAAATCACTTTGACTTAAACACTTCATATTGCTTGCTCAAATCCGATGCCAAGCGCTTCAGCTTTTCAGTTTGCTTGTTGTATGATACGACCCACTCTTGATCTTGTTTCCCTTTGGACTCGGATTCCAGACAGGCAAAATACTCCTGAGTTAAAGCAGTATATTCCTTAACAAGTTTTAGAGTCTCTCTCATTTGCTCATCAGTGGCGGTAGCTCCGTCAGGAATGGCCGGCGGTTCATTGATAACGCATTCAGCAAAACTGTTGCTGGCGCAAAGCATCAAGGTTACGGCTATAGCCAAAATCGGTCTTTTTTTCATGTTAGTTGGTTTCCGCTCAAGCAAGGCATTCGCGTGAAAGTGTACATGCTTTTGCAGACATGAAAAAAGCCCCAATCGGGGCTTTATGTCAAATGCAGTGAAGCATTCGCCGACACTCTAGACCCATCGGCGCGAATGGAATGTCATCGTCAAACGGCGGTGGCTGCATTGCCGGCGGCATTTGCTGGCTGTAACCTTGAGCCTGGCGATTAGCGGCAGAGTTCGGGAATGGCTGCCCGCCCCGTGGAGACTGCTGTTTGTACTGGGGCTGTTGTGGCACCTGATAGTTACCGCCCGCTACAGTGGCTGGGGCTGGCTGTGCTTGAGTGCCTTCTGGTTTACCGTCCAGCATCTGCAACTCACCTGCGATAATCTCAGTGGTATAACGTTCTACGCCTTGCTGATCCTGCCACTTGCGTGTGCGTAAGCGTCCCTCGATATACACCTTGCTGCCTTTGCGCAGGTATTCACCGGCTATCTCGGCCAAGCGCTGATAAATCACCACGCGATGCCATTCGGTTTGTTCTTTGCGTTCATTAGTCTGTTTGTCTGTCCAGCTTTCGCTTGTGGCCACTGTGATGCTTGCCACGGCTCCGCCTTGGGGCATATAGCGCACTTCTGGATCCGCGCCCAAGTTGCCAATCAAAATTACTTTGTTAATTCCACGAGCCATTTTTATTCCTTGTAAATGCCAGGCTACTGGTCGTAGCCGGTGATTTTGATACCGCGCATGCGTTCGCGCTTGCTGTGGTCGTCACGGCAATCGGCATCGCAGTATGAGTGGGTTGGCGCCAGTGAGACGCCACAGTTGAGGCAGTAGCCATGGCCGAACTCTTTGGCCGCGGCTCTGGCTCTGTTGATTTGGTTTTCACATGAGAACTGAGTCAGTTCCTGTGCTTGGTCGATGATGTCAGCCATTACTCACCGCCTTGCCACATTTTGTCGGCGTATTCGCTGGCAATTTTATAGTCAATGAAGTTCTGTGCGGCGAACCGCATAATAGCGGCTGCTATAACATCGCGCAGGCATTGCAGCGGTGTTGCGTGCACCTTGTTGTATCCATTTCGCATTGCGTGAAACATTTCACCAATTGCGGTTTCCATTTCGGCTGTGCCTTCTTCGCAATTGTCCATATCGTCAATTGCTCCACACAGATTTTGGTAAGCTGAACGCAATGCCTCAACCTGTGCCGCCAACGCATCGCGCTCTTCAATCAATTCAGCGTTGCGGTCGTTGGCTGCGTCTACTTCCTTGGCCAGTGCGTCACGCTCGGCTTGGGCTTGCTCCCACTTTTGCATAACTTCGTTGTGCTTCTCCGCAGGAACGAAAAGGCCAAGACCTACAACTTGAATAATGCCCGACCCATTTCCGTCAAATAAAACTTTGTGACCCATATCTCACTCCAGCGGCACTAGGCCGCGCTCAATTCTGGTTGGTTGTTAAGTGCAATCAGCTCACGGCCGGCGGCTAACAGTGTGTCGCGGTCAACGTGGCTAACGATTGGTGCGGCGCGTCCGAATGGATGCCAAATCAGGAACATGCTGCCTTTGTTGTTGCCAGCGGCTGGTTTGCCAGTAACTGGGTCCAGAAAGCTAATGCGACCGCCGACAATGAAACGAACTTCATTGCAGGTCTTGATTGCTTCGGCGTACCAGCCGACGCTTGTGTCGGCCATCACCAACATCACGCAGCCGATGCCATTGGTTTGCGCTTGCTCCGCAGCTTTTCTAACCCACGGTCCAATGTCTGAGTAAGGTGGATTGCACCACGCGTAGGTGTTGACGCATTCGCGATAATTCATCCAGTGACGGCTTAATGAGTCATCGTCTTCAGTTATATAGTTGGTGCACAGTGCATTTTCAGCACTCGCTGCCACATCGATTTTGAAGTTGAATTCAACGTCCAGAGCTGCGAACAGCTCCGGAGGTGTACGGTATGCGTCGCGGTTCATGCTGCGCTCTCCATGCATTCCATATACGAAATCACGGATTCAACAATCAGCTCAGCTGCAGCGATTTGGCCGGAGGTTCCTGACTTCATGTTGCCGTTTTCATCGACCAAGTTGCCTTGCCACATATCAGCCGATTTGCTCCAATCAAGCTGAGCCAGTGCTTCACCCACAGAAATCAGTGAAAACCTATTGCCTTTTCTTGATTTGATAAGCGCATATGCACGACCAATAGCCATCAGGCCCGCTGCAGTGAAGGCCACGCTGTTGGCTGCAGCCTCACGCAGTGCGATGCACTCTTTGTCGTCTTTAGTTGCTGCAATCCGCTCTGCGAGATTCCAACCCACAGCCGGTGCAACGGTATTCCACCATGAGCTGATGCTGCGCACTTCAAATTCGTTTGGCACTTGCTTGGCTTTGAGTGCCAAAGCGAGGCGGCTGGCCTGCACTGCATGACGGAATGAGAAAAGGGTGTTGTGTGATTTGGCGATGTTGTTTTCGTGGTCGATGCGGCCTTTCCAGGCGTCAACCTTCTCGATTTGCTCAGCGATGGCAGTCACAGCATCATTGCGGCGGTCATAGACCATGTTCAGACTGGCGCTTACAGCTTTGGCGTTGCTGTTGATGTCAGAGAACGCTTGTTGCCGGTCTTCCAGTGTCATGTTCACAAATAGCTGAATAGTGACTTGCTGCCCCTTCAGTGTTGGCATGCGCTCCTTCAGCGCGGCCATGATGCCAGTTGCCCGGTGCTGGCCATCGAACAACTTAATGATGGCATCCATTGACAGGCTCAGCTCACCGACTGAAGACTTTGCTCCAGCAGTATTGAAAATCAGCGTTTCGTCTTCAACAACACCGGTTAGCGCTGGCAATACAAAACTTTCAGGATTGTCCAAGATGTATTGGCTGATCGCCTTAGCTCGTTTAGGGTCTACCGCGCGTTGGCTGCGGTCCAGAACGTTACCTGTATCAATAGCCAGTAACCGAGCCAGCATGCCGAAGGGGATGCACGCAGTGTAAAATGTGCGACCACCTTGGACCCCGCGAGCAGCAGGAAAGTTAAAGCGCATATCATCCATCACACCACCTCCAACAAAACAATCTGAGTATCTTCAAAAACGCTTTCCAAATAGAAATCGTCGTTCTCTTCGTATTCGACATAGAACAGAGCGCCGTCTGGCTCGTCGATAGTGCAATTGCTAGGGTCAACGATGCCGCCAAACCGCAACTGCACTTGGCCATCGCCGAGAACCTTGGTCACAACAACACAGTGCATGCTCAACATTTGGTAGAGGCCGAATTGGTCCACGGCTTCAATGCCGGTAATTGTTTTGCCGGTGATCATGCTGCCACCTCACGAGGTGCAGCCATGGCCGACAGTGATTGGTAGATTTGGCTGACGTACTTAGCCTGGTGAATTGCATCGTCCAAAGCGTTGTGTGCAACACCGGCGATTTGTGAGTGCTTGGGGTCGATACCCAGCAGTGAGCGGCCAAGGTCGACGATGGTGCGAACACAGCGCTCGTTGGAATAGCGCCAAGGCAACTTGATGCCAACTGCAGCAAACGCTGTGGCAAGGATGGCGCAATCAAAGCTTGGACCATTGCCCCACACAAACGGCTTGTGTTCTTCGCTGTGGATCTCAATCCACGCAGCAAATTGGTGCAGGGCAACGGCCACAGGCAGCGCATTAGGGCAGTTGAGAGCGGCACGAACTACCTCACTCTGCTTTTCCCACCACGCGACAGTGTTTTCGTCAACATCCATCCATGTATCTTCGCAGCTACGGCGAGTCACAGTGCGATAGAATTTTTCGCCAAGCTCGCCTGTTGCCGGGTTGAAGAACACGGCTCCGATGCTAACCAGAGCGGCGTTCTTGGCAGTGCTCAGCGTTTCGATGTCGATCATGATGTGGTTCATGCTGCCACCTTCAAGTCGTTCTGAATTTCGGTGAGTACCGTCGCAATGGTTGGATCCAACAGAGCGGATAAGCGCTCAAGGACTGCCAGCTTGGTTGGTAGGTTGTTGATTTCGCGTTTAGTCAGTGCAGAGCTCAGGTTGGCAAGCGCTGCCTCAATGTCTGTTGGTACAGTTCCAGTGATGGCCAGTTCAAACGCTGCGGGTACATCAACCTCGATCACGTCTTCAACCACCTCGACGGCTGCCAGGACTGGAATTGCTTTCCAGTAGCCGTTGCCATACTTCTGAGCTAATCGACGTGATTTAAGCTCGTTCAGCAATGAGCGAACTACGCGCACATCGATACCAGACGCTTCGGCAATCTTTGTTGCCGATACTGGCTCGGCCATAAATTGAAGTAGAGCCTCAGCCTCAGGCGCTTGTTGCTCGGCAACATCATCGCCAAGCTCCATCAACGATCCTGCTTGTGGCAAAGCGTGAGCAGCTGTCGCCATGCTTAGCGCGCGTCGGCCAGTGTCAGTGATGGCCAGCTTGACGCCCTCCTCTTCAACCAGATCTTGAGCAATCAGCGATGTCACCATATCGCCAAGCACTTCAGGGTCTACGCCAATCGTCCGCGCCAGTACCGGTGGTGTCATTGGCCGCTCGGCCAGTGCACTTAAAATTTCCTTCATAACTACCTCAAGCTGCTCGGTGGATGTTTTCTTTGGATGCCAATTCGCGGCACTTGTCGATGTGCAGCGCTAAATCGGACAGATGGACCAGCCACGGGCTTTTTTGGCTTGAGCTGAGTCGGAACGCGGGTACAGGCAATGTGCACTTCTGAGCGCTTACAGACGCCTTCTGAGAGGACATGCCGAAATATTGGTTACAGATGCTTTCGAGCGTCACGGTTGCTTGGCCATTGAATTGAGCCATAAGCATCCAAAGGGTTGGGCTAGTCATAATTCGGACCTCACGCATTGGCGCCAAGACGGCGCATGACGAAGTTGCGACCTTTTTCTGAAAGGGCATAACGATTGGTATAGGTGCGCAGCAGCCAGCCAAATGAGGCCAAGTTCTCTAGGACTGACTCCGCTTGCGAGCGACAATCAAACACCCCGGATTGCAGCGCTGCGTTTATGCCGCATGCATCGTCACTTCCACCCGAATTGCGATAGATGACGTACAGTGCCGAACGCTGAATGGTAGACAGTTGTTTTTCTGTGCCAGGCAAAATGGCCTCTGCTTCAAACTGTCCATTTTGGATACATACGCGGGCTGAGTAGCCTGTATTGTGTGTGATGCTTTCCTTTATCATTACTGCTGACTGCAAGCTCATGTGAACCTCCGTGGTTATAATCGCTATGCAGTGAATATAATCACCCTCAAATCCGATGTCAACCACAAATGATGAATATATTCACCGCTTGGATATTTTTTCAATCAGCTGAGAAATGCTTGAATTGGTTTGGTCGCAGTTAAGCAAAGTGAGGCTTCGAGCTATTTGCTCGGCTGATGGTGAGTGGCCAGCAATGCCAAGAATGTAATTGGGAGAGACTTTAAGAACGGAGCATATTGCAAGGAGCTGATCAGTCTTAAACTCTGCTCCTGACTTAATTTTAGATATTGTACCTGCGCTGTAACCCGTTGCCATAGCGAGCGAATCCCGCGTGAAGCCGGCATGCTTCATCGCTTTTGCGATTCGTTCTCCACGAGCTTTATCCATCGAATAGTCTCAACAGGTTATGGATTTCGACCATACAGCAAGTCAGGCTTTCCTGCCGTCAGGCTTTTAGACGGAAAACAATCAAAGCCGTCATTTTCCCAAAACGCAGATGACTCGTTGTAGCCAAGTTGTATCTATTTTTGGTATAAGATGATGTTCATAGTCACCGCATTGGTGATTATGATGATCAATGGAGGGATTTACAATGAAAATAATCACTGATACAGTGATTTTCAGCAAGTACTGTTACTGCCCTGGCGGCGGTGATGGTGATGATGAAGACCCGCCGCCAAAGAAAACCAATTAGCATCGGGCCACGGAGGGTGTGATGGAGTCGTGCGTTGTTCAATCAGGTCTTTTTGGGATAGGTAATCTCTACCTTTACACCTTAGTCGTATTGGCCGGAATTGCATTTACCAAGCGGAATCTATCTGGGTTCTGGCTCGCTTCCGTCACAGCCCTTTTTTACGCAATATCAAAAGCTTACCACTGTGAAATAAAAGCCTTTGATCAATGGCATGTGCTTCGGTACCTTTTTTGGGTAGGGCTGGACTTACTGTATTTATGTACAGTATATTTGTGGGTGAGCAAGGCTTGGATTATTAAAAAACCAGTGTTGCAAGGGTTGCTCATCCTGCATTTGTTCATGTGGTTTTTGCATTGTGCACGCATCGTCGACATCCACTTGCTACCCAGTCTTGATATGAAAGACGCATATGGGATCGGAATTGCAGTGTCTAACTTTTTTATTGTGTTACTTGTGGTAGCCCAAGTTATTCCAAGCCAGAAGGATTTAAGGGGGGATTATGGAAACAACAATCGTACTAATCGCGATCGGTCTCGTGGTGGCAGCTTCGCTGCTCGCAATCAAGGCCTTTAAAAAATCGGGAAAAAAAGGACTTCAGCCTTTAAATAGCAATGCTTTTGGCGAGGCCGCGATTCAACTTTTGCGAGACATGCGGGCAGCCGAAAGCATCAACGATAAAGGTCGCCGCATTCCACGAAACATTGAGTTGATTGAAGAGCGAAACCGACTTTTGGATTGTATTGACGATCAGAAGCGTCAACATTTGATAAATGAATACTCTGATAACTGCGCATAAAACTGCACAGGCGGAAAATAAAAAAGGCGGTAATACCGCCTTTGTTTACTTCATGAACTCTCTCGTTATCCGAGCTACCTCAGCATAACGCTCCGCCTCAGGAACATCGTTTTGCTTCGCGAAATAGATGTAACTGGCCAGCGAGCTTTCAAAGTCAAAATTCTCAATCCCTTCACTCTCGGCGATATGTCGAACAAGCTTCAATGATTCAGCTAAAACAGCCAGGTCAAACTTCGTTTGGCTTTTCGCGCCGTAGTTAAACGATGGATTAAGCATATCGTAAGCAGGTACCTTCAAAGCTGCGCTTATTGCCTCAAGCTTGTCCAGCGAAAGGTTAATCGGCTCGTCGTTTTCCTTCAGCATGCTGTTGCAGTAAGTTTTTTCTATCTGCTTTTTGTGTTCCGCAGCCAGTTTTGACAAAGCTGTCCCACTAGTTACACCTTGAGCGCGTGCAACGGACAGAAAATTCCGTTTAAAGACCTCTTTTAACGTAGCCATACACCCACCAAACCTAAAAGTATTCAAAAAAATATATCACTTTGATACTGATGTTAACAAGCAAACGGACAAAATAATAACCGCTTTGGTGATTCTTTTCACTTGATCTCTCAGCAATCTTCGGCCAATATAATCACTGCAAAAGTGAATATATCGGTATTTCCATGTCAAAAAAATCTCAACTACTTGATGCTGCTCGAGAAATTGTTCAACAGCATTCGCAGCTAAAAACGATTCATGACCTGTCAAAGCGATCAGGCCTAAGTCGTTCATATCTTCAACATTTTGCGAACGGAAAGATTATAACCCCCGGCGTAACTCAAGTTGAGAGTATTTTGCGTGCAGAACAGCATCCTGTTATCGAACAGATAGACGCTTTGTGCTGAAAAAATCCGCGCCTGTTCGGTGCTGCCACGTTAGCCAGTTTCCCGCGCGTGGATCCACAGCGTAAGCAGGTAGTCACCGTTCAGCTTTGTAAGACCGGCTGAATACGGATACGCGAGTTGAGGTTGCGACTCGGACGACAGGACAACCTGACAGCTGGAACAGACAGCTCAGTTGCATTGAAATGCAGATGGCCAAACCCAACAGGGTTAAATCGATTTGTAATGGTCGTCTGCATTTCAATGCGATTGCGCGTGACTGCCATAGATGGTGCAGCGCTGCTGTTCGCAGCCCTAGAAAAAATAAAACCCCAGCTGCAACTGGGGTTTCAGAGACATACCAAACCTTGAGGAGATCATATGTCTGTAGCAACTAATGTAATTCCTTTGCGAACCGGTGTCAAACCGGAGGGGGCCGTGGTGGCTGATATCGAGAACGGCTATTGCAAACTGGCCAATGAGCTACTGGATAGCATCTGCCAGTTGGATATCAGTGGTAGCCAATACCAAGTATTGATGGCAGTCATCCGCTGCACCTATGGCTACAACAAAAAGGAAGATCGAGTCACTAACACGTACCTGGTCACACTTACTGGCCTATCAGAAAAAGCTGTGCGTGATGCGTTAAATACATTGTCAGAACGCAACGTAATTACCTGTGAAAAACAGGGCATTATGAAGCTCATTTCGGTTAATAAAGTTGTCAGCGATTGGTCTGTTAAGTCAAACAAGGCGGCCAACATGCGCAAAGGGACGGAGCAAATGCACCGGAGCAAATGCTCCACACAAGCGGAGCAAATGCTCCGCGAAGATGGAGCAAATGCACCAAAAAGATGGAGCAAATGCACCAACACCAAAGACAACTTAAATACAACTAACCAAATACAACCTACAAAAGACAACCAGCGCGCTACCGCTCCAAAAAATCTGGATTACAGCCAGTGGCCTTCAATGCCATCAGAGCAAACACTGAAAGACTGGTTTGCAATGCGGAAAAACAAAAAGGCGCTGGTTTCGCAAACCGTGATCAACCGAATGGCCAAACAACTTCAAATCGCCGCGAACGCAGGCCTCACCGTTGATGATTGCTTGGCTGAAGCCGTGACTCGTGGTTGGACTGGTTTTGAAGCGGAGTGGATGATTCGTCGTGGCAACCAGGCACAAACTCGGTTCCCGCAAGCATTTGCTGGCCAAAACTACGTATCGGGAGATCTGTGATGCGAATGATTGATTCCATGCCATTAGTTCCAGAAGCGGGAGTTTGCGCTGAGCACGGGCCGTTTAATTTTAGATATCAACCGATGGGGCCAAAATTCTTCGTGTCTGATACCTGCCCACAGTGCGCGGCTGCGCTCAAAGTCAAAGAGCAAAACGATGATGCGGCGCGTCGTCAACGTGAAGAACAAGCGCGTGTTGAGCGTAAGCGTTGTGAAGCCGGTGTTGGCTTGCGCTATGTCCAATCATGCTTTGAATCGTTCGTTGCAGAAACCCACGAGCAAAGAAAAGCATTGTCTGAATGCGTTGCATACGCAGATCACATTGCCGGTGGCGGTCATGCCAATTTGGTGATGTCTGGCCAAGTCGGGACTGGCAAAACCATGCTGGCGTGCGCAATGGTAAATCGCCTCCTGTCTTCTGGCCGGCGCGTTCGGATTGTCAATCTTGGCCACATCGTTCGCGATATTAAGGATTCATGGCAAAAAACCGGCTGCAAAACAGAAACAGACATCATCAGAGAGCTTGTCCAGCTTGATCTGTTGGTGATTGATGAAGTTGGCCAGCAGCGTGGTACCGAAACTGAACTTCTTCTGATTTTCGAAATTATCGACGGCCGGTACAAGGCTATGTTGCCAACCGTCCTGATCTCAAACTTGGACAAGAAAGGAATTGTCGAAGCCATCGGTGAGCGAGCATTCGATCGCTTGCGCCAAGACGGCGGCAAATTGGTTGCATTCAACTGGGGCAGCATGCGCGGCCTTCGGAGAACAGCATGAGTAAGTCTGTGGCTGTGCAACTGTCGGATGCGAGCATTGGCCGGGCATTGGCTCAGTCAGAAGTAAGCGAGTTGCGCGACATTCGCCAGCCATTGGCTTTGCGCGTCCACAGCGACCGCCAAAAAGGCACTTGGTACTTGGTGCAATACAAGAACGGCCAAAAGCGGCGTGTCCGGGTGGGCTATTTCCCGACATTGAAAACCAAAGATGTTCAGGCAATGGTCCCTACCCTTCTTGCGCAGATGGCCGTTGGAGATGAACCGAGTGCAGACCGATTTGAAACCGTGGGTGATCTGCTCACCTGGTACATGCAGCGCACCGACAAAGACCACAGCAAGTCACGTGTTTGGCGCAATGCTGTTGCCAGTGCTATCACAGCGCACCTAATACCGCGGCTTGGTGATATGCCACTGGCGAACCTGACCAAAGCCAACATCGATAGCAAGCTGATCCTGCCGCTGATGGGTGAAGGCTTAAAGCCAAGCACGATGCGCAAATACTGGGGCACGCTTAAAACGGCGGTATCGATGGGCGCCAAAATGGATTTACTGCACCGCGATTACATGGCCGGCATGAAGTTCGTCGACCATGTTCAAAAGCGGATCCTGCCTAAAGAAGGCCGATTGATGCTCAATAAGCTGCCCACAGTCCTTGAGCAATTGCAAAGCGCTGCGGAGCTTGGCTGGGGCTTAGTGGTCGTGATGCTCATGTTCGCAACACGCATTGGTGAGACGCGCCAGTTGCGTTGGTCGATGGTGGATTGGGTGAGCCGCATGATTGTCATTCCAGCGGAGCTGACCAAGACCAATGTGACGCATGTACTGCCGATAACTCCGCTGGCCGAGGAACTGCTCCGCGCTTACCAAGCCTGCCAGTCGGCAAGTTCGGATCTTTTGTTTCCATCAGGCCAAGAAGCTATCAGCAGCCAAGCGGCGCAGGATGCTATCAGGTTGGTCAGCAAGGGCAAGTGGTCTGCACATGATTTACGAAAATTAGCTCGGTCGGCGTGGGCTGAGCTGGGTATCGATTACTGGATTGGCGAGCGATTGCTGAACCACAAGCCGCGTGGGTTGGATGCCGTTTACATCAAAACCGATGGTTTGGCCAAGCGTATGGAAGCGTTGGAGTTGTACCACGAGTGGCTAAAAACTCAGGGTGTTGGCGCAGGCATTATGCAGGCATTGAGAAACAAGCGGGCGGCCTGATAGCTGCGTGTTTATTGGCTTTGGCGCTGGTTGGCATTTTTCAGCGGCGGAATATTGGAGAGGTGTTTAATGGGGCACTACGACGAACAGCGTGAACAGGATTGCATCCAAAATCAACTCTGCGCGACTAGCCCAGAGGCCAGCTTTAAGCTGTCTGAAGCAGCTAACCAACTTGATGCCGCTGTGAGCTGCATGGTTCGAGACTGGGTTCAATCAGCATGCCAGCCAGCAGACCTAGCTCGAGCACAGTACGCACTATCAGTGTTGCGCGGGGTGGCTCCATGATTATTGGCATTGACCCTGATCTGCGCAAATCTGGTGTTGCTGTGGTCGATTGCGGCGAAATCAAAGAGCTACTTTCACTGGATGCAGTCAACCTTGTGCTGTTTTGTCGCGAGCGCTGGGTAAAGGATGGCGCCACAGTGGCGATGGAAGATCCTAACTACAACAAGCCAATTTTCGACCGCCCAGGCTTAAATGCTCTGGCTCGGTTGAAGGTGGCGCAGAACGTTGGCCAAGTTAAAGCTGCAGCCACTTTGCTTGCCGAGTTTATTGCCTCGCACGGCGTTCCAGTGGAAATGGTCCCTCCCCTTATGGGATACGCCAAGGCGGCAAAGAAGGATGCGGACATGTTCAAGCGCATGACGCAATGGAATGGTTCCAGCAATGAAGACCAGCGTGATGCTGCTCTGATTGCGTTGTATGGAGGTCGATATGGTGCACGGCGGTGATTTGATTAAAGTGGCCAGAACAGCCCGCGGCATGACCCAAGACGAATTGGCGTCACTCAGTGGGTTTGGTCGTCGTACTCTACAGCGGTGGGAGTCAAAAAGGGCTGAGCCGGGCTTTTCAGCTGTATTCATGATTTGTGATCAGATTTGCGGGGTCGAAGTACCGCAAGCAATGAAACTGCTGGAGGCGTGATGACACTAAAAGAAGTTCGCCAAGCTCTGCGACGCTGGGGCCGGTTCTGGTCTGAGAAGGAAAACGGGCTTGGTTTTGCCAGTCGCTCAATTACCGCCACAATGATGGAGGTTGGTGTTCTTGGTGTCAGTTCGCGATCAGATAAGCACTTATATAGTCATGGTGCTGACGGTATCTTTGTCCCTGACTATATCGCTGAAATTGATAAGGTGATCAGTAAATATCTGGTACCAGAGGAAAGGGTTTTGCTCCGTTCGGTTTACGTGCAAGGCGCTCAATTGACCGACAAAGGGGAAAAAGCGATTTTGAAGGTTGAAACTACCCTATCAATTTTTCTCTGAGCCACCGTAGATTAGGGCAATATGTCCGATTGCCGCTTTAAGATTTTCCTCGGTGACTTGCTTATCGTCGCCAAGCAGATACGTCCCGATCGTTTGGGCATGCGCCAAGGTTTTTGGGTCATGCATGCCAACATGCTCAATACGGGAATACATGTCTGCAACGGCCAGCGCAGCCACGATTGTCTTCTTTGGTATTGCCTCAGTTTTCATCATTACCTCCTTCGTTAATCATAGGCTGAGCTTTAAATTTTCCAACTGATATGTTAGAAATTGATTAACTGTATGTCTTTTGGGAAATTATGATGAAAGGGATTATTTGGTTGGCCTCTCTGGCGCTAATCGCAGGCTGCGCATCTACGTCGAGTGATAGTAGCGACTCGAGCGGCCCGTGGGCTGCATCGGTCAAGCATGACCGATTCAGTGGTGAAGTTGAGTGTTTTGTATCTACCGGCGATTTCTTCACTGAAACCAGCGTTGTTACATCAAACAACAAGTATTACCCACTGATTCAAATAAAGAATGGAGTCCTTATGGTTGGCGTTCGCTCTGGTGGCCGCTACCCAATTCCTGTTGGTGATGTAAAAATTCGGGTTGATTCAAATAAGGCTTATGACATTTCTATCACTGAAACGCCAGTTGATGAAAAGGTTGATCCGATGATTGCATCAATGAAAGCGAGTTATGAATCCCTGCCTGAAGATCAGAAAAAACTGGTCATTAGCGCTATAGATAACGCCAGCAAAGCCCAAAAGGCAATGGTTTCAACATATACAGTGGCCACAGGAGATAAAGCCAAAGCGCTGCTAGAAGAAATCAAGAATGGCCGAAAGCTGATTTACCAAGCTGGTATCTTCAGCAATATGCCGGCAATGCAGTCGTCGATAGGGGAAGTGGAAATAAACATTTCTCTATCAAAAGCACTTAAGCAATGTGAGATTTAAGTTTCATGAATATTCCGCAAGCAGAAAGTTGGTTTACAAGCACTGGGAAAGGCCTTCTGACGATATTGATTATCGGAATGGCATACAATTTTTTGGATGTTCAGCTCATCACTACGACAATTAAAATCCCGGCACTTCCAGAGGTTAGGATAAATAATGCTCTCGGATTTCAGCACTTGTTCTTATGTTTCCTATTTTATGCGATCTACAGATATGCACTTCATAACTCGGAATCACTTTTGCAGGTGATGACGATGTCGCTGGGGAAATATTTAGCTTCAACCAAGTGTAGATTTCTTATTAGTGATATTTTTGCAGACCCTACTATTGAATGCAGTTACGAAATAGGAGGCAACCCAATCAACCAAGTTGGTTCAGTTTTGGTGAAAATTTACCCGCACGGAAAAGGTGAACCTGGCCGTTACTTGAGATTCACTCTGGCTTTTGAAAATTGGCGCACAGTCTCAATTTTCATGAATTGCGAACGTATTGATCTAGATTTATTTAATGATGTTTTACTTAGTTACGGTGTGAAACGAGCTGATGTTAATTACCTACAAAATGGTAAATATGAACTGAGTAAAACTAGTCTCAACGACCAATCAAGTTACAAGCTCATGAGCTATAGTCTTCTTCGTTTCTGCCCCACGATGCTGACTAATAAAGTTTCATTCGACTTTGCGTTTCCATTAGTGTCATGCCTTATATTGGCGGTTTATAACTCCGTTTCGATAATTCGCGCCACATTTGGCGCATAAAGCGCCAGAAATGGCGTTTATTTGCCCCTAAAAAACAGTCATAATTTTCTAAGCTGGTGCGAACTGGCTGAACAAGAACCCGACCCTGCGTCGGGTTTTTTGTTACCTGGCATTGCAACTTCCTCGGCGTCCTGTTTGCCCAGCTTCGGTTGGGCTTTTTTATTTCAGGTCGCACCACGCAATAGGCCAGTTGTCTCTGAGAACAATGAATGCAACCTGCCTTTGCGGGCAGTAAGCTCCAAGCACCTTAGTAGCTCTGCAATAGCCAACACTGTTGGTCGAAATCAGGCCGTCTGGGCTATATGCCATGATGTCCTCAATCTTCACTCTAAGGTACGACAAACCCAAGTCGGCATAATCAATAAAGCCTACAAATTGCACGTTGATTGATCCGTCCTTAAGTTTTACTGGGACTGTTTGCCCGCATAGCAAGCCATGGCCATCAATGATTTCAGGAGCCATGGTTACTGCTCCGTAGTTGTATCTTCGCCGTATGACTGGCATAACCACTCCACTGTATTTAAATACAGTGTAATTACTTATTGAGCTCGTTGAAATGGCCGACATCCGCAAATCTTTGATTGCTGCAGGCGTCAGCGGCGCCGTATTACTGTCAGCCACGGTTCTGGTTGTGCCTTTCGAAGGCAAGGTCAACAAGGTTTATGTTGACCCGGCAAACATCCTAACTAGCTGCTATGGCCACACTGGCCGCGAGCTTAAGAAAGGCATGCAGTTCACCGACGAACAGTGCCTTGACCAGTTAGCAACTGACTTGGCCAAGCACGACAAGCAAATGCTATCAGCTGTAACGGTCCCGCTTTCTGAAGGTGAGCATGCTGCTTACCTATCTTTCGTCTACAACGTTGGCGTCGGAAGTTGGCAACAGTCTACGTTGCTGAAGTTGCTGAACAAAGGCGCTCGTTTGAGTGCATGTGAGCAATTAAAGCGGTGGATTTACATCGATGGCCAGCCAAGCAAAGGCTTAGCTAACCGTCGCCAGGCGGAGTACACGATGTGCATCAAGGATCTGAAATGAAATCGCTAAACAGAATTCTGGTCATTGTTATTGGTGCTGTAATGATGGCGCTGATCACATATGCCACCTATGCGTGCTTTCGCATCGCCAGCGCACAACAAGACGCTGCAATGTTGCGTATGCATCTCGAATCGCAGCAAAAACAAGTGCAACTCCTATCAGCAGCTGTTGAATCAGCTGACGTCGAGCTACAGCGCATGCGTAAGGAGCGTGAGAAGCTGGCTGCGATCCAGTCTGAATATGAGCTGCGCATAGCGATTATCAATAAACAAAACGCTGCACTGAGCAAAGCAGTCAGCACCATTGAGCACAGCACAGATGAATCAGTTCAATCTTGGGCTAGTGCTGAGCTGCCTGCTGATGCTGTCGGCGTGCTCCAGCACCGAGCCAACGAAGGTAGTAGTACAGACCAAAACGGTAACACTGCTGCCACCAGACAACATGCTATCAACGAGTTGCCAACCACAACCCTTTGATGGATCTACCAACATCGACCTGCTGCGCTACACCGTGCAGCTACAAAATGATATGAGGCTGTGCGATGCAGATATCCAGCGGTATCGCCAGTGGAGGCAAGCCAACCATGAGTGAGAGGATTTCTGACATGGCTGAAAAGGTCTCAACACCTGCTGCCTACACCATCAGCACGGGCACTGCGACTGCAGGCATGTTAGGCATCGGCGATTGGGCTGTTATCATCGGTATCTTGGGTACCATCGCAACAGTGCTTATGAACTGGTACTTCAACCGGCGCCGGCTAGAGATGGAAGAACGTGAGCACAATGCTCGCATGAAGCAACTCAATGCCCAGAACAAGTAAGCCTTGCCGTAAGTGCAAGGTGTTGACTCGCTGCTCGTCTGGCTACTGCGACAAGTGCAGGCCAGCCGACACCACCAACTGGGGTGCTTGGCAGCAGAAGCACGGGACCAGTTCGCAACGTGGTTACGATGCTGAGTGGATGAAGCTGCGGCAAGTAGTGCTCGAACGTGATTCGTTCCTTTGCCAGCACTGCTATGCACAAGGCGTGTTCACCAGAGCAACACACGTCGACCACATCAAACCCAAGTCTCAAGGCGGGACCAACGACTTGAGCAACCTGCAAGGCCTCTGCAAAGCCTGCCACGCGACGAAAACCGCAACGGAGCGCAGACGGGGGGCGGGTTAAATCTCTGCAACCTATCGCCAAATCGACCGCCCGTGAAGTCAGATTTTTACAGCCGCGAAATTAAAAGTTTAGTCCGAACACCAAGGAACGCCGATGTCAGGAACTTCAACAGTGCCTGGTCGGGGTCGAAAGCCAAAGCCAACGGCAAGAAAACAGCTGGCTGGGAACCCCGGCAAGCGCAAATTAAACAAGAACGAACCTCAGTACAGTCCGGTACTTGCTGGCGTTACTGCTCCCGACTGGATCTCCGATGATGCGAAGGTCATGTGGGAAGCTGTCACTACAGAGCTATGCCGCGAGGGTGTACTGAAGGTCACTGACTTACACAACGTTGAAGGCTTCTGCTGCGCCTATTCAAACTGGCGAAAAGCACAAAAAGAAGTTGATTCGATGGGAGTCACATTGATGACGCCAACCGGAACATTCATCAAGAATCCGGCGGCCACGGTCGTCAATGAAGCAATGCGACAAATGGTATCGCTTGGGTCACTGCTAGGCTTGGATCCATCCAGCCGCTCGCGGTTGATGGGAGCCAGTAAAAAGCCTGCGGCCAACGAATTCTCGGAGTTCTAGGATATGTCCCGCGAGGCATATCCGCACGTTAACCGTGCGAATAAGTACGCGCGCGACGTAGTTGCAGGGAAGATTGTCGCTTGCAAATACGTCATTCAGGCCTGCAAACGCCATCTCGATGACATGGAGGCTAGCGCCAGCAAGGCCTATCCGTACCTGTTCTGCAAAGATACGGCCGAACGTGCAGTTCGCTTCATAGAGAAGCTGCCCCACACCAAAGGCGTGTGGGCGATGCGTGGTGAACGGCTGAAGCTTGAAGCTTGGCAGAGTTTCATCATCTGCTGCGCATTTGGCTGGCTGCGCAAGAAAAACAAACTGCGCCGGTTCCGCGAAGTCTACACCGAAGTGCCACGTAAAAACGGCAAGTCGGCTATAAGCTCTGGCGTTGCCGTTTACACCTTCACCGCTGACCGTGAGTTTGGCGCGGAGGTTTACTCTGGCGCTACGACTGAGAAGCAAGCATGGGAAGTATTCAAGCCTGCGCGGCTTATGTGCTTACGAACGCCCGCGCTCACGGCTCACTTTGGTATTGAAATCAATGCCGGCAGCTTAGTTAAACCTGCTGACGGCTCCAAACTTGAGCCAATTATCGGCAAGCCTGGCGATGGTGCCTCACCAAGCTGCGCGATAGTAGACGAATACCACGAACACGACACCAGTGAGCTTTACGACACCATGCTTACTGGTATGGGTGCGCGTGAGCAGCCTCTGCTCTGGATCATCACTACAGCTGGCTACAACATTGAAGGCCCCTGCTACGACAAGCGCCGTTCTGTGCTCGAAATGCTGTCAGGCGTAACGCCTGATGATGAATTATTCGGCTTGGTCTACACGATAGACGAAGATGACGACTGGACAGACCCGAAAAACCTCGCGAAAGCGAACCCAAACATGGGCATTTCGGTGTTCGAAGACTACCTGATTAGTCAGCAACAGCGTGCAATCAAGAATGCAAGTTTTGCCAACACCTTTAAAACGAAGCATTTAAACGTCTGGGTGAGCGCCAAAACAGCGTTTTTCAACCTAGAAGCGTGGCGTTCTTGTGAAGATAAAGCGCTGGATCTGGCTGCTTTGCGCGGTCTTGATGCGGTTGCCGCCTGCGATATGGCGTCAAAACTCGACTTGACTGCGATGGTGCCGCTGTATTGGCGGGATATCGATGGCCGCCGGCATTACTACTGCGTTGGCTCCAAGTTTTTCATCCCGTACGAAACGGTATACAGCTCTGATGATCAGAAGCTGAGTCAGCGTTATCAGAAATTCCTGAACACTGGCCACTTAACCGTCACGGACGGTGCTGAAATTAACTTCCATGAAGTGAAATACGAAATCCTTGGCTTGCACAGGCAAACGCCGTTCCGCGAAGTTCCACTGGATCCACATGGTGCTACTGGTCTTGCGCATGACCTCGAAGGCGAAGGTCTACTGCCGGTCAACATACCGCAAAATTATTCCAACATGAGCGAAGCCATGAAGGAACTCGAAGCAGCAATCATGTCTGGCCGGTTCCATCACGATGGCAATCCGCTTATGACCTGGTGTATCGGCAACGTTGTGGCACAGCAAACGCCTGACGGAAAAATGATGCGACCAGTCAAAGAAAAGCGTGGCTCTGCCATGAAAATTGACGGTGCTGTGGCGCTGATCATGGGCATAGCTCGAGCGATGGCCAACGAGCCTTCTGGCATTAATTACGACGACATAAACGTGGATGACCTTATTGCATGAGCATTTTCTCGAACGTGAAAAACCTTTTGAGCAAAAGGGCTGATCCTCTGGAGAATCCGCAGAACCCGCTGGATTTTGATGATTTAACCGACTTCTTTAACTCGTACAGTTCAGTCTCTGAAGAAGCGGGTATGAAACTGTCGGCTGTGTACTCTTGCATCAATGTGCTTAGCAGTAATCTTGCCCAGCTGCCGCTGCACGTTATGCGCCGCAACGGGAAAAATGTTGAGCGCGCAACAGATCACCCCGCGTACGATCTGCTACATCTTGAGCCAAACGCTTTGACATCAAGCTACGACTGGCGAGAAACATCGCAAGCAATCACGGTAGCTTGGGGAAATAGCCTAACCAAAATTAAGCGAAATAAGCGCGGAGAAATTGAGAGCCTGCACCTTTCGAACCCTCATAACATTGAGCCTGTGCTGAAAGGTGGTCGACTGTACTACCGATTTGTGAATGCCAATGGTGATGTGGAAGCGCTCGAAAGCCAAGAGGTGTTGCATGTCCGGGCTTTTAGCGCTGGAAAACAGATGTGGTCCAAGAGCGTCATTCGGCAAAATGCTGATGCTATTAGCCTTGGCCAGCAAGCTGTGAACTACGGAAACAACTTCTTCAGCGGTGGTGGTCGCCCAACAGGGATCTTGTCAGCGAAAGGCGACATGAGCTCTGATCAGTTCACAAAATTCGTTGCTTTCTGGAACAAAGTAAAATCTCAATTACGGACAGAGGACAACAAGACTGTTCTGTTGCCAAATCAGCTTGAGTACAAATCCATCACCATACCGCCCGAAGATGCGCAATTCATAGATTCAAGAAAGCTTAGCCGCAGCGAAATTGCCGGGATATTCAACGTTCCAGCGCACATGATTAACGACCTAGAGAAGGCAAGTTTTTCAAACATTACCGAAAGCAGTATCAATTTCCTGCGCTACACCATGATGCCTTGGATTGTTCGGTGGGAGCAGGAAATGAACCGAAAGATCTTTACGAGTGCTGAGCGTAAGGCGGGTTACTACGTGCAATTCAATGTCAAAGGGTTGCTGCGGGCTACGCCAAAAGAGCAATCAGAAATTTACTCGAAAGCAATTCAAGATGGATACATGAACCGGAACGAGATCCGCAGTCTTGAAGACTTAAATCCGGTTGACGGGCTCGATGAATTCCTGATTTCGGTTAACGCATCACAAAGTATCAACGGAGACTCTAATGAGTGATTTTGAGCGTCGCAGTTTTGCGACTGAACTACGTTCAGAAAGTAATTCGGAGCGTGGCCCCCAAATTTTCGGCCATGGAGCCGTATTCAATACTCGCTCGGTCAATCTTGGTGGTTTCCGCGAAATCATTATGCCTGGTGCATTTGATGATGCCATCAATGATGACGTGCGCGCCGTGTTCAATCACGATCAAAACTTTATTTTGGGTCGCAGTTCATCTGGAACATTACGCTTGAGTTTGGACGAAACAGGCTTGGCCTACGAAATTGATGCCCCAGATACCCAATCTATTCGCGATTTGGTTTTGACACCCATGGCACGTGGTGATCTGCGCGAAAGCAGCTTTATGTTTTCAGTGGCCTATGACGGCGATGAGTGGATGCAAGATGATGAAGGCATCATCGTTCGAAAAGTCCATCGTGTTTCGCGCCTATACGATGTTGGCCCCGTTACCTATCCTGCTTACGAATCCGCAGATTCAGCCAAGCGCTTTGTTGAGCAGATGAAATCTGATGGCGATCTAGAGAAAGCAATCAACCAGCGCTCCTATCGAGAGCGCTTACTAAACCTCATTCGTTAACTAACCCGTACCGCCCGCTTCTGCGGGTTTTTTATTTTAAGGAACATCCATGAAATTACATGAACTTCAGCAGAAGCGAAGCGCTATTGCACTGGCGATGCGTCAACTGCACACCGAAATTGGTGACAAAAAGTGGTCAGAAGAGCAGCGCACTGCGTGGGATATGCACCAGGCGAACTTCGACCAAGTTGACCAGCAAATTCAACGCGAAGAGCAGTTGCAGTCGCGTGAAAAACTGGAAGTGACCACTGAGATCGAAACTCGCTCAGAAGGTGCTCCAGAAGCAGAGTATCGTTCTGCATTTAATAAATTTATGCGTTCTGGTTTTAGCGGCATGTCAGCTGACGAGCAGCGCATTTTCAAAGAAGTCCGCGCACAGAACTCAACTGCAGGTGGCGGCAAAGGTGGTGAAACAATCCCACGTGAATTCCGCGGCTTGATTGTTGACAAGATGAAAGCCTATGGCGGCATTGCTAACGTCTGCCAAGTGCTGGAAACAGACGCTGGCAACCCGATGGATTGGGTTGTGACTGATGGTACAGCCGATCTTGGTGAATTGGTCGGTGAAAACACTGATGGTGGTGAGCAAGATGTTGCGTTCTCAACTGATTCATTGGGAGCCAAAAAGCTTACTTCAAAAATCATTCGTGTTCCGAATGAACTACTGGTCGACAGTGGTATCAATTTTGAAGCGTTTTTGGCCGCTCGAATTGCAAGCCGTATTGGTCGCAAAGAAGCAGATTTAATCGTCAACGGCACTGGTACTGGCACTCCATCTCAAAACAAAGGCCTGAAGGTGTCTACCACGCTCTCTCAGAGTGCCGCTGCCGCTGCAGCACTGTCAGCAGACGACTTGTTAAACCTCAAACACAAAATCGACCCTGCGTATCGTATGGGGGCTATGTTCGCCTTCAACGACTCAACCTTCTTACTGCTTAAAAAGCTGAAAGATGGTCAGGGCCGCCCATTATGGCTGCCGGCTATTGCGGGTGTCGCCCCTGCTCTTATCGATGGTGACCAATACGTTATCGACCAAGGCATTGACAGCGTTGCTACGGCCAAGGTCTCTGCTTATTACGGTGACTTCAATCGCTTCGTGTTGCGTCGTGTACGTTACATGCAGCTGAAACGCTTAACTGAGCGTTATGCAGAATTCGACCAAACGGCCTTCGTTGCTTTCCACCGTTTCGACACCGTGCTGGAAGATACCAGTGCAATGGCCAAGTTGCTGCACCCATAACGGAGAGCGTGGGCGGGCAACCGCCCACGATTTAACATGAAAAAAGTTTTTATTAAAACCCATTTGGTGGGCGTGGACTGCGAGTTCCTTCCAAACAAAGAATATGACCTTCCAGACGCGGATGCTGCCAGCATCGTGGCAGCAGGTTGTGGCGTTTATGTGGATCCTGTTCAAGTTGCAGATTCGGGTGGCGGTGGCGTCGAACCTCCGGCTGATGCTGTTGTTGAAGCCGCAGCTCCAGAAGTTGTTGAAGAAGCGCCTCAAGAAGTAGCGGCAGAAGCCGCTCCAGAAGTTGCCGAAGAAGCAGCTCCTGAGGTGATTGCTGAAACGGAAAAAGCCAAAAAAGGTAAAGCGAAATGATATCGCTGCGCAGTGTTAAACATCAGCTTCGGCTCGAGCTCGACGACAACAGCGAGGATGAATTTCTCCAGCAGTTAGTCGATGCGGCGGTCGAATCTGTTGAGCTCTACTTGAACCGCAAGTTATACGCAACTAGCGATGACTTGACTGCTGACACTGCGCACCCTGTTGGATCGATGGTTATTACTGCAAGTGTGAGACAAGCAGCTTTGATGATGGTCAGTGAGCTTTACAACAATCGAGAAACCACAACGTTTTCTCGTGTAGCTGACAATCCCGCAGTTGCTTTACTGCTTTCGCCACACCGGAGGATAGAAGGCTTTGATTAGATCAGGGAATCTTCGCCATCGCTGCCAACTCTATCGCGTTACCTCAGAGCGCAATACGTTCGGCGAGCTGGTGCAAGGCGCCAGCTTTGTCCGTAACTTTCAAGCCGAAGTTTTAACCGCGAGAATTGATGCAACTCAACAAGCCGATGGCCAAAGCTACCTTGGCGATTTGCAGCTACGCGCTCGCTACAGCCGAGAATACCAGCCAGATTGCGTGGTTGGATATGACGGCAAGCATTACAAAATCCTTCGTGCTGACAATCCTGGTGGACGGCGTGAAGAATCTATTTTGAGTCTGGAGGAAGTGCGTGGCTTCATCAATTGAGTCCGTAATCATTCAGGCGATCAAACCAAGCCTGCCCCTAGTGGCCGACCGTATCACTCCGGTCAAGAGAGACCCGAACGGCGCTTTGCCAGCCATAGTGTATGAGTCTGGCTTGGAGCAGCGCGAAAGATACCTCTCTGGCAAGGCCAGTGAAATTGCCAGCGTGAACATCCAGTTCTCAGTCTTCGCCAAGACCTACTTTGTTGCAAAAGAACAGCTGGCGCTGTTGTCTGCCGCAATTTTGAATTCCCGTAGCTTTACGATGAACGGCGTATCAATTTTAGCCACAGAAGTCTCTGGTATTTCAGAGCAAACTGAGTCCGACTCGGACAGTTTGTTTTCTGCGTCCTTGGTCGCAACAGTCAAATTCAAATGAGCAAAATCACATTCAAGCTAGAGGGCTTTTCTGACATTAAGCAGAAGCTGGAAGCCATGAAAGTCGAGATGCGTGACAGAACCGCCAAAGACTGCCTTGGCCGTGCTGCAGAAGTGATCCTTGATGAAGCAAAGTTGTTTGCAAGCGGCATCGATGATCCAAAAACAGGCCGACGAATTTCGGACAACATCATTAAAGAGTTCGGTTCCAAGGTTTATCGTCGCAGCGGCAAGCGCGTCGCTATGTGGCGTGTTGGCGTTCGCACTCGCTTCACCGGTATTCAACGCGGCAACCCCGACGAGGGTGCAGGCGGCAACACACCTCACTGGCACATGGTCGAGCTTGGCACCAAACGCCAAAAAGAACAGCCGTTTTTGCGGCGAGCTATGCGCTCCAAAGGCGGCGCTTTTTTCAATCGATTCCGTGATGAACTGGAGCGGCGAATTCGCCGGCTAGGCAAGCGGGCAAGTAAATAACTATTGGAGATACTATGTCCATTCTGGCACAAGGCACACAGGTCTGGTTTATCGACCCGACTGGCTCAACACTGACTGAAATTCCAGACGTAACGTCATTCAGCCCTGCTGGCGCACCAGCAGATCAAATCGAAACAACACCACTGTCTTCCCAAGCACGTACCTACAAAAAAGGTCTTCGCACGCCAGGTCAAGCAACCCTTGGCATTAACGCAGACCCAGCTATTCCAGCTCACATCCGTTTGTTTGATTTGTCGAAAGACAATACAAACACAACCATTAAGTTCGCGGTGGGTTGGTCCGATGGCACCACGGCGCCAACAGTAACCGGCGGTAACTTCACCCTGCCAACAACTCGCACATGGTTCACATTTGAAGGCTATATCGCAGACTTCCCGCTGGACTTTGCTGCTAATGGTCTGGTCACAACGTCATGTGCAGTGCAGCGCAGTGGCGATGCTACGTGGACGAAGAAAGCATGATCCTGACCAAGCAAATGGCCGTTGAGAGTGGCGGCTTCGTTAGCGCTGCACCAATCAAAAAAACGGTTACCTGGCTTAGCGGTGGCAAAAGCCATGAGGCTGATGTCTTCGTTCGTCTGAAGAGCTACCAGTCAGTCATGGCTGAGATCCAGAACGGAGCCAGCGGTAATGGCGCTGCTGCTCGCATTGCAAGCTCCATCGTTGATGAAACTGGTCAGCCAGTTTTCACAGTGGACGACATTACTGGCAATGCAGAGCATGGGCCGATGTCAGAAAGCTTGACCGTGGCTTTGCTAACCGCAATCAGTGAAGCAAATGGTCTGGATGTCGCTCCGGGCCCAAAGCCCTAGCCTCTGAAGATGAAATCTGGCACGAGTTAGTTTTGGCGGGAGTCGGCGGTAAAACTGTCGCAGAAGCCAAGGCAAACGTGAGCGTGCCAGAGTTCACGGCATGGCTAACTTATCGCCGCCGCTACGGCCCTATTTGTCCGAATCGGCGAGCCGACACTTTGAATGCTCATTTGATGCACCTAATGGCTGCATTGAATGGCAACAAATCAGAAGTATCAAAATTCCTCGTATTGCAAGACGACTCACAGCGTGTCTTGTCTATGGAAGAAGCGTTAACCAACTGGAGCTAGCATGTCCAATCAATCGCTTGGCAATTTAACGGTCAACCTTGTAGCTGAAACAGGAAGCTACGAAGAAGGCATGGACCGTGCTCAGCGTGCGACTGAGAACTTGGAAAAGGCAACTAAGAAGCAGGCCGCAGAGCTTGATAAGTTGCGCTATGCCATTGATCCGTTGGCCGGCCAGCTGGCGAAAGTTGAAAAACAACAGCAAGCGTTGAACAAAGCTTTTGCCGATAGTCGTGTTAGCGCAGATGAATACAAGAAACTGAATGATAAGCTCGAGCAAACACGCCGCGGACTGAATGGTCTTGGTAAAGAAATGAAGCAGAGCGGCATGTCAGCAGCCCAGCTTGCTTTTGCAACTCGGCAATTGCCTGCCCAGTTCACAGATATTTTCACGAGCTTGGCCAGTGGCCAAAGTCCAATGACAGTGCTGATCCAACAAGGTGGGCAATTAAAAGATACCTTTGGTGGCATCGGACCTGCCGCCGAAGCGATGGGCGGGTACATTAAAGGACTCATCAATCCAGTTTCAGTTCTTGCGGCCAGCGCGGCGGTGCTTGGGACTGTGTTTTATTTGGGCTCAGAAGAGTTTGACCGGTTTAACGAAGCCGTCAATCTGACTGGTGGGTCCTCTGGTATAACGGCTGAAGAGCTCGCTGTTCTTGCTAAAAAAATTGATACGGTTACATCTACCACAGCTAAAGCATCCGAGGCTCTCGCACTGATCGCGGGATCAGGTAAGTTTGCCAAAGAACAGTTTGACGACATTGCCTATGCCGCGTTAATGCTTGAGTCGGCGACAGGCCGAGCAGTCTCTGAAACAGTTAAAGAATTCGAACGTTTGGCTGAAAGCCCATCCGCTGCGGCGTTGGAGCTCAATAAAAACTATCACTACCTCACCCAAGCGGTATACGAACAAATCACAGCCTTGGAACGCCAGGGTAAAACTACTGAAGCTGCAGAGCTGAGTGTCAAAACCTATTCAGATGTGGTTCGGGACCGTTCGTCGGCTATCGTCGAGAACATCGGCTCAATCGAGGCAGCTTGGCGTGGAGTGAAGTCTCTGAGTAAAGAGGCTGTCGATTCACTTTTAAACATAGGCCGCGATGAAACCGATATCGAACGTCTTCAAAAGCTTCGCCAGCAAATCTCGCGATTGTCAGCTGGCGCCGCATACGCTGAACGGGGCGACTATGCCGGTGGAAGTTTAAAACAGCTCCAGGCAGAAGAGGCTGCGCTCGCAAAAAAGGTCGAGTCTGAGAAGAAAATTGCTGAACAAAAGGCGCAGCAAGCAAAGTCCCAAAGCGACGCTATTGCCGCTCAACAAGCTATTCAGCGGCTTTCCGAGTCGGCTCTAACAAATGAAGAAAAACGCACTAAGGCGATTGCTGATTATCAGGCAAACATCGAGAAGATCCGTGCAGTAAATCCAAATTCGGATTTGCTTAATAAAGACAAAATTGCCAAAGATCTGGCAAATATCAACAGTCAATACGCCGACAAGTCTGCCCCTGCAGCGGTAAAAGATTCGTCGGCTGAGCGGCTGCTACTGACACTGAAGCAGCAACAAGAAGTTTTGCAAGCGCAAGTTGGCAGCGTAGAACGTCTTGGAACGAACGCAGCTAAGTTGATCGCATTTGAGCAAGAGATTGCCGACCTAAAAGACAAAAAGACGCTTACAGCTGAGCAAAAATCGCTGCTGGCCAGTGAGGGCGTGATTCGAGCGCAGCTTGAGAAAAACGCTGCTATCGAAAAGCAAATTGAACTCCAAAAACAAGTCGCTCGGACACTTGAAGTTGAACGCAGCTTGCGCGACCAGTTGAGCCGTGAACAGCAGTCTTACAATGACCGTCTCGAAGCTTTCGGCAAAGGGGACAAAGCACTGGATAAGCTGCGTGAACGCCAGCAAATTGAACGCGACTTCCAGCGCCAACTGGAACAGTTGAACGACCAGAAATCCCGTGGTGATATTGGCGCAGACCAGTACACCACAGAGCTTGAACTGTTGCAGGATAGCCTTGAAGAGCGACTAAAGCTGTATGAGGACTATTACGCGCGGCAAGAAGAAATGCAAGCTGACTGGACGGTCGGCGCAAACCGTGCGCTTGAGAACTACATCGAAAATGCCAAAAACATCGCAGGCATGACAGAGGACATCATTGGAAATGCATTCTCCGGTCTGGAAGATGTGATCTATGACTTTGTTGCCACCGGCGAAATGAAACTCGGCGATCTGATGCGCTCGATTGGTCAAGAAGTCATTCGGATGCTGATCAGAATTGGCGTACAGAAAACAGCATCGTTTTTGCTTGATAAAGCCCTTGGGACGGCTGCTGCAACTGGCTATGTTGCCCAAGTTACCGGTCAAGCCTATGCAGGGATGAACCTCGCGGCAATCAACGCTTTTGCATCTACTGCAGCAATTCCTATAGTTGGCCCATTAGCTGCGCCGGCCGCGGCAGGGGCAGCACTCGCGTTTACATCTCCTTTTGTTGGCGCTGCAATTACCTCGGCAACTAGCACCCTAGCAGGTATGGCGCACAGCGGTATCGACAATATCCCATCAGAAGGTACATGGCTGCTAGATAGAGGCGAAAGGGTTCTATCTCCTCGCCAAAACCAAGACTTAACTCAGTTTTTAGCGACACAGCCTAGCAGTCGAAATGGTCCAGTTGAAGTATCAATCAATCTTTCCGCTGTCCGCGATGACGAGCTGTTGCGCATGCTATCTGGCAAGCGTAGCGAAATTGCCGGGATGGTCGCCGCTGCACTGGCTGACGCAGGAATCACATTGGGATAACGAATGCCACTACCCTCTCAACTATCCATCGATACGGTGGAACTGAAAAGCAACAGCCCAACGATTGTGAGCGAAGGTCGAAATCTCGTTACTTTAGCAAGGGCTGTTCCATCTCATCGATGGGAAGCAACTATTAAAAGCGTGCCATTGCTCAGCGCAGATGCGCGCGCCGTCTCAGCATGGGTAAATTCTCTTGGCGGTCGGTTTGGTACTTTCACGGCCATTTTACCGGAAGTAAGCACTCCAAAAGGAGTTGCCACCGGAACGCCACTTACCAGTGGCTCTTATGCTATTGGTGCAAGTGCAATCACAATGTCTGGCTTTACAGCGAGTGTTACTGGCCAGCTGAAAGCCGGTGATGTACTGAAGTTTGGGAACCACACCAAGGTTTACCAGGTGACGGCTGATACAAGCTCAAACTCTTCAGGCGTGGCTGTAGTGAACATTTATCCAAAGCTGACGAAAGCGGTACCAAGCGCAACGGCGGTAACTGTTCGCGATGTGCCATTTCTTTTCCGCTTGGACAATGACATTCAAGAGTTCAAATTGAGCGCACAGAACTCTGGTTTTGTGCGAATCGAATTGGACTGTATCGAGGCCTTATGATCACTGTCACTCCAGCTGTTGCCAGTGCTATTGCTGGCGACCACCTATTTGCACACCTGCTGAAATTCGAGTTTACCGGCGGATCCACCTGCTTCACCGATGCAGGGTATGACATTACATACAATGGTGACGTATATCAGGCCAACGGTCTTTTGCTTGGCATGGAAGCGCCAAAGTTTACGAACGAGCTCCGAGTAGGTGAAATATCGGTGACATTTAGCGCCGCAGATCAATCCGTTCTGGCCATGGTGTTGAACAACAGCCAAGTAAACCGTTATGTGCACATCTATCGAGCTTATTTGGGTACCTCACTTCAAGTCATTGCGAACCCAATATTGCTGCACTCTTGGCTAATCACTGACGCTTCGGTGTCCAGCGATCGGAAAGACGCAGAAATTACAGTTTCAATGGCCAGCGAATGGGCAGACTTCGAAGCCCCCCGAGGTCGGCGAACTACTGATGCGAGTCAGCGTCGTTTTTATCCTAATGACCGTGGCCTTGAGTTTGCGACTCAGGTTAAAAAGGACATCAAGTGGGGCGGTGAATAGATGAGTATTGTCTCGCAAGTTTGGAAATTAGCTAATCCATTTAGGCACATCAAACGAGTTATCAGTTGGATTATTCCAACACCTGATTTGCCGAAAATTCAGGCCGTCATGGTCGAAAAACAGGGCTCAAACAATCCGATCCCTGTCGTATATGGCACACGTAAAATAGGCGGCATAAAAGTCTACAAAAACGTAACTGACGCTTGGGGTGGTGCAGCAAACGAGTTTCTGCACTTAATTGTCGTGTTATGCGAAGGTCCTATCGACGCTATCCAAGAAGTTTACTTTGATGGCGTGTCAGAAAACGATGAGCGTTGGAACAAGAATAGCGGTAAGTGGTTCACTATTGAGCGCAGACTTGGCGAGCCGGGACAATCTGCAGTCACTATGTCTGGAGCAAACAGCTGGACATCAGACCATAAGCTGGAGGGGTTGGCGTACCTTTACATTCGCTTGCAAATGGACAAAGACCAAAGCATTTGGAGAGGTGAGCCGGAGATAACTGCTTTGGTGCGTGGCCGCAAGGTTTATGATCCACGCAACGGACAGACTGCCTATTCAGAAAATTTGGCACTTCAGCTTCGTGACTATTTATTAAATAGTACGTACGGAAAAGGTCTGCCCGCTTCTCGTCTTGATGATGCCAGCATCATTGCCGCCGCGAACAAAGCAGATGCTGAATCACTATCTAGCATTACAAAAGATGGTGTTGAATCTACCTATTTGCACAAACGGTTTGCGGGTAACGTTGTGCTTGATACAGGTAAAAGCGTCTTCAGCAACGTAAAAACACTATTGTCAGGGATGCGCGGCAACCTGCCTATAGGTTCGGGTGTATTAAAACTGGTTATCGAAGATACAGGTTCACCTGTATTTTCATTCGGCCATGACACAACAGCTAACGCGATAATCATTGGCAAAATCAAAACCCGCGTGGGCAGCAAGTCCGATCGGTTGAATCGTGCAATTGTCAGATTTTCTAACAAGACCTTAGCCTATGAAGCAGATGAAGTATTTTGGCCAGCTGATTCAAATCCCCTAGCCGCTCAGTGGCTGACGGAAGATAACGGTATACGGCTTGAACAAAGTTACGACTTTGAAACGATTACTGACAAGGCTGAAGCTTTGCAGATGGCTGAAATCATAGCTAAGCGAAGTCGCAACATGCTCAGTTGCAGTTTCAGCGCATCGCCCGCAGCTATTGTGTGTGAACCTGGCGATATTGTTTCAGTAACCGACGATAGTCATGGTTGGGTTGGTAAGCCATTTCGTGTTAACGAAATAAAGTTCAACGAAGATGGAGAGGTCGACCTCGAATTATTTGAACACCAAAATGCCATTTACCCTTGGTCTGGAACTGCATATAGCGAGCGAACCGTTGGCACAAACTTGGGCAATCCAACCCAGCTGCCAACACCAACAAATTTGACCGTTGCAGCTGATGGCACACTTGCTACTGGTGGCCGATTAACTTGGTCAATTACTCAAAATGCTTTCATTCGCCGGTTTCGCATTACCGCTAGCTCTGGGTCTACTCAATTGTGGAGTGACGAAACTACAGCTAAAAGCATGGATCTACCCGTGCTTTCACCGGGCACATATAGCATTTCTGTTGTTGCGATAAGCACTCTTGGCACGCTGTCACCTGCAGCAAGCATCAGTTTCACATATGTTGCACCAGTAGTTCCGACATCGCTAGACGTCACGGCAAACAACTTCGATATCACTGTTCGCCCTGTGTTGGCCGGTATCGGTCTCGGCACTGAATTTGAGTTTGCGCTCAACAGCACGTCAACGGTTCGCGGACGCGGTATGTCGATGGTGTTTGCGGGTTTGGCTCCGGCAACGCAATACACCGTATTCGCACGAACAGTTAACGCGCTTGGCGCATCGGCTTGGTTTTCGCAGGAAGTAACGACAACATCAAGTCCTGATGCGGTTTTTGAACTGATTAAGGATCGTGTCGAAACCAATTTTCAGCCTACCTTTAACAGCTTAAATCAACAAATTACTGATGTTCTTGCATCGGTGGATACCGCTGAAGGCACAATATCAGATCATCAACTCAGCTTGTCTCGCTTAAAAGGCGCAAGCAAGGAATTGGAAAAGCTGGCGTTTGTTGCAGTCGCAGAGCGGCTAAAAATGCGTAACAACTTGCTAGAGATTGGTTCATCAGCTGCACTAGCCAACCGCGATATTCAGGCTCTGGCGACAGATAAGGAGGCCTTCGCTCAAGAAGTGTTTGAGCTTCGCGCATCGACGGCTACATCAATTGGTCAGCTCAATTCATCCATCGTTGACACCGCAAAAGCTGTGAGTTCAGAGGTTGAAGCTCGGGCGGCAGCGGTGAGCGCTCTTGAATCAAACATCAACGGCAGTTTGCAGGCTCAAAGCAACCAGATCCAGTCAGTAAAATCTACGGCTGATGGCGCGGCTAGTGCGTTGGCAGGCCTTCGAACTGCTGTTGCCGGAAGCGATAGCCAGAGTCAGGCTGAGTTGATCTTGTCGTCCACAGTCGATAAAGCAAACCAAGCCGCTGCAAGAGCCTATCTTGGTGTGACGACAACAAACAACGCTGGCAAGAAAAAGGTGACCGGCGTAGTTGTTGACGGTGCAAGTTCTGGATTGGAGTTTAGTGCTGACGCTTTGATCCTGACTGATACATCAGGCAATTTGAAGTTGTATTGGGATGCTGCCAGTGGAACGTTTGTATTTAAAGGTAAGCTCGTTCTAACAGACGGAACAGCTATAAACCAAGTGTCTGATATTCGCGGTCTCGACGGTGCCACTGGCCCGCAAGGTCCGGCTGGACCACAAGGACCTCAAGGTCCCGCAGGTGCCGTTGGTTCAGCAGGCGCAGGGTTCTACACGATCACTTTGCGCGAGGGTGTGTTTCCAACGTCTTCCGTGGCGACAGCTGATTTCGCGACGGCAATTGGTCGCCAGCCAGTCAATGGTGATGTTCTTACCTACCGAAATGCAGCCGGAACCGTCAGCAGTGCCAAACAATTTGACGGTACGAGCTGGGTTGCACCTACTGCGCTTATTGCTGGCAATCTGATTGCTACGGGCAGTATTGCCGGTGACCGGCTGATGGCCGGAACAAGCATAACAGCGCCTGTGATCCAAGGTGGTGAGTGGCGCTCTATTGGCACATCACATATGGAGATTTGGTCATCCAATCCATTTGGCCCTCACAGCCTGATTGACTGGTATGGACCGAAAATAGATGGTGTGAATTGGAATACCTCAACCAGTCAACCAATCCTGAGCGGTATGCTGAAAAGTAATGCTGTCAACTACAAGGATTCTACTGGTCGCGCGTACTTTGGTGGAACTATCAGTGCAGGCACTCTGCGCAATGCACAGCGCAGCACTACATTGTCACAGAATACTGCTGTCGAAACTGGCTCATATGGCAGTAACGGCGGAGTCATCACGGTAAAGAACTCCATCAACATCAGTATTGGCCGTACAAGTGCCAGCAGTTTCACGCCTGGCACAATCACTGCGACGCTCGTACTGTTCCGCAAAAGTGGCGCGAGCTGGATTCAAGTAGCAAGCCAAGCGTTTACCGGTACATACGAACAAACTCTCGAGAGTGGGACCTATACGCAAAACTGGCTGCTTACCGGTTCTTTTACCTACACCGACACCTTACAAACCGCAACAAACCGCGAATATCGCCTGACGGTGACGCACAACTTACCTGTCAGCGGCGGCGGTCAAGTATTTCAAGATCTAGCGCTTATAAGCGAGGAATAATATGACTTGGTATTATGCAACCTCTGTATCGGTAACGAACGGAGCAACCGTTGTTTCGGTCAATACCGGCGATGACGTTGCTATCGCTCAGGCCGAAGGTGGCTTAATCATCGGCACCAATCCGCCGGTCGAAATCAAACGCACGTATCTGGATGCATCAAGCAACAAAAAGATTGAGCTTGCCAAACCTTGGCCGTATGCGACACAAACCAATCAGCAGGCATATGCATATCCGACTGATGGCGATTTTGCCGCAGCTACGGCCACACTGCAGAGTTTGATTGATGGGTTTACGTTAGCAGCTCAAGCTGATGCGCTTGCAGGCACGGATACAGCCAAACCGATGACGGCACTGCGGGTGCATCAAGCTTTTCAGCAATATGGGCTTGGTGCTGGCGCAATTGACTTGCCAAACTTTACGGCTGCGACAGCAAACTCCGCCCGTTTTTTCCGGTTTATCAACACTGCAGTTGGCAAGCCTTCATTTATCAACTACGGATCCGGCATTTCATTGCCTTATGACGGCACTCCAAATACCTACTTTGCAGGCGTTGGCCTTCGTGCCGACAGCACGCGGGCGTTGTTCTACGGTTACAAGTCAGGAGCCGCAGGAACGCCAACTTGGCTGGAAGCTTGGGACAAAGGCAAGAACCCAGCTCAGTCGCACCTCGCTGACATAGGCGGTGGTGCAGCAGTGTTAACGGCTGGCTCATTTGGGTGGGGCGGTACATCTACAGCTCCACAGCTTGCACTTCTATCTGCAACTCTTGATACAACCACATTGCCGAGCGGAGCTTGGCGAGTCATAGCAGCTGATACTGGCACCAAGCCGCCTGGGTATACCGACTTCAATATGCTCCAAATGAGATACAACTCATCTGACGCAACTCGAATCGCTATCGGTACGACTGGCGAAATGTTCAGCTACGCGAGCGCCGGTGGCGTTTGGAACTCAACGGGCTGGCGTCGCCAGTATGATTCACTGAATGCCCAAGGAACTGTGAACCATGACGGCACCAAAAATACTGGTGCGATCATGGAGTACGGAGCTAATGCCAATGGTCAGTACTACAAGTATCTAGATGGTCGGCTGGAGTGTTACTTAAGTCGCTCAGTAGCAATGACAGCAGATGTCGATGATGTATTTACGTGGACATTCCCCTCTGTATTTGCCAATGCCCCAACATTCATCAAAACAGCAATTACTGGCGCCAGCAACACTCACAGCTTCAACATCACCAAAGATGCAGCTCATGGGCAAACAACAACTGGGGCAACTTGTCGAACAAAAGTTAACTCAAGCCAGACGCATACTTTGACACACATGGCTGTTGGCCGGTGGAGATAATCATGAAAATCACTTTGTCACCGGTAGCTTATAACCGGAATTCAATCATTTCTGTCACTGGCAATACAGTGACAGTCGATGGTCAAGTCTATGACCTGTCGGCATTGCCGGACAATTCTCAATGTGATGCGGAATTCCCCGCAACCGGCTTAATCAAGAAAGTTAACGGAGTGATTGAGGTAACGATTGTCTATTTCTATGACTCAGCATTGGCTGACCCCATTCAGCCAACATCAGTTGACGCATACAAATTCGACATTTCTGAAGGGGTTGTTCCTTCACCAATCATCTGGAAACCATTAGCCCAAGACGGTGGTCACGATGCTTAATCTATCAACTATACAGTCGCTTGAATCTGTAAGTGCTGCAGCCGAAGTTCAGCAGTTTAAAGTAAGCCGCCAACAAGCCTTGGACAATGCAGTCGTAACCACGACAGCAGGTAACCAATACAATGCCGACGAAAAGAGCATTGGACGAATGGCGAACGCTTTGCTCGCCTCACTTCACGAACCAGAGTCGTTTGCACTCGAGTGGTCGATGGCCGACACGCCAACCGGTGTAATGACGCCAACAACAAAGGCTGATCTAGCACAAGCGCACCGGCTGGCCGTTGAAAACATGGCCGCAATTTGGGGGCGCTAATGCAGCACACACCAATCAAGGTTGAGAAGATAGGCAAGCGCAGATGGCGACTGGTTGAAAGTTGGCGTGGCGTTCCTGCCGGATTTGAGACTGATGGGGCTTCAGTGCCCCGTATTTTTTGGTGGTTTATGGATCCCGCAAGCGAAGCGTTTGAAGCCGCGGTGCTTCATGACCATGCGCTGCGCCGGCATAACCCAGCAGCACACAGGATTTTCCTTCGCACGTTAATCGAATACAGAGTGCCTACATGGAGAGCGCTCATTGCTTATTTTGCCGTTTGGCTTTGGGGGTTACTGTGACAAAAAACGAATACATCGCGAGCCAAATTGCTGCAGGCAAAACTCATTCACAGATTATTGCAGATCAGCCAATGGTGGACGTTATTGGCTCAATTCGCGGGGATAACCTGCGGAACGTGGTTGCAATTCTTGCGTCTGGTTTGCAATACAGATTGGACACCTCCCCCGATTCGCCAATCAGGACAGCGCTGCTGACAGCATTTAAATATCTGTCCTTGCCTGACTATGCAATCAACTTATCAGAGCCTGCCAATGCAGCTCTTTTAGACGCTGCGGTTGCTGAAGGGCTGGTAACGAATCAAGAAAAAAACCTGTTTGTACAGTTGGCTACTTATCAAAAACCGCTGTACGACATTACGAAGGATGATTTCCTTGGCACTTGGTTTGAGCTCGGCGAGCGCCCCGGAAATTTATTGTCGTTTACATTAAAGACAAAGGCCCCTGAGGCAACCTACATCCTAATACAAAGTCGAGACATTTTTAGTGATGACTCAAGAGGCGACTGGGCTCACAACACTGCATTGCATGGAGTTGAAGCAGCGCGCGTCTATCGCGTACACGTGCGCAATGAATCTGGCCGGCAAGAGCTCCGGTGGCGTTGTGAATACAGTCTCAACGTCGAGGTAGTCTAATGGGCTACAGATGGCGGCTAGATGGTGTAAACGACTATGCGCAGTTCGGTAGCTCTATCTCGATTGATCTCGGGGGGAATCAGTACGCATTAGAACTGAAGTGCATCATCAATGCGTGGCCCACAACGTTTGGCGGCATCATTGGCCGTAACGGAACTCCTGCCGGCTTCTTTATTATGCCGAACGGCGCAATTGCCACATACTCTTCAGGAACTCAGCGATACGCTTCCGCTGCTGGTTTTTTCATACTTGGTGAACTACACACTTACAGGTTAGAGCACGACGTTGGTGGTGCGTGGCGTGTATACCGCGACGGAGTTCTTTTCGGAAGTGGAACATTCAGTACGGCGGCTACAGCAGCCCCGATAACACGCATAGGTCAGGCAACGAATGGTGACAACAGTTACTGCTCGATGGACCTTGAATACATCGAAGTCACAGGTGTAGCGAACGGCCAAAAATGGAATGCTGGTTTGTCGGGTGGAGCTGGAATAACTCTTCAAACAGATAGCGGAAGTAATCCAGCGACATTGATTAATACAGCTACAGACGGCAGTCAGTGGGTATTTTTTGATAGCGGCGCAGGTGTTGCAGCGCAACCTGTAACCGTCGCCGCAGCGAAGCAGCAGGACATTGCCAGTAGTATTACTGTTGGTGTTTCCCAGTCGCCTACAGTGGTCACAGCAAGTCAGGCCGATCGCGCTTCAACACTCAATGTCTCGGCAGCTCAGCCAATAGAAGCTCTTCCGGCAAAGCAGCAGGACGTTGCAATAGCAACAACTGTTGGCGCAAATCAGTCTGCCATTATTGCACCAGCGAAGCAGCAGGATTCAGCATCGATTCTCAGTGTGACCCAGAGCTCGCCAGGCGCACAGGCTGTTATCGTTGCTGCAGCCAAACAACAAGACACGGCGTCGCAACTGATTGTCAGCGCGTCCCAGTCGATTGTGATCGGTGTGGCGCAGCAATCTGATCAGTGCTCAAGCATCAGCGCTGCCATCAATCAATTACTGAATGTTGCATCTGCAAAACAACAAGACAGCGCAGCCGCAATGCCCGTCGCATCAGTTCAGGTCTTATCTGTTGCGCAAGCAAAGCAAGTCGACCGAGCGACGGTTAGTGCTGTGTTGCAGTATGGGCCGATAACCCGCGTTATTGACCGCGCATCACTCCAAATATCGCTATCAACTTCACGTGCTCATTTAGAGCGCTCAACTAAGCAATACAGCGCACAACTGGATACATCGAGATATTCGATTGCCAGAGCGTAAGCCAATAACTTTTCAATCACAGCTATCGGAGAACCTATGGCTTTTTTCACTTCCAATGATTTTAAACAGTTCGGTGCAAACATCCTGAAGACTGATGCCAATGCTATTGCGTTGGTGAAAGGTGTAGTCAAGGCCGACAGCTATGCCACGGCTATCAGCAAAATTGTGGCAAGCACTACCTTCGCCGCTGCAGACGTATCTTTTGCTGCGAACGGCCAAGACCTACGAGCTACCTTTGTGGCCAAGTCCGGTGTCGCGGTGACTGCCGCCGCGATTATCACTGACGACCTATCGGTGATGGTCTACTCGACCACATCTCAAAAAATCCACCTTTGCCAAGATGTTACTGATCGCGCAATCACAAACGGAGCTGGTGATAAGGTCGACATCCCCGCCTTTACCTACGACATCAAAGATCCTGTAGCAGCGTAGAGGTATGCATGGTCATCATTCCCGCGTTCCGTGGTCGCGATAACGTCGAAAAGCTATCGCTATCTGATGAAAATGGTCTGGTCGATTTCGCGGCGGCCGGTATCACATCAATCAAACTTAGATCGGGTACTTCTGAGATCGCCTGCACTGCAGGTGTCGGCGGAGTGGTGACGTTCCAGCCTGGCGACCTAGATCTAACTTCAGGATATCACCCAGCTCAGTTAATCCTATTCAGCGGCGCCAAGCCGGACGGTGAAGTTGTTGCGGGCCCCGGGCTGCCCGCGAACATTCAGATCCAAATGTTTGTCTAAATTGGGCCGTTGAGGCTCTTACTCAGCAGCGGCAATGGAATGCCGTATTTGTTGGCAAACCAATATAGGCAGAGAATAGATGCGCCCAGTAAAAATGTGTTGAGAACTCTGAATATCAAAGCTTGAATTGCGAGCTTGCGTTCAAGGCGAACAATCCTGCTATCTTCATTGGTAGCTGATTCATGACACTTTTGCATCTTTAGATACGTTTCTTTGGCGATTCGATAGTTTAGAGATGCATCAGGCTGATCCTTATATAACTTTAGGAGCTCGTCTGCGGAATGGTTCTCTTTGTGCATCATGCAAAAATTCGCGAAACTGAAAAAAGCAGCATCAAATTTCCGCTCAGCGTCTTTGCTGTCTATTACCTTGAACCCATCAAGCATTTTGGCAACGTTGTCCTTAATTTCTTTGCTTCTATCAGCCATAAAGTTTTATCCATCTTAACTATTTGTCATCATTACGAATCATTTTCTCAGGTAAAACGAACCAAGCATCACAGACTACGATTACGCATCTTTCGGCTCTTTTAACTTCTGAAACTTTTCATGCAAACTGTCTGGGTACAGCTCCGTGTAGATTTGCCACAACGTGTTCAGGTTCCTATGGCCTGTGACCTGGGCAACTTCATGCACCGCAAAGCCCAGCTCGAAAAGACGGCTCGCCCCTTCCCTGCGCAGATCGTGATACCGTAAGTCACTAATCTCAAGCGCATTGCGCACTCGCTGAAACCCCGCGGAAACGCTCCTTTCGTTGTATGGAAATACCCGATCTTCGGTGCGAGGTTGTCGCATAACAATGTCCCAAGCGCCGCCAAGCAGCGGCACTAACATGTGGTTGCCAGTTTTCTTTCGCGGATCTTTTCGGTCGCGCACGATAACCGCTTTCTGTTCGACGACTAAATCACTCCATAATATTTTGCAAACCTCGC
This sequence comes from Rheinheimera sp., assembly GCA_003482455.1. Taxonomy (GTDB): domain Bacteria; phylum Pseudomonadota; class Gammaproteobacteria; order Enterobacterales; family Alteromonadaceae; genus Pararheinheimera. The sequence goes on along the minus strand of DMYW01000047.1, from coordinate 8,036 downwards.
CAATGCGCATACAGCTCAGCACACTAAAATCGAGTATGTCCACAAACGGAATTGGATTTACAACTCCATGCTCGATCGCACGCTTGTTTCTTTCGATAAGTCCGGCCCTTATCTTTTCAAGTTCCTTTGTTGCTGGCCGGCGGCTTCGTTTAGTGGATTTGGCAATAAGCCTTTCGGCATATAATGCTGGATATGCATCCACGACAATTGATTCATTAGTCTTAACGCCAAACGATGCTGGGGCCATCCTAAGTACCCAACGCAAGTAGCTAACATCGTGACTGATAGTCGCGGGCCCAGCATTCGCTGACCGGTCGCGGCAATGTTCAACTATATCGTTTGGAGTCAGTTCGGCGGCGACCTTTTGTCCGATGTCGCAATCAGCCAACAGCTCAAGTACGAACCTTTTAGTCCTGCCAAATTCGAATCCACCCTTTAAGAACTTATCGATTAGCTCGCGTAGAAGGATCGTATCTTGTTTTGGCTTGATGCCCTCGCGCTCAAGCCTGGCGACCTCTTGTTTACCCCACGCATCAGCAGTGTCACTGCGTGAGAAAGTTCGCGATTTGTTGTAAACTAGCACGCCTTTATCTTTGGCTTTCACAGTGCACACATATCGAGGTGTGCCGTTTTTAGCCGGTCTCGGCTTCACAGTGTAATAGGCCATTTTGTATACCCGTCCCATTTTCTTGTATACCTATCTGTATACCTGAATACCTGAAAATGGTCAAAAATGGTTAAAAATAAGCAGGATTCGTAATTGAACACGCAAACGCCGAAAACAGTCGCAGCCTTAGAAACCCAAGGAACACAGGCAAAAACTCTAGATCACCGCTTTTCCGTTGCCCCTATGCTGGATTGGACTGACCGCCATTCGCGGTACATGTATCGACTTATCAGCAAACACGCAGTGCTCTATACGGAAATGGTAACTACCGGAGCCATTTTGTTCGGTAAAGGTGATTATTTAGCATTCAACGATGAAGAGCACCCTGTTGTTGTGCAGCTTGGCGGGTCAGATCCCAAAGCCATGGCAGAATGCGCCAAACGTTGCGAAGAGCGTGGCTATGATGCTGTGAACATTAACGTTGGATGTCCATCAGACAGAGTACAAAACGGTATGTTTGGGGCTTGTTTGATGGCAAATCCTGCGCTCGTTGCAGATTGTGTGCAAGCCATGCGGGATGTCGTCAACATACCTATCACCGTAAAAACTCGCATTGGGATTGATGATTCGGATGAATACCAATTTCTGCAAGATTTTGTCGGTAAGGTCTCAGAGGCTGGATGCACGGACTTTACGATTCATGCAAGAAAAGCCTGGTTAAACGGTTTGAGCCCTAAGGAGAACCGAGATATACCGCCTCTGAATTATGAACGTGTCTATCAATTAAAAAAGGACTTCCCGCAGCTCCAAATTTCCATAAATGGCGGCATTAAAACCATAGCGGATAGTTTGGAACACCTGCGCCATTTAGATGGCGTCATGATCGGACGTGAAGTGTATCAAAACCCGATGTTTCTGGCTCAAGTCGATTCCGCTATCTACAACAGTTCGGAAAGAACTCCAAGCGCTGTTGAAGTCGTAGAGAAAATGCTCCCATACATTGAGCGACAAATGCTGCAAGGTGCTCGCTTTTGGCATATCGCTCGGCATATGTTGGGGTTGTTTATCGAAGTACCCGGCGCACGACAATGGCGACGTCATTTAAGTGAAAATGGTCACAAACAAGATGCAACCATTCAAGTGCTGTCGGACGCCCTATCCTTTGTTAGCAAAAAACACTAAATTTTAGTGTTTTTTGCTACCCACCAAATTAACACAATATTTCACCAAGTCATGGAAAACGACAAATAGGAGATATAAATCTTATATTTCAATGACTTAGAATGAAAACACAAATTGGCACGCCCTTTGATATAGCTATGTGGTCAAACGACAACTTAACTGAACTCTTAAGGAAAATGTCATGAAAAAATTAGCTTTAGTCGCCATCAGCTTATTTGCAATCACTTCAGGCCAAGCAAATGCGTCACCGATTGAAGATGTTAGTGCAGCTGTAGTTACTGCAGTTTCCGCCGAACTAAGTCAGGTTACCTCTTCGATTCAAACCCAAGTGCAACAATCAATCAGTGAATCTGTTGAAGCCTTCTTTACTGAAAAAGCTCAATCCTCAGCAACTGCCGAAAGTACAGACGAGTCGGAGGAGTAATGTTGTTTCTACCACAGCTGTTTGGACTTTTTCTGATGCCTGTGGCCAGCATCATTGTGCTGGCTCAGGTTTGGAGCTGGTTGCTCCCACCAACGGATATCCCCGCAAAAACCCGGTCTTAACACACCGGGTTTTCTTTTTCCTTTCTTAGGAGCATCGACATTAACGACTCGGCTCTACACGCTCGACCTGTCAACACCAAACACCAAACACCAAACACCAAACACCAAACACCAAACACCAAACACCAAACAGAATTGACCATCAATTAGGCAAAAACGCTACTTTTTAGTTGCCATGTGATAACGATCAAATCAATTAGCACCTAGCTCTATATTTTTTCTAATTATATCAAATACTTAACTTGTGGCACGTATTTTGGTTAAAGAAAGATGAAGCCAAAATAAGGAGTGCATCATGAGCAGTTTTAATCGTTTGTATTGTGATAAATCGAATAGTGTTGTCGCCGGCGTTTGTTCAGGTATTGCAGCAACATATGGACATGACCGTTCACTGGTTAGATTAGTTGCGATCCTAAGTCTGTTTGTTCTGCCTGGCATAACTTTCATGGCTTATTTAATTGCGGCTATAGTGTTACCATCAAGACGGAACTATCTTGATTAACACGCTGATCTTAAAGGAGTAGCAATGAAAAAATTGTTGCTATCAATAAGCCTCATCTGCGGCTTCGCTCAGGCAACGCCGCAGATTTCCAACGCAACGGTTCGCCTGCCACTTCCTGGGAAAACGGTTAGTGCAGGTTACTTCTCCATTGACAACCCAGCCAATGACAACGTGAAGCTGCTCAACGCAACTTCACCGCAATTTGAATCCATTGAATTGCACAACCATATCAATGTCGATGGCATGCTGCGTATGGTGAAAGTGGACGAGTTTGAAGTTCCTGCCCGCACCACAATTCACTTGCAGCCGGGCGGATATCACTTAATGCTATTTCGGCCAAAGTCCCCGCTAACGCCTACAAGTGACATCGAAATCCAACTAACATGGTCGGATGGCAGCAAAACTAAGGTCAAACCGACGATTACTGAAATCCCCAAAAAATAAGGACTGCTATGCCAAACTTCCGTTGGAGTCTGCTTGCCATTACTGTGACTGGTGCATTTTATTGGGGGGCTTGTGCTTGGTTTAGTCGTGAGCCTGCAGTATTTGCTCCTAGCGAATCCTCCAATGGCCATACCAATGTTGTTGGCTACACCACCACAAATACGCTGATTCAGATAATCCAGACATTACTCGATAAGCCAGGTGGACTAGTTTCTAACGATGTAGCGCCACCGTTTGTCGGACTTGATAACATGCCTGCTTGGGAGTTTGGTGTGCTGGAAATGAGCAGAGACTTGGCGCTGGCATTTCGAACTGATTTTAGCCGCTCACAGTCTCAGTCCGTTGAAAATAGCTGGCTGAAACAGGTGTCTCCGCATCTAAACATGGATCACAAGCGCTGGGCTATGCCTGCGGCTGAAGATGAGTACTCTGCAGCAGTTCAGTTGCTGATCAAATATCGCGATGGTTTAGCAGATGCTGCAAACACCCAAAATCAATTTTATTCTCGCGCCGATAATCTGCGCGATTGGCTGGTTCTAGTCGAAAAGCGCTTGGGTAGTTACAGTCAGCGACTGAGCGCAAGCGTCGGCCAAGAGCGTCTAAACACCGACCTTGCAGGTGATACCGCGGCTCGTCAATCCACTGCAACATCTGCTGATTTGTTGATAAAAACAAGTTGGCTAAAAATTGACGATGAATTTTATGAGGCTCGAGGCGCAACTTGGGCTTTGCTGCATATGCTAAAAGCTGTCGAAATTGATTTTGCTGATGTACTTCGGCAAAAAAACGCACTGGTAAGCCTGCAACAAATCATTCGGGAATTAGAGGCAACTCAACAAGCAGTTTGGACGCCCATGGTTCTGAACGGTAGTGGTTTTGGTGTCGTTGCCAATCATAGTTTGGTAATGGCGAATTACATTTCGCGCGCCAATGCGGCATTATTGGATTTAAATGAACTACTTGCGAAAGGTTAATTGATGAAAAAGCTAACAGTAACCCTCTTGGTATCGTCTCTGCTGTTCTCCCAATATGCCAAAGCGGACGCGCTTGGTTTGACCGTGGGTGTGGATTTTTGGCAAATCAATCCTGATGTAACAACTGGTGATACTGGCAATACAGCTGAATTATCCGTTGGCGATCAACATGAAATGAGGTTGTTTGGACGTTTCGAACATCCAATTCCGTTTCTACCTAATCTGGCAGTTTCTTATCAAAATTTGTCATTCGATGGTTCGACGACCCTCAGTGGCGCATGGCAACTAGATGGACGCGCATACACAGCCAACACGTTAGTGACGACCAACACCACAGTGAAACAAGCTGATATCACAGCGTATTACGAGGTATTGGACAATGACGTTGTTGATTTAGATATGGGGATCACAGGTCGCTTATTGCGTTCAGAAACGTTCGCATCCAGCGCTAGTTTGAAAGCAAATGCCGATTTCTCCGCACCGCTCCCAATGGTATATGCGCGAGCTGACATCTCGATTTTAGGCACCAAAACGCACCTTTTTGCTGATGGTAACTACACAAGTTATAGCGACAATCGCTGGATGGATGCTCGGGTGGGTATCATGTACGATTTAATCGACTTTCCCGTCATAACAGGGTCTTTGTCAGCTGGCATGCAACTGTCTGACGGGCAGCTGTTCAATGAAGACGGTTTAGATGCAGACTATCACTTCAACGGCCTGTTTGCAGGTGTGCAATTTGACTTCTAATGCAAATTGTCAATTCTTTGTGAATATTCATTGATTCTTGTCATAAATAGCCGTTGCTGTTCAACAGCAACGGTGGTTCAATACGGCCTGTCATTCTTCTTTTTCGGCATGCAACTATGACTCGATTGTTTAGTTATTTTCTATTGGTGTTGCTCAGTGTGAGTGCCTTACTCGTCTGGCATGTCGGTGGTGAACAACAAGAACATATCGAGTATTGGGTGTCACACGAACTTGCTCCGCATTTACAGAACTTGCCTGTGAACAGCACCTCTCTGTCGCTTGACAAGATGGCAGTTCCGGCGGAGCAGTTGATGATTTGGCGCGGAGACCAATTAGTCGCAGAATATGTTCCCCAAGACCATCTCGCTGGACAACAGCTAAACATTTATCAAGGCGAATTCAGGATCGAATTATACATTCGCCCAGATCTCGGGAAAATGTATCAGCTGATTGCTCTGTGGGTATGCATATGGTCAATACTTGTACTTCCTGCGTTGTGGCACACACGTCGTTCACAACAAATCACCACACAACTAAAGACTTCTTTGACGTTAAACACTGCGATAGCTGATCACGAAATTCCTAGCTTGATAAGCCAAAAAATCCAGTTGTTTCAACAACAAGTGGACTCCCTACAACAGCAAGAAAGTTCATTGCTCAATGACATTCACCAATTGACTCAAGCTGGGCGTTTGCAATCAGAACAAGTCCATACGTTGACATTGACTTCGCAAGAGGCGCAACGCGAATTGCATTGGCTAAAGGCCATTTTGCAACAACTGAATAATCGGCGCAGTTTGACTGGGTTGGGATTTGAACTGGAGCTATTAAAACGTTATTTAGCCAGTCCAGCTCAATCCATGCTTAGCCATTTCCCGACAGTCTCAGAGTGGTACCAAGATACCCTGCGAAATCCGCTGGCGGGCTTGTTCCCAGCGGCTCGTCTATTGGTGGATGAAGATCCAAATGGCATGCAATATAAAATATCGGTCGATGTGCATGAATGTCGCCTGGCCGTTGAATCTGTGATGCGTGAACTCAAACCCTTGCTGCAATCCAATGAATTAGAAACAGGCTATCGGATTAGTCTGCAACCCCGACCAGCGATTGAATTGCAGTTTAAATATCAAGGATACGAATTTCCGAGCCGTTTCCAAAAGATTTTAAAGGGTGAATCTGGCTTTGAACCTTCATTGCAAGATTTGCCCGCATACGTGCTAGCGACCCTGATCCAACATCGCGGCTATTCGTGGCAATTAGAATCGGTTGCGGGCGTCGGCGGACGCCTGAATCTAACGCTACCCGCAGTGATTGAACGAGTGAACTTAGGGAAAAAATACCAAACATTATGTTTGATGGATCCGCTGGAATGTCGGGCCAACCTTGCTCGCCGTTCATTGCAAACGATCGCCGAACAAATCATTTGGGTGCAACAATTCGCGGATTTACAGACTGAACTGAAACTTCGACTCGTCGATAAAGTCCTCGTCTTTTTCGAGCAGATGCCAAACGAAGTAGAAGTGAAACAACTGGAAGAAATCGCGCAGCGTTATTCCACACGAGTTTGTGTTGAGTCGATGGTCAGTTACCCCCAATCGTCGGAAATCAACTGGTGGTCAACGCCGTTCTTCGTCGCTGATCTTTTGCAAAAAAACGATGCGACTTCATTAGGTCGCCAGCAGATATTGGTAGTGGATGACAATGCAGTGAATATGAACTTTGTCGAAACTATGATGTCCTCCATGGGGGTAAAAATCGACAAAGCCTTTACTGGCGAAGAAGCTCTGCAAAAAGCCCAAGCCAATATCTATCATGTTATTTTGATGGATATTCAACTACCAGATATCAATGGTGTTGAGGTCACACGGCAAGTGCGGCAAATGCGTCATCACCAAATGACGAACATCATCGCATTCACGGCTCATGCGATGCCTGATGAAATCGCCTCATTCCGCCTTGCAGGGATGGATGACGTATTAATTAAACCGATGGATTCACGCAAAGTTGCCAATCTGGTGCATCGGTTGCACCTCACCCCGGAAATTCAATAACATCCTGCAGCAAGCTAGTTAACGCTGCCCAATACTGCGGCTCTGGCAGCACATTAAGCAGCGACAATAATTCGCTGCCGGACAATGTAAATTTGTAATAATGCAGCACTAGCCCGGCTTGCAGCACTCGCCCTTGACGGGAGTGCTGTGTCGTCATGAACAACAAGTCTTGTTGTCGGTTCAAAGCGCCGGTTTCAATTTCAGTTTGGTGCAAAATACCTAAATCAACCAAACTCAAGATATCAGGATAAGTCAGTTGATGCTGGCTTAGATTCAACACTCCTTTGTGCTTACCTTGCAACCAGCGCCATACAGACGCTTGCATGCTATATCCAAAAAAGATTTGCTCTGGTTGCTGCCCATTGAGTCGCGAAGCCATGCTGGCGGCTAACTGCAGTGCCTGTGCATCGCGATAGTGCATTTGTCGCAGAATATTTAATGTTTTAAACGAAAACCTGCCTGGTTGTTGAATTTCATGGGCCAATATTTTCGCCCAAAGTTTCTGCATTGGCGCAGCCGAGATGTCTTGCACTAATTGGCAAAAATGCTCGAACCAATCACTATCAACTTCTTCACGGCTATGTTGGTCTGGCAACATATCTTGAGTTAATAACAAGACACGCTCTAAATTAAGCTGCTGACGCTGCAATTGCATTTCTTGCCGACGCATAGCTCGTTGCAACACAGCATTGGACTGCTCATTGGATGCTGTCACTTGAGAAGTGAGATGACGTAATTGTGAATGGTTCGAAATAGCGATCTGTTCCTGTTTCGGCACTGCAGATTCGTGGCTGTGTGTTACTGTCGACTGAATAAACTCATGACCTAATTGGCTTTTTGCTAACTGACGTAAACGTTGTTGCGAAGAGAGATTTTGAATTTTGGTCATAAGATTCTTTCATTGTCATTTTGACTTTATTATCGACCAGTTAACGTCGAACTGAAACCGCTGTTTACGCCTATCGTATATTCAAGTTCTC
>DMYW01000020.1:16088-128912 GCA_003482455.1 Rheinheimera sp. | reverse complement strand
TGGTCAGCCCAGCCGCGCGGCCTTGTTCAATCAAAGCCGCAAGTTCGTCAATCCAAGCCGCCCACGGCTGTTTGATTGCCGCTAATTGCGCTGCGCGCTGAGCAACCTCTCGCTGGATCGCCTGCACAGGTTCGGCTATCTCAGTCGCAGACACCTCACGCAGCCGCATCACATCCTGTTGCAGCGCGTCAGGCGATGGGTAGGTTTTGCTGTAACGCTCGAACTCCACCGTCGACATCGGATACACATGCAAACGCCAATAGTCCTGACTGACTTCTTGCCACAACGCTGATTCGTCAGTGAGTAATTCGCGGCCAAACGCCGCACCACTGGCAAACGCATGCTCGGTTAACATGCGATTGCACCAGCCGTGGATGGTCAAAATGCAGGCTTCATCCATCGCTTGTGCCGCCAGCTGTAAACGCTCACTGCACGCTGGCCACAACGCCGCGTCAAACTCTGCCGCTAACCCTTGCAAAAAAGGATCGACCGGCGCGCTGTCACCGGCAAAATACCGTGCCGCTTGCGACAGACGAGCGCGAATGCGGCCTTTAAGTTCACTGGTTGCGGCTTCGGTAAAAGTCACTACCAAGATTTCTTGCGGTAATAACGGACGCTCTCGCCCATGCCCGAGCACCAAACGCAAATACAAAGCGGCGATGGTAAAAGTCTTACCGGTGCCGGCACTGGCTTCAATCAGGACTCGGCAATCAAGCGGTAACGTCAGCGGATTTAACACATTCATTCGCCCATCTCCTGCCAGGTTGCTTGTGCCAAAACGTCAAGCAGCGGCTGATACAACACTGTGGCCAGTTGCTCTGATTCAGAGCTCCACAACTGCTCAAAATCGGCAAACACTCTGCTGATGTACGGATCGTCAGCCACGGCCTTCGACCGAGACTCTTCCCCTAGGAACTGTTTGGCTAGCTTGTTACGTAACTCCTGATCCTGCTGCTTGGCGGTCAGCCACGTTTCCGCAAGACTCAGTTCAATCGGCAGCGGACGATTTAAGCCGTCCAGCCAGGTCGCAATATACTGCTCGAGTATGGCGTTCGCCTGTGTAACCGATGGCACGCACCACTGCAACATACCGTCAGCAGCAATAATGATTTGTTGGACAGACTGCTGACTACTTGCGGCCAGCAATTGCACAAAGGGTCGGATCAGCGGCTTCAAGCGGTATTTCTTGTTCTTGAGCAGCTGATCAGGCACTAACAACACCTGCCATGTGTGGCCATCACGCTGCTGCAGCTGCAATACGTCACGTAGTTCAACACCATGGCATTGATACAACAACGGCCACGCCTGCGGTTGGCTGTGTTGATGTAACCGCTGTAGTTGTTGCCATTGCCAGGCGCCAATCGCCGCGAGTTGATGCTGTAACGCTTCACCAGCTGGTCCAGGTGGCAGTTGTCCTGCTTGACGAGCAGTCGTTAAATGTCCTTGCACGTCAAAAGCTTGACCTTGTCGCAATGCGCTCCACTGCTGCTCGACTAACTGCTGACGCAGCTGATACAGCTCTAACGAATCCGCAATAAAGGTTTCGTGGTCAGCCACCGCTTGCTCGAAAAACTCAAACGACACCTGTAACCGCTGGCGAAAGAAACTGCGCACCGGCGCACGCACAAAGTCACTCAGCGCAGCTAATGCCAGCGCGGTCTGTGGTAAGCGTGCTGGTAACGGCCATTGGGTTTTGATGTCTTTTGCTTGATAAAAACGTTGCCATTCATAGTGATAGCTAGGCAGTTGCTCCATATAGCGCCGACTAAATGGCTGCAGTGGATGCTCAACCGTCAGCTCCGTTAACAGGGATTGGCCATTTTCAAGCGTCCAGCCTTGGCTTAGGTGTTCTCGTAGCTGGGCGATGAGCACAGATGGCTCGAGTGGGCTGTTATCAAACTTGTCACGGCCGAGCCAGCTGATGCGCAATCGTTCGCGCGCTGACAACAAGGCTTCTAACAACAAATAACGGTCGTCGTCGCGGCGTGAGCGATCCCCCGGCCGATAGTGCTGGGACATCAAATCAAAATCTTGTTTTTGAACCTGCCGTGGGAAGGCTCCATCATTCATGCCCAGCAGATGGACTTGCCGAAATGGGATGGCGCGCATTGGCATCAAGGTGGCAAAGTTGACTGCTCCCGCCAAAAACCGTTGCGGTAAACTGCTGTTGTCAAACGGCGCTAACCAGGCATCGGCGATCACATCGAGACTTAACGGTTCTGTGATTGCGACTGCTTGCATCAAGGCGATGCAATCGACCAAGCTGGTTCGCAGCTGCTGTAACAACTCTTGTCCCTCGGGCTCTTCATCGACAAACCATTGCTCAAGCACTTGTAATAAACGCTGCTGCCATTGAGAGGCCGACAGACACAGCGCCGCATCGAGCCAAAGCTCGTCAAGCTGCGCTAAACAATCCGCCAGTTTGCCGGCCGCCGCGGCATCCAGCCCTTTCACTGCCGCATAAGGCACTATGCCAAGCCATGGCGTGTTATCGCCAAACGCATAACCAAGCAACATCCGCTGCAAGGCGAACCACATACTGTGTTGGCCATCTAGCGCATGGATACCCTGTTGCTGCTGATGAGCGGCGTGCAGGCCAAGTCGAGCGCCGGCTTGTTGTAGCCAATCTTTGCATTGCTCTCGCTCGATTTCAGACAACCCAAATCGGTTCGCCACGGCCGGCACATCGATTAAATCCAGCAGTTCACTCAAGCCAAAACGCTGCCGGCGAATATTCAGCAAATAGCGCAGCGCCCGTAACATCGGCTGTTCATGCTGCTGCGCCTGGTCGGCGATGGTAAATGGAATATAACGCGGATCCGTTTTTTCAAATCGGCCAAACACCGCGTGAATAGCGGCGCTGTATTGCGCAATGTCCGGCACCATTACCATCACATCGCGATATTGCAGCTTCGGATCGGCTTCGAATTGCTGCAATAAATCATTGTGCAGCACTTCAATTTCTCGCAGCACCGAATGAGCGGTGGCAAATTGCACGCTGCGGCACTGCTCGCTGGTTAACGGCGCCCATTGCTGACGTGTCTCTTCCAACGTGCGCAAGTTCAAGATGTCGTCTTGCAGCTGACCTAGCAGGTGATCGCTTGGCCGCGCTTCAAACAAATCCACTCGTTGTCCTTGGAACAACTGCAGATGTTGTTGGGTTTGGTCGAATTCATCCAATAATCGGATGTAATCTCGGCCTTGTTTCCCCCACGCGGCGAGCAGTGGATGTCCTGGATTGCGTCCAACCAACGCGGTTAAAGGGCTGTTTTTGGCGGACTGACGTTTATAGCTGGCCTTGAGTAAATCCGGATCGGCGACAATATCCGCCCAATAATACTGACAAGGATTGTGTACCGTGAGCACGATTTGGGTGTAAGGCGCAATCGCCGCCAATGCCTGTAACGTCTGATACGGTAACGAACTAAGGCCAAACACCACCAAGCGCCGTGGTAACCCCGCTGGACGCTGTTGCATCGAATATTGCTTGGCCGCATCAAGTACTTGTTGGTGCAACTGGGCCCGGCTGTACAATGGATGCTGCTCGCCGACGTCGGCCAGCACATCACGCCACAGCTGCGCTTGCCACTGATCTTGCGCTGACAATGGAATACACTGGCCACGCGCATCAATCAGGACATCTTGACCTTGTTGCCAAGCCGCCAGCCAATCAGCGCGGTACACTTGGTATTGGTCAAATAAGTCGGCTAAACGGCCAGCCAGTTCACTGCGCTTTTGCCCTGTGTCATCGCCCTGCAGGTATCGCTGTAACGGCTCGTAAGCGGCTTGCTCCATCAGTCGAGGCAATAACGCAAACAAGCGCCATTGCAGCGGTGCTTTGTCCAGTGGCGACTGCTCGGGTATGTCTGCATCTGGCAATAAGGTCCGATACAGTTGCCAGACAAAGCGGCCAGGCATTTGCAAACTGAGCCCCGCAGCAATGCCCAAACCTTGTTGCTGTGACGCCAGCGCTAATTTGAGCCACTGCGCAATACCATTACTTTGCACCAGCAAGGTTTCTGTTTCGAAAACCCCTAGCGGGTAACGTTTTAACCATTGCACCACGATATCGCGCAGCATTTCTGCCTGATTGGCGTGGACCACCAAAAAACCAGGCTCTAATGTCGGTTCCATCAACGACATGTGAATTCCCTATGAGTGAAAAAGTACCCAAGCAACAGATTAGTGCGCAATGACTTGGTTGCGCCCATTGTGTTTCGCTTCATACAACGCCTTGTCAGCTCGCGCGATTGTTTCGCGGATCTCCTCATGGCGTGCAGCTTGTGTCACGCCAATACTGACAGTGACGTGGATTTGTGGATAACGACTAAAGGTCAATTGTTCAATGCGTTTGCGCAGTCTGCTGGCAATCTCTAGCGCTTGATGTTGCGTAGTATCCGGTAAAATCAACAGAAACTCTTCGCCACCACTGCGCCCCACCCGGTCCATTTGCCGCATCGACAACTGCATGGTGCGGGCAACTTCGGCCAATACTTCATCTCCGGCATCATGGCCATAGGTGTCATTACACAGTTTGAAATGATCGATGTCGGCGATCATCAAAGCCCACGGCTGATGGAGTTGCTGAGCTTTGGCACTGACATCTTGCACGTACGCCAAAATGCTGCGGCGATTGGCAACCTGAGTGAGCTCGTCCGTTGATGCCAATCGCTGTAAGCGTTTGTTGCGCAAGATTTGTGAAATGGCATAAAACAACGCGATTATCGCCAACACTACAAACAATACAATCGCGATATATTGCCAACGCTGCGCTTGCGCCATCGCTTGCAATTGTTTTTCGTTGAGTTGCTGTTCGGCGAGCAGCTCGGAGTTTTTGTTCTTCTGTAAATCACTGTCGAATTGGAAACGCAGCAGCGCTTCACGTTGCTGTTTAATTTGAGAATTTAGCTGTTCTTGCAACTGCATGGTTTGGGTAAGACGCTGATAGGCTTGGTCATAATGGCCTGCTTTTGCTTCGGCAATAGACCATGCGCGCTGCAATAACAGTTGATAACGTGGATTTGGCGAGTCATTCAGCAGTTTTTCGGCTTCGCTAAACAACTGTAGCGCCTGTTCAATTTGTCCAAGTGCCGCCCGAGCCTCGCCTTCATACAATGGAAACAGCGACTGGTTGATCACTAAACCTTCATTGTTGCGCGCACGCTCGGCCAATTTGGGCCGGACTGCTGCAGCTAGCTCCAACGTGTCCGCGTATTTGCCTTCCAAATTAGCGATCCACATAAGGTCGATATCAGTGGAAATGACATATTGCTCTTCGCCTAAGTCATCGAGCATTTGCCGCACTCGATGAAACAGCTGACGCGCTTCTGGGGCTTGACCTAAGTCTGCATAGACAAAGGCTTTTTGTTGCAGCAAGGTGACTAATCGCGATTTGTCGTCAGGTGAAACGTACTCTTTTTCACTTTGCTCAAGATATTCAAGCGCTTTATCAAACTCGCCCATTCGGCGATAAGCCACCGCGATCGACTCCAACGAATAGCCAACACCTGCACGTTGATTTAATTGTTTGTAGAGATCATAACCTCGAAATAGTTGCACCAAGGCGTCCGCATGTTGGCCACGCAATGAACTCGCTTCCGCGGCAAACAAGGCAATTGAGGCTTGCGCTAGCTTATCCTCACTTTTGTTGGCCAGCGCTTGGGCTTGGCGGATGTCTTCGTCTTGTTCAGCCAAATGACCTTTGCTGGCTTGGTAAAACGCACGACATTGGTAAAAGTAACTCAGATTCAAGTAGTCAGAGCGCAGCGTTTCGTTATTGATATAACTATTGGCAAACGCGATGCCCTCGTCAGGTGCAGCAGAAAAGCGCCATTGGCACGCTTCGCGGTCCAAGCGCAATTGCCGGCGCTCGTCACCGGCCGGCAGTTCTGCTTGCAGTTGTGCAATGTATTGGAGCGCCGCTGCGGTGTCTGTCAACATCAGATCACCGCGGTCCAGCACTGCCACTAATTGATCAAATCGCTCAGCCGTTGCGTGGGCATAGCTAGCCCAGCAACTTAGGCAAACTACCAATAGCCATGAAACTGAGCGATGCATAACGACTCCGCTAACTAGGCGAGTTATAACCTTGAGGGTTTTGGCGCTGCCAGTTCCAGCTGTCGCGCACCATATCAGCTAAGCCTAATTCTGCCTTCCAATCAAGCAGTTGCTGAGCTTTTGCTGGGTTTGCATAACATACGGCAACATCACCAGGACGCCGTTCGGTCAATACATAAGGCACGGCAACTGCGTTTTCGCGTTCAAATGCCTGCACCATATCCAACACACTGTAGCCTTGACCTGTGCCTAAATTAAACGCTTCAACCCCCGAGTGTCGTTGCAAATACTGCAGAGCCTTCAAATGACCGTTGGCAAGGTCTAGCACATGAATGTAGTCGCGCACGCCCGTACCATCATGGGTTGGATAGTCCGCCCCAAACACCGACAACTGGGGGCGTTTCCCCACCGCAACTTGACTGATAAATGGCATCAAATTGTTAGGAATGCCATTTGGATCTTCGCCGATAAGCCCTGAAGGATGTGCACCCACCGGGTTGAAATAACGCAACAACGCGATACGCCACGTCGGATCTGAGGCGGCTAAGTCTTGCAAGATCAGTTCAATCATCAACTTGCTTTGACCATAGGGATTCGTTGCAGAACGGGCCGACGTTTCGGCGATTGGCACTTCAGCCGCCGCACCGTAGACAGTCGCCGACGAGCTAAATACCAGATTTTTCACCCCAGCATCGGCCATAACACGACATAAGGTCACTGTGCCGGCAACGTTAAAATCATAATAGCGCAGCGGTTGCTGGGTCGATTCGCCGACGGCTTTAAGGCCGGCAAAATGCACAACTGCATCGATCGCGTATTCCGCAAACACAGCTCTCAGTGCGGCTTCATCACGAATATCCGCTTCAATCAATGGCACAGCCTTACCAGTAATGGTTGCTACACGCTCAAGCGATTGTTTTGATGAATTACACAAGTTATCCAGCGCCAGCACATCAAAGCCAGCTTGTTGCAACACGATGGCGGTATGGCTGCCGATATATCCGGCGCCTCCCGTTAACAAAACTAAAGCCACGTGGCCCCCTTACGG
The DNA here is from genome assembly GCA_003482455.1 of Rheinheimera sp. Lineage (GTDB taxonomy): Bacteria > Pseudomonadota > Gammaproteobacteria > Enterobacterales > Alteromonadaceae > Pararheinheimera. The sequence continues at coordinate 121,807 of DMYW01000020.1, read as the reverse complement.
CAATACTTTTTTGAACGGCTTGACGGTGCTGCGTTGATAAACGCCTTGCAGAATAAATGGATCTTGCGAAGCCCACTGCTGCGCGTCTTCTAACGATGCAAATTCTGCAATGACTAATGAGCCGGTAAAGCCCGCAGCGCCTGGATCATTTGAATCAATAGCCGGCAGCGGTCCAGCAACTAATAACCGACCTTCAGTGGTAAGTTGTTGTAATCGCGCCAGATGTGCAGGTCGATGCGCCAAGCGTTGCTCCAAACTATTCGGAACATCTTCTGAATAAATCATGTAATACATAATAAAGCTACCTAACGAGTTGATAGCTCAAGATACCAGATAGGCTCGAGGATTTCCAAGCAAGCTAACTTATTGAAGAGGCATAGAAAAGAACAAAGCCGCGGTGAGCGGCTTTGTGAATTACTTAGGCTGCAACCGACAGCGAGGCTTTGCGCTCATTGTACAGGTCGACCAACGCTTGCATTTGCGTGTCGTCGTAAGGCACCAAATTGCTGAGGATCATCCGTTTTTCACCAGTGCCGATGACTTTACCTTGATGCAGGAATTCAAACCGCAGCACCACATTGCCGCGTTTGCCATCGATCAACAATTCACTGCTCGACAACCGTAATTGTGGGCAACCGTCGGTAAACTCATGGAAATGCAGCGCCATGCTTTGGTAAATCACCAAGGGCCGCGACGGATTGATCATCACTTGATGCTGCTTCATCAAAGGTTGCAGAATATGCGGGAAATTTTGTCCCGAAAAACGCACGTAATCGCGGATCAGTTGATCAACAAATTGGCAATTCGTGTGCTTATCACCACTGCATTGCAAGGTTAAAAAGCTTTTGCCATTGGCATCTTGCAGGCTCACTTCATCGCCCTGCTGAGCAATGTGTAATTCGACGTTATCGCCAACCATGCCTTCGAAACGACAGTGCAGTTCGCGGCTTAGGCCAAATTTGCTCAACAAGGTCGCAAACAGCAGATCGCCCGGTACGCAGAACCGCTTACTGTCGGCGTCATGAATTGGGTTGAAATCTTCCGCGACTTGTTTGGCAAAACGACTTGCTTGTTCGGCGCGAAATACGATGGTTTCCGCACTAAGATCGACAAATTGAGCAATTAACATCAAGGGGCCCTAAATACGCACAAAGCCGGTAGTCTAACAAAACAACACCCGTTGAATGGTTTTACCAGTCTCAGCCAGCTAGTTTATGCGGCGCACGTCGCCTCGAAATAAATAGATCTTGGCCACCAAGTTGTTTCGCTTGTTGTTTTGCGCTGGCCGCCAATGCAGCGACATCATGGTGACAACGACACTGCATCACATCAGGATGCGCAATGCCAATCGACAGTGTCATCAATGGGAAAAAACGCATGTCGCCGCGGCGACTATACGCGTCGATACCCCCCGCTAATCGCAGATCTTCGTCATAAAATCTACCAATTTTTTGTGAAAAAAGCTGCTGGACCCGCCGCAAGCACCATTCCCACTCCTCATCTTGAAATAGCATGACAAAGTCATCGCCACCGATGTGCGCGATAAAACGACCACGACTTTCCGTTTGCAATAACGTCGCTAACCACAAAATTACTGAATCACCTCGGCTATAACCGTAAAAGTCATTAAAGGCTTTGAAGTGATCCAAATCTAAATAGGCAATACGAAACTCGGCCTGTTGTTGCAATAAACGGTCGATTTCGCGATGAAGTGGCACATTTCCAGGTAACAACGTCAATGGGTTGGCATAACGAGCATGTTGTAACTTGGCGGCGGTTTGTTGTTCGAGCAATCGTTGCAATGACACAATGCCGCGATAGCCTTGTGTATCGTCGACCACACAAAATGCTAGATCCGACAGCTGAGATGACGGCCAGTTTTGGGTTACTTCATCAATGGAACAACTGACGTCAAGCCGCACAAAGTGTTGCTGCATGACATAACGAACCGGTTTATTGTCATACAAAGCGCGTCCATACGGTCCTGCATACAACGAGTGCAGCGCGGCACGTGTCAGCACGCCGACAGCGTTACATCGTTCAACCACAGCGATACACGCTAACTCCGAATGCTGCTCAAATAGTTGCCAGACCTGACGCAATTTTTCATCGGGTGTGACCACCGCCGGCTCTAATAAAAAATCGCCAATAATTAGGTTGTTGTCACTGTTATGCATGCGCAACGACGGCTGTAGATGGGTCACTAATTGTGCATGTGGTCTCGCCAATAAGAATCCTTGCGCATAATCGGCGCCAAGTTCCTCACAGACATCTAGCTCAGCTGGTGTTTCGAGCCCTTCTGCCACAACCCGCGCACCGGTGGTTTTTGCCAGTTCTATGATGGTTCGAACAAAAGCCTTTTTGGTCGGATCTTGGTCAAGTTGGGAAATAAAATAGCGGTCGATTTTGATGATATCCGGTTTGATCTCCGACCAAAGCTTCAACCCTGAGAACCCGCTGCCTAAATCATCGATAGCAATGCGAAATCCTAATTGCCGATAGTGCTGTACCGCATTCGCCAACAAATCAGAATCATCCACCTGATATTGCTCAGATAACTCAATCACCACGGACCGAGGGTCAATGCCATAACGAGACAACAGTTGTAATGTCAAACCACTGGGATGGTCATTTTGCAACAGCAGCAGCGGATTCACGTTCAGAAACAACAAGCCTTGCCCCTGTTGGCGACTGAACTCCCGAATACTGACTTCGCGGCATGACATCTCAAGCGTTTCTAACAAATGACATTGGTAGGCGCTATCAAACAACTTCACCGGCGAATGCAAGGGCGAATCAGAAGGGCCACGGATCAAAGCCTCGTAACCGACGATTTGCCGTTGTGGTAGTGAAACTATTGGCTGGAATAACGGTGATAACAGTTGCTGTTGCAAAATACGTTGCAACTCGTTGCATAAATTGGCCATCCCATCACCACATTCGCTTTAAGGCTGCCCGTCATACTAGGAGCCTAAAATGACAATGTTATGACACGACTGTCAGCGACTTTTATATAAGTTAATGATTTTAAATGGTTTTATAATTAACACATAAACTACTGTATATTTTTACAGTTTAACGCTTGCTTTTTGTTCAACCGCTGATTACTGTATATACATCCACTGTATATGCAACCAGTAATTAAGAGGTGTTTATGTTTCAGACGTTATCAAGCTCGTTCAACAACACTCGCCAACTTCGCCAACATAACGCTGTAAATACCTTTAATTACTTTATGCAACGCATTGGTCAGCAATGGCAGGATGTATTAAGTACATTGTCGAAAGAAGCTCGTCGTACTGATGCACAAGAAGGATGGTTGCTGCTGATCGCGCCTCCATTTGGCGTATCAAAGCAGCTACTTGAACAAGCGGGTATTTCCGCTAGCCGTGTGTTGGTGTTGCCGGCGCATTCGACACCTAAACTCGATATGTTAGTTCGTGACGCATTGACATGCAGTACTTGTAAAGCGGTCGTCACTTTTGTTGAAGACACAGAACAGCTCGCTGACTACGAATATTTGGCGAATAAATATCAAACTCGACTGGTAAACCATATCGCGGCGGCGAGTACACAGCACTAAGGATCGCGTACTATTGCCAACGCTCAAAACATAAGTTTTGATACTGCCGAGCATGACCAAAGCCACAGCACTCGCTCTGTACATGTGTTGACCACCAAGAAATAACCGAACCATTGGTTGATGCCTCTTTAATTTCACGCCAAAATCTAAGCCCTTTTTTTTTGGCGTTTGATAGCGCAAGGCGATTTCCCACAGCTGTTTGGTCAACAACATACAGCAATGGCATGTAAGCATGTATTGCTAGGAACGCCCCTCTGTTGCGATTATTGGTCTTCTAGCCCCTTAATTAGCTAATGTAGAAGCAAATTTGGAGTTCATCTATGTGTTTTTGCGGTTCTGAATTTGCGTTTGAAGATTGCTGTGCGTCCGTGATCCAGCAGCAAAATGCGCTGTCACCGGAACAATTGATGCGCTCGCGGTTTTCGGCATATTGCACCAAACAAGCAACTTATCTAGAGCAGACGTGGCACAGCAGTCAACGTGCGCACAATCGTGCTGATGCTATTTTGGCATTTGCCCAATCGGTTCATTTTGTAAAACTAACGATCAGTCAAGCAACAAACGAACGCCCGTCGCGCTTTGTCCAACCCATGTTAAACCAAGCCTATGATCAGGTGGGTTATGTTGAATTTGTCGCGAGTTTTATCGCAGATGAGCGGCTGCAACACCTGCATGAGATCTCGCGCTTTGTCAAAGAAGGCGACCATTGGTTTTATCTGGATGGCACACTGCTTCCTACGAGTGCAGAAAAACTGGGGCGAAATGATCCTTGCCCATGTCGCAGTGGTTTGAAATACAAAGCTTGCCGGCAACACCGCAGCGCCTGTTGAGCATCAATCCTGCAGCTACAATAGTCGTCTTATGTGACTGCTGTGCAAGATCAATACCTGCCGAATTATGTTATGCAGCGTCAGCGACACCATCAAGCTGCTGCAAGACGTCGTATAACAAGGTAGGGTCTACGTCGACCTGTGGTGGTAAACTTGCTTGGAAATGGCGAATCGTATGCAGGTCTAAATTATCGGCAACATCAGCACCAATTTTTTTCGGGTCATTACGGACCACTGTTGGGGTCGGTTGCAACAGCGTTTGCAAGCGCATTGACGCTAGACCGCCGGCAAATAAAGCCTGCTGTTGCTTGGCTAACGTCGAAAGATCAGCCTCGGTACACTGAAAATCACGTTCGGTTCGCACACCTAACTGTTGCGCTAACTCGGGCGCAGCTTTGCTGTCAGCTTGGTCATTGAGACAAAACGCCGCTTGTTCACGCACATCAGGTGACAATAACGCCAAGTGCAACGCAAAGTCAGCCCATTGCTGATAATGCAGCGCTAAATTTAGCCGTCCTTTGAGTTGCCACTCGTTAATTAACATCTGAGGTCTACTGGTTTTACTAGGAAAAACTCACAATTGCTGACTTTATCGGCAATCAACACACAGACTTTAGATTTTTGCTTTACAGCGAAGGAAAATTTGTTAATATGCCCGCCACGTGGAGGGGTTCCCGAGCGGCCAAAGGGATCAGACTGTAAATCTGACGGCACTGCCTTCGAAGGTTCGAATCCTTCCCCCTCCACCATCTCATCCTTGCTTGCCACAAGCTAGTGATGAAAAAAGACGCCGAAAGGCGTTTTTTTTTTGCGCTAAATCCAGCACTCAGTATTTCCAAATATCAATAACCTACCAGCAACATTACCTTTTCTCGCATCGCATACCGCTTGTAGCTGTGCAAAACTAGCTGCCCGACTTGAACTCTGAACGAGCTACGGGCCCGTCTGCGCATTCCTTGCGCACCCTAAGAAAAAAGACGCCGTAGCGTCTTTTTTAACCAACCGGCGATTAAAGCAATGGTTTTAGTTCTTGCAACAATGCACTGGCACCAATTCGCATCCGGTCTGCAGTTGCTGGAGAGCCAACAATCTGTTCAAACATCTCAACCAGTTCAAACGCTTGTGCTACCGTGCGCACACCACCACTGGCTTTAAAACCGGCGTTGGTCCCTGAAGCTGCGATCACGGTTAGAATGCAACGCGCGGCATCCGTCGTACAGCCAACAGGCACTTTACCAGTTGATGTTTTAACAAAGTCAGCGCCACATTGCAGACACAATTCTGTGGCTTTAATGATTTGCTGAGACGTTGCCAATTCACCAGATTCGATGATCACTTTCAAACTGGCATTGCCACAGGCTTGCTTGATGTCGTACAGGAAGTTTTTCACAACCCCATATTCAGCGCGTAACAGTGCGTGATAAGGCAATACGCAGTCGATTTCATCTGCCCCAGCGGCTAAGCAACGTTCAATGTCACTGACGACTTGATCAATGCTTTGTTGCCCTTGCGGAAAATTTACCACAGTCGCGAGTTTGGCTTGTATACCGTGTTGTTTTAAATGATTTTTTGTTAGTTCAATAAATTGGGGGTACACACAAAAAGCTGCCGGCACAGCGTCCGCTGTTGCCATTTCATCTAACCATTGCTGCATCGCCGCTGCGGTGTCGTTGTCCTGCAGCCGAGTAATGTCCAACAACGACAGCAATTGGTGATAATGCGCTGAAGTTTTCATAGAGGTCTCGTGTTCCGTTGATTTCTAGTTATTTAAGTTGTAGTTGTGTTTGATGTTGTTTTAACCAATGTTTTGCTTGTTGGTGTTCGGGGTAATACGTCGCCACCAATGCCCAAAATTTTTCACTGTGATTCATATGGACTAAGTGCGCTAACTCATGCACCACCACATAATCACCCACCCAGCTTGGTGCCAACAACAGCCGCCAATTCAAACTGATAGTGCCGTTAGCATGACAACTACCCCATTTGGTTTGCCAGCCCTTGATCACTAATTGTTGGGGAGCCACTTGCATCGCTTTACTGTAAAAAGCAATCCGCCCCGCAAACCAACTGTGCGCCTGCTCGACCAACCAGCGCTCCAGACGCTGCCGCACCGTGGCAGCTAAATTTTCCTCGCGTACCCGACGGCTAATTTGCACCCACAGCTGATCGCCATCTCGGGTCACCGCTGTAATGCTGTCGCGAACTTGTCGCAAGATCAGTTCTTGCCCCAGAAACGGAATGCGCTGGCGCGAGATATGGTCTGGCACCGGGGCTCGTTTTGCAAGGTGCTCGCGGATCCATAGCTGCTTTTTTACAACAAATTGCTGGATGGTGTATTGATCTAGATATAAAGGTGCCAACACCTGTAAACCATGCTGATTGATTTGTATCGCAAGGGTTCGCCGCCGACTCGAACGTTTGAGCTCGTAAGAAAGACCTGTTTCTGCACAGTGATGCAAGTGACACACCTCAAAAAATTTGCGCGGCAGCATACCCAAAGCGGCCCAAACTGAGCAAGCACCTGCTTAGACAGCTTCGTAGCTGCGTGGTAGCATACCTGCCATATTCAGGAAAAGCCGCAGACGGTAAAGGTCAAACTTATGAAAGTTATCTCTTTTAATATCAACGGGCTACGCGCAAGACCACATCAATTAAAAGCGCTGGTAGACCAACACCAACCCGATTTTATCGGCCTGCAAGAAATCAAAGTTCACGATGAAGAATTCCCACTGGCCGACGTGCAGGCGCTCGGCTATCACGTGTACTACTTCGGTCAAAAATCGCATTATGGCGTGGCCATTTTGAGTAAGGAACCAGCCGAGCAAATGTTGTATGGCTTTCCTGGCGCTGCAGAAGATCAACAACGTCGGATGTTAATCGGTCGCTGGACACTGGCAAATGGCAAAACATTTACTTTGTTAAATGGCTACTTTCCACAAGGCGAAAGTCGCGATCACGAGACTAAATTCCCGGCAAAAATTAAATTCTATGCCGATTTACAGGATTATCTCACGACGCATCACACACCAGACGATTGGCTCGCGGTAATTGGTGACATCAATATTTCGCCGCTCGATTTGGATATCGGCATCGGCGAGGCAAACCGCAAACGTTGGTTGAAAGATGGTAAATGTTCGTTTTTGCCGGAAGAGCGGGAAATGTTACAACGGCTGAAGGACTGGGGGTTGCTGGATACCTACCGGCAATTGCACCCTGACGTTAGCGATCGCTTTAGTTGGTTCGATTACCGTTCCAAAGGTTTTGACGACAACCGAGGTCTGCGCATCGATGTGGTGATGGCCACGCCACCACTGGCAGCGACAGCGGTGGCATCAGACGTCGACTACGACTTGCGAGCCATGGAACGTCCATCCGACCACGCGCCAGTGTGGACCGAGTTCAACCTAACCAACTAGGTGGGCAATGCTGTTGTCGGGTGTGTGCTTGCTGTTTATCTATTACCTCGCGCTGCAGCGCTCGAGCCTTGAACCGCTGCAACACCCGACTATTCAAACGCTCATAGGCACTTGCATCTGTGCATTGACCTTGCTTTGGCAGGTTGATGCGCAGCTTCCTGGCTGGCCTGCGATCCATTTTCTTGGCATCACGTCGCTGGTCCTGCTGCTTGGGTTACGGCTTGGCTTGTTGACTATCGCAGTTCCGTTGCTGCTGCAGCTGATTTATACCTTCATGCTCGATGGGTCTTTGCAAGTCGATGATGACTTTTTGTGGCGCTGGACCTTGCTGGCGTTAACTGCGGTGATTTCTTACGGTATCTACCTACTTTGCGACCGCTACTTACCGCTGCATTTCTTCACTTTTATTTTTGCTGGCTGTTTTTTAAATGCGATGCTGTCCGCATGTTTCTACTACGGTATAAGTTTTGTCATCTGGCGCGAAGGTTCGCTGCTTAGTGATACAGACTGGTTCTTATTGCCGCTCATTGCACTGCCAGAAGCCCTGTTAAACGGTATGGCGATGACGCTGCTTGTGGTCTATCGACCTCAGTGGATCGCAGGTTTACGGATGAAAATCTTTGAACAATAAAGCGGCGCGAGTGAAGTCAGACTAAAGCATTACTCCGCATTACCCAGTTGCCGCTGCACCAACAGCAATAATTCAGCAAATTGCTGGTAGTTTCGTTGACCAGAACTTGTCGGCACTTGCACCCCCATCGCAGTTAGCCGCTTTGCATAGTCGTCATACACGGACTGAACTGGCGGCGGCAATGGAGACTTAGCGCGGTTTCCTAACCAGTACCACGCTTGCACCGGTAAACTCAAGACAAACAATGCTTGGACCAACGCCAGCGGCAGAAAATCTAACCCATTAAACTGCAGTTGTACTGTCAAGCCGATCGCGGCGATCGCCGGCATCAGCTGCTCAGCTAGATTGGTCCAACGGATCACTCGACGCTCTGGCCAAAATGCGGTCAATGGGTGTGTCACTGGGAAGGTCTTTTTGTAGTGGACACCGACGTGCAAAGTACTACGGAATGATTGCATGGAGAAGTCCTCGAACAGGTCGTCTGACAACGATAGCACAGCCAGCCAGAGTTTTGGATGGCAACCGAGACGATTCGCCGACTGCTGCGTTGAATCCCTGCAACAAGTCCACAAAAAGACACATAATTAACTATGGCGATCCTGTCAGCTATAGCTGAATTTTATTCACGCAATTAGGCATTCATCGAGATATTTGTTTGTTTTAGTGCTTTTAGTGAGAAAAGCATTTGCACAGAAAGTAACAAATTTTGTGCCAACAAAAATTACTCTAAGTATTCATACAGTTAGAATTTTCAAACATAGATTCCCACAAAGTTATCCACAACTTCTGTGGAAAACATTTTTGCCTAATCACCGGCGATATATCGATCAAGGCATTTTATAAATGTATTTTTTTGACTATTTGAAACACAGTTTTCACCTAAAGCTGCATAAAACAAATTTTCGTTTAATCGCATAAGCAAGCAGCCCCAATAAATTCAAGCCTTCTCTGGCAACCAGATGTCGCGACGAATGCATACGAAAGGCGACTTCAAGCAGTCGCAGTCAACCCAAACTTTTGTTAGTATCCAGTGATAGGTCATGGGAGCACGACGTGAATAGCTTGTTTTCCAAACTAAAATTTTCCAATGATCGGCTACCAAACGCCGACCTCTCGGTAAAAAGCCCAGTAACGGGTGCGCTGCAACAGCAACTTGATGGCGAAGCTTATTTGCAATTTGGTTTGCTCGGTGAATTGCAGCAAGTACTGCTAAGCAGCAATGAACTAGTCGCGCCTTTCAGCGGCCGCTGTGTCAGGCGAGACGAAACTGCATCATTGCTGAGCTTTGTGCATCCCCAAGGGCTTCGGCTCGATGTGCTTTTTCCCAACGCTTATCAACAGCATGGCCAAGGTTTTTTTTGGCATGTGCCTGTTGACAGCCAAGTGCAATCTGGACAGCCCGTGTTGACCATTGATGGTTCGCGATTACAACAATGGCAAGCTCCGGTCAGTTGTTTATTGCAGCTGCATGACCATCCAAAATTCCAGACCATCCATGGCCGAACTGGTTTTATTTCCGCGGCAGACGATCTGCTGTATTCGATTGAATTGAAAAAATAGTGGGCGAGAGCCTCGTCCTGAAGGGTTAGTTATGTTCGTGATGTACGGTATTAAAAATTGCGACACCATAAAAAAAGCGCGTCAACACTTGGATGCTTTACAAAAGCCTTATCAATTCCATGACTATCGCGTAGACGGCCTGTCAGAAGCCTTGTTGGACGAGATGCTGCAAGTGCTTGACTGGCAACAACTGCTCAATACACGTGGCACCACGTTTCGCGCCTTACCTGACGCGGACAAAACGGACTTAACGCAACAAAAAGCACGCGCCCTGATGTTGGCGCAACCTGCCATGATTAAACGCCCAGTACTGCGTACTGCGACAGGTTGGTTGCTGGGTTATCAGCAAGACACTTATCAACAACTTTAGAACTACAGACGCAGTCGCTGCGTAGAGGATATCGTGTGAAATCGCCTGTTTTAGCGTTAACTGAAGAACTTATTCGCCGGCCGTCGGTGACGCCGCTGGATGAAGGCTGCCAACAACTAATGGCGAACCGCTTGGCCGCCGTTGGTTTTCAGATTGAATCGATGTTTTTTGAGGATACGCTCAATTTATGGGCGCGTCGGGGGCAAGGTAAACCGCTGTTTTGTTTTGCCGGGCACACCGATGTGGTGCCAACGGGTCCACTTGAAAAATGGTCATCGCCGCCGTTTGAACCGACCCTTCGTGATGGCAAATTGTACGGCCGTGGCACCGCCGATATGAAAGGTTCGCTGGCAGCTATGGTGGTCGCAACAGAACGATTCCTCGCGCAAAAACCTGAACTGAAAGGTGACATTGCGTTTTTGATCACCAGCGACGAAGAAGGGCCCTTTATCAACGGCACGAAACGCGTCATCGAAACCTTAGAGGCGAGACAAGAGAAGATAACTTGGTGTGTCGTTGGTGAACCGTCAAGTACTCACAGGGTTGGCGATGTGATCAAAAACGGGCGTCGCGGCAGCTTGACCGGTTATCTGACCATTTATGGCGTGCAAGGTCATGTCGCCTATCCTCATTTGGTCGACAATCCTATTCACAAAGCGGCGCCAGCTCTGGCGGCGCTGTCGCAAGAAGTCTGGGACCACGGCAACGCATTTTTCCCGGCGACCAGCTTTCAAATCTCAAATATCCACTCAGGTACCGGCGCAACAAACGTGGTGCCAGGCGAACTGACCTTAACCTTTAACTTCCGTTATAGCACCGAAGTCACCGCAGAACAGTTGCAACAACGTGTACTGGCGATCCTACAGGCGCACCAATTAAGCTTTGACATTAATTGGGTAGTTAACGGCTTACCGTTTTTAACGGATCGCGGCGCATTAGTAGAAGCCGCGGTTGCCGCAGTACAGAAAGTGCAAGGATTCGCGACGTCACTGGAAACCACCGGCGGTACGTCGGATGGCCGCTTTATCGCCCCTACCGGCGCGCAAGTGGTCGAGCTTGGTCCTTGCAATGGCACCATTCATAAAATTGATGAGTTTGTCGACGTCAAAGACCTCGAGTTGTTGGCTGACATGTACGAGGCGATGCTTTGGCATATTCTGACCTAACGCCGGCTTGGCTGACTGGAGTGGAAGAACCGCCGCTGGTCGAAGTGTCCAGCGGCCTGCGTTTACATCCCGATGCGGGCGCTGCGTTTTTGCAACTGGCCGCCAAAGCCAAAACACAGGGCATTGAGCTGCGTTTAGTCTCGGCTTGGCGCGGTTTCGCTCAACAGGCGCGAATTTGGCAAGCGAAATGGCGCGGCGAACGGCCCGTTTACGATGCGCAAAGTGGTGTGGTGGACCTGTCGACGCTTTCGATCACTGAAAAAGCCGAAGCGATTATGCTGTACTCCGCTTTGCCTGGCACTAGCCGTCACCACTGGGGCAGTGATTTTGATTGGTATGATGCGGCAGCGGTACCGGCGGATTATCGACCGCAACTACTGCCAGAGGAGTATCAGCAAGGACCGTTTCAGCACGCGTGTGAGTTTATCGCGGCACATGCGGCGGATGTTGGCTTTTATGCGCCCTACGCTGCGTACCAAGGTGGCGTCGCACCAGAGCCATGGCACTTGAGCTTTATGCCGCTTGCACGGGAATGTACGAGCCAGTTAACCCCTGCCTTGGTGCACCATGCGCTGCTGCACAGCGAGCTCGACGACAAAGCACAATTGATAGCGCTACTACCGGAGATTTTTCAAAGGTTTGTGCAAAACGTTGCTGCAATGCCTGAGCCGTCGCAACTGGCCAAGGGATAACGCCAACACGGAGATGCTTTGATGGTTTGGTTATTGATTGCATTAGCGCTGGGGATTGTTATTGCCAATTTGTGGTTGATCCGCCGAGCGCGTGGGCCAATTATTGGTAAAGACCAGCAGATCAAACCCAACAAAAGTTGGGATGATGAAGACGACTAAAAAACGCCCCGCAGGGCGTTTTTCTTTGTTAAATCGATCGCGAGATTTGGTTTTACTCTTGTCCGCCGCGGTCAAAATTCGAATAGCCTTTCAGAAAACGTAGCAGCTGGTCCTTCAGGTTTGGCGGCACCCCTTTAATCACTAACACATCCCGATCCATGTCGTATTGCACGCGATCACCCAGCAACTTTTGTTCAAAACTGACACTTAAACCTGCACCGGCGCCTGAGAACTTCACTAAGGTTTTTAGCTCTTTAACGTCGATTGGAAATTCTTCAGCAACATCAATATCGCGTTCTTGGATGTAACGCACAAAGGCCTGTTCATCTGAGTTATCGACTGTTGCAGACAACTCATCAAGCCGCACTTCTTGGCCAGATTTCGCTCGTTCTTCACAGTATTGGTACACCTGTTTGCGAACATCATGTTTTTCTGCGACGTCGTAGTCGGATTCACTTAAGTATTCTTCGACCGAAGCAAGCACAGTTTTAGCACTTTGTTTTGGGTCCACACCTTCTTGCGCACCCAAGAATTCTAAGAAGAAATCAGCGACTTTACGCCCTGCTCGGCCGCGAATAAATGAGATGTATTTTTGTTGCTCTGGGTTAGCAGACAGCTCGGTTAAGTCAATCCGCGCCGCCAGTTGCATCCGCGCAATATCTAAGTGCTTGCTGCTGGTCAGTGTTAAATCAGCGTTCACTGAAAAATGTTCTTTACTGCCAAGCAAAGTGACAAACAAATATTCGTTGGCCAAATACCGATAATGACACACCATTAAATAACCAGACTCAGGGATTTGATGGTTGGTCAGTTGTACCACTAACGAGGCGGTTGCTTGTTCCGCCAAGCCTAAAAACGGTAATTCATCACGTTGCCACTGCGCTAAAGCCGAAAAAAAGTTATCGGCCGTATCGCTGGCAAACCCGGCATAACCCTTGGCCGGCTTGCCGTTATAAGCTAAGTGCAGTTGTTCTAGCAGCAGTGCCGTTTCGGCATTGGTTGGCAACAAGTCTTGTCGGAAATGGGCAGTCAGTTGCCCTTCTTCATTGGCTTGAATGTAATTGATGGCCAGAGAGCGGACGTCGACAGACATAAGTTTTCCTGTTTTACTGAATTTCTGGTAGCATTCTACCTGTTTTCTTTAAGATTATTGACAGGTAATTCATGCCCATTCCTTCCAAATACAGCACAGCCCAAATTGAAACCCTGATGAACCAGCTGCTCGATCAGTTACGTCAACAGCAAGTCACCACCGAAATGAGCTTGATGGTATTGGGAAATATGGTCAGTCACATCATCCGCACCAGCGTGTCAGAAGCTGCGCAAAAAGACATTGCCCGTCAGTTCGCTCAAGCCTTGCAAGACTCAGTTTCAGGTCGTTCGCACTAAGATGGTGTTAGAGCAAGACTTATCGATCGTCAACAAGATTAACCGGCTACTGGGCTGGGGTCATTGGTTTACGTTTTTTAATATCTTGCTGACGCTAGGCGTCACGGCTAGCTATTTTGCGGCTGACCCACTGCCATCGTCGGCCGTTGGTTGGCTGTATCTGGTGCTAAATTGGCTCGGCCACACAGCGTTTTTATGTTTTTTGTTTTTTATCATCACGATATTTCCGGTCAGCCTGCTGTTTCCATCGCAAAAACATGTGCGCGGGATCGGTGCTTTTCTCGCAACCACCGCCATTGTTGCGCTGATTTTTGACGCCTACGTCTATCACAGTTTGGGGTATCACGCAGGCAGTGCAGCGGCTGAACAGATGCTCGATTTGCTACGAGCCCAAGTCGTCACTAATTTGCGCAATTTTGTGTTGATCACCAGTTCGGTATTTGTCGTGTTGTTTGCACTGGAACTGGTCATTAGCAATTTCTGCTGGAAAAAGGTCGAACGCCTCAAGCATGCGCACATTCACCGCCCGGCGCTCGTGGTGTTTTTATTGGCGTTTGTCAGCAGCCATTTTATTCATATTTGGGCGGATGCTTTTAATGTGCAGGCCATCACTCGCCAAGACAACGTGTTGCCGTTCTCCTACCCAACAACGGCCCGTAGTGTGCTCGCACGTTATGAAATCTTGGAAAAACAACAATTGCAACCACGCAACGGACAAAGTTCGTTGCATCTTGCCAGCCGCCAAAGCCAGGTTGAACTCAGTTGCCCAAGCAGACTCGATGCCGAACCGATCCAAGTGTGGGTGGTGCAAGCATTGACCGACGAGCAACGTCAGCTGTTGCAGTTGCAGCACTTTAAAAATCAGAACCAATACCTAGCCCCTATCGCCACAGACGTGGCGTTAGCCAATCTGGTACACGGTCAGTTAAGTGCAGAGCCTTTGGCTGCTTTACCGAGCTGGCTGTCGCAACTGCCGCCTGACCATTGGTCAATCCAAGCAGAACCCGGCTGGCTGCAACACAGTGCATGGCTCGGTGCTTCACAAGCCAATAATACGGCGTTAGTCCGTTGGCAATTCAGCGATGGCGAAAGTTTAATTCTCGCGCTAAAGCAACGTGCCGCAGCACAGCGTATGGTTGTGATGGAATTAACAGGTCACAGCGAACGTTTTGCCATTGGCCATGCTGAGCTGTGGTTCTATTGGCCAGAGCTGCACAAGATGCGCATCAGCCAAGTCAGCCAAGCGTTGGATATAGTTCCCACTTTAATGGCGTACACCGGCTGTGCTAACGCGCAAAACTGGCTCGGAGATAACTTGCTTACCCCAGTCAAACAAGCCAAGTTGAATATTATCGGGCATCAACTATACGCATTTCGTAAAGACAAAATGCTGTTAGTACAAGAAGACGGTCAGTTCTCTGTCTATTCAGCGGGTACCGAAGTACCGCTGGAAAACAAACCTGATTGGCCGATGCTGACCGAAGCGCTGAATCGACTACCACCAGTCACCACCACTGCTGAATAATTTATTTTTCTGATAATAACGATTCAGTTAAATCGTTATTATCGGCATTACTTTTCCCCTACACTGGCCTCATCAACAGGTTCCATCGAGGTCTTTATGTTAAAAACCTGCACTTTTGCCATCATGCACTTTAGTGTTGCCTTTACAGTGGCGTATTTATTAACGGGTAGCCTACTGGTTGGTGGGCTAATCGCGTTAGTTGAACCGGCAGTCAATACGGTGGGTTATGTGATCCACGAATGGCTGTGGCAACAGCACAGCAGCGCTAAACCACAACCAAATGCTTTTGGCGCCTAAAGAACAACGCTCGTAGTTACGGCAAAAAGCCGTTACACTAGCGGCCTTTTTTCTTGTGCGGGCCCCATCATGGCACTCAAAGCCACTATTTATAAAGCAGAAATCGCCATCGCCGACATGACTCGGCATTATTATCAAACCCACAACTTGACCATAGCACAGCACCCTTCGGAGACTGTTGAACGCATGATGCTGCGCTTGGTGGCGTTTGTCTTGTGTGCGCATGAGCGTTTGGTATTTGGCAAAGGACTGTCGGAAGACAGTGAACCAGATCTGTGGCAACACGATTACGACAGATCCATTGAACTATGGGTCGAACTCGGGTTGCCGGAAGAGAAACTGCTTCGTCGCGCTGCACACCGCGCACGTCAGGGGTTAGTGCTGGCGTACGGCGGCACTGTGGTGGACAAATGGTGGAAAGATGCGCAAAAAACCGCCAATGAACTGTCGAACCTGACAGTGGTTGCCATCAACGCCGACGAATCTCAAGCGCTGACGCAGTTGTGTCAACGCACCATGCAATTGCAATGCAATATCCAAGATGGTCAGCTATGGTTTTCAGATGCCTCAAATAGCGTGCAAGTGCAGCCGCAGGTACTGAAAATGTCTAATCCCGCCTTATTTACGTTGGAGTCCTAATGTTTCTGGGTCAACTCAATCGCTTAGTGATGAAAAAACGCGTCGACTTCGGCGTATATCTGGATGGCAAAACCTGGGGCGATATTTTATTGCCGAAACGTTATGTGCCCGCAACAGCTGACATTGGTAGCAGTATCGAAGTTTTCTTGTATTTAGATTCAGAAGACCAACTGATCGCCACCACGGAAACACCACATGTGATGGTCGGCCAAGTCGCTATTTTACGCTGTGTCGCCACCACCAAAGTCGGTGCCTTCATGAACTGGGGCCTGAAAAAAGACTTGCTGGTGCCTTTCGCGGAACAAGCAGTGCCGATGCAAGTAGATTACAGCTACGTAGTGTATTGTTTTGTCGATCGCAGTAACCGCATCGTCGCGTCGACCAAACTCGACAAATTTATTGGTAAAACACCCGTCGATTTACAACCACAACAAGAAGTGGACATCGTGGTCGCGGATATCACAGATTTGGGTTACAAAGTGGTTGTTAACAACCAGCATTGGGGTTTGTTGTTTAAAGATCAGGTGTTTAAACCGCTGCGTCGCGGCTACAAAGGCAAAGCTTTTGTACAACGAGTCCGCGAGGATGGCAAAATCGATTTGCGCTTAGATAAACCCAATCATCAACAAGCTAGCGATTTGAGCAGTCAAATACTGCAACGACTGCAAGCCAACAACGGCGTCTTGGCCTTGTCGGATAAAAGCGCGCCAGAAGCGATATACGGCGCATTTGGCGTATCGAAAAAAGTGTATAAACAGGCGCTAGGGGCATTGCTAAAAGACGGCAAAATCACTATTGAACCAGCGGAAATTCGTCTAACTGTTAGCGAATAAAAGTGAATAAAAAAGCGGCGATTGCCGCTTTTTTGTTGTTTAGCGCAGCCATTCAGCGGCGACACGCGCTGGCATCGGCTTAGCAAACCAATACCCCTGCCCCGCATGACAGCCTAGTTGGTGCAATAGCTGGCGTTGCATCGAGGTTTCGATGCCCTCGGCAATCACCTTGAGTTGCAGTGTCTGCGCCAATGCGATAATCGCGTTGACGACTGGATTATCCTGCCCATGATGCTGCATATTGGCGATAAAGCTACGGTCGATTTTCAGCACATCTAACTGAAACTGGTGCAGATAACTTAAGCTCGAGTAACCAGTCCCAAAGTCATCCAAAAATACCCGAATGCCGGCTTCTCTTAGCAGAGCTATCGTGCCTTTTGCTTGCTCGATATTATCGATCAACGCACTTTCGGTCAGTTCAATTGCCAGAAATTCATGCGGCACCGCCGCTTGATACAATTCATGCAACACTTCGATGGCAAAGTCCTCTCGGCATATACTGCGAGCGGATATGTTGACGCTGATGTAGAAACGATTGGCATGATCTGTTCGCCAACGTTGAATTTGTGCAATGGCTGAATGTACCACATAACGATCAACGTCAGCGGCTAAGCCCAGATCTTCGACTGCTTTGACAAAATCCACCGGGGCTATCCAGCCGCGCTGTGGATGTTTCCAGCGGATCAGCGCCTCAAACCCAAGCGTGATATCTGTGTGAAGATCAACCACCGGCTGATAATGCAATTCGAATTGTTGTTGCTGCAGCGCTTGTTTAATTTCCAGTTCTAGCTGATAAAACCGCGTTGCCGCTAAATCCATTTCAGTACTGAACACTCGGCTGACGCCGCGTCCGTCTTGTTTGGCCTGATACATCGCAATATCGGCGCGGCGAATGATTTCATCAGCAGTTAAACTAGCAACCTCGCTCGCGTCAGACATAGCAATACCGATACTGGTCGACGTCTGCAATTGATGCAGCCCGACACGCACCGGCGGCTCCAACTTTTCATGAATGCGGCACGCCACTTCTTCGACATCCGCTAAGGTCTCAATATCTTGCAACAGAATGGCAAACTCATCACCGCCCAGACGCGCCAAGGTATCATTTTGGCGCAAACAAGTGCGCAGCAACTGCGCCACAGCAACCAAAAACTCATCACCAACTTGATGACCTAATGTGTCATTGACTAACTTAAATCGATCCAAATCGAGGTACATCACAGCGACTGTCTGTTGTGGATAGCGGCGAAACCGCACCAGCGCGTGTTCAAGGCGATCCAGCAACAACAAACGATTTGGCAGAAAGGTCAACGCATCATGCAATGCTTGATGACGTAAGCGTTGCTGAGCAAAAGCACGCCCAAGCGCCGCAGAAATATGTTGCGATACAAAGGTTAACAGCTCTTGTTCAGGCGCGGCGTAACCAATATCAGCATCGTAACTTTGCACCACAACCACGCCGCGCACGCCATCGCTGGAATCAAACGGCACGCCAAGCCAACATTCCGGCTGCGAGCCAAATGCCTGCGTTTGATACATTCGATGAAACTCAGCCAGCTGTGCTCGTCGGATCAATAGCGGTTGCTTGGTGCGAAACACATAGCCAGTCAGTGAGTTATTCAGGACTTCTTTTGGATAAAACTCGCTGGGATCTTTGTGGTCGGATTGATCGGAAAAATAAGGAAAATTTAAAACTTCTTGGGCCTCGTCGTACAAGGCGATAAAGAAGTTTTCGGCATAAACCAAAGTGGCAACGTTTTGATGAATTTGCTGATAAAACTCGCGCGGTTCGGTTTCTTCAAAACTCAAGCTGGCGATGTTATACAGGGCTTTTTGCAGCTTTTCTGCATAAGCAAGTTTATCGACTGTACTAGCCAGCTGATGCATGTCGTGAATTTTGCCCAAGCTATGCCCAAGCATCGTCGAAACATGCTGCAAAATTTGTTGATGCGAAGCGTGGTAAGTACCTCTGACGTGATGCGCACAACAAAGCACTGCATGGACTCGGCCATATTCCTGCACTGGCATCAGTAGCGCATCGCCGACGTCTTGCCGCACTTCGTGCAGCCAAACAGGCTGGCGATTAACCACAATATCGTCTAAAAATGGCTGAAATCGTTCAGTCGCGACATGCTGATTGATGCCATCGCCTGCATGGGCTGCCAGCTGCAAACTACCGTTGTCGGCATCGACCTGATAGATCAAACATTGCTCAAAACCGAGCTCCAACGCCAGCATCTCGGCAGTCAATTCATAACAAGCACTGACGCTGGTCAGTTCGGTGAGTTGCAATGCCAACTGATGCAACAAATTCAGCACCTGAACTTGCTGTTGCAACTGATCATTGCGTTGTTGAAGTGCGTTCAACGAGCTGTTGAGCACATGCGCGGCCGCGTTTGGATCCTGTGACATAACCATCAAAAATCAAAGAGCGATACTTGGTTATAACACAGGATCAACGCTTTCCCAATGTTGAATTAAGCGTGTCTTGACAAAGGTTTAGCCAAAACTAACTGCACAGTGGATGTAGTTCGTTCCAAAAAGCCACCTTCGCAATAACACAAATAGAACTGCCACATCCGAATAAAACGTTCTGGGTAGCCGAGTTCACGCACCGCGTCTAACTGACTGTTAAAACGCACGTGCCAATCGTTAAGCGTTCTGGCGTAATCAAACCCAATGTCGCGTAACTGCCGCACAACGAGATCCGTTTGCGTCGTTAGTGCATTGGTCATTCGAGTGACCGATGGCAAAAAGCCGCCTGGGAAGATAAATTTCTGGATAAAATCAACACCATCGCGATACTGCTCAAAGCGCTGATCGGCAATCGTGATAGCCTGCAGCGCCATCAGGCCGTTTGGTTTTAGCAAACTGCTACATTTGGCAAAATAACCATCGAGGAACTGCTCGCCGACGGCTTCAATCATCTCCACCGACACCAGCTTGTCATAGTGGCCGTCGAGCAACCGGTAGTCGCGGCACAATAACGTGATCTGGCTTTCCAAGCCTAGCGCTTCGATGCGAGCTTTCGCGTAATCAAACTGCTCTTGTGAGATGGTCGTCGTCGTCACGCGACAGCCGTAATGCTGCGCGGCGAAAATAGCTAGACTGCCCCAGCCTGTACCGATCTCCAACAAATGGTCGGTGGGTTGCAACTGCAACGAATCACATAACAGGCGCAGTTTATGCTGCTGCGCTTGTTCTAAAGTTGCATCGGCGGTTGGGTAGACAGCGCTCGAGTACATCATCGACTCATCCAAAAACAACTTATACATCTCGTTGCCAAGGTCATAATGGGCTGAGATGTTGCGGCGCGCTTGCTCCAGCGTATTGCGTTGACGCCAGCTCAAGAGTTTCAACGCCGGTTTTGACAGCTTGGCGAAGCCGGATTCCAGCTGATCTAACAACGACAAGTTGCGGGCGAAAATCCGCACCAGCGCGGTTAATTGCTCGGTATGCCACCAGCCTTCCATAAAAGCTTCACCGGCACCCACCGAGCCTTCGAGCAACAGCTTGCTGTAGAAGCGCCCATCGAGGACTTGCAATCGTGCACGTAAGTCGCTGTGTGCATCACCAAAAATAGTTTCTTGGCCATCTTCTAACCATTCGATGCAACCGTGTTGTAGTGACTGCAGTTGGCGATGGATTAATGAGCGCGCTAATCGCTCAAACCAGTTCAGCTTATCCAGGATGGCGGTCTGGCTTAATATCATCGTCATGGGGCTGGATCCTCGGAGTTGCGTGTCCATAAAACGGCAAGCCTTTTGCGAGAAGTTTCAGTGCTTGCCAATAAATGCGTATAACAATTTGAACGTTCTGCCACGGGAAACGGATCAATAAGGCGCGTAAATTCGCCTCAGTGAATGCTTGTCGTTGCAAACTAAACCAGGCGGCAAACACCTTGTCGCCGCCACGCGTGTTGGTGATAGACAAATTAAACTGCTCAGCCGGCCCATCGACTCGCCAGTGATAGTGCATATCCAGCGGGTTAAACGGCGAAACATGGAAGTTCTTGGCATGGCTAAAATGGCTCGAACCTGCGTTCAGCGGTACCAAATAATGATGGCGCTCATTCCACGGCGTATTGCTCACTTCAGCCAGCAAATAACGCGGTTCGCCTTGTTGGCATAAGTAATATTGGGTTAAAGGGCTAAAATACAGTCCCCAATTTGCCAGCGGCGTCAGCAGGTAAACGCCATCTATTTGTTGGGTTTCTGCTCCCAGCGACGTCGCCGTAGCCAGCACCTGTTGCCGCAAATCGGCAGCGCCTTTGCCTTTAAAATAGTCCCGTCGCCGAAAGCTAAATGCTCGACAGCCCCCTTCGCCAAAGCGCCAGCCAAAATCAGGGATCGGCAGCGCCAAATCTAACCACGCATACAGAATTGGATAATCCAAGCGATGGGTTTTCGGTAAAAACCGCGCATGCCCGACGTCACCGACATACAAGGCATGGCCGCTCGGAATTGGGCTGGTCGTCAAAACTCAACTCCCAGCATAGCCGCCACATCCACGGCACTGCGCACCCCATCTTCATGAAAGCCGTTGTACCAATAGGCACCACAAAAATAGGTGCGATTTTTGCCGTTGATTTGACCGCGGCGCTGCTGCGACAACATAGTGGTATGGTTATACACTGGGTGTGCATAGCTGAAACGACGAAGAATTTTTGTCGGATCAATTTGCTCTGTCGCGTTGAGACTGACTACATAGGTAGTGTCGCTCTGTACACCCTGCAATATATTCATGTTGTAGCTTAAAGTGGCGCGTTCATTGGCACTTTCGCCAAGCAGATAATTCCACGCTGCCCACGCCGCTTTGCGTTTAGGCAATAAACTCGTATCCGTATGCAAAATCACGTCATTTGCTTGATAGGCAATGCCCGCTAGCACTTCGGCTTCATTGCTACTCGCGTCCGACAGCAAGTGCAGAGCTTGGTCACTGTGACAAGCGAAGACCACTTGATCAAACTGACGCTGCTCACCGCTTTGCAAGGTCACAACCACGCCGTCGCTGTCCCGCCGCACGGATTGAATAGGACTATTTAATTCAATACCGTCACTGCCGGCTTTGTTGAGCATAGCCCGCACGTATTCGCGCGAACCGCCTTCGATCACCGCCCATTGCGGCCGGTCGTTCACATTCAATAAGCCGTGGTTGTTGCAGAACTGCAGGAAAAACCGCAGCGGAAAATCTTGCATACTGCTAAGGCCCGCCGACCAAATGGCGGCCCCCATCGGGTACAAATAATGGTCACGCAGCTGAGTACCTAGCTGATGTTTTTCCAGAAACTGGCCAATCGGTAAATCTAAGTCTTTGCTGTTATGTTTGAGTGCAGCTTTGGCAATATCGTTGAAACGCACGATATCCAGCAACATTTTCCAAAACGATGGCCGTAACACATTGCGTTTTTGTGCAAACAAGGACCAAAAATTATTGCCGTTGTATTCAAAATCGCGACGGCGATCAGTGACGGCAAAACTCATGGTGGTGTTTTTAAAGGGGACGCCCAGTTCAGCGATAAACTTGTTAAACAGCGGATACGTCCAGTTGTTAAACACGATAAACCCAGTGTCAATTGGCAGCGTTTTGCCGGCTTCGTTGATATCAACCGTAGCCGTGTGCCCACCCAGATAATCGTTTGCTTCAAACAAAGTGACATCATGCTGTCGACGCAACAAATACCAACTCATCATGCCGGCGATACCGCCGCCGATCACTGCAATTTTCATCAAAACTCCGTTAGGCTTGTGCCATTTTTTGTTTGACCTTCGCGGTCATCCAGCTCAATACCGGCACATGCTGGTACACCAATTGAGTTAAATCGTAATAGTCACGGTGGTAGTGCACTTTGCCATCCGCGCCACGGACTAATTCACTGCAACCGTCGAGTAACTGGGGTTGACCGCCGCCGATCGCAGGATGCGCAAACTGCATTTGCCAGCTTAAAAAGCCACGTTCTTCATCCCCTACCGCGTGTTTGACTTCGAAACGGGAGTAATTCAGCCGTTCATAGGCATGTTGGAAATAACGTTGCAGCGCGTCGCGCCCCTGAATACTGTGCACCGGATCAATAAATTGCACCCGCGTATCGTAGACGGTTTCTAACGTGGCTAAATTTTTACTATTCAATTGGTTATAAAACGCAACAAACTGCGCCAACCAATCAGGCGTCTTGGACATCTGCACCTCCCTTCACCGCTTTAAACATGGCTAACGTGCGTTCGCGCGCTTTGGCGTGGTCAACAATCGGCTTGCAATAACGCACCGACATAGGTAACGGATGCGGCCAATGCAGCGCCTTGCTTGTTAGCTTCTCTAGTTCTGGTAGGTACTTACGTAGGAAAATGCCTTTTGGGTCAAACTTTTCACTTTGGGTGACTGGATTAAAAATTCGAAAATAAGGCGCAGCGTCCGTGCCAGTAGAAGCTGCCCATTGCCAGCCGCCATTATTCGCGGCAAAGTCACCATCAATCAGCTGCTGCATAAAATAACGCTCGCCCCAGCGCCAATCGATTTGCAAGTCTTTCACGAGGAAACTCGCCACTATCATGCGCAGGCGATTGTGCATCCAACCGGTTTGATTGAGCTGACGCATCGCCGCATCGACTATCGGGTAGCCGGTGCGGCCTTCACACCAAGCGGCGAACCAGGCTTGGTTATCACTCCAAGCGAGATGTGCAGTGTCCGCTTGAAACGGCTGATGCTTGATTAAATTTGGGTACACCAGCAGCAAATGTTTATAAAATTCGCGCCAAATCAGTTCAGATAACCAAATGGCAGCCCCTGAGTCTTCTTGCCACAGACTATCGCCCGCTTCAAGTTGCAAACGCGCTAAACACTGCTGCGGCGAAATCACGCCAATCGCTAAGTGAGCAGAAAGGCGCGATGTCCCGTCAATGGCGGGGAAGTCTCGCTGTGTGTGGTAATAAGCCACGCGCTCGCGACAAAACTCACGCAATTGTTCTAATACAATGCGTTCGTTGACCGCGTAGGCAGCAGAACGACCATCGCCAGCATGCATGGTTTCAAACGGCAATTGCAGCGCAAGTGCAGGCTGCGTTTGCACTTGCGGTTTAGGCTGGATCTGATTGCCAGTGACCCGCAATCGGGCCAACCAAGTCTTTTTGTAGGGCGTAAACACTTTGTAGGGTTCGCCAGTTTTGCTCAGTATGGAGCCTGGTGGCATCACGCATTGACTATCGTGCAATGTGAAACGACTGCCGAATGTTGCAAGCACATTGGCCACTTGCGTGTCCCGCCACTGCTCACGCAATTCATATTCCCGCTGAGCAAAGACCTCAACTGCGCCTTGCTGCGCTATTGCGGCAAACAAGGTCTGGCAATCGGCATAAGTGGCGGCTTCAACCGCATACAAAGGCACGCCGTATTCAGCTAACTCAGCGCTGAGTTGTGTCACTCGCCGGCGAATAAAATCTTGTTTGATCGGCGCCATATCATGCACTGACCAAGTCGCTGGTGTTGCGACGAACACGCCAATCACCGGCAAACCTGTTTGCTGCGCGAGGGTTAAGCCTACATGATCAAACACCCGCAAATCGTTGCGATACCAAACGACAACAAATGGCTGCTGTGGATTCATGCTTGTAATCCCAACTGCGCTGGATAAGGCTGTAAATAACGCTGCGCCGCTACGTAATCATGCGGGTTCAGCCGAAGATGATGTTTGAGCAAGGTTAAAGGAGCCAACAGCGGCGCGTGCCCTTGCCGATATTGGTGGATCAGCTCCAATAATTCCTGTTTTGCATCACTCGACAGCACTTTTTTGAAAAAGCCCTGTAAGTGCATCAACACATTGGCGTGAGTCTTACGCGTCGCTACTGTCGATAACGCTTGCATAAAATCGGTCAAATAGCGTTTGGCGAGTTCAGTCTCAGCAAACAATTTCGGGTTTGCAACTAAACGGCCTAATTCTCGATAAGCTGTCGGGTTGTGCGCCATCACAACAAATTTGTATTGGCTATGAAACTGCACTAACTTGCCGGCGCTAAAGCCATCGGCCATGTGGCGCTGCCATGCGTCAAGGGCATACACGCGAGTGATGAAACTTTCACGTAGACCAGGATCTAACAAGCGACCATCTTCTTCAATCGGTAGCCATGGGTAAGTTTTATGCAATTCGTGAGTGAACAGTCCGGTGGCGATTTTCCCAAGCAATACACCGCGATCATCAACGAGTCGAACTCGCTCCAGACCACAGGTCGGTGATTTCGCGCACACAACATATCCGGCCAATCCTTGCATCTGTGGTAGCTGCTCTGCACAAAGAGCCAGCATGGCGTCGGTGTAATCAAGGCTGTCATCTTTGTTATTCACCAGCCGAATATCACCAAGCGCCGTTTTCATCAACCGGATCGCCGGCCGTGGCGATGGCATGCCCAAGGCCATTTCCGGACAAAAAGGCACGAACTCCACTAAAGGAGCGAGCGTATGCTGACAAAATGCCGACAACTTATGACCGCCATCAAAGCGAACTCGTTGCCCTACTACACATGCACTAACGCCAATTTTTACTGTCATAACTCACCTTGAAAGTCTACTGCCATGCTTGTACAGAGAAACTTGGTTGTTAGATCAGCCTACGCTAGAAATATAAATTTGTGTTGTTTTGGCGCAAAATTTAATAGTTACAGCAGCTTAGCTGCTATTAGCAACGTCAAAGAACGGCGTTTTCACCAAGTTTTAGCCAATAAAAAAGCGCCCGCATAGGCGCTTTCTCTATAGAACGTCCGAGTTAGTTCAGAACGGCAATTTATTTTTTTGCAGTACCAACTTCAACGCGGCTTTTTAACTTCTGACCTGGGCGGAATGTCACCACACAACGGGCTGAAATAGGAATATCTTCGCCAGTTTTCGGGTTACGACCAGGGCGCTGGTTTTTGACGCGAAGGTCAAAATTACCAAAGCCAGACAGTTTGACCTGATCGCCTGATTCCAGTGCGAGCCGGACTTCTTCAAAAAAAGCTTCAACGATCAGTTTGGAATCACGTTTGCTGATGCCAAACTTGGTAAACAAGCGTTCTGCTAAATCGGCTTTGGTAAGCGCCATTCTTAGTCCCTCAACGTTGCGTTGAATTCATCACCAAGTGCTTGAACCACTTGAGATATCACCGTTTGGATGTCTTTATCTTCAAGCGTTCGCGTCTTGTCCTGCAGGGTCAGAGCTATCGCCAGTGACTTAAAGCCTTCCGCTACACCCTGACCGGTGTACACATCAAACAACTTTAGGTCAACTAGTTGATTTCCGCCAACTTTTCTAATAGTAGCAAGGATGTCGGAAAAACGCACATCTGATTTCACTACAATTGCTAAATCACGGCGGTTTGCTGGGTATTTCGAGATTTCCTGAGCAGAAACAATGGCTTTATCACCAAATGCAGCCAATTCAATCTCAAACAAAAAGGCTTTGCCTTTAATCCCAAGCTTACGTTCGGCTTCTGGATGCAATGCGCCAATCAAACCGACCGGTTGACCATCACGCAACAACTGGGCTGTTTGACCCGGATGCAAAGCACTGTGCTCGCCTTTAGCAAAGCTGAATGATTCAGGCGCCGAAGTTTTGCTCAACAGTGCTTCCAAGTCGCCTTTGACGTCAAAGAAATCGACGTTGCGCTCAGCGATCGCCCAATGCTCGTTGCCGTAAGAGCCAATCACCACACCACCGATCACCGGCACCTGACGCACACCGCCTTCGGCGGCCGCATCAGGAATGAACTTCAAGCCATATTCAAACAAGCGCAAACGGTTTTGCTGACGGTTTTGGTTGTATTGCAAGGTTTGCAATAAACCTGGCCACAGGTTCAAACGCATCGCGGACATATCGGCGGAAATTGGGTTTGGTAACACCAAAGCTTCCACGCCAGGGAACAACACTTGTTGTACTTTTGGGTCAACAAATGAATAGGTGATGGCTTCTTGATAACCGCGGTCGACTAACAAATCACGCAAGCTGTGCACAGAAATATCCGCTTCGCGGTGCGTGCGCATCGCCAGCGCTGCCGTTGGTGCCACATTTGGAATGCTGTTGTAACCGTAGACGC
The DNA here is from genome assembly GCA_003482455.1 of Rheinheimera sp. Classification (GTDB taxonomy): domain Bacteria; phylum Pseudomonadota; class Gammaproteobacteria; order Enterobacterales; family Alteromonadaceae; genus Pararheinheimera. The sequence continues at coordinate 94,659 of DMYW01000020.1, read as the reverse complement.
GAGCGACTTCTTCAATCAGATCTTCGCCAATAGAAATGTCGAAGCGATAGGTCGGTACTGTCACCTGCCAGCCATCGGCTGCTTCGGTTACAGCAAAACCTAAACGAGTGAAAATCTCACTGACCGTGGCGGTTTCAATATGGATGCCCAAAATGCGGTCTAATTTCACCCGAGTTAAGTGAATTTGCGCAGGTTTTGGCAAATGCGCGTCAGATTTCGCTTCAACCACTGGGCCAGCTTCGCCGCCAACGATGGACAATAACAGCGCCGTTGCGCGCTCCATCGCCGTGCGTTGTAACTCAGGGTCGACACCGCGCTCGTAGCGATGTGACGCGTCGGTGTGCAAACCGTATTGACGTGCCTTACCGGCCATTTGGATGTGCGAGAAAAACGCGCTTTCTAAGAAAATATCTTTGCTAGATGCAGTCACACCGCTGTGCAAGCCACCGAAAATACCTGCCATGGCCAGTGCTTTTTTCTCGTCAGCAATCACTAAGGTATCGGCGCGTAGTTCAACTTCGCTTTCATCCAGCAGCACCAGTTTTTCACCAGGATTGGCGTGGCGCACCACGATGTTGCCTTCGATCGCATTTAAATCAAATGCGTGCATTGGATGACCCAGTTCCAGCAACACGAAGTTGGTCACATCGACCACAGGGTCAATCGAGCGAATGCCACAACGACGTAGTTTTTCGACCATCCACAGCGGTGTTTTTGCACCGACGTTGATGTTACGAATCACGCGACCTAAATAACGTGGGCAGTCTTGTGCCGCCACCAGCGTGATACCACGGGTTTCGTCGATGGTTGGCGCCACCGCGTCAATCACCGGTGTGGTCACATCGAGTTTGTTCAATACGCCGACTTCACGCGCGAGGCCCAATAAACCTAAACAATCAGCGCGGTTTGGCGTTAGATCGACTTCGATGGTGTTGTCATCAAGTTTTAAAAACTCACGAATGTTCACGCCAAGCGGTGCATCAGCTGGCAGCTCGATGATACCATCCGAGCTTTCCGCCATGCCAAGTTCAGACAACGAGCACAACATACCGTTGGACGGTTGACCACGCAGTTTGGCGGCTTTGATTTTAAAATCGCCCGGCAGCACAGCACCAACAGTTGCAACCACAACTTTTAAGCCTTGACGGCAGTTCGCCGCGCCGCAAACGATATCCAGCAGCTCAGCGGCGCCAATATCGACTTTGGTGACTTGCAGTTTGTCGGCTTCAGGGTGACGAGCGCACTCGACCACGTGGCCGATCACCACGCCATTAAATTCACCGGCAACAGGATCGATGCCGTCGACTTCTAAACCAGCCATGGAGATTTGTTCGGCCAGTTCTTGCGTTGATAACGCTGGGTTTACCCATTCGCGTAACCAGGATTCACTGAATTTCATCTCTACTCCGGCTTATTTGAATTGTTTTAAGAAACGCAGGTCGTTTTCAAAGAACGAACGTAAGTCTGTTACGCCGTAACGCAACATGGTCAAACGCTCCACGCCCATGCCAAATGCAAAGCCACTGTAGACTTCTGGGTCAATGCCAACCGAACGCAACACGTTCGGATGCACCATGCCGCAACCTAGCACTTCTAGCCATTTGCCGTTTTTGCCCATCACGTCCACTTCCGCCGAAGGTTCGGTAAATGGGAAGAATGATGGACGGAAACGAATTTGCAGATCTTCTTCAAAGAAGTTTTTCAAGAAGTCGTGCAGGATGCCTTTGAGCTCGGTAAAGCTGACGTTTTTATCGACCATCAAACCTTCCACTTGGTGGAACATGGGCGTGTGGGTCATGTCGTAGTCGTTACGGTAGACGCGACCTGGCGAAATGATGCGCAGCGGCGGCTGCTCAGTTTCCATGGTGCGAATTTGCACGCCGGATGTTTGCGTACGCAGCATCAGTTTCGGGTTGAAATAGAACGTATCATGGTCGGCTCGGGCTGGGTGATGCTCTGGAATATTCAGCGCATCGAAGTTATGGAAATCATCTTCGATTTCAGGGCCGTGTTTGACTTCGAAACCAAGCTCGCCAAAGAAGCTTTCAATGCGGCGAATGGTGCGCGTCACAGGGTGCAAACCGCCCTGCTCGATACTGCGACCTGGCAAGGTGACATCGATTTGTTCGGACGCTAATTTTTGTGCCAACACTTGCGCCTGCAGTGCGTCACGTTTGCCGTTTAACGCGTCTTGTACTTGTTGTTTGGCGTCGTTGATTTGCGCGCCGGCGACTTTACGTGCTTCGGCGTCCATCGCGCCGAGTGATTTCAGCAGCTCGGTAATGCTGCCTTTTTTGCCCAGAAATTCAACACGGACGTCTTCCAGTGTGTTGATGTCATTGGCATTGGCGACCGCGACTAATGCGGACTCTACAATGGCAGTTAGGTTCATCTTTATCCTCAGCCCAGCCAGTTTGAACAACGCAGCCCGCAAAAGATGCGCACCGCTTCAATTCGTTTTGATACAAACGGGCAATGATACACCAAACTGGCGGTTTTTTGAGAAAGCTTACCGAGGATTTTTTATGAAAATCGCCAAGAAATGGCGAAAAATCAGACGTCTGCGCTACTGCTGTGCCAGCCGAGTACTTCTTTGACAAAAGGAATGGTCAAACGCCGTTGATGTTGCATGGATGCTTTGTCGAGTTGATCGAGTGTATCGAGCAAGGCTCGCGTATCCCGTTGCAGTCGATTTAATAAAAACCGCGCCGTTTCATCCGGGAGCTCAAGACCACGTAATTTAGCTTTTTGTTGCAATAACTTCTGTTTATCGTCGTCACTTAACAAACGTAGTTGGAACGCTGTGCAGGCTTGCAGGCGCGAGACCAGATCGGGCAAGGTGATGCCGAGCTCGGTCGGTGCGCCATTGGCAACTAACACCAGTTTTTTGCCATGTTCTAGCATCCGGTTATACAAATCAAACACAGCCACTTGCCAGTGCATGTCACCTGCAATCGCTTGCAGATTATCGAGGCAAACTAAGTCGAGCTGCTCTAAGTTATCAAGCATCCGCGGGCTGTAATGATGTAATTCATCCAACGTCAGCAGCTGACTGGTCAGGCCCTGCTCTTGCGCTGCCACGCAGGCCGCATAAAGCAAATGACTTTTACCAGACCCAGACGCGCCAAACAGATACACGCCATGCGGCGACCAAATGGAGTCCGGAGCCAAGTAAGTGCGTAAGTAGGCGACGGCTGGACTTTGCTCTGCCCCATAGAAGCTTGCCAGCGTTTCGTCATCTGGCAAGGTCACGGCGAGGGTAAATTGGGTCGGCTGCATCAAGAACGATTTAATCGATAGTGATTAGTTTCAACAACTTGCGTACCCGTTACTGGCGCAGCACTAGGCACTGTACCTGCAACAGGTGCTGCACCATCCGCGGTTGGCGTCGCCCCGTCAGCGGAATTCGGCGCTGTGGCTTGGGTTTCTGACAACAGTTCTTGTTGCAGATTTTGTTGCGTTTGAGCGTCGACGACGACTTGCTCATCACCAAGCGAAGCGTCGTTTTTTGGTTGTTGGGTCAGCGCAGGATCGGCAACGATGGCTTGGCCATCGGCAGCGACTTCTGGAACTGCAGTAATATCTGCGGCAGGTGTTTCTGCTATCGGCTCCAATGGCTGCAACTGCTTAATCAAGCTAACCGCTCGGTAGAAATCAGCAGGAGCCGATGCGAGTTCAACCACCAGTTGCACAGTACCTAATTGATATTGCACAACCTGCACATTTTTAACCGTGAGCATCGAATTCAATACTTGTTGCAACGCCGCAACGTCACTGACACTAGCCACGTTTTCAACAGTCAGTTTCAGCTGCGCTGGACCTGAGTCTAGGCTTGTTAGGTTCACTGCATATTGTGCGACTTGCTGCGCTGCCAATTCAGCACAGAATTGTGCCGCCAATTGCATAGCATCCACATTGGTTAGCTCTTTGGTGACGATTTCAGCGCCTTGCTGCACTTGATACGTTAACCGAAACAACAGCGTACCTGATGGGTCAGGTGTTTGATCAAACAACAGGTTTTGCACTTGGTCGGCATGATATCGACCAGAGGCTGTGGCAAGTGCTTGCCAGTCGCCAGCCCAAGCGGCAGTTTCATTGATGACTGCCGTGTCTTGTGCATCAAATAGTGGAAACATTAAGCTCAAGCCGTATTTTTGCGCTTGTTGTTGCAGCGCCTGCCGCACCGGATGGTCTGGGCTTTGTACGAACAATGGTTGCTCGTTTAAACGCTCAGTCAACCACAACAACACGTCAGGGCGACGTGGTCCCCATAACGGAATTTGTTGTGATTGCAGTAACTGATTGATTTTTTGCGCATCCAAGGTGACTTGCAGCATGGCCGCCCCTTGTTCACGAATGTTTTGAAATTGCGTTACGTAGTTGCCGCTTTGCGCCAATTGCGCGGCGATAGCCGGTTGCGTCAGTACGGTTTCGCTGCCGGTAATTCGGATCAAAACAGCCGACATGGCTGCACGTTGCCACTCTGCCGGTGTCGCACTGGCGCTGACTTTCGCTTGATACAAATCTTTTAATTCGGCCGCGTGGCTGGTCATGGCGCTCAGAAAAGTGGCCAAGGCTAACCAATGATGCTGCTTACGCATGGCGATTTATTCTCCTCGCGACCAGCATAGGGTTGTCGCGATAGTGACTGAAACAACAAAGGCGCGACAATGCGCGCCTCTCGCTGATGAACTGATTTACAGTTCTAATTTGTTTTCGCGGATGGCGTCACCAAACACACGGTAGATGTCATCGACAACTGCCGGATCTAGCGGCTTACCTTCACTGTCATACACATGGATCACAGTACCGTCGGTCGCTTTCTGTAATTTGAGTTGATATTCGCCATCTTCGGTCAATGGCAAAGTTAAATCGGCACCTGAGCTCCATAACGACTTCCAGAAACCACTGTTTTCTTTGGTGTATTTGACGTAATACAGGTAGTCCGTTTGGTTCATGTCGCTCACTTCTAACGACACGGCTTCCAACAGCAGCTCAAGTTGTGACCACGTGGTATCGATATCTTGTTTGGTCAACAACACGGGCTCATTTTGCTCAGTTTTGGCGCGCGTTAAGGTGTATTCAGGCAACTTAGCCCGCGCTTCTTTGATCGCCGCGAGTTCAACCGTCGCTACGCTATCAATGACCCGGTTTAAAAAGTTAACCTCTTCCCGACGCTGAGAGATCGGGGTTAGTTTTGCCGAATCATCGCTGTAGCGCTGCTCCAGCAAACGTGATGTCACTCCGACAGTACGACCGTGTGTTTTTGGTTCTAACGCAATCTCGAAACGGCCTTCTTGGACTAACTCTTGACCTTTCCATAACCACCAACCGGTTTCGCGGTATTGCGGCACCCAGCCAGTTTGCCAATGTGTGGCGTCGATTTGTTTGACTTCAATATTTTCTGCAGCAAAAAAGGCCGCTACGTTCTTTTGTAAATAGGGCAGCAGATCACCTGAATATTCATTGCGCTCAAACCAGACTCGCACGTCTTTTTCATCTTCTTCTACGTGCGAGTTGGTGGCAACTGCCAACACTTGCATCGGCGCGCGTAAATCTAATTCTTCAGGACGTTGTCCCTGCGCATTGACCGCTGGAATATCAAATTGATTTGGACGGCGTTGGGCCTTTAACCCTGTGGGAATTTGTAGCTCAGCTACACGTTCCGGTTCCATTGGTACTTCTGCTTCTGGCCAAATTGAACAGCCAGTCAGGCCGATCGACAGCACCGCAGTGCCAATCACCAAATTCTTCACCTAAAAACTCCTACGACAGTAAATTGGCTTGTTTTAACGCTTGTTCGATTGCCAAATGATGAATTGGTTCCAACGAGGTCAGTGGTAAACGTGCCGCGTCGGTTTGCATCAAACCTAAACGCCACAACGCCCACTTACTTGGAATTGGGTTGCTCTCTATAAATAAATCGCGATGTAAGCACTGCAACGTAGCATCGGTTGCTAGTGCAAGCTCACGATCGCCTTGGCGTGCTGCGCGGATCATGGCTGACATACCCGCTGGGGCGACGTTCGTGGTGACAGAAATAACGCCGTGCCCGCCACGCAATACAAATTCCGCCGCACTGGCATCATCACCGCTTAATAAATCAAACTCGGCGGCGCACAGCTGCTGCAGCTCAGCTAAACGCTCCATTGACCCCGTCGCTTCTTTGATGCCAACAATATTTGCGACTTTTGCTAATTCAGCAACGGTCTCGGCTTTCAAGTCAACGCCGGTGCGTCCTGGCACGTTGTACAGCAATACGGGTTTGTCGGTTGCCGCAGCGACAGCTTTAAAGTGTGCCAGCATGCCTGCTTGAGTGGGTTTGTTGTAATAAGGCGTGACCGTTAAAAAACCGTCAATAGGCAACTCAGTCAGCATTTTGGTTTTTTCGACAGCTTCAGCCGTGCTGTTTGAGCCATTGCCGGCAATGATCTTCATGGCGCCAGCATTGATTTCCAGCACAAAACTTAATACTTGCAGCTGCTCCGCAAATGGGATTGTCGCAGCTTCACCTGTAGTCCCCATAATGATCAGACCGTCGGTGCCATTCTTCTTTTGATACTCCACCAGTTTTTCGAGGCTGTCATAATCGACAGTGCCATCGGCTAACATCGGGGTAACAAGGGCAACCAAACTTCCTCTGAACATTTCAACCTCTCCACAGCTGTAAGGCTGCCTATAGTAATGACGCCGCTTGCATAGCACAAGTAAAGCCTGACAGAGCGATGAATTTTCAACAAATTATGCTACTATCGGCCGCCTAAAAGAGGTAGAGGTAACGCATTTTTATGGCTCAACAACTAGTTGTCACGGCGATTGGTGCCGACCGCACCGGGATAGTGTCAAAGCTTGCGCGCTTGGTCAGCGACTGTAACTGCAATATCGTCGATAGTCGGATGGCGATTTTTGGCAACGAGTTTACCTTTATTATGTTGATTAGCGGCGATGGCGCGGCAATTAGCAAAATCGAGTTTTTGTTGCCAAGCCTCGGCTTGGAACTTGATCTGTTAACGATGACCAAACGTACCAGTGGCCGTTCATTGCCGCAGCTTTCTGCGCCTTATGTGCTCGAATATACAGGTGTCGACCGGGTGGGTACGCTCGGTGCCATGTCCAGTTTATTAGCCGAGCATCAGGTGTACATCGGTGCTTTGCGCTCAGAAACGATTCATCCGGACCCGCATGGTCCTGCGCATACGCACACCGTCATGACAGTGCAGTTGCCGCAAGGTCTTGGCGCTGATGAATTAGCGCAGTTGGTGCAAACAAAACTGTCGGAAATGCAGCTGCAAGGGAGTTTCCGCCTACAAAGTTAACCGTTGGAGTACCGTATGAATTATCTGCAAGTTGGCCAAACAGCACCCAATTTTCGTTTAAAAAATCAAGATGACGTCGAAGTCGAACTTAGCGAGTTGCTCGCGAACCACCAAGTCCTGTTGTACTTCTACCCGAAAGCCATGACCCCTGGCTGCACAGTGCAAGCCTGCGGCTTGCGTGACAGTCAAGCGGCGCTGAGTGCACAAAATGTCATCGCAGTTGGTGTCAGCACAGACCCTGTCAAAAGTCTGAAAAAGTTTGTTGAGCGTGACAAACTGAATTTCACCTTGTTATCTGACCCAGATCATCAACTTGCTGACGCATTTGGCGTGTGGGGCCCGAAAAAATTTATGGGAAAAGTTTACGATGGCATTCATCGGGTAACTTTTTTGATCGGCCAAGATGGCGTGGTCAAGCAAGTGTTCGAAGATTTTAAAACCAGTAATCATCATGATGTAGTGCTTAGCGCGTTGGCGGGCTAAGCTGACTTCAGCTTTTATCCAAAAGGACGTTGTTATGAAACTGTTTTACGCTCCTGGTGCATGCTCTCTGGCATCTCACATAGCCCTTGAAGAAGCCGGTTTGAAGTTTGAAATCGCGCGGGTCAACTTGCGCACAAAACAGCTTACGGATGGCAGCGATTATCGGCAAATTCAGCCGTTTGGTTATGTCCCAGCACTGCAACTAAAAAATGGCGAAGTTTTGACCGAAGGGCCTGCCATTTTGCAATATATTGCCGACCAAGCGCCGGGCGCCGCGTTGGCGCCTGTCAATGGCAGTTTCGCGCGTTATCGCCTGCAAAGTGCGTTGAATTTTATCGGCACTGAACTGCATAAAAACTTCTCGCCCCTATTTGACCCAAGCACAGTGGATGCGGCAAAAGACGCGGCTCGAGCGCGGCTAGATCTACGCCTCACTCAACTGCAAGAAAGTATGTCTGATCAACCATTTATGCTCGGCGACCAATTCACTATTGCCGATGCCTACTTGTTTGTGTGCTTGAATTGGAGCGGCCTCGTTGGCTACGACTTGAGTAAGTTCGACAAACTTACGGCGTATGTGGCTCGGGTTGCGCAGCGTCCTTCTGTCCAAGCCGCCATGCGCGCTGAAGGATTGATCAAAAACTAAGGCTGCCCCTCAAGGAGTTCTGATGAAACGGATCCACTGGAAAGTGCTGGTGCTGTCGATCTGCTTAAGCCTACCTGCAGCCCAAGCCACAACAATCAATAGCAAGGCAGGCCAAATTGACGTTCAAGAAATTACCACGCAGTTGTCACATCCGTGGGGACTCGCCTTTCTGCCTGACGGCCGGATGCTGGTCACCGAGCGCAGCGGCAACCTGCGTTACGTGACCAAAGACGGTAAAGTCAGCGAGCCTATTCAAGGCTTGCCAGAACTCTATGTTAAAGGTCAAGGCGGCTTGCTTGATGTGATCGTCGATCAGAACTTCTCGCAAAGCAACAAGGTGTTTTTCAGCTTTGCCCAGGCAGATAGCAGTGGTAATGGTACCGCGTTGGCCAGCGCCGTGTTGGATGGTCAGACCCTGAAAGATGTCCGCGTCATTTTCAGCCAACAACCGAAAGTGGACTCGCAGTATCATTTTGGCGGACGCATAGTGCAACAAGCCAATGGCGACTTGTTTTTAACCCTCGGCGATCGTTTGGTGTTGCGCAATGAAGTGCAGCAAACCAACACCAGCATCGGTAAAGTGGTGCATCTGACGCAAGATGGCAAGCCTGCTGAAGGAAATCCATTCTTGCAAGACAAGACGGCCGATGCGCGCGTCTGGTCGCTAGGTCATCGTAATATTCAAGGTGCCACGTTAGACGCACAAGGCCGCTTGTGGACACATGAACATGGCCCCCAAGGTGGCGACGAAATCAATATCACCGAAGCTGGCAAAAACTACGGCTGGCCCCTTATCACTTACGGTGAAGAATATGGTGGCGGCGTGATTGGTAAAACAGCGCAAGCGGGACTCGAACAGCCACTACATTATTGGGTGCCGTCGATTGCGCCAAGTGGCATGAGTTTCTATCACGGAAATCTGTTTAAAGCCTGGCAAGGTGATTTGCTGGTGGGTTCGTTGAAGTTTGGATTACTGGTGCGCCTTGATGTCGAAAACGATAAAGTCGTTGCGGAAGAGCGTATGTCGATTGGCAAGCGAGTCCGGCATGTCGTGACAGGTCCGGATGGCGCTTTGTATCTTTTAACGGATGAAGACCAAGGTGCGATCCTCCGGTTAACTCCAGCGGCGCAATGACAGCACACCGCGTACTGGCGCTCCTTGGTGTCTATGCATCGGCGGTCAGTGCCGCCGATGTCAACATCGAACGCATCATGGTGACTGCGCCGCGATTTCAGCAACAATGGCTGCAAAGTGCCGGCGCCGGATGGTCACAAGCAGCTCCAACTTTACCTTCCGCTCAATTTACCGATCTGTTTCGCGGATTACCTGGCCTTCAGGCGGATCCCCGTACGACACTTGCCCAAGACCCACGGTTGACCATCCGTGGTTTTGGCGGTCGCAGTGCCTTTGGCACTCGAGGTTTGGAATTCCTTCTCGATGGCGTGCCGCAATCGACCACCGATGGTCAATTACAGCTAGCCGGATTGATGACCGACGATCTCGCACAACTTGAGATCTTGCGCGGTCCGATAGCTGCTTTATATGGTAACGCGGCCGGTGGCGTCATCGCGGCACAGGCTCGAGCACTTGATGAAACGGCCCCGACTGAACTTAATGCGAGTTGGCAGAGCAGTTCAGGGTTTAAGCAACAACGTGTTCGATTAACTGCACACGACTGGACAGCGGCAGTACAACAAAGCAGTTATAGCGGCTTTCGGCCACACCAGCAGTCCAAACGACAAGCAGCGAATCTTCGACTGCAGCAATCACTCGACGAAGACATTTCGGTGACTTTGCGGCTTGATGGTCAGCGCGACCCGCTGCTGCAAGACCCGCTCGCATTAACGCTCGCCGAGTGGCTCGACAACCCTAATCAAACCAGCACCAATGCCGGTCTGTTTGATACGCGTAAGTCGACTGAACAACTCAGCGGTAGCCTTGGTATCAGCCTGCCAAACACCGATATTCGGCTATGGCAAATTCACCGTGCTATTGAACAATTTCAAGGGCAAAGTGGCCAAGCCATTACTAGTTCCGGCGGCGTCGTGGCGCTGTCCCGCCAAGCGCGAGGCATCCTCGTCGAGCAACAAGTGGCTTGGAGTGATTATTTCGACACTAAGGCGCTGCACTCAGAATTTTCATTGCAACATGAACACAGTGACGAACATCGGCTCGGCTTTGTCAATTTGCAAGGACGCAAAGGCGACTTGCGCCGCAATGAACAAGCTAACGTCGATGCATGGGAAGTGGCTGTGCGCAACCAATGGCAATTTGCCGCCGCATGGCAATTATTTGGCGGCTGGCGCAGCAATCACTATCGTTATCAGGTGGCAGATCACTTTATTCAAGGCACTAACCCCGATGATAGCGGCGGTCGGCAATTTCAGGGGCATAACGTCGCTGCCGGCCTGCTGTGGCAAATCGATGCCGCACAAAGCATCCAATGGTCTTATGGCCAAGGTTTTGAATTACCCACGCTGGCAGATCTTGCCTATCGCGTAGATGGTGCGGGCCTAAACAGCACATTAGTACCTGCGGAAAATCAGCAGTGGGAGCTGGTTTATCGGCAGCAACACGAGCACTGGAAAACAGAGCTCAGCGCCTACGACATCCGAAGTACCAATGAACTAGCTGTATTAACGTCGTTTGCCGGTCGTACCGTGTACTACAATGCTGCGCGGTCTCACCGTTACGGTGTAGAGGCCGCGCTGTCCTATCAACAAGACGCCTATGATGCAAAATTGGCGCTACTGTGGTCACGCAATCGCTTTTCACAAGGCGAAGCCACAGCGCAGTTACCAGGGATCAGTGAGCGACAAGCCCAATTGCAATTTGGCTGGCAGTTAACTCCGGCATGGCGCATTTCTGCCAGTGCCAACGCCCAAAGTCGGATGGCAATGGATGACAAAAACAGTCAGTTTGCGCCAGGTCGCTTCACATTTGATGTACAAGCATCCTACCAAATTCATCCGAGATGGACGCTGTTTGGGCAAGTGTCGAATTTACTCAATCAACAATATGTCGCGGCGGTTATCGTCAATGCTCAAGGTTTACGTGGCGTAGAACCGGGAACAGAACGGCAGCTGTATGCTGGTATTGTCGGTCGAATTCAGCTAGAGTGACGAGGTTGTGCCGATGGAAAATCCGGCCCGGCCGGCAGGGACTTACCGGACACCCAGGTAGAGTTGTCATTGGGGACAGATTAGTTGCTGAAATATTTTCCAACATTGCTGCTGGCTGTTTGTTGCTGGGCCTTGCCAGCATTAGCGTTGCCTCAAGTACCACAACAAGACAAAGTGGTGCTGCGGCTAGGCATGTATCACAATCCCCCGTATTATTACACTGAAGGTGTCAGCGAGCCGCACGGCTTGTCACTCGATCTGCTAAAACCCGCTGCACGCCATCTTGGTTACGAAATTCAAGTGATCGCTTGTCCATTCCCACGTTGTTTGAAAATGGCCGAACAAGGCGAGCTGGATATTGTTGCAGGCCTAATTAAGTCCCCTGCCCGTGAACAATATTTGTATTTTATCCAGCCGGCGATGATGCGCTTTCGCTCGTCGTTTGTGTTTTATTCGCAAAAAGACAATCCGACACGGATCCATCGTTTGTCAGAATTAAGAAACTACTCTGTCGCCGTGATGCGCGATGCGGTGTATTTTCCTGAGTTTGACGGAGCCGGTTTTATTCAAAAAGTAGAAATGCCTTCGGAAGCTGTATCACTGGATATGGTGCACAAAGGACGCGTCGATTTTGCTATTACCGTCGAGCGCACCGCCGACGGTTCGTTTCGTGAAGCAGGCATCACACCGGACGATCTGATTAAGCAACCCTACCATGTACAACAAGTGATCTTGGGTTACTTAGCATTTGCCAGAAACTCACCGAATTACCAGTATGCGGCGCCACTTGAAGCCATGCTGGAAAAACAATACCAAACGGGCTTGTTCCACTTGTTATGGCAGAAGTATCAACTGCCTACGTCACCTTGATCCAGCATCCGCCGTTGCATTGACAGTGCTACGGCACACAAAGAAGCAAGTGGGATCGCCAGCAAAACCCCCCAGAATCCTGCGATACTGCCAAACATCAAGATCGACAACAAAATATAAAATGGTCCGACATTCACCAAGGCGGCGAATAACAAAGGTACTAATACATACGCGTCAATCAGCTGCAATACCACGTAGCCGATGAGCAGATTCATCGCCACACCTTCGGTGCCAAACTGCGCGATCACCGTGACGACAACTGGCACGCTGACCACTGCGATACCTATGTAGGGCGCAAACACCGACAGGCCAACTAATAGTGCTAGTAAAAGTGCATATGGCAATTGGAACCATTGAAAAAGCAGGTAACAGGCAATCGACATCAACACACATTCTATGATTTTTCCACGCAAGTAGCCCAGCCATTGTCGATCAAGCTCGTGCCAGACTTCGCCCCAAAATACCGCATCTTTGGCAAACCAAGGTCGTATTCCTGCAAGCAACAAGTGATGGTCTTTTAATAAGAAAAACACCATCATGGGGACTATGATGGCATAGGCTAAAAACTGAAAAACTCCTTTGACGCCCACTAGCGATACCGCCAATACATCGTCAAACACGTCCAACAGCTGTTGTTCCAAGGTTTGTACTAAACGTTCAATTTGTTCAGTCGTCACCAATCCCGGCAACAAGTCAGGCAAGCTTGCCAAATAACCTTGACCTTTCACCACCATGTCGGGCATCGCCGCCACAAACGCTTGCGCTTGACGCCACACCTCTGGTGCTATGCCGAACACCAATGCGCTGCCAACACACAACAAACTGCCAACCAATACAGCAACGCTACAAGGACGCGGTACTTTCAATCGCTCAGCCGCATACACCAGTGGATTCAACAGGTACGCCATAATCAGTGCGGCCCACAAAGGTGCCATCACATCAGGCCATACATGCAAAGAGTACAAAACGACGAAGGCAAATAGGATTAACAGCAGCGGAAAAAATCGGCGGTCGAACCATTTCCAATGCACTTCAGACATAGCAGTTCCTTTTGATTGTGATACATTAACCTTATGACATGACTGTCATCTTTGCTGTGTTCTACCATGGAAAATTACCAACAAAGCCAATGCTATAGGTCAACGCTGTAAGGTTGCGGCATTTGACACTACGGCAGTTGAGGCTTTGCATATATAGGTCAGCATCATCATGAATCAATCGAATCGTTACAAGTTGCCGGAAAACCCGACGCTGAAAGATATCAATTGGTACAAAAAGCAGATCAACTGGGGTGAGCTGCCGCCGTTTTATCACATGGTGGCGCAGTCACTTGGTGAATCAGAAGGGATTTTGACACACGGTTTTGATAATGCGATTAAACGAATTATCGACCGCCGCAACTGGAATCTAGATCGGCTTGGCGGCTATATGGACGACCACAATGTGATCCATTGTGACAACAAACCGAAAATCGCGTTGTATCAAGTATTTACTGAACGCGGCTTTGAACTGCATGCACTGCCTTATGCCCGCGGTAAAGAAATCGACCAATACATCAAGAACAATAGCTTTATGGACTTTGTGGTGTGGGACCCGCTGCAAATGCGGATGATCCTGCGGATCAATCAGTTACATAAATTTATCGCCTTTTATTTTGAACATGGTGACCAAGCTGATTTTGCCTTGATTTTGCACGCCCATAAAATTGTTCACCAATGTGTTAACTATTTACGGGAACATGTTGAAGTGACCAAGGTCGAAGGAGTATCGATTCGACAATTTTTCGAAGCGCAGGAAAAACGCCTTGCTGCCGTTGACGCAGATGAACTGCAACTCGCGGCGATCCGCGCTGGACTGATAGAGCCTAAAAAATAGATGAAGTTAACGTTAAGTGTGCTGGCCGGGTTGATGTTGACATCTGGCGCGGCGTGGTGCGCCCCCGCCAACTCCCTGCCCGATTTGGGCTCCAATGCCTTCGCAAGTTTGTCCTCTGATAAAGAAAAGATCATCGGCGACTTGATGCTGAAACAAACCCGCAGTCAGTTGCCGATGGTCAATGACCCTGTGCTGGAAGACTATTTAAACAACCTTGGCCAAGGTATTGTTTCAAAAGCAGAAGGTGTGCGTTTTCCGTTTAAGTTCTACTGGGTCAATAATCCAGAAATTAATGCCTTTGCTATGCTGGGCGGAAACGTAGTATCCAATACAGGAACGCTCGCTGTGGCCGACAGCGAAAGCGAATTCGCATCTGTGTTATCGCATGAGATTGTCCACGTCACGCAGCGGCACATCGCTCGCTCGGTCGAAGCCCAATCGGCAAATGGTCCTTTGACCCTAGCGACAGTGCTAGGTTCTGTGTTGTTGGGGATCATTAACCCAGAAGCGGGCATGGCTGGCATTATGGCGTCGCAAGGCATTGCCCAACAAACTGCGATTAGTTTCACCCGTAGCAATGAACAAGAAGCAGACCGTATCGGCATTCAATTGCTGGCCAGTGCTGGCTATGACCCGTATGCCATGCCTGACTTTTTTGGCAAGTTAGCCGAGCGCACACGATTTGTGAACACGCAATTAGCGTTTTTGTATACCCACCCGCTTTCTCAAGCGCGGATTAGCGACTCACGTGTTCGCGCGCAGCAATATCCAAAACGCTTTGTCCCTGATAGTTCAGATTTTTCGTTAGCAAAAGCACGCGTGATGGCTCGCTTTCAACTGGAACCCAAAGACGCCTTTAACCATTTTCAAAAGGCTTTAAGCTTGCCAGGCGGTAATACCAAAGCCAACCAGTATGGCTTAGCATTAAGCCTGCTTGATACGGGGCACGCCAGCGATGCCGATAAGATTCTGACTCGCTTACGTGAGCAAGACCCGAAAAACCTATTTTATCTAGATGCTTACACTGATGTGTTATTGGCAACAGGTCGCGGCGAAAAAGCTCTACAGCTACTTGAACAAGAATTTTTGTTGCGTCCGAACAATCTAGTCATCACGTTAAACTATGCAAACGTCGCCAAGCAGTTAAAATCAGACCGTTTAGCATTGCACCTATTGAAAAACTTGTTGTACGCCAAACCTGACACCTATTTGGCTTATGAAATGTTGGTGGATGTGTATAAGTCTTTGAATGATATGGCTCGTTACCATGAAGCTCGAGCCGATTTGTACTATCAGCTGGCCATTTATCCTAAAGCCATTGACGAATTAAACGAAGCGCTGAATTTTGTGGCGGAGCAAGACAAACTGGAAAACCGCCGCTTAGAAGCGAAAAAGAAACAACTGCAAGCGGAATTATCCCGCATCAAAATGTTGAATTAATATGCTGACTTATTTTCACAATAATCGCTGCTCAAAAAGCCGTGAAGGCTTAACGCTCGTCGAGCAAAGCGGCAAACCATTTCAAATTCGTAATTACCTCACTGAACCACTGACTGCTGCAGAGCTAACACAATTGTTGCAACAACTGGGCATCACAGCTCGGCAATTGCTTAGAACAAAAGAAGACGCCTATCAGAGCATGAACTTAGCCAACCCAGAACTCAGTGACATAGAACTCATTAGTGCTATGCTGCAAGAGCCCAAATTAATCGAGCGGCCTATTTTAAGTAATGGGCAGCAGGCGGTAATAGGACGCCCTTCAGAAAGGTTGCTAGAACTGCTATGACAGCGCCCTATTTACTGGTGCTCTATCATAGTCGGCATGGTTCAGTCGCCAATTTAGCCATTGAAATTGCCAATGGTTGTGAAGCTGCCGGAGTAGAAGCAAAGCTACGTTGTGTCGCTGACGCTGGACAAAACACCGTGCATCCGCTGGTGACTCTGGACGAACTGGCGCAATGCAGCGGTTTAGCTTTGGGTTCCCCCGTGCGATTTGGTCAAATGACTGCGGCCATGAAAGCATTTTGGGAGCAAAGCAGCAGTATTTGGCTCAAAGGGCAGCTGATTGACAAACCCGCAGCGGTTTTTACCTCATCATCAACAATGCATGGTGGTCAGGAAGCATGCTTACTTGGGGCTATAGTCCCGCTGCTACATCACGGCATGCTGATCGTTGGCCAACCATACGACGAACCAGCATTACATCAAACGCAGAGTGGCGGCACGCCATACGGTGCCAGCCATGTCGCGCTGCAACATGGTCATGCCGCGTTAAGCAATGACGAAATTACCTTATGCCGAGCATTAGGCGCTCGGCTTGCTCGTTTAATTAGGACCTTTGCATGAAGATTTTGTTTGAAGATGAGTTCCCGTTGGCACCGCAAACACGCCGTTTATTACGGATCGCACAATGTGGCTATCTGTTGTTATTAGTATTGATCCCGACCTGGATTTTGTATTTAGAACCGCCCCAAATGGGTAGCCAACGTTTGTTGTTGGTTATGATGTGGACACCATTATGGCTGCCAGCACTGGGCATGCTGCGAGGTAAGGCCTATACCTTGGCATGGGCAAATTTTATTGTGATGATCTATTTTCTGCATGCACTGACGAATCTTTGGGTGGGTAGTCCCATGATGAAAGCTATCGCGGCAGTCGAATTGATTGGCGCTAGTTTGATGTTTTATGGCTGTACATATTATGCAAGACATCGTGGCCGTGAGCTTGGCTTAAAAATCCCGAAACTAAAAGACGATCCGGTCCGTCAAGACTGACATAAGGTGGTGTTGCGCACGCGTTCGACACCATTCCTTGTTATCTGTACGGCGCAATCAACTGGTCAAGGCGCCCTTCCGCTTGCAATCGCGACAACTGCCGCAATAGCTGTACCCTTTTTGGCGAGGACTGGCTGACTGCACACATCAGTTGTGGCGCTTCGCTCCATAACAAATCGGCACTAAACAACCCTGCCCATTGCGGATTGTGGCGCAATGTAAAATTCAGCGACAGATCCACCGACAGGACTGCGTCCAGCCGCCCTTGGGCTAGTCGTTGTAAATTGCTGGTTAAACTAATCGCATCGTCCCGAATAATTTGTTTTTGCAAAAACGCCGTCTGAAACTCTGGATAGAAGAATCCGCGAGTAGTTCCAACACGTTTCCCCATTAAATCATTGAGTTGCGTTATTGAAGCACTGTCACGACGTCGCACAATCACTTGTTGACTAGTCAGCAAGGGCACGCTCCAATCGACCGCTTTTGGGTCATCAACCCAATCTGGGTTTAAAAAACATGCTAAGTCCGCCTGACCACTGCGTAGCCACTCCAGCACACGACCACGTGGCACATTTTGGTATTCAGCCACACCCCGTAGATCTTTGGCAAGGGTATCGACGATGGCTTTGCCTATACCGTCCGTTAATTGCCCCTGACTATCAAACATGGCAAATGGTGGTGGATTGGTTTCACTAATCACGGCACGAATGGGTTGCCCCAGCAGTGGCAGGTTTTCTAGTTGTGGTAAGGCGTGGCCAATGCTTGAAAAGCCTAGTAGCAAAAAAATCAGATATTTCATAAATCTACAACGTTTTCCTGCTGTGCGAATGCTCAATACATTAGCAAAAAATTAATACGGACGTCAGAGTATCGGCCGTCTTCGCAAAAATCTTTGTGATTTGTCGATCCAGCGAAATAGTTACTGCGTATCGAAGCATGTACAGAGGTAAACACATGACACTGCAACTCGCATTATTCCCACTGAGTCAAATGATTCTGCCCGGCGGCAGAATGCGTCTGCGAATTTTCGAACCCCGATATCAACGGCTGGTCCGAGAAGCGGCAGCTGATAAGCGTCCTTTTGCCAGCGCATTGCTTAATCCATATGTTGCGGCGCAGCACCCTGATCGGATCTGCACGATTGCAACCTTGGTCCACATTATCGATTTTACTCAGTTAGAAGACGGACTGCTGGGGATCACAATTGAAGGTAAGTCACGTGTGAAAATCATCGAACGCTGGCAAGAACCAGACCAGCTGCATATAGCAAATGTCGAGCTGCTTGATGATTGGCCGATGCTACCTCTAGACGAAAACTACACAGCGATAAAACAAGCTCTGGAACACGTCTATCAAGACAATCCGGAACTGGCGAGTCTGTATCATGACCAAGGGTCTATTACAGACGCTGCAGCGCTCGCCAAACGTTGGTTAGAGATATTGACGATCCCAGCTCCGTTAAAGCAGCAACTTCACAACGCAACTTCTGCCGAACCCGCACTTGCCGTCTTAGCACAGTGGTTGGCAGACGAAGCTGACACAACGACTTAATTGATGCCTAAATATTTATGCACTTGCACGCTGAGGCGCCAGTTGTAGGTTTTGCACATTTCGATCGCTAGACGAGTCGCTTTGGCTTTTTGGCTAATCGGCTGCAGATACACTAGCTTGCCGCTAGTATCGATGCGCGCTAACAAATTCTTTAAATCGTCGATGTGTTTTTCCATCGCCACCGGGTGCTTAATCTCATTGGCTCGCTCCAATGCCGAGGTCAGCACGTCAAAACCACCTTTCATGTTCACTTTCGGCGATACAGTCACCCATGTCGTCGCAGGGGCTTTAATCTCAAAGGTGCCACTCGTTTCAATCTGGGTACTAAAGCCGTTTGCATGAAGCAAATCACACAAAGGGTTCAAATCGTACATGCATGGCTCACCACCGGTCAGCACGACATGACGTGCGCGATAACCTTCGGCTTGAATGAGTGCAAACAACTCCTGCGCAGTCGCATTGCCATAACTGTCGCTATCTTGCGTTTTCCGGCTTGTCTGGGTGAGCAGGATTAAATTTGCGGGCTCCACATCCCACGTGTGTTTGGTGTCACACCAAGAACAACCTACTGGGCAGCCTTGCAACCGGATAAAGATCGCCGGCGTGCCTGTATAGCTGCCTTCGCCTTGGATCGTTTCAAAAATTTCATTTACCGGATACATCAGATTTGTTGTCCTTTAGCTTCGGCGCAAATTAAAGTACAATGCGCGCCCCAAAAATTAGCCGACCATTATAACGGGAGCTGCACGAATGCCGCAAAAAGTTGTTGTTATTTATTCCGGCGGTATGGATTCATACACGGTTTTGCACAAGGCCATCCAAGCCGGCCACGAAGTGTATGCGCTATCGTTTAACTATGGTCAGCGTCATGTCCGCGAACTGGAATGTGCCCGTCAGGTTTGCCAAGAACTCGGTATCAATCATAAAATTGTCGATATTTCAGCTATTAACCAAATTTTGGCGGGCTCGTCATTAACCGATAATATCGAAGTTCCAGAAGGCCACTATGCAGCGGATAACATGAAGTCAACTGTAGTGCCGAATCGCAACATGATTTTGTTATCGCTCGCCGTTGGTTATGCGGTCTCGCTAAATGCGCAAGCTGTGTACTACGGCGCTCATTCTGGCGACCATTTTATCTATCCTGATTGCCGTCCAGAGTTTGTCAAAAAGATGCACGACGTCTGTCAAATCGCCAACTATGAGCCCATTGACATCATCAGCCCCTATCTTCACGAAAGCAAAATCGAGATCCTGCGGGATGGTTTAGCGATGGGCTTGGATTACAGCAAAACGTGGACCTGCTACAACGGCCGCGCCAAAGCCTGCGGCAAATGCGGCTCGTGTCAGGAACGCCTCGAAGCGTTTACCTTAAACCAAGCTACAGATCCGTTGGACTACGAAAGTCAGTAAGATGGCGCCGCGGACAGCAACAGCCTGCTAGAGCAGGCTTTTTTATGCCTGATGCCGTTAATCTGTTTGGCCATCGCCGTGAGATTCTGCGCTCGCTGCTCGCCAACGAACGCAGTGCCCCCTGCCAACAACAGGACAGGAACGGGCTAACGAGGCGCCAACTGCCGCAGTAGTGCGTAGAATTTAGCAAGCACGGCATGTTGTAGATGTCGTGGTATAGCAAGGTACATAGTCCGCTTCAATCCACAAAGCCCTAACGGCTTGGTTACGATCAATCCTTGTGACACAAATGGCTCTTGCAACCAAGTTGGTAACACAGCGATGCCCTCGCCTGCCGCAACTAATTGCAGCATTTGGCTGGCTTGTGCGACGTGGCGCTGCCGCCCTTCAAACTGGTTTTTCTCTAAAAAAAACCGAAACAAATCTTGTCGTTCGGGTTCTATTGGATAGGTCAACAGCACTTCACGGACTAAATCACTTGGTTCGACATAGTCTTTTTGCGCGAGCGGATGCTCAGGCGCCATATAGGCAAGCAGTTCCAATTCAAACACGGGTTGATAACGGACTTGAGACTCTAATCGCTGATCTGTGGTGAGCACCAATTCGAGCTCTCCTTGCACCATGGCTTCAACCGCATGATGGTCAATATCGGTAACTAGTTGCAGATCAACGTCTGGATGTTGCTGCCGAAAAGCCTTCAACGCCGGCAATAACCAATGAAAACATGCATGGCACTCCACGGTTAATCGCAGTTGGTCGAGCGTTGGCTGATGCGATAGCAGTTGCTGCTCGACAGCGCTAATCTCTGGCAGCAGCCTGTGGGCCAAATCCAGCAGCAGTTGGCCCTGCCAACCGAACTGTAACGGCTGCGATTTGCGGACAAACAACGGCGCACCTAGCCGCTGTTCGACATCACGCAATTGGTGTGACAAGGCACTTTGTGTCACGTACAAACGCGCGGCTGCAGCTTGCAGTGAACCGGTCGAAGCAACTGCATGTAGCGTTCGGAGTAATTTGATGTCGATCATACGTACTCTGCTCAAAGGTCGGGCGATTAGCTGGCCTCAGCTTACCGCCTTATTTTAGACATATCAACTTCTAGACGTCTATATGTGATATAAGTGCCGAAGGCGGATAGGGAAACTGATTCGAATGCGGCTGTAATAGAGCGCTCTACAACCTGCCGGCTTGCGATTGGATTATCGATGTGTGGGGCGCTTAGGTTGCACGCTAGGACAGTACGTCCATAAAAAAACGGCGGTATTCACCGCCGTTTTTCGCCGCAGTGTCGGTCTATCAACGGACTGGCAATTGCACTTTAGCAAACATCCGGTCAATTTCTTCTTGATTGCGCATCATATTGGCGCGTTCTACCACATCTTTTGTCAGGTGAGGTGCAAAACGCTCAATAAAATCATACATATAAGTGCGTAAGAATGAACCTTTGCGGAAACCGATTTTGGTCGTTGACGCTGCAAACAAATGGCTCGCATCAATCGACACCAAATCTTTGTCGAGATCTTTGTCCATCGCCATCGATGCGATCACGCCCACACCAAGCCCCAAGCGAACATACGTTTTGATGACGTCAGCATCGGTGGCGGTAAAGACTATCTTAGGTTCCAAGCCCTTTTCACCAAACGCTCGGTCCAATTCAGAACGACCGGTAAAGCCAAACACATAAGTCACTATCGGATACTGAGCGACATCTTCGACTTCCACTTTACGGGCCAACGTCGCCAGCGGGTGATCAGTACGTACAATGACACTGCGATTCCAGTGGTAACAAGGCAGCATAATCAAATCACTGAATAAATGCATGGCTTCAGTGGCGATCGCAAAATCGGCATCACCACGACTCGCCGCTTCAGAAATTTGCTGCGGCGTGCCTTGATGCATGTGCAATGACACTTTTGGATATTTTTTGATAAAGCCACTGATCACGCCAGGCAAAGCATATCGTGCTTGAGTGTGCGTGGTTGCAATATTCAGTTTGCCTTGATCTGGTAGGGTATGTTCTTTAGCAACCGCTTTAATACTTTCTACTTTAGCGAGGATTTGCTGAGCAATTTCAATCACATCGCGCCCGGCTGGCGTGACATGAGTCAGATGCTTACCACTACGCCCAAACACTTGGATACCCAGCTCATCTTCTAACATCCGAACTTGTTTACTGATGCCTGGTTGTGATGTGTACAAACTTTCTGCGGTAGCTGACACATTTAAATTGTGGTTCAACACTTCCACGATATAGCGTAACTGTTGTAATTTCATAGTATTAGCGTCCAGATTCGAGAATACGACGATGGCGAATGCGTCACATCAACAATGCAGCATGTGACAAGCCTATCCGCTATAGTTTGATACTAGCGAAAGAATGGTCGAACCCCTAGCTTTTTTTATTAAAAAGTGAATTTTTATAACAAGATTGTCTGAGGATTGCTTGTGGAACATCCAGAAATTGACTTCGCTACCGTGCTGGCATCGGCTGTGCACGACATGAAAAATTCGTTATGTATGTTGCTGCAGTCGATGGACAGTTTGCGACAAGAACTGGCAGAAACATCCGATAGTGCCAGTAGCGAACTCAGCAGAATTCACTATGAAGCCAATCGTTTGAACAGCAACTTATTGCAACTGCTCGCGTTGTATCGCATCGAAAAAAACCAACTCCCGCTGCATCAAGATGAATATCCACTGCAAGATATGCTCGAAGAATTGGTGCTAAAAAACGAAATGTATAGTACACAACGCCAAATTCTTGTCGAGGTGCAATGCGACAGCGATTTGTGTTGGTTTTTTGACGATGACCTCGTCAGTAGTTTGCTCAACGACATGTTGATCAACGCCATGCGCTATTCAAAAAGTAAAATTTTGTTAAAAGCCTTTATTGAAGACAATTGGTTGGTCGTACAAATCCATGATGACGGCAGTGGATATCCGATAGAAATGCTGGAACAAGCACAAGAATCGACAGATTCTTTTCATTTGTCTGCTGGGCGTACAGGTTTAGGCCTATTTTTTGCAAAGCTAATCGCTGAAGCGCATCGCAACCACGAACGCGCTGGGCGGATCGAGATGCAAAATCACAGTGAATATGGCGGCGCTTTGTTTAGCCTGTATCTACCGTGACTTGTTGATCAACATGGCATTTTCGACGATTTGTGGTTAAGATGCATGGATAACTGCTTTCCGAGGTGCAGATGATTTTTTCTATCATCATCGTTCTGGTGATAGCGCTCGTGATCATTGCGGTCATTATGAACGCAGTGCAACAACACAAGGATCGACTTGCGACATTAAAAAGAGCTGAGTTTGCTAAACTTCGCTCGATGCTGGAAGACACGGAAGAAATCCTGCTTAATGCCGCGAATGTTCCACTCACGAACGCCATTATTACGATGTTGCTAAAGCGTATCGCGTATATTTTAGAAGCCATGGTTGAATTGGAGCCTTCGTCACGTGACTTGAAAAGTCGCTTGAATGACACGCAGAAACGGTTAGAGGAACTCAGCAAAAATCCCTCAAATCAGGGCACTGAAAACATCGTCATGCCGGATGCTGAAAAGCAAATTATCAGTTTAATTCAAGGTATTAAAAAGCTACGCACCATCCTCAGGGCTGAACATGCTCGAGGTAACGTCGACACGCAAATTGTGGTGTATGAAGATCGTCGCTTAGAAAATTTACAGTTACGTATTAATGTGGAAAGCCAAATCAAACGTGGTAACCAAGCCCGTTCAAACCATATGCTAGGGTCAGCTCGGCAATGTTTTGAAAAAGCTCTGGCTACGTTATCAAACGCAAATTATGCGGACGACTACATCCAGACGCGTCGCCTTGAAGTTATGCAAATCCTTGAACAAATCGCCGAAGAATTAAAAGAAGGCAATGCTCGAGATCGGCAGAAAAAAGAAGAAGCCGAAAACAACGATTTGGATGTATTGTTCGCTCCGAAACGGAAATGGTAGGTCACTATCAATAACCATCCACCGCATAAGTGCACAGCTTGCATGTCGAACTCCACCAACAAAAAAGCCGCTTAACGCGGCTTTTTTCGTTCCATCACAAAGCTTATTCGCCTTTTGATTCTAACCACTTACCATTTTGGTACCACACGCTCCAGCCTGTTGCTTTGCCATCTTTTTCTGACATTACATACTGTTGCTTTGTTTTACGACTCCAACGGATCACCGCAGGGTTGCCTTGCGGGTCAGCTGCCGGTGCATCTGCTAAATAGAAAAACTTCGGCATCAATCGCTCGCGGAAGCGTTGCAATTCCGCAACCAATGGCGCACGAGTTTCACGGCTTCTCGGAAAAGTTGACGCAGCTAAAAATAAGCCGGCGGCACCATCTCGCAACACAAAATACGCGTCTGACTTTTCGCATCGCAACTCTGGTAAATGCACCGGATCTTCTTTTGGTGGTGCGGCTTCACCATTTTTCAGTAGCTTACGAGTGTTTTTGCAGGTGTCGTTCGTACAACCGAAATACTTACCAAAGCGGCCAGTTTTCAACTGCATATCAGAGCCGCATTTTTCGCATTCTATCAAAGGCCCATCATAGCCCTTGATTTTAAAAGCACCCGATTCAACATGATAACCATCACAACTTGGGTTGTTACCACAGATATAAAGTTTACGACCTTCATCGAGCAGATATGGGTCCATCGCAGTGCCGCACTTGCCGCAGCGCTTTTTGTGCCGCAGCATTTCGGTTTCTAACTCATCATCGTCTTCAACCGACACGACATCATCACCAGGAACCAAGTTCATCGTTGTGGTGCAGCGCTCTTTCGGCGGTAAGTTATAACCGGAGCAACCAAGGAAGACTCCGGTTGTCGCCGTGCGGATCCCCATTGGACGACCACAAGTCGGGCATACAATGTCGGTTAACACAAACTGGTTATTTTTCATGCCACCTTGTGATGGATCCAATTCAGCGGATTTCAGCTTGGCAGAAAAATCTGTGTAGAAATTATCCAATACTTTGCGCCACTTTGCCGCGCCGTTGGCTATGTCATCCAACTTCAATTCCATATTGGCCGTGAAATCGTAGCTCATCAGATCGGCAAAATTATCCGTCAACCGATCGGTGACGATTTCGCCCATTTTTTCCGCATAGAAACGGCGATTATCGACTTTGACATACCCACGCTCTTGGATCGTCGAGATGATCGCAGCATAGGTTGAAGGTCGGCCAATACCACGCTTCTCAAGCTCTTTTACCAGACTTGCTTCGCTATAACGCGCTGGAGGCTTGGTAAAGTGTTGTGCTGGCAATAGTTGCTGCAGCTGTAAAGTTTCACCGACTTTCACGTCAGGCAGTTCGGTTTCTTTTTCGTCTTTATTCTTCTGTTGCGGCTGAACTCGAGTCCAACCATCAAAGCGCAATACACGCCCTTTTGCTTTCAGCTCGAACTTATCGGCTTGCACCGTGATATTGGTCACGTCATACAGAGCATTCGTCATTTGGCATGCAACAAACTGCCGCCAAATCAGCTCATACAGTTTGCGAGCATCGGCCTCCATATCACCCAAACTGGCAGCCTGAACGTTCACATCCGATGGGCGGATGGCTTCGTGCGCCTCTTGGGCATTAGCTTTGCTACCGTAAACAGGCGCTTCTGCTGGCAAATACTTGGAACCAAAGTGGCTGCCGATGAAATCGCGCGCCGCACTGACAGCTTCTGCTGACAAATTCGTCGAGTCCGTACGCATATAAGTGATGTAACCAGCTTCATATAGACGCTGCGCCATCATCATAGTTTTTTTGACGCCATAACCAAGCCGAGTACTTGCGGCTTGCTGCAGCGTAGACGTAATAAACGGGGCCTGTGGCTTAGAACTTGATGGTTTGTCTTCGCGTTCAACAACTTGATAGGCTGCACGTTGCAAAACCTGCACTGCAGCTTGAGTTTGCTGTTCATTGATCGGCCGAAAGGCTTTACCCGCCTCTTTCGTTACTTCTAGCGCCAAAGCTGCGCGATTTGCCGTGGAAGTGTTGGCATCAATAGTCCAATACTCTTCTGGCACAAAAGCTTTGATCTCTCGCTCACGCTCCACCACAAGGCGCACCGCAACGGATTGAACCCGCCCCGCAGACAAACCACGAGCGACTTTTTTCCAAAGCAGCGGAGATACCATAAAGCCAACCACGCGGTCTAAGAAGCGTCGGGCCTGTTGAGCATTCACTCTGTCTTCATTGACTTCACCAGGCTCTTTAAACGCGTTTTGGATAGCGTTTTTGGTGATTTCGTTAAACACCACTCGCTTAAACTTCTCAGGTTTACCGCCAATGATTTGTTGCAAATGCCACGCGATGGCTTCCCCTTCGCGGTCCAAGTCGGTTGCCAGATAAACAGTGTCTGCTTTGTCGGCAAGCTGCTTAAGTTCTTTGACTACTTTTTCTTTGCCTTCGAGAATTTCATAGCGAGCTTTCCAGCCGTTTTGCGGATCGATCCCCATCCGGTCAACTAGCGCCTGATATTCCTTTTCCTCTTTACTTAGTTTGGTTTCGGTCGACTTGGTTTTGTCTTTTGAACTGCTCGATGGCAGATCGCGGATATGGCCAACACTGCTTTTTACAACGTAATCAGCACCTAAGTATTTATTGATTGTTTTTGCCTTTGCCGGGGATTCGACGATGACCAGAGATTTCGCCATTGGTGTGAAGGAGTCCCTATAAAAATTTTGCTAGTCTTTTTTGCTTTTTAACGTATATCCGTAAACGGCGGTTGTGACAAGTGGCAATAGCACAATTGTCATCGACAGACTAAGAAAGATGGTCCGTTTGCTGGTTAAACAGCCATTTCCGTCACAAAATTATTTTGTTGACTACGGCGAACTATGCGGTCAGCCGTAGCCGTCTAAGGTAAATTCTATCGCTTGTTAATCGCATCCAACAAGAAAGCAGATAGTTTTGCCCCTTCACGCAAAGTACTAATATTCGCTCCAACTCCTTGGCCAGTTGCATCGGTGAACGGCGCAATTTCCATCATATCTGCAGCCGTGATCGGGAACTCCGCCGCTAGTAACTTTAGAATGGTTAGGGACTCATCCGGCGTCATACCGCCAAACTCTGGCGTGCCAGTCGCTGCCGCAAAACTTGCATCTAAAGCATCGATGTCATAACTGACGTACAACTCATCTACCTGAGCTTCTTTCAGCTGTGCAATAATATTTTGTGCCACCACCACCGCACCGTGTTGACGGATTTCGTCAGCCCAAAACTGGGTCACACCAAATGTGTCTTGCCAGTGACTTTTTGGTTTGCCACTAGAGCGTATACCTAATTGGATCAAGTTGGCTGGACTGGGCAAAAACTCCAGAATATGCGTACACCAAGAGCCAAAACACAGGTCAATCCCCAAGCGTTCGGTCAGCAAATCCGTATGAGCATCAAAATGGATTATTGCCGTGCGCACACCTCGTCCGCGGCGAGCTTTCAAATAAGATTTGGTCAGCGGGTAGCTGATGGAATGATCACCACCGATGCCAAACAAGCCTTTTTCTGGAAATAGTTGATAAAAGGCATCTGCAACAAATTCTGTGATAGAGAGCGGACTTACCGGCAGTTCATGCTGCGTATTTGGATACAACACTTGTTGACAGTGGCTGATGGTCTGTCCATTAAGGTACTTGTCATGCAATAGATGTGGCACTACGCGGACATCACCTAAATCAAAAGTGTAACTGTCGGGTTGTTGCTCTAGCAGAGCTAAACGCAAAAATAGTGGTCCCCAGTTCGCACCACGTAAAATGCCGCCACCACAGTCAGAGCTGATGCCTAAAATTGCTGCTTGGTTGCCATCTGTTGGCAAATTCGCTAGTTGCTGCAGCCACTTATCGCGCACATCATCAGATTGTTGAAACAACTGACGGCGCAAAACTTCTTTACGTTCTTTTGCAGTATTGACGGTATAGACCCCATCGCCAGGCGGACACAAACAAGATCCCAACATAGTTAAGAACGCATTAAACTCTGTATTCATTTTCCCCTCGCGAAATACTGCATATAAATGCAAAACAATCTTTTTGCACGTTTTATTAAATGCCAAACTCACACTAGTCTCGTTTGGAACTCTTAGCCGTTAACCACCGCGACCTAAATTCGAATTTATCTTTGAATTTCAACACTATAAGACGAAATAAACGCGACAAACCCACAGCGAACCAGACCCGTTAATGCAGATATATCAGTTCACTTGGACTTGTCAATCATGCTTACCACTGCGCTTTCTCGAGCAGCGCTTGGATATGCATATTAATTGCATAGCTGACAAAATTAGCATAGTTAGAGAACATAACTAAGGCCAAAAAAAAAGCCCTCCGAAGAGGGCCTTTCCATTAACTAAGTTATTGAACCGTACACAAATCACCATCTGCAAACGTGTTGGTCGACTCATCAAACAAACTGACTTTTGCACCCCATGGGTTCGCAATCGGTTTAATTGATTCGTTACTAACATCATCAGCGGAATATGAAAGTGTAAAGGTTCGAGATGTTTCGTTTTCAGTGCCACTCGCCGCACCACGTACTGCGACATCCACATCAACCCATGCACCATACTCAATCGGATACACCAAGTTGAAGTAAGCGATACCTTCTGCATCAGCAGTTACAGTGCGCTCCACAGCCACTAGGTTTCCAGGAGTTAACTGAGCATCGTTATTCGCATCCTCACCGCTGTCGAGAATGCCGTTACGGTTTACGTCCTCAGTACCACAATCAGGAGCATTGTTTGTCGAGCGCACCGGCAACCAATACTTAAACGCTCCTGTGATTGGATAGCGAGCCCAAACGCCTTTTGAGTATAATTTCGGATAAACCGCAACTGTCAATTGTTGATTTGGAACTGCATTACCTGAAGAGTCAGTTACTAGAACAGCAAACTGTTTTGAATACAGCGACAGTTCTTTCTTCTCGACAATATTACCGGTACCGAAGCGGAAGAACAGCGTACGTTGACCAACTGCAACAGAGCCAGTACCGTTAATGGTTTCGTCCGTCACTAACGCTGCCTTCACATTTAAGCCGGTTGGATCGCTTGGTGTACCTGAACCTGGTGACGCTGTGTCTGCGGTGAACGTAGTTGTTGCAACACCTTGTGAGTTCGTCACTGCAGTAACCGGAGAAATAGAACCGCCAAAGCCGTTTGTAATACTAAACACTATGGTTTTGTTCTTCACAGGGTTGTTCAGAGGGTCACGCACAATCGCTTGCACCGTGGCACTTTCGCCCGCTGCAATTTGTGCTGGCACGACTTGGACTTCAACTTTTTGTGCATCTGTTGCCACAAACTCGACTAAACGTGATGTAGAGATTGCTGGAGACGCAGAAATAGACTCAGCCGCAATCATTGTCAATCCTGATTGACTTGACTTCATGAACACGGTCGCGATACCACTGGCATCAGTCGTCGTATCCAGTACGGTTTTACTGCCAAGTCCAACAGCATCCGCAGCTAACGCACCACGAGTTGTAACAAAGCGAACATCAGCACTGGCGACTGGGGCAGAATTATGCTTCCAAATCACTGACTCCGAATGTGCCGTGTTCAGCGGAATTTCAACCACTGAAGTAGCTGCAGAGATGAATGAAAACTCATCTGGATTGATAACAATAAACTTAGCTGCTGTAACTCCAAGGGCAGACACAGTCACAGTATCTGTACCAGCGCCAGCGTTAAGCGCTTTGTAGCGAACTTTTACTTGACCGGTCAATAATCCAGTGCGCGGAGCGGCATTACTGAAGGTATTACCTAACGAAGAAGTCAGTGTCAATTGCGTGTCTGGAATACCACGGCCTTCAGAATCCAACAGCGTGAACGCAAGTTCCATTTCACTGTTAAGCACTATTGTACTGCTACCTAGGATTGTTAATGTATTGCCGGTTACAGCAATCAATTGGCTATCTGATAGTGCGTCTGTGCCTGCTGTTGCCGTCACATTAATGTCGCGAAGGTTATAGTTGGACTTGCTGCTCAAATAAGCTTTGGCAAGGCCGTCAGCACCAGTCACATCAGATTCAACCTGCAACACCCCGTCATTATCTGCCGTGAACTGTACTTTCACATTGCTCAACAAGACGTTGTTTTTGTCACGCACTAAGGCAGTCAATGCCACTTTGTCATTGGCACCTGTCCCTAATGCCAATTTATCGGCATACAACACAATACTACCGACAGGCTTGGAGTTTACTACCCCGCCATCACCAGCAGATGTGAAGGTTTTAGAGATAGATTGTGCAGACGGTTCTGAAATACTCGCGGTAACTAAACCTGCCCCGCTTTTTGTGCCGGCATTTAACGTGATGCGCGCAATACCATTTACATCAGTCTCTGCCGTACCAGCAGCGTTATTGAAGAAACCAAGCTCAGTGTCATTTAAAGTAAAGGTGACTAACTTACCTGCTTGATTCACTCCCAGTTTTGACGTCACCTGCACAGCAATCGTCAGTGGTTTATCTTTGTTGACTGATGAAGTATCAACACCAGTATTATCTTTAAGAGTCATCGACATGGTTAATAAATCACTAGCGGTTTTATTACCAGCAGATGTGAAATTTTGGGTTGCCAGCGGTACATTATTGAGAGACGCCGAAACGCTGCCACCACCACTCTTCGTCCCTACATTGAGCGCCATTTCAACGACACCGTCAGCGTTTGTTAATGCTGCGCCGTTAGCAACACCCAATTCGGCTAAATCGCTGTCGCTCACTGCAAAGCTAATCAGCTGATTTTTCACTGACAAGCCCTTTGGTGAAGTCAGCACACCAATCAGCTTAAGTGGGTCTGTTTTGCTTAGAGCGATCGTTTCGGTTCCGATATCGTTCACTAGAGTTAGACGCAGGTTATAGTTTTCTGTTGGCTTATCACCTGCAGAGTCAAACACTAAAGCAGCGCTTTCACCTGAGCTCAGTGTCGCTGTCAATTGACCCGAGCCACTAACAGAACCAACAGTTAACCCTAAGGTAGCTAAACCATTCGCATCGGTTTGGGCTGTGCCGGTGCCATTTGCAAAACTAGCAAGACTTGCGTTATTCAGTTTGAAGGTGACAAGCTTGTTTGCCTGGCTTGTTCCTAATGACGACGTTAACAACGCATTTATCGTAACAGGCTGGGCATTACTCAACGAAGTAACTGTTGCACCTGCTGCGTTTTTCAACGACAAATTGACAGTTATCACTTCACTGACTGCGCTATCGCCTGCCGATTCGAAGGTGATGGTTTGCTTTTCGCCCGACGACAATGTCGCAGTAATAACACCTGCACCCGATTTACTGCCTACATTCAGACCGATAGTTGCAACACCATCGCTGTTGGTCTGAGCGGTGCCTGCGTCATTGTCAAAACTTGCCAATGATGAGTCGTTCAATGAGAACGTGACAAGCACGCCGCTCGCAACTGCACCATTTGTTTTGACTGTAGCATTGATTTTCAACGGCTTAACGCGAGTAACTCGAGTTGCAGTGGCTCCTGCTTGATCAGTCAAGGCCAAAGATACTGTCGATGTTGTACCGGTGCCACCATCGGTACTGCCGATGGTGCCACCACCGCCGCACGCGGACAGCACACCCAACAGCAACACGACGAATAAATGCCGGATGATTCGCATGAAGACTCTCCCTAGCTGGTTCTTTTAATTAGAAATTATGCATTCAGTTATCTTATACGAAGATTGCAGGGAACCGATACCCTGACAACCCTCAGCTGCAATTATTTTTCATATCGGCAGAAACCTGATACATTACAGCACTCTTAACCACTTGTTATACCCCAATTACTATAATGACTACAAATACAAAATCGACTCTTACCAGTCGCATTCTGATCGCGATGGCGCTTGGCGTGTTGGTTGGTTCCCTAATAAAAGCGCTTGCGGGTACCTCGGATTACATAATTTCCCTCGGATTTGCCAACATCGGCGTTAAATCACTGCTCTCGGATGGCATCTTTCATGTGGGCGGACAAATTTTTATTGCCAGCCTAAAAATGTTGGTTGTGCCATTGGTACTAGTCTCTTTGGTCTGCGGAACAGCTTCGTTAAAAGACATAAGAACACTTGGCAGGATCGGTTCTAAAACAATGTTGCTCTATATACTGACCACAGCTTTAGCTATTGGGATCGCCATAGCATTTGCAGTGGTGGTGCAACCTGGGGTCGGCGTCAATATGCAAGCACCACAAGCATTCGATGCTGGTCAAGCCCCTTCTGTTGCCCAGGTGTTCATTAATATGTTCCCAAGTAACCCAGTAGCTGCGATGGCTAAAGCAGAGATGTTACAAATCATTGTTTTTGCTGTTCTTTTTGGTGTAGCTATAGCGTTATCCGGTAGCGCTGGTGAACGTATTCGACTGATGTTTGAAGACCTCAATGTTATTGTCATGAAATTGGTGGAAATTGTGATGCATTTTTCGCCATATGGCGTTTTTTGCTTGATGGCGAAACAGTTTACAGTCCTAAACTTTGCTGACATTAAAAACCTTGCGGTGTACTTTGGCCTTGTCATGTTTGTGCTGGCGTTCCATGGTTTTGTTGTTTATGGCGGCTTTATTTCGATTGTTGGACGACTGAACCCTGTTATGTTTTTTCGGAAGATGAAAGAGACAGCGGTGTTTGCATTTAGTACTTCAAGTAGTAACGCTACGGTTGCCAGCAATCTTGCAACGACAACGCAAAAACTTGGTGTCGACAACAGAGTTGCTTCATTCACTATCCCACTCGGTGCCACCATCAATATGGATGGCACAGCCATCATGCAGGGCGTTGCGACCGTGTTTATCGCACAGGTATATGGCATTGATTTGTCCATTTCTGATTATTTAATGGTGATCCTCACAGCAACGTTGGCCTCGATTGGCACTGCGGGTGTGCCAGGTGTGGGACTTGTCATGTTGGCCATGGTGTTAACTTCTGTGGGTCTTCCTGTCGAAGGTATCGGGCTAATTATTGGTATTGACCGCCTGTTGGATATGACACGCACTGCTGTCAACATCACTGGTGACGCGATGGTTTCATGTTTGGTGGGCCGTAGCGAAAAATGTTTCGATTTAGATCGATTTAATGATCCAAATGCCGGCGAGCATTACTGATTTTCTCGCCAGCACTGAAGTAATAAAGGGAGCCTACGCTCCCTTTTTCATACTGTTGAACCGCCTAGTAGGTTGCACCTCTATGCAAAGTCCCATTCGATCCACCACGCCTGCTCAACCAGCGAGGTCGTCGCCAGTTTGCGGCGGGCAAAGCCCTTCCCTGTCAGATCTTGCTCATCGATGAGCTGAATTTTACAACGATCAAACAAGTGGTGAATTTCGTCAACATCGACAGAAAATGGTGGGCCTTGCCGCTCAGCTTGGGGATATACAACAGTGAGAAGCAACACCGATGCCTTGGGCAAGGCGTATTGCAACCATTGAACATATTTCGCCCGAAGTTCTGCTGGCAAAGCGATCAAGGCTGCACGATCATAGATGTGTTGGCAATGCTGAACATGAATTGGCGAAAGTTCAAAAATATCGCCCTGATGCAAGCGAATAGCTCCAGATTCAAATGTGTTTTGCTCAACCTGCAGCACTGGCAATTGAGCCTCGGCAAAAAAATCGTGACACGCGATAGGTGACAACTCAGCACCCACTACTGAGTGCTGTCTAGCCAAAAAATGCAGATCAGGACTTTTGCCACATAAAGGAACAAACACGACTTTAGCTGGAAGAAAGCGAGCAGCGTGCTTGACTAAGAGCTCGTGAGGCTGCTCAAGTTGGAAACCTAGTTGATTGTTTTCCCAAACTTTTTGCCAAAATTCTGGTTGCATTTTTCAGTGCCAAGGCGTCAAACGAGCTGCTTGCATGTATAAACTTTTGACCGCGACTGCCGCGGCCAACCCAGCTTTTTCCGCCAAGCTGCGTTTCTGCTGAAATTTCACTCGGAACACACGTCGCTGACGTAAGCTTGCCTGCAAGTAATCATCGCTGGTCGACAATTCATCGACTAGCTTAAGTGGTAACGCTTGATAGCCAAACCAATGCTCCCCTGTAGCCACATCATCGATCTCCACAACTGGGCGGTTTTCATGTACGAATGCTTTGAACAAATCATGAGTATGTTCTAATTCCTGCTGGAATTTTTCTCGGCCTTTTTCGGTATTTTCTGCAAAAATGGTTACGGTTCGCTTAAATTCACCAGCCGTAAATTGCTCAACATCGATATCATTTTTCTTCAATAAACGATGAAAGTTTGGCAGCTGAGCCACAACACCAATAGAACCCACAATCGCAAATGGTGCTGCGATAATCTTGTCCGCGATACACGCCATCATATAACCGCCACTCGCTGCAACTTTGTCGACCGCAACGACCAGTGGAATACCCTGCTTTTTAATCCGATGTAATTGTGACGCCGCCAAACCATAGCCATGCACTACACCACCGCCTGATTCCAATCGCAGCAATACCTCATCGTCGGTATTCGCAACGGCTAACACGGCAGTGACTTCTTCACGTAACTGTTCGACTTCATGCGCGTCCATACTGCCATCAAAATCAATCACAAATAGGCGTTTCGTCGGAGTATCAGCCGCGGCTTGTTGCTTCTGCCAAGCTTTAAATTGTTTCTTATCCAAAAGATCTTGTTGGAGTGCAGTGACTAAGTCTTGGTGATCGGCAGAAAGATCATCAAAGACTAATTCACCTTTGCGCTGTTTGGGTTTGACCGTTGCCATCAAGATCATCACTAATACCGCACCCACTGCAATAACAATCGTGACTGTTTTGGCAAGAAACAGTCCGTAATCTGCTAAAAATTCCATTCAAATATCCTAAAGATTAAACATAACTCTTATAGTCCGCTAAAAGCGCCTAGAACAAAACCCGCTGGTGACCTCATATTCAGAACGATTAACTCTATGCTGGTCAATGCAAATCATTGCTTCACTCTGAATATGGACTCTGACTACAAATAACAACGCCAACCCGAAGGTTGGCGTTGTTTTTTCACAAGGCAATAATTAGAGAATTATTGTCCTTTGATCACTGCCGCATTTGTCACTTGTAAACCTTGACCACGAGTCAAGAAGAACGAGACCATTTGCGTTTGCATTTCTGTGGTAGCGGCTTGGCTAGTTGCTGGTGATAAGATGGAACTATGGTCACCGGCATTGAAGCGAGCAATCACAGTACCATCCACGACATAACCACCTGCAGTAGCTGGAATTGCTTTCGCACCTAACAGTTTAGCCAATGGCTCAGTGCCACCCAACGGCATGTTAACCGCTTGATTAGGGATCACTTGGTCAGGTTTATTATCACTACCATTACCAACAACTTCAATCACATGAGTTGGAGTCTTGGTTGCTACCAACATAGCTGCATAGTTGTTTGGATCCGATGAATCCAACGTGGTTTGCGCCGCAAAAGCAAATTGCGAGAAGGTAGTTTGGATTGCAGTTAAGCGAGTGACATTGCCAGCCGCAGTTAACTTAGCCAAATAACCTGCTACTTGAGTTGATGCGCAGTTAGTATAGAGATTTGCATTTGTAATGCCGTCGCAGGCTTTTTCTGTAGCAATATAAGTTTGGAAGTCCGTCGCCAAATTTGCAGAACCTAACATCACGCTAGCTTTGATTAAGTTGCCAAATGAACCAGACTCCAACAAGAAGTTAGCAATTGCACCGCCTGGCATCGCTTGAATGTCGGATTTGATCGCATACAAGCCGTCCGCTTGTGCCCCCAGACCAGTCGGGGTATTTGCAAGGCCAACAAAGCTAGTACCAGTGATCGCGCCCAATGAATGGCCTAAGAACTGCACGTCTGTGGTATTTAACAAACCAGGTTGGTTGTTGAAATTCAGGCCCAAACGCAGGCCTAACATATCAGCAATACTTTGACGGACGTTGTCGCGCGCACTTAACAAGCTTGACAGGTTCATATAGGCAGTTGCAGCACCGGCTTTACCACACGATGAGCCTGAAGCGTTGATCTCTGTCTCACCCGAACCGAAACCACGCGAACCATGCAGCGGATGATCTATTGCAATTGTGGCAAAACCGCGAGCAGAAAGCGCGCCGGTCACAGCTAACATGTTTTCCTTACATGAAGTAATACCGTGTTGCAGAATGACCACTGGATAGCCTGTCTCGGGCTTAGCCACGCCAGGAACAACAGCCGCATATGCTGAGTTAGGGATAGTGATTTGAACATTCAGTTTTTGAACAGACTGGGTCGCAGGAATCACGTTGAACTTCGTTAAATGCCGACGCTTGTCTAAACCGAAATCGCGCAGAGAACCACCACTGGCCGCTTTACAGAAGGCATCATTGGCAGCACGTGCTGGGTCAGTATTTGCAGCTTCTAAACCGGCGATTTGTGCAGCACTTAAGCTCGCGATAATTGCACCACTGTCACAACGCGCAGACCAAGCTGTGTTTAATGGGGCCGTAGGATTAGCTTCCGAAGGAACGTTCAAATAATATGGCAGGTCGATTGTACCTGCATAATATTTGCCCAGTTTAAACATAAAGCGTGGGTCCGCTGGATTATCAGCAATGGTGGCGCCTGGGAACAATAAATCAGATACTAGTTTACCGGTATCTTGCATCAGAACCATTGGCGGTTTGTTACCATTTAGCGCACTTGGTAGCATCAGTTTCTTCACTGTTGCTAATACGTTGGCTGTAGACTGAGTTGTCATTGCAGCTGTGTAGATAATGTCGCTTTTGTTGATGTTTAATGCCGAAACAGCAGTTTCATAACTATTGATAACACCTTGCAGCGCGCGCTGTGCTTCAGAGCCTAATGGCAATGTTGCTAAATCTTGCTTCACCAGTTCATAGGTTGTACTTGGTGCAATAGACCGCCCACCAGAATCTTTCAGGGCATTGGTCAACACAATAATGTAGGTTGTCGCCGGTTTTAGTGGTTTCAGTGGGATCACTGCCACATTATTACCAACAGCCTTGGTGATAAAATCCGTACCCCATGTCAGTTGCCCGACAGCTTTACATGCAGTGCCACGAGGAACCGTTTTACATGTCGCATCTGAAGACGCTGGATCACCCATTAGTACTTCAACCAAACGCACCGCATCAGGACGAGCAGCCGTTGTAGCATCTAAGCTATAGCCACCTGCAATTGAAAGCTCTAAAGAGAATGGGTTTTGAGTCGACCAGCCATCCAATGCACCTAAACCAGTTTGTGCATCAAGATAGTTTGGTGTTGCAGCGCTCTCACCTGGCATGACTAACGTGCCGTCTGTGGTGCCTTGAAACAACAAATCGTTTGGAACTGAAACTTTGCTCGCCGTTGGGTCAAACACCACGCGGCTAAGCGGTACCAACACTTCGTTATTGGAAACTGTGTCAGTTTTAATATCCTGAAGCGAATCGCCACAACCGGCCAGACCTAAGGCGCTGGTAACGGCAAGGCTAACTAGAAGCTTCTTCATAAGATCTCCCCGTGTCCTGAATTTTTATTATTTTGACCAAGTCATCTGACTTTGATTTTGCGAATCCTGTTCGACACTGCTACAGACTGGTAACAGCTACGACCAGTTAAACTTAACCCAATCAGAAAAAATTCGCTAGGGCTAATCTAAATATCTGTGAAGAAAGGTGCATTTGCCAGCCAAAACCGCTATTCTGCGCCGGTTTTGCTGATGAGGTAGTCCATGAAAGAATTCAAAGCTGCTGCTAACGAGTTGGAAAATAAGGTTATTTTGGTAACTGGCGCTGGGGATGGTATAGGGCGACAAGCTGCTCTGACCTTTGCTGAACACGGCGCAACTGTCATTTTACTCGGGAAAACGACATCAAAACTCGAAAAAGTCTACGACACAATCGTTGCTAATAACTGGCCAGAGCCTGCCATCGTACCACTGGACCTGCAAGGTGCCACAAAAAAACACTATATTGATATGGCTGCAACGATTCAGGCAGAGTTCGGTCGTTTGGATGGCCTTTTGCACAATGCCGGTCATTTGGGCGTGTTAAGCCCATTTGAGCATATTAATTTAGACGACTGGCAAAAAGTCATGCAAATCAACCTAACAGGGGCATTCTTAATGACTCAAGCTCTGCTGCCTGTTATGGGAAAAACCGAGCATGCTTCGTTGGTATTTACCTCGTCAGGTGTAGGGCGCCGCGGTCGCGCTTACTGGGGGCCATACAGCGTCTCCAAATTCGGCACAGAAGGACTCATGCAACTAATTGCTGACGAATACGAGACAACCTCCATTCGTACCAACTGTATCAATCCGGGAGCAACACGTACGAAAATGCGCAATGCTGCATACCCAGGTGAAGATCAGAACAGCCTTAAAACTCCGGCGGACATCATGCCTGTTTACTTGTATTTGATGTCTGATAGAAGCATTGGCATCAACGGCCAGAGTTTGGATGCCCAATAAATAATAAAGCCACCGAAGTGGCTTTATCTATAAAGTAAAGAAGCCGGCATGCCGGCTTTTTTATTAACGTTTTTCCAGAATTTCTTCATTGTGAGCTTTTGCCCACTCATTCCATACGTCAACTTTGGCGTTGAAATTTTCAACAGCTTGTTTAGTCGCTTCTACCAACAAACCATCGATTTGTTTCACATACTTTTTATCAACTTTGTTAAATGCAACTACGTCGATACCGCGCTCTTGCAGAGCTTTTTTCATGGTATGTGTTTTCAACAGATTCAATGCACCACCCTCAACATAGAAATACTGGCTTTCTTTGTTGATTGTTTTGAATTTTGGTTTGATTGGACGTTTCGAATCTTCAACCACTACAGCTGATTCTTCAGCAACAGCTGCGACGGCAGCTTCTGCAGATTGACGGTAACCTAATTGCTCTAAAGTAAAACCTTGTGCTTTTGCGAATTGACGAACCAGTTCTAATGCTTCAGATTCTTTTTCGCGCTCTGCTAATACAGATTGGAGGACTTCAATTACTTCCTGTAACTTCAGAACAGACAATTCTTTTGCTGCTTTCTTTAATTCACGTTTATCAAGTAACAATGACATTGCAGACCTCTTTAATGATGTTTGAATAAAACGGCGACATTATGCCGCAATATTGAGTTGAATGAAAAGCCTATAAAATATTTTCTATCAACCGATTATTGTCAATATTGTAAGAAATATTATTTGTAACTAATTCGTTAAGTCAATCGACGCTGGTCGGTGCTGGCAAATGGCGCATTTTCAGGTATTGTAGCGAAAACTGAGAACTGGAGTTGATATGCGCTCGCTAAAGCACCTTTTTGACAATAACAAAGCATGGGCAGATCGTATCGAAGTCGAAGCGCCAGGTTTTTTTAAGAAATTATCTGAGCAACAAGCACCTGAATATTTGTGGATTGGTTGTTCAGATAGTCGAGTGCCTGCTAACGATATCGTCGGTTTGTTACCAGGCGAGCTTTTCGTGCATCGCAACGTCGCAAACATGGTGCTGCATTCAGATATCAATTGCCTGTCCGTATTGCAATATGCCATCGATGTTTTAAAAGTTAAACATATCATTGTGGTTGGGCATTATGGCTGTGGCGGTATTGCTGCCGCGATGATGAAACAACGCGTTGGCTTTATCGATAACTGGCTGCGCAATATTAAAGATGTGTACGCACTACATCGTGATGAACTCGAAGCCATCGCGGAAGAATCGGATCGCGTGAATCGGTTATGTGAACTGAACGTGATGGAGCAAGTTAGAAATGTCTGCCACACCAGCTTTGTGCAAGAAGCATGGGAACGCGGCCAAGAAATTACGGTTCACGGCTGGGTTTACAGCCTTCGAAATGGCCGCGTCAAGGATTTACGAGTCACACATTCATCATCTGATCAAATAGACAATATTTATGCGCTGGATTTGAGCGAGATGACAAACGAGCACATTATCGAAAAATAACGCTTAGCGAAACTCCGGTTGCATGTTCGTAACCGGAACATAAACCGCATGATGACCTGGCAACCACTTGCCATCTTTAAAATACTCAGATGTAACAGTGAGTTGATTCATCTCGAGTTTCGTAGTTGAACGCACTTTGGTGATCCCTTGTGCGTTGTTTTTAACGTCTTCTTGCGCCACGAATTGCTGATTTTTTGCGTCATAGATCATGGTGCCGTGGGTATAAAAACCAGCTGTAGTAAAATAAAAATATACTAATGATTGCTGTGCTTTATCCCAAAACAACATAGTTTCACCGCCATAAGCCCCTCGCTCTACCGAATGCGTAATTCGAATAGCTTGACCATTAAGCGCCCTCTCCCACTGACTGATATCAACTTTAGCGGCTTGCCCAGGCTGCGCTAGATTGCCTTGCCATGTCGTACTGAGCAGAGGCTTAAACATGGCTAGTTCTGGCGCCAATGACGAGTTTTCTGCCAATACAGGGGCCGCGAGCAGAGTTCCAACGAGCACCAAACTAGACATTTTCATTTGATTACTCCTGACGCTGTTGATAAAAATCAAACATTTGCTGTTCGACGTCTTGAGAAAATTGCTTCATTTGAATGGCATATTGTTCAAGAAATCGTTCTTCATCGCTGCAGGCCACAAAAGGAGGCACTGCTGCAGGCTTGCCAGCATCATCTAACGCGACAAAGGTGATAATACAGTGATTGGTTTCCTGTAACTCAGCTGCCTTCGCTTCACCTGACCGCACTTGCACAAAAATGTGCATCGAACTTGTGCCTGTATGCACCACCCGCGCGACCAATTCAACAACATGCCCAACAAAGATTGGACGCCGGAAGCGAATAGTGCCAACCGACACAGTCACACAGTACAAACCGCACCAGCGCGTAGCACAAGCATATGCGGCTTGATCCAGCCACTTCATCACCATTCCACCATGCACTTTACCGCCAAAATTGACATGGGTGGGTTCGGCAAGGAAACGAAATTCCATCTGGCTTTGTGTCATTGAAGTAGCCTTCATTATAGAAACATGGTTCTACAGTATGACTGTTTTATTGCCATGCACAAAAACGCGGTCGTCCACCACTAAAGCTAACGCTTGGCTTAAGGTATTTTTTTCCACATCACGGCCAGTTTTGGCCATATCAAGCGCACTATATGTGTGATCGACATTGGCAACTGATTGGCTAATAATCGGACCTTCATCCAAATCATTGGTCACAAAGTGCGCTGTCGCACCGATAATTTTTACTCCCCGTTCAAATGCTTGAT
This sequence comes from Rheinheimera sp., assembly GCA_003482455.1. GTDB lineage: Bacteria > Pseudomonadota > Gammaproteobacteria > Enterobacterales > Alteromonadaceae > Pararheinheimera. Next base: position 53,436 of record DMYW01000020.1, on the reverse strand, counting down.
GATAGGGTTTAGCCCCGATAAAAGCAGGCAAAAAGCTGTGGTGGATGTTGATGATACGGTGAGGGAATCGAGCGACAAATGCTGGACTTAATACCCGCATAAACTTCGCAAGCACCAAATAATCTGGATTGTATTGCTCGATCTGCACAAGCAACAGTTGTTCATGCTGTTCCCGTGACACGGTTGTGTGATCAATATGATGAAACGGGATATCAAATCGAGTGGCTAGTGTTTGTAAATCGGCATGATTACCGACAACCGCAGCGATATCTAATTCCAGGCTGCCATCGAACACTTTCATTAAGATATCGCCAAGGCAATGTGATTCTTTGGTCACCAGAATAACCACTCTTTTTTTGCCCCGCCCGACTAAGCGTCGCTCACTGCCTTGCGGCAAAGCGCGATCTAAATCAAACAACAAGGTTTGATCGTTAAAATAGCCTTCTAGCTCTGTTCGCATATAAAACCGACTGGTGACTGGGTCAACATACTCGGTGTTGCGAATAATATTCAGCTGATGTTTGTAACAAATATTGGTGATTTGTGCGATTAGGCCCTGCGCATCAGGGCATTCGATTAACAGAGTTTTCCGTTCCATGCCTACAACTACCTATATCATCTGCAGTCTTTTTCTCATATTCATTCCAATCTAGACATCTAGAATGCCTTTTTGCAAGCGCTTTATCGACTCTCACTGCAGCTTCGCTTGTCGAAGGCCGCAACCACCGCGATAATACAGCGCTCATTTGGAGATGTTATGACACAGTGGAACTTCACGAGCGTCGGATTTATCCGCTCGCCCTACAAACAAAAATTTGCCATCCCGCGCCAACCTGGGTTAATTGACGAGGCTCACGGCGAGCTGGTTCTGGTGCCGCCCTACGCCAATGACGAAATGGTCCGCGGCATTGAAGGGTTCAGTCATTTGTGGCTGGTGTTTGTATTCCACGAAACCGCAGGGAAAGGCTGGTCACCACTGGTGCGCCCGCCACGGCTTGGTGGCAACGCCAAAAAAGGTGTGTTTGCCACTCGTGCCACCTTCAGGCCCAACCCCATCGGCCTGTCGGTGGTGCAATTTAAAGGCGTTGAACGCCGTGGCGAGAACTTAGTGCTCAAAATCGCTGGTATCGACTTACTCGATGGCACGCCAATTTTAGACGTCAAACCTTATCTGCCTTACGCCGATGCAGTCCCCAACAGCCTTGGCGGCTTTGCCGACGACGCCCCTGAAACGGATATGACGGTTAGTTTTAGTGACGACGCCTTGCGTTTTATCAATCAACAAACCCAGTATCCAAAGTTAGCGGTGTTTATCGAAAAAGTGCTGAAGCAAGATCCTCGCCCGCCGTACAAAAAGGAACGTGACGGCGAACAAAGTTATGGCATGACCTTGTATGACTTCAACATCAAATGGACCGTCAATGACCGACATAATCATGTCGTTGCGGTACATGTTGCGAAGTGAGCCATCATTATGCGGCAATAGCAACAAACCGGCAGCCTGCAGCATTCGAAAAGCAGCGGAAGTGCTTGGGGTTCCAGTGGTCAGTTGTTAGAATATCGAACTATTTTTCTTAAAATTCTCAGAGTGAATGTGTATGCGCAGCAGTCAGTATCTTTTATCGACCCTTCGTGAAACGCCAGCAGAAGCCGAAATTATCAGCCATCAGCTGATGATGCGTGCTGGTATGATCCGCCGTGAAGCTTCCGGCATGTACACGTACCTGCCAACCGGTGTGCGGGTGCTGCGTAAAGTCGAAGCGATTGTCCGTGAAGAAATGAACAAAGCCGGCGCTATCGAAGTGTTGATGCCGATGGTGCAACCGGCCGAGCTGTGGCAAGAATCCGGTCGCTGGGAAAAAATGGACGCGGAGCTGTTGCGCTTTAAAGACCGCCACCAACGCGACTTCGTGTTAGGCCCAACCCACGAAGAAGTGATCACTGACTTAGTGCGTAAAGAAATCAGTAGCTACAAGCAGTTGCCACTGAACCTGTATCAAATTCAAACCAAATTCCGTGACGAGCGCCGGCCACGGTTTGGGGTGATGCGCGCCCGTGAATTTTTAATGAAAGACGCGTATTCATTCCATTTAAGCCAAGAGTGCTTGGAAAAAACCTACCAAGCCATGTACACGGCCTATTGCAACATTTTCACCCGATTAGGCCTCGAGTTCCGTCCTGTGCAAGCAGACACAGGCGCTATCGGTGGTGCCGTGTCGCACGAATTCCACGTCCTCGCCAGTTCTGGTGAAGATGCTATCGTGTTTTCCGATGCTAGCGACTATGCCGCCAATATCGAAAAAGCCGAAGCACTGGCCCCAACCACGCCGCGCCCTGCGGCCACCCAAGCCGTGGCAGAAGTTGCGACGCCAAATGCCGGCAGTATTGCTGAAGTCAGCGCGCTGTTAAACGTCGCGGCCAGCCAAATCGTCAAAACCTTATTAGTGCATGCTGCGGTTGCAGACGATCACACAGGCCCACAACCTTTGGTGGCGCTACTGCTGCGTGGCGATCATGAATTAAACGAAGTTAAAGCCGAAAAAACCGCCGGCGTAAAATCGCCACTGACCTTTGCCAGCGACGCGGAAATTAAAGCAGTGACTGGTGCCTCTGCCGGTTCGATTGGCCCGGTTGGCCTTGCTTGTCGCGTTATTGTGGACCGCTCAGCTGCTGTGCTGGCTGACTTTATCTGTGGCGCCAACAAAGACGGCGTGCATTTAACTGGCGTGAACTTTGACCGTGACGTCACCAATTACGAAGTTGCTGATTTGCGTAACGTGGTCGAAGGCGACCCAAGCCCATGCGGTAAAGGTAGCTTAGTCATCAAACGCGGCATTGAAGTTGGCCACATCTTCCAACTTGGCGAGCGCTACGCGGCAGCAATGAAAGCTGGCGTACTCAATGAAGAAGGCAAACACCAAATCATGACCATGGGTTGTTATGGCGTCGGCGTATCACGCATCGTGGCCGCCGCTATTGAACAAAACCATGACGAATTCGGCATTACTTGGCCTGAAGCTATTGCGCCGTTCCAAGTGGCGTTAGTGCCGATGAACATGCATAAATCAGTACGCATTCAAGAAACCGCCGAACAGCTGTATCGCGACTTGCAAGCTGCCGGTATCGACGTGATGTTTGATGATCGTAAAGAGCGTCCAGGTGTGATGTTCGCCGACTGGGAACTGCTGGGCGTGCCGCATCAAATCGTCATTGGCGAGCGTAACCTTGATAACCAACAAGTCGAATATAAAAACCGTCGCAGTGGTGAAAAAGAGCTGCTGGATATCGCGGGTTTAGTCGACTGGTTAAAGTCTCGCGTGAAATAAGCGGTGAAGTTAGACACAAACCCGGCGCTGCCGGGTTTGTTTTATGATCGCCACAGCGGGTTGTGGCGTAACTAAAAAACTCGTATCTCGATGACGTTTTAGAAGGCTCGCCCACTATGTGGAACACTAAAAACATTCAAGAATTACAAGGCCTCAATTTCCGGGACCGCATGTCGGTGATCCGCCGTGCGACGGATATGTTGGAGCAGCCGAAAAAGCTGGTCCTGAATTTACTGAAACTCGCCATTTTGATCCCGCCTTTTATGGCGATAGCGCGGGCAACATCCTTTGTTGAAGGAGCTGGTTGGGCCGTGTCACTGCTGATTGTCTACCCACTGTTGACCCGTCCGGTAACCTTTAGCTTGATCAAAGGCAATTTACCGAAAGCGCGGCAAGCGCTTGGGTTGTAACTTTCAGCGATAAAAAAAGGCCCCGCAGGGCCTTTTTTATTGGCGTTTAGTTATTTCACGCCATGCATCAATTTGTTGATGAGTGGGGACACCAGCAGCAATAACACGCCAGCGCCCACTAACAGATAGAAGCTAAAGCTAAAACCATCCAGCGCGGATTGCACTGTCATGCCGGTTTCACCAGAGATGTGGCCAGCCAACAAGCCTGACAAGTTATTACCGGTCGCCACCGACAAAAACCACGCGCCCATCGCTAAACCAACAAAGCGTACTGGCGCCAGTTTCGTGACCATCGACAAGCCGATCGGCGACAAGCACAACTCACCAATCGATTGCAGCACGTAACACAGCACTAACGGCCACATTGGGATTAAACCGTTGCTATCAACCAGATTGGTCAGAGCAAACATCAACACCAAGAAACCCAATGCGTTACCCAGCAAACCTAAACCGAATTTACGCGGGATCGATGGCTCCATTTTCATTTTGCTGGTGACATACCAGACATAACTGATGATCGGCGCAAAAATGATAATGGCCATTGAGTTGACCGATTGGAACCAACCTGTTGGGAATAAGAACGACCCATCGCCCCATACATCACGATTGACCAAGTTTTGCGCAAGGAAGTTAAACGAGCTACCGGCTTGTTCGAAGAACATCCAGAAGGTGACGTTAAAGCCAAACAGCAGCAACAAGGCGTAAACACGATGCAGTTGCACTGTACCGTTGGCTTTACCCTCGGCTAGCAGCATACCGGCAACGATGACAAACAACACGCCTAAGATCCAAGCCAAGGTCTGAGCGCCAAGTCCGGCCAATAAGAAGTACACCACAGGAATTGCCAATAACACGCCGGCAATCACGTATGCCAGCATTTTGCCTGCTGGTTTATCTTCTGGTACAGCGCCAATGCCTTTTAACTGGGCACGGCCGATGTAGAACCAAATGGTCGACAGCAACATACCAACGCCAGCCGCCGCAAACACTGCTTTGTAGTTTTGGTATTGTGGCGTGCCGAAGATTTCACTGGCTAACCAACCGGTGACTAGCGGCGACAACATACCGCCTAAGTTGATGCCCATGTAGAAAATGGTGAAACCGCGGTCACGACGATCATCGCCTTGTTCGTACAGCTGGCCAACTAACGATGAAATATTCGGCTTAAACAAGCCGTTACCAACAACGATAACCGCCAAACCTAACAAGAAAAGTTGCAGATTTGGCAACATAATCATAAACAGGCCAACCGACATGACGATTGCACCCAAAATAATCGAACGCTGGTAACCGATGATCCGATCGGCGACGTAACCGCCGAAAATCGCCGTGGCATACACTAATGCCAAATAAGCGCCGTAATAACGGCTGGCATCAGCTTCCCCGGCAGCATTGCCTTCATAGAATTGGGCAACTATGTACAAGGTTAACGCCCAGCGGATCCCGTAGAACGCAAAGCGTTCCCAGAATTCCGCCATAAATAACATCCACAGAGGTTTTGGATGGCCCCACAGCGTGCCAAAATCGCGCGCTGGTGTGCTAACTGGTTGTGTCATGGTGATCTCCGGCACGACTGACTTTCGCCTCGTTCTGAGGAAAACAAAAGCACAGCGGTGTCTTAGGTTTCGATTGTTCTAATAATTAAAAACGAGGGTGTTTTTACTAGGCACTCAGGTTTATACCTGAGTTGTCTACAAATGAAAAGCGGACCTGTCTGCACAAGTCCGCTTTTTCAAGGCTTTCGCCTTATTCGGTGTAGTCTTCCAGTGCTTCTTCGTCGATCTCAGGCTCTGGTGGGTTGCCATCATAGATTTTGTATTCTTGACGCTGAAAATACGCATCTTTGACAAAGGCATACGGGTCAAGGGAATCGTTTAACAGCTTCTCTTGCGCCATCAGTTTTTCACGACCATCTAATGCTGTAACGACAAATTTGCCAACGGTGATCGGTGTATTAAGCAAGGTCATCGGAAAATACAAATTGTCGACAACGCGGCCCGTGGTATCACGCACAGTGGTCGGCCCCATGCCAGGGATCATCACGTATGGGCCATTGCCAACCCCCCAGACGGCGAGCGTTTGACCAAAGTCTTCGTTTTGTTCTTTTAAATCTAGCGACGTCGCTACATCAAAAAAGCCAAGTACACCGACCGTACTGTTGACGACAAAACGACCCGCACTGACCGCCGAGCTTTTTGGCTTGGCTTGCAATAAGCCATTGACGAAATTCGCGGGTTCATCAAGGTTATTCACCATATTGGCGAAACCACTACGCACAGGGGCTGGGGTGACTTTCATGTAACCGACGGTCGCAGGACGTAGCAAATACGGGTCGAGATAGTCGTAGTTGACCGACCACATTTTGCGGTTGAAGCCTTCGTAAGGGTCACGTTCGTCTAACACAGGTTGTGCTTGATTGGTGGCAGCCGGAGCAGCCTCAGTAGTTGGCTTGCTGGCACAGGCACTAAGCAGCACAGCTAATAGCAGGCTTAACGGAAGAGTTGTTCGCATCATATCCTCATGCTCGTCGAGACAGTTCCAAGAGTTCAGCCATCTGGCCGCTTGCAAAAATGGTGGCGAATTATACCGGCTATTTGACGCATTTCGCAGCGGATAATTCATCAACTCGCTGTGGATGGCAGCAAAAAAGCGGCAATTGCCGCTTTTTTCACCATGTCAACCTAACAATGAACGTGGTTTCACTGCGCTTAGATCACTAAAAAGTCAGCGTCACGTCCTGCCAGTCTGCACCGAGTTGCAAAGGCTTAGCACTAACAGATGGATCGGTTGGGTCTGGGTTTGAACTGCCGGTTTTTGAGATCCGCGCACTGATGACGACTGTACCCGCCTCTTTTAAACCAAACTGCGGTGTCATGCGCATTTGATTGGTCAGTTCAATGGTTTGTTCACCGCTAAACATCGCCAGCTTTTGCACGGCCAGCGGCATCGGTGGACCTTCCGCTGCTTTTGCAAAGACAAACACGGTTGCTTGCGGATACAGCTGCGCCACAGTCGCAGGGATCGTTAAGTGCACTCGCACCGCCGGTAACAAGTCAACCGCAGGTTGCGGTTTGGCTTGTTCGTCTAACGCCGCCAATTGCTGCTGCACACTAGCGTATCGTGGGTCGTCTTTTGGAATTTGTGTCGCTAATAATTCCCACGCCGCGCGAGCTTCTTTGATGTCACCGCGTTGTTGGGCAATTAGCGCCAGCATCGCCAGTGCATCTGTATTCGTTGGGTCTTTTTCCATTAACGATCCCAACATGCCCGCGGCGCGCTGCACATCTTCTTCGGCACCACGGGTCAGTAGCGCTTGGGCAAAACTAATCAGTAAATTGGGGCGTTCTGGTGTTAATTGCAGCGCTTTGTCAAAGGCATCGATGGCATCATCGACGCGGCCTTGCGAGAACCAAATCCGTCCTAGCACGAACCAGCCGACAGCATCATCACCACTGCTGGCTAATTTAGTCCGCAGACCCAAGGCAAACAAATCCACTTCATGTTCTGACAACTGCTCACCTTGGCCAAGCAAAGCGCGTTGCCCGAATTCTTGCAGCTGCGCTTGAGCTTGCGTCCATTCGGCCAATTGTCGATATTGGCCCTTCCAGATGTAAAAGCCGGTGGTGATCACCAGCACCAACACCAGCGCCAACAGTTTGGCGTGACGGCTACTCGAGCCCAAACTAGTATCCAAAAAACCTGCATCAAGGGTTTGTTGTTTAAGCTCTGCCGCCGCCTGGGAGAAGCCGTCGTCAGTTAATTGCCCTGCGTCACGCGCCTGTACTAACAACTGAAGTTTTTCGGCAAACAATGCTTTGACATCAAGGGGCGGCGTGGCCACTTTGCGCCGTGGCACACCTAAAAAAATACCCAGCATTGTGACAACCAGCATGATTGTCGCTAACAGGTAAAAACCGTTCATGCTATGAAACAACTCAGTCACGTGATTTCCCTCGCGTCGCGGCATCGATTAATGCTTGTAATTCGGCATCCGCTGTTTGTTGTGTCGTCACTGCTGCGTTAGGTCCAGTCGTTTGTGAGCTACGGGCACGACGCCAACCAACAACCCCCAATCCAACCACCAACAAGGCAGGTAACAACCATAACCAGATGGTACTGGCGCGCAGCGGCGGTTGATAGTAGACAAAATCGCCGTAGCGCTGCTTCATGTAAGTCACTACATCGTCGTGCGTTTTGCCCTGTTGCACCAGCTGATAGGTCTTTTTGCGCATATCCACGGCAACTACGGCATGCGAATCGGCGATGTTTTGGTTCTGGCATTTTGGACAGCGCAATTCCGCCGTCAGCTGCCGGTATAAGGCCTCTTGGTCTTTCGAAGCAAACGTCAGCTCATCTTCTAAAGCGACAACGTTACTGCACCAGAGCAGCAAAGCGACAAGCAACCCAGATGTGTGCAGCGACTTCATGGCGTTACTCCAGCGTGACTTTCTTTCACCAGCTGTTGATACACAGCTTCTAGTTGCGGCCAATTGTTTGGATTGATGTCACCAACCATGTGGTAGCGAATTTTTCCTTGGGCATCGACCACAAAGGTCTCTGGCGCGCCAGTGACGCCCAAGTCAAAAATCAAGCTGCGGTCTTTATCCAGAATGTTTAACTGATATGGGTTGCCTTGCTCGGCCAATTTTCTTGCCACGTCACGTTGCAACGTAGGCAAATCGAACTGCTCACCAAACGCTGAATCGGTCGGTTGGTTGTAATACAGACCGACAATTTTCACCCCTTGCGCACGCAAGCTGGTTAAAAACCCTAGCTCAGCGTTGCATGTTGGGCACCACACCCCCCACACGTTGAGTAAATACGGCTGACCCAACAAATCTTTTTCAGTCACAGTTTTTGCCGGGTTTTCTAAATCAGCCAATGCAAACGCCGGCATCGCTTGTTCCACCTTCACGTTTTCGTGCAAATGCGGATCGGAAAATAGGCCGCTAAACAGAAATACCGCCAGACCGAGAAACGCCACTAACGGAATAAAAAACAGCCACTTGCGCATAAACTACTCCGCAATAGAACGTTGACGGTAACGACGGTCGAACAGCGCTAACAAGGCCCCTAGAGCCATTAGAACACCACCGAGCCAGATCCAACGCACATAAGGTTTCACATAGACCCGCAGCGCCCAACTTGGTCCTGGCAACTCTTCGCCGAGTGCAACGTACAAATCGCGAGTCAGTGACGCATCTACGGCTGCTTCTGTCATGGTCGCTCGCGAGACCGGGTAAAACCGTTTTTCGGCATGTAAATGGGTGATTTTGATGCCTTCGTCATAGACTTCAAGTTCGGCGGCCTGACCTAGATAATTCGGGCCTTTCAGCGCGTACACATCACTGAGCACGAAGCTGTATTCGTTCAGTTTGACCGTATCGCCGATTTTCATCCGCACGTCTTTTTCCACGCTGAAGGTTTTGGTCATCGCCACGCCAATCACCAGCACAGCAAAGCCCAAGTGACCAAACACCATACCCCAATGGCTGAGTGTCAGTTTCTTCAAGCCAACTGCACCACCAAAACTGCGTAATTTCTGGCCAATTTCGGCGACACTTGACGTCATCACCCAGACACCCAATAACAAACCTAATAACGCGAGGTTTGCCGTGAAACTTTGATACAGACTAACCCAGCCGAGCGAAATTACCGCGGTGACTACGGCAATGAATGCAAATGGTTTCACCAGTGGCGTCACAGGCTGCTGCTTCCAACGCACCCAAGGGCCTAACCCCAACAGCAACGCAAACGGAATGGCTAAAATGTGGAAAATGGAGTTAAAAAATGGCTCGCCGATGGATATTGAGCCCAGCCCTAACTCTTTGTGCACCAGCGGATAGATGGTGCCCAAAAACACCACCAAGGTGGCGGTTAACAAGAAGATGTTATTGCCCCACAACAATACTTCCCGCGAGAACAATTGATAACGCGCTTGTGAGCGAACCGACTGCATTTTTAAGGCGTACAGCGTTAATGAGCCGCCGACCACCACCAACAAAAAGGCCAACAAATACAAACCACGAGCAGGATCTGAGGCAAACGAATGCACTGATACCAACACACCGGAGCGCACTAAAAACGCACCGAGTAGCGATAAGGCAAACGCAGAGATCGCCAACAGCACAGTCCAAGATTTAAAGGTACCGCGTTTTTCGGTGACCGATAAGGTATGCAGCAATGCGGTACCCACCAGCCAAGGCATAAACGAGGCGTTTTCAACCGGATCCCAAAACCACCAGCCGCCCCAACCAAGTTCGTTGTATGCCCACCAGGACCCCAGCATGATACCAAGGGTCAAAAACATCCAAGCAGCTAAAGCCCACGGCCGTGCCCACCGCGCCCAGTTTGCATCAAAGCGGCCGCTCAGCAGTGCCGCGATAGCAAACGCGAATGGCACGGCGTAACCGACGTACCCCATGTACAGCAGCGGCGGGTGAATAATCATGCCAAAATCTTGCAGCAGTGGATTCAGGTCGCGACCATCCACTGGATAAAACGGCAAACTGCGTTCGAACGGATTGGACATCAGCAGCACAAAGGCATAAAAACCGATACACACCAGCCCCATTACGCCTAAGATGCGACCTTGCAAAATCAGTGGTAACGAGCGAGCCAACAAAGCCACCAACGCGGTCCATGCCGATAGCATCAACAGCCACATCAACATCGACCCTTCGTGAGATCCCCACACTGCAGTCAAGCGATAATACCAAGGCAACAGGCTGTTGGAGTTGTTGGCGACGTACATCACGCTGAAATCGTTGGTGTAAAAGGCGTACGACAAGGCATAAAACGAAAAGGCCGTGGCAATGAACATCAATACAGCCAGCGGCCGAGCCAGTAATACTGGCTCCATCTGCCGTTTTAGACTGCCATAAAATGGAAACAGTGTCAGAGCAAACGACAACGCCAGTGCCAACACCAGCGCCAAATAACCCGCTTCAGTGATCATCAGTTACTACCGCCCTGAGTCGCCGGAGCAACATGTTTAATGTCTTTCATGGCATCTTTCAAATCAGGCGGCATGTAGTTTTCGTCATGTTTTGCCAAGACTTCGGTTGCATTGACCGTCGTGGCATCTTGCAAGGTGCCTTGCGCTACTATGCCCTGCCCCTCACGAAACAAGTCCGGCAAAATACCTTCGTAATGCACAGTTACCACCGGCCCTGTGTCGACTAAATCAAAGCTCACTTTTAAGCTATGTTCGTCGCGTTTCACCGAGCCTTTCACTACCATGCCGCCGATGCGCAAACGTTGACCAACTACAGGTTTGGTTTTTTCGTCGCCTAAGCCATTGACCAGTTGTGATGGGGTGTAAAACAGATCCACGTTTTCTGACATTGCATACATGATGCCGCCAACAGCACCACCGAGTAATAAAAGCACTGCCGAGACTGCAAATAGACGTTGTTTACGACGTGGATTCATCCGCCGACTCCTGAACCGAAGAAGATTGTTGTTGATGCGCGCGCACGCGCGCTTCGCGAGACAGTCGTTGAGTTAACTGGCTGCGAAAGTGTTTTTCACCCTGCCGTCCAGTCCACCACAGCAGTAACAGCGCTACCAAACTCAACCCAAACGATAGCCAGACGTAAAACCCATAGCCCCCCATGGCCCAGAATTCCGCCATGGAATTAAATGCGAAATTGCTCATGCTTGCTCCTGTGCCCACTGGCGCACCCAGGGTCTGTGCTGTTCATGGCGTAAAATAGAAGTCCGTAAACGCTGACATACCAAGGCACCAAACAATACGCCAAGCGCCACAATGCAGATCAGCAAAGGCCACAGCATGGATGGATCAATCGATGGTTTAGCAAATTTGGTGATAGTCGCGCCTTGGTGCAAGGTGTTCCACCATTCGACCGAGTAGTGAATGATCGGCAAGTTGACCACGCCCACTAGCGCCAATACGGCAGCGGCTTTATCGCCGGTCGCTTGCTCACTAAAGGCGTTTTGCAGCGCAATCACGCCAAGATATAAAAACAACAGGATCAATTCGGAAGTCAACCGCGCATCCCACACCCACCAAGTGCCCCACATGGGCTCACCCCAAGCCGCGCCAGTCCACAAGGCAATGGCGGTAAACACAGCGCCGATGGGGGCCATAGCGCCAATCGCCCACTGTGCCACTTTGATTTGCCAAACCAGTGCGATAAATGCAGCGATCGCCATGGAGCTGTAAGCTCCCATCGACCAAATAGCCGCAGGGACATGGATGTGAATAATGCGGTAGGAATCACCTTGTTGGTAATCTGGTGGGGTAAAACCAAGCCCCCAGACGGTACCGATGGCTAGCAACAGCCAACCGAGCGGCATCAACACCCGTTGCCAACGGCCTAACAGGTTAAACAAAGTTTGTGGTTTTGCGTATGGATCAAGCCACTTAAACATATCACCCCACGTTTAATTTCAAAGCGTGTTGCACTGCAAACGGTACCCCAGCCAGTGCCACACACAACATGGCCCCAAGTACCGCGAGCTGCGCGGAATAACCAAGACCGAATCCGGCTTGTTCGACCGCTGCACTGGCGAAAATTAGCAGCGGAATATAAAGAGGTAGAATCACCAGCGCTAGCAAAATCCCGCCTTTTTCGGCTGACAGCGTTAAAGCTGCGCCCAATGCCGATAACAGGCTGAGCAGCGGCGTCCCGATGATTAAAGTTCCGACCATGGCCCAGTAAGCTTTGCTATCAAGCCCCAATAACAGAGCCATCAACGGCGACATCAACAATAACGGCAAGCCACTGGCACACCAAGAAGCACTGATTTTCGCCAACACATAAGGGAACAGCGGTGCTCGTGCGGCCACCAGCTGTTCAAGCACTCCGTCTTTGTAATCTTGTCGGAACAAGCGCTCCGATCCCAACAGCACACTTAACAATGCAGCGATCCAGATGATGCCAGGGGCAATTTCGCGCAACAAATTAGGTTTGGCGCCAATGCCAAGCGGGAACAAGGTCAACACGATCAAGAAGAACATTAATGGATTGAGCCAATCGGACTTTTGCCGTGTCATCAATCGGAAATCACGACGCAGCGTTTGCAGATACACAGAGCCCATCACCAGCGATACTCCAGCGTCAGTTGTTGCACTGGGATTTCAGGTAAATCAAGTGCTTGGTGTGTAGTTAGGATAATAGCGCCGCCGTGTTGGCAATGCTCAATGAAACGTTGCCGTAACTGCGCAATCGCGCTGACATCCAGCGCGGTGAACGGCTCATCGAGGATCCAAAGTTGCGCTGCGGTTAGCCACAACCGCGCCAGCGATACACGCCTGTGTTGACCGGCGGACAAATTCTGGCAAGGGATATCTTCAAGGCCTGCCAACCCCAATTGCGCCAACAAAGCCCAGTCATCTGCCGGTTTTAACGCATAACAGGCACGCCAAAAGGCTAGATTTTCCAGCGCCGTAAGTTGTGGCTGCACGCCTGACAGATGGCCGATAAAACAGAGGTTGGTAGCGAATTCGTCCTGCACCTGCGTCAGCGGCTGGTTTTTGTAGCGCAATTCACCTTCGATAGGCTCAGCTAACCCAGCCAAAATACGCAACAAGCTACTTTTACCAGCACCATTGCGCCCCGCAATTTGCCAGATTTGCCCAGCATCAATAGCAAAATCCAACTGTTCAAACAGCACCCGGTCGGAGCGAATACAGCTTAATTGGTGAGCAGAGAACAGCATGGATGCAGAAGACTCGTCAAAACATTGAAAAAAACTCGCGCATGTTAGCATACTGACAACTAATTACGAGAGTTCCAGCCGTCGCAAAGGCTCAGATACGCCATAAACATGAACCAGATCAATGCCGATAGTATTAGCAAAGTCACGCTCGCTGCGGCCGTCAGTCCGCCAAGCGAATTGACGGATTTGGCCACCGATGTTGCCTATCCGGCGACGCTCAGTCGCGGCTCCGAGCAAGAACCTTGGTTGTTACGCATCGGCAATCGAGCACCACTGCCGATCCCGCCACAGATGATCCCAGCGCCACTGCGGCAAGTGCTGACGCAATTAATGGCAGACACCAGCGCAACTGCCGCAGCACCTGCCACAGTGAATGCGTCCGACACACCCAGCAGTTCTGGGCCAACAAGCGCATCACCACAGGCCACTGCAGCACCCGCCGCCAATAGCCCAACAAGCGGCAATCCCGCGACTTTGCGCGCATCACAAATACCGCTGCAAGTGACTGTCACGGCATCGCAGCAGTTACAGTTGAATCCACTGACTGCGTTGCAACTGACGCCTCCTCAACAACTGCAAGTGCTGCAGCAGTTAGCGGGGGTTAGCAATCGACGTAGTAGCTGGGATGTAAAACTCGATAGCGCCAGCCTGGCTAGCAAATTGCCGGCAAGTGAATTTAGCCAATCCGCATTACCACCAAGCGTCACAGTGCGTCTGCAAACACCTGCACAGCAATGGCAGCTGCAATGGCAAAGCTCGCCTGCGGCGTCTTTCCAGAATGTCAGTCCGTCAACTCAGCAGGCACTTTTGGCCGTCATTGGCCAGCAAGTCGGCGCTGATGCGATGCAATGGTCGCAGTTACCGCAGGATGTGCAGCAACAGTTGGAAAAACTGAACCCAACCTTGGCGCAAACTCTGCGCCAATCCAGCATGCCGCTCACATTGAACCTACAAAGCCAAGGCGTCGTGTTGCAACCGGCAGCGCCGCAGGCGGTACCGCTTAGTAGCAGTCAGTGGTCACAACTGATGCCAAACCCGCCACCGGCCATGCAGCAACAAGGCTCGGTCACGATCAGCGAGGCGGCTCGCGCGGCAATGGCACAAGAACAAGCCACGTTGCAGCGGCAATCTGTGACCAGCCAAACAGCCAACGCTTCAAAGGGACTGACAAACCCATTCAATGCAACAACCGAAGCGGCAACTATCGGGGCAGACGTTAAATTACCAACCTCCCCGACAAACCTCAGCAACACTCGAGCGACAACACCACCAAGCAACACGGCAATAAACACGATGTCAGCCAAGTCGGAAACAGCCGCCAACGAGCGTTCTGAGCCCGCCGCGCTGGGGAACAAACAACAGGCCTCTCCAGCTACAATACAGAGAACGTCCATTGAGCAGCGCCCGCCAGTCGATCAAACCGCACTGCGTGACTCGGGATCTGCCAGTACAAACTCAGCGCAGTTGCGCACTCCACACGACTCTCAGTTGCAGCGGAAGACGTTGCACGAGCACGCGACCGCGGGGTCAATTACCGCCGCTAAGCAGCCTGTCACGCTGAAACAGCCGTTGACCGAGATGTCCGCGACTAGCCAAAGCGCTGAATCAGCAGTGACTTTCGACACGCAAGAAGCCTTGCCAAAACTTTCGCCGCAGTCGAGCAGGCTAACCACGACGCCCCAACAAGGTACTGCAGCCGCTCGCCCGTTACTGACTAACCCGCGCCTCGCCACTCAGTTGCCAGACCGTGGAGCTGCCTCGTTGGACAACAGCAGCACTGAATCAGCCACCAACGAGTCGCCTCACCAAGTGACGGCTGCCACACCAACACGAGTTGTAAGCGCTGCATTGCAAGCCACAGGGCCCACGCTCGCAGCAGCCCAACCCAACACTTCGCCACAGCTCCCAAGCAAACAAGAATTAACCAGCCATCTACTGCAGCTGCTGACTTTGTTGTCGTCCAGCGGTTCCGTCACGGGCAGCGGCGCAGCCAGTCATTCGTCCAACCCGCACACGGAAGCGCAGCTACAGTTTCAAGCCGACACACTGGCCCTGACCGACGCACCAGCGGCGCAGCGGCCGCTGCTGCAACAACTGCAGCACGCCATGATAGAACCGCAGGTGCTAAGCGAAGCGCAGCTGCAGCAACAGCTTAATGCAGCACTGTTGTTTAACCCGCTGCAACCTAGCATGGCGACAACCGCCGCGGGCACGCTAGCCGTCGCTATGCAGCTGCTGCTTGGTCGGTTAGGCGTGCCTGTGCCCGACACACACAAGTCGGATAAAACGCAAAAGTTAAAAGAAGCCGTGCAACTACTCGAACTGGGGCAAGCGCGCGAAACGCTCAAGCAACTTGCCAGTCATGCGGGGGCCTATCAAACGGCGCAGTTAGAGACGCTAGCGCAGCAAAAGCCCGAGCAAAACAATTGGTACTTCCAATTGCCATTGCCAATGCAAGGGCAAAGTCAGTTTGCTGAACTGACAGTAGAGCAGCGCCAGGCACGTAAGGCAAATGGCCAAACGGTACCGTTGTGGCACTTGACGCTGGCGCTCGAAGTACCGCCACACGGCCGTTTGGTGATGGAAGGTGCACTGGGCCCTGATGCCAATAGCTTGCAGTTTTATACCGCAAGCCCAGAGCTCAAACGCAGTATTGAAAAATTCGGCGTGATCCTACGCGACCGCTTAAAGCTGCAAGGTGTACCAATCGCCCAATTCCAATGCACCTTGGGCGAACTGCCGGCGCATTTGGCACAGAAACAAAGTTCGTTACTGCAGGTGCAAGTGTAGGAGGGTTGTATGAGTTCAGCAGAGCATTCACCAAGCGCTGTCGCGCTGGCTTACGACGGCAAACAAGCGCCAACGGTGGTGGCCAAAGGTCACGGCAGTTTAGCCGAGGAGATCATCGCCGCCGCCAAAGCTCACGGTGTGCTAGTGCACGAAGACCCCGCACTCTATCAGGTATTGCAGCAACTGGAATTAGGTACACAAATCCCGCCAGAGCTGTACGTGCTGATGGCCGAGTTGATCGCGTTTTCATGGGTGTTGCAAGGTAAATTCCCAGACAACTGGACCAATATTCATCAAAAAATTGATTTTAAAACCTAGTGCTACAACGGGATTTAGCAGCGCAGGGATTTTAGCACTGCGCCTGCTTACCGGCCTTGCCCTGCTGTTGTCTGCAGTTCGCTCGGACCCCCTCGTTGCACTTGCATTTTCAGGCTTTGCGATAACGGCAACGTGCTCGGCCGAACATCGGCAATCCTTGAGTCTTATTGATAGCTACCTGGCGCCAACTCTTGAAATTCCCACTCTGCCAAATGCTGCTCACGCGCCAACTGCTCGGCTTTTTTCTGCGCAGATTTTGCCGCTACCATATCGCCTTTTGCGGCAAATAAATCGGCTCGCTGTTTCTGCCAATCGTGCGATTGTTCAAGTGCGACTGGTGCTTTGTCTACTAACGCTTGTGCGGTATCCAGCAGCTGTTTTTTAAGGCAAGCTTTGACCAGCTGTACCCGCAATTCCAAAGAAGAACCCGGCCATGCCTGTTCCCACATCGCCAAACTCTGCTCTAAGTGATCCATTTGCTTGGAAACCACATAATATTTCGCCAAATTCCACGCTTGTAACCAGCCCAACTGTGGCTGTGACCAATGCTGCAACTTGCCGCTCAATGCCTTGAGCACTGCCCGTTCGTCGCCAAGCGCCAGCAAATCTGGCATTTCCAAGCTGTAGTCGGCAAAGTCCCACTGCAAGGCTGCTGTGATAGCAGGCAACGCAGTGCTGTAATGCGTGTCGTGCGCAAACTGCTGGAACTGCCAGCTAAAACGCTCGGATGAGGGCTTTAGCATACCGGCCAGCTCGCTAACGCCCATGCCTTGTTCATTGGCCACCGACAAAAAGAGCCGGCCAGAAAGCGGCGCGTTCGCCAGCTTGCTATTTAGCGCATAGTTGTCGAGATACAAACTCGGGCTCATTGCGTAATAGGCTGCAAATGGCGAGTCTTTGGCAAGCGCAGCTTGCAAGACTAGCAAGCCACCTAACGAATAACCGGCGATCGCTTGGTGGCCGGTGGTTCGGTACTGGTGCTGGATCCTCGGCAACAAGTCTTTTTGCAAAAATTGCAGCAGTTGCGGTGCGCCACCTGAGCCCGGCAACTCATCCGTTGTCCAGGTCGTGTAATGCTGGTATTCCTGCTCGCCATTGAGTGCCACCCCGACCACAATCAAAGGTTCGATCCGCCCAGTGCGCGCTAAACTTCTCACTGCTGCAGCGACATGTTCAAACTGAAAGTCGCCGTCAATGACATACAGCACGCTGTAGCGGCGGTTCGATGCGTTATAACGTTCCGGCAGACTGACATAATAGCGCCGCGGTCCCGGTATCGTTGTAGACGACATGGTGTACATGTCCGCTCCTTGAACTTGCGCAACAGGCAACGGCTTCTCGTTGGCAAGCGCCAGCGCAGGTGCCCCTAGGGCTACCAATATCCAAGCGCAGCCGAGCATGTGCGATAGTTGAATTCTTTTCATCAGTGTTTCCTAATTAAATCTATCGACGTTTGAAGCACTTATATCACATGCGGTGAAAAGCGCTGGTCTAACCCTGTTTGCTTCGCTATGGTTGAATTTCGTACAGAACTGGAGAACTGACGATGAAAGCGCATGAATTAGAAATTGGTATGGTGGCGCACACCAAACGAGGTGTTGGGGTGGTGCGCTGGATTGATGGTCCGGAGCGAGCCGTGTATCTCGCCGATCCACAATCGGAAGATCAGCATTTTAAAGTCAGCTTTGATGAACTCGTCGAAGAACCGCAACTGCATCAATCGACTGATTTGTATTACTAATTCGCTGGTTCATGCATAAAAAAAACCGCCAACGGCGGTTTTTTTATGCGCTTGGCTTAGGCACTTCCAATTCGTGAACGGGGTTTGCCGGTGCCACTGCGCGGTTTGCCTGGGCGCTGTGAACTGCGCTCGTTGTCCGACTTACGCGGTGCACGTGCTTCTGGCTTGGCGGCTGGCGCTTTTTCGCCGAGTTTGGTCGACACTTGGTGTTTGCGCACGGCACGTTTGATCGAGGCCATGCGGCGGCGACGCTCATCACGGTCTTCCGGCTTGGCCAGAGTTTCCGTTTCCAGCGGCAAGTGCACCATCTTACGCAGGTAATTCACTTCATCCAGCGGATATTCGGCATAGCCGCCCGCCGGTAAGTGCTTCGGCAGTAACAAATCGCCGTAACGCACGCGGATCAGGCGGTTGACGACTGTGCCTTGCGACTCCCACATCCGGCGCACTTCGCGGTTGCGGCCTTCAGTCAGCACCACGTTGTACCAGCGGTTGACGCCCTCGCCGCCACCGGCTTTGATTTTCTTAAACGACGCTTTGCCGTCTTCCAACTCCACGCCGGTGCGCAGTTTTTGTAAGATCGCGTCGGTGACCTCACCAAACACACGCACGGCGTATTCACGTTCAACTTCAAATTTCGGGTGCATTAAGCGGTTTGCTAATTCACCGTCAGTGGTGAACAACAACAAACCCGAGGTGTTGATATCCAAACGGCCGATGGCGATCCAGCGAGCGCCTTTGATTTTCGGCAAGCGGTCAAATACCGTTGGACGACCATCAGGGTCGGTGCGCGAACAAATTTCGCCTTCCGGTTTGTGATAAGCAATAACGCGACAGACTTGTTCGGTTTCGGTGGCAATTTTGACAATGTGGCCGTCGACTCGGATCACCTGGTTTTCGGTAACGCGATCGCCTAAATGGGCGATCTTACCGTCGACGTTGACGCGGCCGGCACTGATGTATTCTTCCATCTCACGACGCGAACCAACACCGCTACGGGCCAGCACTTTTTGTAATTTTTCACTCATGGGGTTTCTCCTCAGTCATCGCGACTGTGTGAACAGGGATTGGCGCGACCTCTGGCAAGGATGGCAGATCCGCCAGCGATTTCACGCCAAAATAATCTAAAAATTCTGCCGTTGTGGCATAAAGTCCCGGCCGTCCGGGTACTTCTTTGTGGCCAACCACTTTGACCCAACCGCGGTCTTGCAGTGTACGCATGATCTGCGTCGAGACGGTCACGCCACGGATATCTTCAATTTCGCCGCGGGTGATCGGCTGGCGATAAGCGATCAGCGCCAAGGTTTCCAGCACGGCGCGCGAATAACGCGGTGAGCGCTCGGGCCACAACCGCGCCAAAAAGCTACTGAGCTCAGGCCTGGTTTGAAAACGCCAACCGCTAGCGGTTTCCACTAACTGCACACCACGCCCGCTGTAGTCTTGTTGCAGCTGCTTGATAGTTTTGTCCAAACGGCTGCGGGACACTTTGAGCTCAGCCAACACAGATTCCAACAGTTCTGCTTTAGTCAGCGGCTTTTCGCTGGCAAACAAGCTTGCTTCAATCAGCTGCAGCAGCTGTTCATCGGTAATTTTTAACGACATCACTGCACTTCCGAACACAGGTTGCGGGACTTGGCGCTTTGGATGGGCCGAAAAAAGCGCGCATTATGCCAGACGCAGGTGGATCTGACCATAAGCTTCCAATTGCGTGATCACCACCAGTTTTTCTTTGACCAGTTCCAGCATGGCCAAAAAGGTCACAACCACGCCAGCACGGCCTTCATCCAGGGTAAAACATTCGGTAAATTCGAGTACCGCGTGATTTTTCAATAATTCCAACAGCTGGCTCATCCGCTCACGCGTCGACAGCTGTTCGCGTTTGATTTGATGATGGGTAAAATCGCGCGCTCGTTTGGCGACATCCTGCAGCGCCAGCACCAATTCTTCGAGGCTAACCTCGGGGAAAATCACATAAGGTTCAAAATTATCCGGCACGCCAGCGTGGCTTTGGAAAAAGTCCCGTTCAAAGCGTGGCAACGCATCAAGATTGCTAGCGGCTTGTTTGAACTGCTCGTACTCTTGCAAGCGCCTGACTAGTTCGGCTCGCGGATCGGCTTCTTCGTCGACGCCAATGTCCGAGCGCGGCAACAATAACCGCGATTTTATTTCCGCCAGCATCGCCGCCATCACCAGGTACTCAGCCGCAAGTTCGAAATTCATTTCCTGCATCAGGTTGATGTATTCCATGTACTGCAGGGTGATTTCATTGACTGGCAAATCGACAATATCAAACTTATGGCGACGGATTAAATACAGCAAAAAATCCAGCGGGCCTTCAAAAGCTTCCAGCAGAATTTCCAAGGCGTCCGGCGGAATAAACAAGTCTTCCGGCCGCTCCAGCACCGCTTCGCCGCGCACAAACGCCAGCGGCAATGGCTGCTGGACGGTCAAAGGTGGGGTGTCGGAAGTTGCTGGCGTTTGGCTCATGTCGCGGCGTTACACAAAAGGTTTCACGTCACCGGCACCTTCGCGCACGATCACCGGGAAATCTTCAGATAAATCAATCACAGTGGTTGGATGCGAAGCCAACACGCCGCCGTGCATGATCAAATCCACTTGCCGCTCCAGTTGGTCACGCATTTCTTCAGGATCTGATTCGGCAAAATCATTTCCTGGCAGAATCAACGAGCTGGACATCAGGGGCTCGCCCAATTCCGCCAGCAACGCCAGAGCAATTTTTTGCTCCGGAATACGCAAACCGACGGTTTTCTTTTTCTCATTGAGTAAACGCCGTGGCACTTCTTTCGTTCCACGCAAAATAAAAGTGTAAGGCCCAGGCGTGTTGTTTTTAATCAAGCGAAAGGCGGTGTTTTCGACTTTGGCGTAAATGGACAATTCACTTAAGTCTTTGCACATCAGGGTAAAATGATGCTCGCCACTAATGTGGCGAATTTGCAAAATGCGCTCGAGCGCCGTTTTGTTTTCCAAACAGCAGCCCAGCGCATACCCCGAATCGGTGGGATAAATAATCACCCCGCCCTCGCGCAAGATATGCACGGCTTGTTTTATTAACCTCACTTGCGGTGTTTCCGGGTGGATGTAGAAAAACTGGCTCATGCTATCTCCTTGATGCAAGGTACTTTTTTATAGACTATGCGCAAGCGCGCAAAGTGGCAAGCGCAGCCCTTGCCAAGGCGGATCAGTTACGTAATTGCTCAGTTACGGAGTGGCGCCGTTACATAGCCTCGGCAGGTTCAACGCTGCTGGCTGCGCGCAACGACTGCTGCGGAAATTGCTCTGCAAACCGCTGCCAGACGGTTTCGATATCGTCCGTCATATAAAGGCCGCGGCCTAAATCATTCCACGGCGTGATCTGATGAAAATCACTGCCTTGCGATGCGACCAAGCCAAGCGGTTTGGCAAGCGCCCACACTTCGCGTTTTTGCACCGGCGTCATTTGGCAGGACACCACTTCAATGGCATCACCACCGGCTTCACGAAATTCGGTAGCCAAGCGGCGCAGCCACTTGCCCGATAAATTGTACTTCAGTGGGTGTGCCAGCACGGCGATGCCACCGGCGTCGTGGATCCACTGCACCGCTTCGGCCAGTTCAACCCAATTGTTGGCGACATAACCGGCTTTACCACGGGCTAAATAATGTTTAAACACCTGGCCGACATTGGCCGCTCTGCCAATTGACACCAGATGCCGGGCGAAATGATTACGCGTCACAGCACCGCCATCGGCAAGCGTGAGCACCGCATCAAAACAATCCGGGACTTGGTGTTTGGTCAGACGCCGAGCCATTTCGCGCGCCCGCTCGAGGCGGCGCTCACGTTGACTGTCGAGGCGCTGACGCAGCTGGGCGCATTGGTCATTGACCGCCAAACCAACGATATGAATTTCAAAATCATGCCATGCGGTGGAGATCTCCACACCCGCCACCAGCTGCAGCGGCAGTTGCTCAGCGGCGATGGTTTGACGCGCCAGCGCTAGGCCATCGACGGTGTCGTGGTCAGTCAGTGCCAACACGTCAATCCGCCGCTCGACCGCGTGACGCATCAAGGCATCTGGCGTCAGCACGCCGTCTGAAACCGTGCTGTGGCAATGTAAATCATATTTCATAAAAACTGCACTTCAAAAAGCAAACCAGCATTGTCGCACAGAAGTCGCCAAGCCCCAATCAGCAATTCACCGCGCCCTGGCGCTTGCAAGCCTGCAGCAACTGACCAAAGTTGGCTCTGTCACAACACGGTTGCACGCGGTGCTTGTGACAGAGAATTGAATCAAGTTGCACCTGAGACCTACCACCCCACAGCCCGCCCAAGGTAAACGCTTACATTTTGTACCCAAAATACTTGCATTCCTGCCAATATCGCATAAACGTTTAATAGCCCGCCCCCCTGCATTGTGAAGACTTGGGATGCCTGTCTGGGCTGGTTGGGTGTGCCTAGATGAAGAAACATCATCTGTCCGCATGGAGTGAAGCGTACGTTCTGTCGCTAGGCTGTTAACTGGTGGCGCGCAAACATTACGCCGAACATGCTGTTGAATAACGACAAGGAGTCCGTATGGCTTGGTTTTCGACGATCCGCTCGCGTTACACGCTAGCTTTTAGCAGCTTAAGTGCGGTGTTTTTTATCGTGGTGTTGGTATCATATTTATTGGTGAACTTTATCCAACACAGTTCAGGTCGTTATACCGACGGTATCTCATTGATCCAAAATGCCGATAGGGATCTGTATCAATCGCGGTTAGCCTTGACCAACTGGCTGAGCATGCCAGACGTCGCGCCTGAGGTTGCACAGCGCTGGACCGACGATGTCCACAGCAACGCCCGTCAAGCATTGGAACGGATGCGACAATTTCAAACCCTCACTGCCGACATTCCTGAATTGGTGCACTACCTGGCCCCATTTGATGGCTTGTATCAGCAGTGGCAAACGGAAACCATTCGTTTGCTGGACCAAAGCGCCCCGACCGACGCCTTGCGGCAAAGCCAAATCACCACATCAGAGGCGAATTTCCGTCAGCTGCGCCAACTCTATGACGGCGCCGAAGAACTGATTGCCAAGCATGCCGCACAAGAGCGCGCCGACATTGCAGCCATCACAGACACCTTTGAGATCTCGGTAGCGGTGTTTTCCGCCATCGTGCTGCTGGTCAGTATTTTGCTCGCCTATGTGGCGCCGAAACGGATCTCCAGTGCCATTCGCACTGTCACCACCGGCGTTGCTGAATTAAGCCGCGGTGACGGTGATTTAACCCGCCGCTTGAACTCCAGTAAAAGCGACGAAACCGGCGAGCTCAGTCGCGAACTGGATGGATTTATCAGCAAACTGGCTAGCTTAGTCACTGAAGTCAAACGCGGTTGTGTGTTGGTGCAAAGCCAAATGCAACAACTCGGCGATGATGCAAAAACCGCGAGTAGTTTCAGTGCACAACAAGATGCTGCGCTGGACTTGATTGTCACCGCGATTGAAGAGATGAGTGGCGCCACGCGGGATGTGGCGCGAAATGCCGCTGAAACGGTCGGCCAAGTGCAATTACTCAGCAGTGCATCGACGAAAGGCCAACAAGCACTGGCGCTTTCGACCCAGCGACTACATGACTTGTCGCAGCAAGTGCAACAAGCGTCTGACGTGATCCGAGCTTTATCCAACCAATCCGCGCAAATTGCCTCAGTGACCCAAGTCATTGAAACAATTGCGCAGCAAACCAATTTGTTGGCGCTGAACGCGGCGATTGAAGCGGCCCGCGCCGGTGAGCAGGGCCGTGGCTTTGCGGTCGTGGCCGACGAAGTTCGCCAGCTCGCCAGTAAAACGCAAGCCTCAACGGAACATATTCGCGGCATGATTGAGCAGCTACAGCAAGGTGTTGCTGCGGCCGTCGCGAGTATTCAGCATGGTGTGCAATTGGCGGAAAACACTGAACGCGTCAATATCGACGTCAATCACGCGCTGCTGCAGGTGCATCAGGTGGCCGGCACCATCCAAGACCACAGCATTCAGACCGCCAGCGCGACCGAGCAACAAAGCCAAGTGGCGCAACAAATCACCGAAAACTTAAGCCAGCTGTCGGATTTATCGAAACAACTCAATACTATTGCCCAACGAGTGCAAGGCGCCGTGCAGAGCACGCTCAGCACCAGCAGCGACCTCGCCGGCCAAGTGCAACGTTTTTCTGTGTAACGCTTCTCCCAGTGAACTCAGCAGTGCTCGTTGGCTGCTGGGTTCTTTTTTAACTCACGTAAGGCAAAGTCTCCGCGGTAAGCTACCGCTGGATATCGGTCGGACGCGAGCAGCTGCGCAAGGCCAGCCATCTGTTGTACGCGTGGATCAGTATCAGCAATTTCAATCAACAAAGCCCCCGCTTGTCTGCGTACCAATGCAGCTTTGTCTCGTGCCATATGATTTAAGATCTCAAGCCGATCGACCTGAGTTGTCAAAGAACGGTAGTTCCAGACAGGGCTCCATCGGCGTTCGCCGCTGAACTTATCGACCACTTGCCATTGGTGATCCACAATCCATTGCAGCTGTTGCTTAAATAAGCTTTTGTAGCAAAACAGCCTGATCAATGGTTGACGCGCGGTCGTTGCAAGTCGCCACAAAGAATCATCAATCGCTGACAAGTGAGCCAACTGCTGCAGTGCCCTAGCAATCGGCCTGGTCGGCTCTCGTTGCAGATAGTTCAGCAGCGCAGGCAGCATCTTACTTTGGACTAAGAGTCTTAAGACCGGCTCCCGTTCCGCTGCGGCTTGTCGCCCCCAACGCAACCACATGCCCAGCAACCACACGATGGCCTCCGCGTAGTCATGATTGCCGGGTTGCGTCAGTTTTGCTTGAAACGTGGCAAGCGCTTGTGCGCGGACGGTTTTGACCCAATCATTCAAGCGCAGCAGCAACAGGGCGCCAAACAGAGAGTTCGGCAGCGGTTGGCTTTGCTGTGCAATGTTCGCCAGTGCTTGCTGGCGTACATAGCCACTGTAGTGATTTAAATAAAGCCATGGGTGCGATTGCAGCTCGATTTCATCCGCGACATAGTCGAACGCACCGCGCAACGTATTGGCGAACCGCGTCACATGACGGCAATTGAGCGAACTCGTTAAAGCGACTATCCGTTGCCAAGCAGCCTTCTTTTGCTCGGCACCGTTGGCTTGACGATAGTCCAGTAGTGCCTGTTGGAGATGCTCGGTTGAACTGCTGTAGTTTATGGTTGCGTCCTGCATTACTAAAGTCCATGGTTGCCAAGTTTCGGCACTCTACAAAAGAAAGACCAAGAAGTCGAGGTAGCTTGCCGCAACGGTAAATCCGTGAAATATTGGATCTTTCTGTGGATGAATTCTGCGGCAGGCGCGGTTTGCGCTGTCGGATTGAGGAGGATGACGTATGACGCATCAATGGCGTTTTTTTCGCTCGGGCGGCTTTGACCAAGTCCGGTTGGATCGGATTGAAGACTGGCAACACCTAGACCAACTCGACCCCAAATTGTGGGCCGCGCTGAGTTGCCCAGTCAAAGGGCTCGAATTTGATAGCCGCACCTTGCAGTATTTAGACGCCGATAACGACGGCCGCGTGCGGATCGACGATGTCAAAGCCGCCGTGCGCTGGGCGCTGAGTCATTTGAAACATCCGGAAGTTCTGCTTTCCGGCACTGAGCTGCCGCTAGCTGCAATTGATAGTCATACGCCGCAAGGACAAACCCTGTTGAGTTCTGCCAAACGCATTCTGGTGAACTTGGGTAAAGCCGACGCGCACAGCTTAAGCTGCGCCGACACCGACGATTTATCCAAAGTGTTCCCTGCCGACCAACTAAACGGCGACGGTGTGATCACGGTGGAATTGGCCAGCACCCTTGGCGATGTTAGCGTTGCGGTGGCGACCTTAATTCAAACGGTGCTTGGTACCGGCGTGCACACCGTTGATCGTAGCGGTGCACCAGGCATTACCAGCGAGCAGTTGGATGCGTTTGTTGAACAAGCCACTGCTCATCAAGCCTGGCACCAACAGGCCGCGACCGCGTCACACGCGTTAGGCGCTGTTACCGAAGAGTTGTATCAACTGGTACAAAGCCTTGATCACAAAGTCACCGACTATTTTACCCGTTGTCAGTTGGCTGCTTACGACAACAACGCGGTAGCTGCGTTAAATGCGGCCGTTGAAGACTTTAGTGCCCTCTCCCGCCATTTGTTGACCTCAGAGAGCAGTGACGCGCATCATTTACCGCTGGCACGGGTCAGTGCCAACGCCAATTTGCCGCTGCGCAAAGGCGTACACCCGCATTGGGCCGGTTCTTTATCCTGTGTCGCCGACTTAGCCGCCAGCTTGTGGGGTGACAAAGACAGCATCAATGCTGCCGATTGGGCGCAACTTAAAGCTGCGTTGCAACCTTATGCCGACTGGAAAG
Organism: Rheinheimera sp.; assembly: GCA_003482455.1. Taxonomy (GTDB): domain Bacteria; phylum Pseudomonadota; class Gammaproteobacteria; order Enterobacterales; family Alteromonadaceae; genus Pararheinheimera. The sequence goes on along the minus strand of DMYW01000020.1, from coordinate 26,757 downwards.
CGGCCGAGCCACAAGGCGCGGTGGCCTTGCTGGAGCCTTCGCTGGTCGACCAATGCCTACAAAGCAGTACACTGGAAGCGGCGCGGGCCTTGATTGCCAATGACTTATCGCAAAAAGCCGAAGCCGAATCCGTGCTGGATTTAGATAAACTGGTGCGTTTCCAAAGCCATCTGCGCGATTTGCTGCGCAACTTCGTCAACTTAGAGAACTTCTACAGCCCAGAAAAACCGGCGATCTTTCAAAATGGCCGCTTGTACATCGACGGGCGCAGCTGCGAGTTGTGTTTAGAAGTGATCGATGCGGCCAAACACGGCAAATTGGCCGCGTTAAGTGGCATGTATTTGTTGTATTTAGATTGCGTGCGGGCGGCAACTGGCGAGAAAAAATCGATTGTCGCCGCCATGACAGCCGGCGATGCTGGCAATTTAATGGTCGGACGCAACGGCGTTTATTACGATGCCAAAGGCCAAGATTGGGATGCCAACGTCACTAAATTGGTGGAAAACCCCATCAGTATTCGCGAAGCCTTTTACACGCCGTATCAGCGTATTGGCCGCATGATTAGCGAGCAAATTCAAAAATTTGCTGCCTCCAAAGACAAGGAAATTGAAGCCAAAAGCGCCAGTGGTGTCGGCGATGCCGCCAAAGTGGCGGAAAGCGGCGCTAAACCACCGGCACCGTTTGATGCCGCCAAATTTGCCGGTATTTTTGCCGCCATCGGTTTAGCACTTGGCGCCATTGGTACAGCGATCGCGACTATGGTCAGTTCGTTCTTGGCGCTCAGCTGGTGGCAAATGCCATTGGCGCTGGCGGGTATTTTATTGTTTGTGTCGGGGCCTTCGATGTTACTGGCGTGGTTCAAACTGCGGACCCGCAATTTGGCGCCACTGCTGGATGCCAACGGTTGGGCGGTCAATACCAATGCCAAATTAAGCATCAGTTTTGGCTCGAAGCTCACCGCGATGGCGAGCATTCCTGCCGGTTCTAGTCGCAGTCTGATTGACCCGTATGAGCATAAATCCAGCGCCCGTTGGTACTTTATTTTGGCGCTGCTCGCTGGTGCCGCGTTGTGGCTATGGCACAGCGGCTTGTTGAAGAAATGGCTCGGTTAATCACCGAATAAAGACCTAAAGCCCGACGCCGTGTCGGGCTTTTTTATCGCCACTCCGTAGGGACGCGCGATGGCGCTTTAAAGGGCGTTGCAGAGAGAAATCAATGCGCGCAGTGCTGGCAATGTGTCGCAAATGGCAAAATTTTAAGCCGCGGCGCAGCGATGTCGTCGCCACAGGCGATGCAAACACCATATTTGCCTTGTGCTTCGCGCTCTAACGCAATATGCAGCTGCAACAACTCTTTTTGGAGGTGCGCCGCTAAATCTTGTAATACCTCATCGTTTTCTCGCTGCTGCGCTTGCTCCGCGCTGTCGGCTTCTTTCAGCGATTGTAAATCCGACTGAACTTTAGCTAGGCGCTGTTGCAATTGACGTTGTAATTCCACGAGTTGCTCACGTTGCTGTGTCATTTCCACCTCCGTTTTTTCTAAATGTACGACGATTTGCCCACAGCACTTTTGATCTGGCGCATGAAGACGGCTTGCAATAATCCACCTATGGACTCATAATCATTTTAAGTCCACTTATGGAGCATCTCTAAATGACCATGCAAGTGCAAGAAGCGTCCGTTATTTGGCCTGCGGCTAATGCGAGTGCTATCGGCTTAAAAACCGTGTTTGTGATCCTCGATCGCTGGCAGATGGCGGCGGAGCAACAAATGCATGTGTTACAGCTATCGCGCTCCGCCTATTACAAGCACAAAAAAGACCCAAGCGGCGCTAGCCTCAGCCGCGATCAACTGCTGCGCATCAGCTACCTGCTGAACATTCATGCGGCACTACGTACCTTGTTTGATAACCCTGAAAACCAACAAGGTTTTATGGCAATGCCGAACCAGCATCCGTTTTTTAACGGCGCGACACCATTACAACTGATTGGCACAGGTGATTTCGGTGCTTTGTACGAAGTGCATAAACACATTGACGGCTTGCGTGGGGGCTTGTGGTAATGAAGCTGCCGCAGTGTGAGTTGCAGGATCAGCAAGGTGTGCGACTGGTCAACTCCAAATTTCCGCCGATTTCGCTGTTTGAAGATGTAGCCAGTCCGGAGGAATTTGACGCTTTGTTTGCGCTGCAAGCGCTGACCAATCCTCGCCTGCTCAATGAGATGGGGCTGCTAAATTTATTGCCAGCGCGTGAGCGCCCCTTGGGGATCGTTGGTGCTGGGTATGCGGTCGCGCCTTTTACCCATGTCAACCCACAAGGCAGTCGGTTTTCCAACGGCGATTTTGGCGTCTTGTACCTTGCTGACACGTTAGACACCGCCATTGCCGAGGTGCGTTACCACCAACAGCAGTATTGGCAAGGCGTTGAGGGGCTTCATTACGACCGTTTGGTGTTTCGAGCTTTGCTATGTCGCTTTGATGCTAGTCCATGCGCCGATGCCAGCCTTCTACCGGTCGACGATGCCATCTACCACCCGACCAATTACCAAGCGGCGCAACAACTTGGGGCAGAGCTTCGACGGCAGGCGATGGTGGGTTTGCGGTATCGATCGGTGCGCCAGGTCGGAGCTTTATGTTTCGCCATGTTCACGCCAAGGCAGCTGCGCAGTTTGGTGCAAACTAGCCATATCGAGATGGTTTGGAATGGACAACAAATCAGCGGCGTACACCAACTATCCACGAACACCTAAACAGCTCTGCAATGTTGAACCATTGTGATGTGGTCTGACGCTTTAATATCGATTAGAGTAAGACAAACATGGACTTGCGGTACAAGGAATTCAGATGGAGATCCGCTTTGTATATGGCTGGAGCCCTCGCCCTAAAACTCACCTGCTCATTGCGTTGTTGCTGGCTGTCGTTTCGACCGCCGTTGCCAGTTATTTTGCGATTGCCGCTTATACCCAGCAACAACGTTTGGTGCATACCAGCGGTTTGGTCATCGACTCGTTGCTCAATCGAAAGCAACTGCACACCCCAGTGATTGAATATGTTGACGCCACCGGGCAACGTCGACAGTTTATCAGTAACACCTCAAGCTACCCGCAACGCTACTTTGTCGGCGATCAGGTGGATCTGACGATCGACCCGCTTACCGGCGAACGCACCGTCGGCTTTCTGACCAATAATTTGGCACTGGCTGGTTTTTTTGGCCTGTTTAGTCTTATCGCGTGGTTAGGTTCACTGGCTGTGTATTGGGTGCGGGTGCGCAGCTTGGTTTAACTGCATTTAGCCATCTATACGGATTTATTTTCGCGTTTTGTCGTATTTAGGCTTGACCGCAACGGCAAAACAGGGTTTATTGACACCATCGATTGACCAAAAGTTACAGATTTTGGCAAACCACAGGAATTTTAGATGCGTCGTGTTCACACCCCACAGTCAGTTGTTTCGTCTGCGCTTCAGGGCTCAGTCATGCTGACTATTTGGTGGTGGCATACTCCTTAACGGGCGTGTGTTGCGACTGTGCATCGCAAAAACTAACAGGCCCGTTCTTTGAAACGGGCCTTTTTTTTAGCAGTTTTTAGTACTACATCGTTGAATTAAACCGGAGTTTTTCATGAGTAAACAAGCACTTGTCAGCTGGCGCTGGTGGCAATTTTCAAAGGGCAATTGTGGCCCTGCTTTGGATTATTGTCGCTTTATCTAGGTCAAAGACCGCCCGCGCTGCGGGATTAAGGAAACTAGTTCGATGATTTTTAGTCATATCACGCACCAAATCGGTGACGTAGCCTCAATTGCGATGGCCAGCCCCTATCAAAGCGATGCGCTGGGCTGCTATCAAGCGCTTGACGCGTTAAGCCCTTATAGTTTGTTGCTCGAATCAGCCGAGATCGACAGCAAAGACAACTTAAAAACCCTGCTACTGATTGATGCAGCACTGCGGATTGAATGCCTAGGCCAACGCGTTTCCGTCAACGTCACCTCCGACAACGGCGCGCCGCTGCTGCAGTTTTTAGCCAACGCCTTTGCCGACATGCCCGGCGTGACGCTACAGTCAGCCGCCCGTACATTGACGCTTGAATTTTCACGGCCCGACCCGCTGCTCGATGAAGCCAGCCGGTTGCTAGTGCCGACGCCACTATCGGTGCTTCGCGCCTTACAGCAAGGCTTAACCAGCCAAAATGACGAACCTTTTGCGGTGTTTTTAGGTGGCGTCATTGGTTATGACTATGTCGCGACCGCCGAAGCCTTACCCGAAGTGCCACAAGGCGCCAACCAATGCCCGGATTATTTGTTTTATGTCGCAGAAACCTTGTTGGTGATTGACCATCAACAACAAGCGGCGCGCCTGGTTGGCAACGTGTTTTGCGGCGACAATGCCATGACCAGCTGCTTTGCCATCGGCAAACGGTTGGAGCAAATCAGCGCTGTGCTAAAAACTGCCAACGGTTTTGTCGCCCCTGCGGTGACGGCTGTATCGCCAACGGAATTAAAAGTCGATATCAGTGATGCGGCTTTTGTCGCGCAAGTCGAAGCGCTAAAACACAATATCGTCGCTGGCGATGTGTTCCAAGTGGTGCCCAGTCGCTGTTTTAGCTTGCCCTGCCCGTCGCCGCTTTCAGCCTACGCGCGCTTAAAACAACAAAACCCAAGCCCGTATATGTTTTTGTTAAAAGATCCGGCCTTTTGCTTGTTTGGCGCCTCGCCAGAATCGGCACTCAAATTTAACCATGCCGATCGCCAGGTGGAAATTTACCCAATCGCCGGCACCCGCCGCCGTGGCTTTAACGCGCAAGGTGGCTTAGATCGCGACTTAGACAGCCGTATCGAACTGGAACTGCGCCAAGACGAAAAAGAAAAGGCCGAGCATTTGATGCTGGTCGATTTAGCGCGCAATGACGTGGCGCGTATTAGCGTCCCCGGCAGCCGTTACGTCAAGGAACTATTAAAAGTCGATCGTTATTCCTACGTCATGCATTTAGTATCGCGCGTGGTTGGCACCTTAAAAGCCGACTTGGACGCGCTACACGCCTATCAAGCCTGTATGAACATGGGCACCTTGGTCGGCGCACCGAAAGTACGCGCTGCTGAGCTGATCCGCCAGGTCGAAGGCAAGCGCCGCGGCAGTTACGGCGGTGCTGTGGGCTATTTGGCCGGTAACGGTGATTTTGACTCCTGTATTGTGATTCGAAGCGCGTATTGCCAAGACGGCATGGCCTATGTGCAAGCTGGCGCTGGAGTGGTGTTTGATTCGGTCGCGCAAGCCGAAGCCGACGAAACGCGCAGCAAAGCGCAGGCGGTGTTATCAGCGATTTTAGCGGCGCACGCAGCGCCAAACCCTGCAGCTTTCGTGACTACAACGCAAGGAGCGCGCCCATGAGCCTGGTCTACATGCTGGATAACAAAGACTCCTTCACCTACAACCTGGTGGATGAATTGGCGCAGCTGGGTTGCGACTTAAAGTTGTACCGCAACACAGTACCGGCGCGGTTTATTTTTGAAAAAATGTGCCAAGAACAAGAGCCGGTAGTGCTGTTATTATCACCAGGCCCAGGAGCCCCCAAAGACGCCGGCTCGATGCCGGAACTTATCGCCTTGTGCGCCGGTAAATTCCCGATGCTCGGCATTTGTTTGGGCCATCAAGCGCTGGTTGAACACTACGGTGGCCTGGTCGGTCGCGCTGGCGAAACAGTGCATGGTAAAACCTCGCTGATTGAACTTGACGAGCATGCGGTATTTCAAGGCTTGGCGCGGCCCTTTGCCGTGGCGCGTTACCATTCGTTGATGGCGACACAGGTGCCCGACAGCTTGCAGGTGATTGCGCGCTATCAGCATATTCCGATGGCCATTGTGCATGAATCACATCGCGCGCTTGGGTTTCAATTCCACCCCGAGTCGATCCTAACCACCCATGGCAAGCCGCTGCTGGCAAACGCCTTGGCGTATTTGACAGGCACCACGCCTGCCAAGGAGGCGTTATGAACGAAGTAGCGGTTCATGCCACGGCCCATACCACGGCGCAAGCAACGGCGCGCGCGTTAGAGCTGACCACCTTGCAACAAGTACTCACAGGTCAGTCACTGTCACAAGCACATAGCGAAGACTTTTTCCAAGCCGTGGCGGAAGGTTTGATTGACCCGATCGTGCTGTCGTCAGTGCTAACCGCCCTCAAGCTTCGTGGTGAAACCGCCGCCGAAATCACCGGCGCCGCCAAAGCGTTTCGCGGCCAAGCAACGCCGTTTCCGACGCTGTCGCTCCCGACCATCGATTGTTGCGGCACCGGCGGTGATGGCAGCAATACCATCAATATTTCCACCACGGCCGCGATTGTCGCTGCCAGCATGGGGCTGTGCGTGGCCAAACACGGCAATCGCAGCGTATCGTCACAAAGTGGCTCGGCAGACTTGTTTGAGCAGTTGGGCGTGAATATTCAGCTGACGCCAACACAAGCGGCCCAGTGCCTTGCAGCCTGTGGTTTAGCCTTTTTATTTGCGCCGACCTACCACGCCGGTATTCGCCACGCGATGCCGGTGCGCCAAGCCTTAAAAACTCGCACCTTGTTTAATGTGCTGGGGCCACTGTTAAACCCAACCGCGCCGCGGTTTCAGCTGCTCGGCGTCTATGACCCAAGCTTGTTGCCGCTGATGGCGCAAAGCCTCTCGAATTTGGGCGTTCGCCGCGCCATGGTGGTGCATGGCGTGACGGCAAGTGGCCAAGCCTGCGATGAAATTGTGCTCGATGGTATCACCCACGTCTGCGACGTGCAGGATGGCGTGCTGTCCCAGTACACGCTAACCGCCGCGGATTTTGGCCTAGCACCAGTGTCGTTGGCGGACTTAGCCGGTGGTGATGCCAAAACGAACGCCTTGGCCACCCAAGCCATTTTAAAGGGCCAAGGGCCGGCGGCGCATAACGCCGCCATTGCGGTCAACGTCGCGGCCATGCTGAAAATCGCCGGCGATAACGCCAGCCTGGCAGATTTAACTGCGCGAGTGCTGGCGCACCTGGCAACGGGTGCCGCCTTTGACACTTTGGTACAACTGATCGCGCTATCCCAGCCGCAACGTGAGGAGTAAACGGTGGCCAATATTTTAGAAACCATCATTGCGCACAAACGCATCGAAGTGGCCGAGCTTAAAGCCAAGCGGCCGCTGGAAACCTTTCTCGAGCAAGTCCAACCAACCACGCGTAGTTTTTTAAAGGCGCTGCAACAACCCGGCGCACGCTTTATCTTGGAATGCAAAAAAGCCTCGCCATCTAAAGGCTTAATTCGCGCTAAGTTTGACCTTGGTGAAATTGCCGACGTTTACGGCCGCTATGCCGATTGTATTTCGGTATTAACTGACGCCAAGTTTTTCCAAGGCAGCTACGAGTACTTACAAACCATGCGAGGCTTGGTTGAACAACCGCTGCTGCACAAAGATTTTATCATCGATAGTTACCAGATTTACCTCGGCCGCTTATGTGGCGCCGATGGCGTGCTGTTGATGTTGTCCGTGCTAGACGACGCGCAGTACCGCGAGCTTGCTGCCCTCGCGCACAAACTCAACATGACAGTACTGACTGAAGTGTCCAACGAAGACGAAACGCGTCGCGCCGTGGCACTCAATGCTGAACTGATCGGGATCAATAACCGTAACCTGCGCACACTTGAAACTGATCTAGACACCAGTTTCCGCTTAGCGCGGCTGATTCCGGCGGGTACGCCGATTGTGTCCGAATCTGGCATTTATCATAACTACCAAGTGCGGCATCTGGCCAAAGTGGCCAAGGCGTTTTTGGTGGGAAGTTCCTTGATGGCGCAAGCCGACTTAGCCCATGCCGTGCACGCACTGACGCGCGGTGAACACAAAGTGTGCGGTATTACCAGCGCCGAACAAGCGCAAATGATAGCAAAGCAAGGCGCCTTGTTTGGCGGTTTGATTTTCTACCCAAAATCACCACGCTTTGTCACGCGTGAGCAAGCGCTCGACGTAGCCAAGAGCCAATCAGGCTTAAAGCTGGTGGGCGTGTTTGTGGATGAGCCGCTGGCAAGCGTCGCACTGCTGGCCAAAGAGCTTGGCCTGTACGCTGTGCAATTACACGGAGCTGAAGATGATTTATACATCAGTGAGTTACGCGGTCTACTTGGCCCGCAATGCCAAATTTGGAAAGCGTATCGCGTCAAAGACCAGCTGCCGGCCTTTAGCCCGCTGGCGGATCGCATTGTGCTAGACGCCTTTCAACCCGGTGTGCCCGGCGGTACCGGTTTGACCTTTGATTGGTCGCTGCTGTCGAGCAAAATTTTACACAAGCCGGTGATGCTGGCCGGTGGTTTAAACCCGGACAATGTCGCGCAGGCGTTAACCACGGCTGCACATGGCCTTGATTTGAATTCCGGCCTGGAGCAAAGCCCAGGTGTTAAAGATCCGGCCAAAGTGGCCCGCGCATTTCAACAGATCAGAGAGTTTCATTATGAACGCACCCCTGCTTAGTCCATATTTTGGTGATTACGGCGGCATGTTTGTGCCGGAGTTGTTAGTACCGGCGTTGTTGCAACTGGAAAAAGCCTTTGTCGATGCCCAGCAAGACCCGGAGTTTCACGCCGAGTTTAAACGCTTGCTCGATGAATACGCCGGTCGGCCAACGCCATTGACCTTAACCCGCAATATTTCGCCAAACCCCTTGGTGAAAATTTATTTAAAACGCGAAGACTTGTTGCACGGCGGCGCGCATAAAACCAACCAAGTGCTGGGGCAAGCGCTGCTGGCGAAACGCATGGGCAAAACCGACATCATCGCCGAAACCGGTGCCGGCCAACACGGCGTCGCCACGGCGCTTGCCTGTGCGCTGCTTGGCCTTAAATGCAAAATTTACATGGGCGCCAAAGATATCGAACGCCAGCAACCGAACGTGTTTCGAATGAAGCTGATGGGCGCCACCGTCATTCCGGTGACCGCAGGTTCTGGCACCTTAAAAGATGCGGTGAACGAAGCGATGCGCGACTGGTCTGCCAGTTACGCCACCAGTCATTATTTACTCGGCACCGCTGCAGGCCCGCATCCGTTCCCGACCATAGTGCGCGAGTTTCAAAAAATGATTGGCGAAGAAGCGCGTCAGCAAATTCTGGCAGCCGAAGGCAAATTACCCGATGCAGTGCTGGCTTGTGTCGGCGGCGGCTCCAATGCGATTGGCATGTTTGCCGACTTTATCCCGCACGAGTCTGTGCGGTTAATTGGCGTCGAACCAGGCGGCCTTGGGATTGATACGCACCAACACGGCGCGGCACTGTCAACCGGCAGCTACGGCATTTTGCACGGCGCCTACACCGCCATTATGCAAACGGCCGATGGCCAAATCGAAGAGTCTTATTCGATTTCAGCAGGCCTTGATTACCCTGCGGTCGGCCCACAACACACCTATTTAAAATCGATTGGCCGCGCTGAATATGTGGCGATTAACGATGATGAAGCGCTGGAAGCGTTCCAGCTGCTGGCCAAATCTGAAGGCATTATTCCGGCGCTGGAGAGCTCGCATGCGCTCGCCCACGCGCTGAAAATGGCCAAGGTGGCCACCGAACCTATGGTGCTGCTGGTGAACTTATCTGGCCGCGGTGATAAAGATTTAGGCCACGTGATGTCGGTGCTCGCTGCACGACAACAAGGTGAAGGCCAAGGGAGAGCTCGCTAATGCAACGTTATGATTTGATGTTTGAACGCCTACACGCCGCTAAGCAAGGCGCTTTTGTGCCGTTCGTCACTTTAGGCGACCCAACGCCCGACTTATCCTTTGACATCATCAAAGCGCTGATTGACGGCGGCGCCGATGCGCTAGAGCTGGGTATTCCGTTTTCGGACCCCATCGCCGACGGCCCGACCATTCAAGGCGCCAATATCCGCGCCTTAGCAGCGGGTGTCACGCCTGCGATGGCGTTTGAACTGATCGCCAAAGTGCGTGCGTATGCACCGCAGATCCCCATCGGTTTGCTGCTCTACTCCAACCTCGTGATGGCGCGTGGCATCAGCCAGTTCTACCAGCAAGCCAAAGCCGCCGGTGTCGATTCGGTGTTAATCGCCGACGTGCCGCTGCTGGAAAGTAAGTTGTTCCGCCAAGCCGCCCAAGCGGTTGATATTGCACCGATTTTTATCGCCACGCCCAACGCGCCGGATGACACCTTGCGCGAACTTGCATCGTATGGCCGCGGTTACACCTACTTGCTCAGTCGTGCTGGCGTCACCGGCACCGAAACCGCGGCGGCTATGCCAGCCGATGCCATGCTGCAAAAGTTGCGGGATTACCACGCTGCCCCTGCGCTGCTTGGCTTTGGTATTTCCACGCCTGAACATGTCAAAGCGGCACTGGCAAGTGGTGCTGCCGGTGCCATTTCCGGCTCGGCGGTGGTGCGGTTGATTGAGCAACATTTGCATGAACCGGCGGTGCTGTGCGCAGAGCTCAAAGCTTTTGTGCAGCAGATGAAAGCGGCGACGCAACTCGCTTGAGGTAAGTCGTTAAATCTATGGCGTGGTGCAGTCGTTTACACGGCTAAAAAACGCCATAAAAAAGCCCAGCAATCACGCTAATGCCAGTCAGTTAAGCGTTTTTAATGCAAACACTGAGCAAGCCTGGCTAAAGCGGCTGTGGTAACAAAAGACGGGTCGTCTCACGATGAGCGTCACACGCACGCCGTAAAT
>DMYW01000020.1:0-15945 GCA_003482455.1 Rheinheimera sp. | reverse complement strand
CACGCCGTAAATACTCCTGGGTCTCACAGACATGTAGGCTCGTCATCCGCTATCCCTGCGGCTGACGGTCTGCTTTTTTGTTGCCACCGCTCGCCTTTGAAGGTTCATTGACGCGAAAAAATAATGCCAATCAGCTTAACTGACTGGCATTACAGCAATCACGCTGGGCTTTGTGTCGGTGCGCCGACTTCAATTAGCTTTTTAAGATCTCCAGTGGCAAGCCAAAAATCGAATCCCCCTGCCCGCCCAAGTACACAATGATCGCCACAAACGCGGCCAACGTGCACAAATACCACACGGCAGAAAAAATCTGACCGTAGCGATTCAGCGGCAACAAATGGCTTTGATGCCGGCCACGCCATTCGGCGAAAATCTCGACGCTGCCAATCAATAAGAACAACGCCAGTAAGGTCAAGCCAAAGCTGTAGCTAATGACCACACCAAGACCGATGCCGCCGACGCACATCGCTAGACCGGTATGACTGTTCATCGAAAAGCTAATGCTTTTAATCACATGGCCGCCATCCAGCGGCACAATCGGTAACAAATTAAACAAATTGAGCAGGGCGTTAAAGCCGGCGAGGCCGGCAAAGATTGGATTGTCGGTCAGCCACCACGCCAGCAGACAAAGCAGCGACATACCAAGACCAAACACTGGCCCCATAATGGAAATCACCACGTCTTGCCAACGGGTGTTAATTTTTTCATCGGTCAGCGCCATGCCGCCCAAAAACGGGATCAAATAAAACCCTTTGGTTTTCATGCCAAAATATTGCATGGCGCGCACATGACCATATTCATGCACCACCAAACAAGCGATCAACGCCACGGCAAATTGAAACGAAAACAACCAGCTGTATGCCGCCAAACTAGCACCGGCCAGCACGACCTTAATCATTTTGGCGCTTTTCAGAAGTTTTAGCCCCAGCGACGCTAAGCCAATGACGCCGAGTTTGCGCCCCGTGTCACGCGGCAACAGGGGTTCTTGCCGTTCAATATCTTTTTCAGTGCGGCTGCCATGCGCCACCACTTCGCCTTGCACTTTTAACTGATAACTCAGCGAGAATGGTTCCCAACGCAAGTTGGCTTCCAACTCCACTTCGATGATATGCGGCTGTGTGCCATCGTCTTGCAGTTGTTGCAGCGAAAACCGATGGCGAGTCAGACCTTCGTTATCTTGGCCGGCCGCTTTTTGGGCAACCAATTGCTGGTCCCAATACAGCTGTTGCCATCCCGCCAACGAGCCTTCTAATAGCAATGGCTTGCCCAAACATTCAATACGTAATAGTTCCACAACTGCCCTCTTTTTAATCGACCAAGCCACCACAGGACTCGTCGTGACTGCAATGGCGGCATCTTAAAGAAGTTATCTGCGATTTTCAGCAAGTTCTGTCGGTGTAACCCTGAAATCTCGGGCTGACAAACGGCGGCGAGCACTGCCGCAACCATCGAATCCACGAAGCAAAATAAGCGCTAATAAAAAGCCCTACACAGCGCAACTGCATAGGGCTTACAAGCACGATGGGGACTAAAACCGCAACGAGAACTCCACACCGGTAAAAATCTGGTGGACATCCGGCTCATCCACCGGTGTTTTACTGTGGGCCGTCAAACGCAGATACTCATCTTCATAACTTGGCAGATACCGATACCGAGCAAATGCAGTAAGTGACCAATGCTTTTGCTCAAAGCCGCCAGCAATCCCAATAAATGGATCCGGCAATTGGCTGTCATCTTCGTATGGGTCATTAAAGCTGCTGTTTGAGTCGTTATCATCGAGCAGCTCATCAAGCAGCAACTCGTCGAGCGCAAAGCCAAACTCGGCGTACAAACTGATCTCAGAAAACACACCGATCCGAGCTGACAGATCTAAATTGGTGAAATCAACGGTATCTTTTCGCGGAAACCCCAGCGCATCCGCACCTTCGTATTGCGAAATAGCGAGTGCGAAACGCACGTTATCGCCGCCTACCACGGCGCCCACAGAGGCTAATGAGCCCTCTTCGCTTGCCCCATAGGATACAAAAGGTGCCACGCCAACATCTGCAGCGTGCACAAACACAGGTGTCGCCAGCAGCATGCAGCTAGCGGTTAACAAAACAGATAATTTGGGCATTCGCGACGACTCCTTGTAAATGCCAAACAGACGAAATTGAGGATTTTTATCAGTTATCGAGGATGTTCGAAACACAAACTGCGTTGCCACCCCCATCAATCATTGACAAGTGATAGAAGAAATAGTGCAAAAACTTAACATTTTTACGACATAAAACAAACCCATATCGCAGGACCAACGGCACACTTTGGTGGGAAACACCGCTAACATGCAGCAATTTCGCCGCTTGCAGACAGTTGGTTGCGTCGGTTTAAATAGCGACTTTAGCTGTCGCCCACAGGCCAAAGTCGCCTAATAAAAAAGGCAAACAAACGATACGTTTGCTTGCCTTTACTGCGAGTGGTTTCGCCAATAACCTAGCCGAAGAGTTACCCCAACAGGCGGCTACGGAAGGATTTCCCTTTAATGCCCGCACTGATTTGTTGCTGCGCTACGCGCCAGACGCTGCGCGCAACCGCAATGTAAGCAACATTTTCCAGCACGGAAATTTTGCCAATTTGTTCTTTGCTCATGGCGCCGTTGGCCGTCAAAGCACCCACAATATCACCCGCCCGCAGCTTTTGTTTCTTACCGCCATCCACCAGCAGACAGGCCATCAGGGGGGATGCTGGCTGCGCATTGGCTGCCGCAGGCAACGCCAGTAACTGTTGTGCTTCTGGGTAAATGTCCGCCAACAGCGCCACTTTGTAATCATCGCCAGGCCCGACCAAACTGACGGCCAAGCCTGATGCGGCGGCGCGACCTGTGCGTCCGATCCGGTGCACGTGTGTTTCAGTATCATGGGCCAGTTCTGCGTTGATGACTAAATCCAGAGCATCAATGTCTAAACCGCGTGCAGCCACATCCGTGGCCACCAGAATTGAAGCGGCTTTGCTGGCAAAGCGGATCAATGTCTGTTCACGTTCGCGCTGCTCAAAATCACCATGCAGTGCCAACGCGCTAAAGCCACGTTCGACCAGTGCATCCGTTACCGCTTGCGTCTCACGACGGGTGTTACAAAACACAATGCTCGATTCGGCCGGATGCGCGAACAACAGGCGACTGACAGCCTCGACGCGTTCCGCACTGGAGTTGATGGCATAAAATTGCTGCTGAATTTGAGTCGCCGCAGGCGTTTTTTCGATGGTCACACGTTGTGGATTCTTCAGGTAACGTGCCGCCATGCTGCTAATTTGCGCCGGATATGTGGCGCTAAATAACAAGGTTAAACGGTCCGCAGGCACAAAGCTCATCAGCGTATCCAGCGCCGGCGCAAAGCCCATGTCCAGCATCCGATCTGCTTCGTCCAGCACTAAGGTGTTTAACTCTGTTAAGTTCAGGGAGCCTTTTTCTAAGTGCTCCAGCACCCGCCCTGGAGTGCCGACAACAATATGGGCGCCATGCTCGAGGCTGCCCAATTGCGGGCCAAATGGCACGCCCCCGCACAAGGTCAACACTTTAATATTGTGAATGCTGCGTCCTAGACGGCGAATTTCATTGGCCACTTGGTCAGCCAACTCACGTGTTGGACAGAGCACCAAACTTTGCACGCGAAAGCGTTGCACTCGTAGTCGCGCTAAAATACCCAAGGCAAATGCCGCCGTTTTACCGGAGCCAGTTTGCGCTTGTGCAATTAAATCCTGCCCTTGTAACACGATGGGCAATGCAGCCGCCTGAATGGGCGTCATCTGGTGATAACCAAGCGAATGTAAGTTTTCAAGCAATGCTGCTGGCAACGCCAGCGTAGAAAAATCAACAGTAGACACACAAGTCCTTAATTAACCAAGAGCGCAGCAGCCGCGAAGAAGACACGGCTAAAAACCACGTAAAACACACAATAAAAAACGGGCAACTTGTCGAAGTTGCCCGTTTCTTTTGTCAACAATAGCTCAGATTTTACGCTAAATGGTGCATCGGCGCAAACGCAGGCACTTCGAAGTAAAAAAGCCACCGCAAGGCGGTGGCTTGGACTTCTGTTGTGACAACAGGCCAGCAATGATCCTCGGCACCATCCTTGGTGCTTCTAGCACGAAGCTGAATGCGGACTTCGTGCTAGCAGAGGATTAGTTTTGCGCTGGCGTGTTTTCCGCGAAGTACTCGTGGCTATCGGCGTTTTTCAGCGCTTTGGTTGGGCTTGATTTCGCCAACGATTTTGCTGCAGTTTGGCCATAAGCTAAGTCGTCTGTGGCTGCCACGACAGTGAAGTGGCTGGTTTCATGCACGATAGTACCGGCTTTGGAATCTGTACCTGTGTTTGGAGCAGACCAGAAAGCGCTACAGACGTAGATTTTGTATGGTTGGCTTGGATATACGTATGCGAAATACGAATCTGTGCAACCACAATCAAATACCACGGCTTGGTTGACTAACGCGCTGTTAATTTTGTTGAAGTTCGTTGTAGCTTTAGCCCAGTTAGTGCTGCTGTAGGTACCAAACCATGTTTTATAACGAGTAGAGTTTGCTCGCGTTGCAGATGGATAGGTATTCAAATAGTTATATGCACCTGAAGCGTAGGTTTTTGCAGAAGCAAACGCAGTAGCAATTGTCGATTTTTGGCTAGCACTGCAGTTGGCGCTGTACGACACTGAACCCGCCATCGTTTGCAGCATTGGCCGCTCAACATTGGCTTTTAAGCGTGTATCGACTTCGATTTGCGCAAATGCTACGTCTGATTTTAATTCGCTGGTTGGTGCCACCGGAATATTGGTGTTCACTTGCGCTGTGTTAAACAGCGCTGGGTTGTGCAAACCTGCGGTTTCGACTTGGTAACGAATTTCATAGTTACCGCTCACTGGCAAGTCGTACAACGAGGTCAGTTCGACTTTGTAAGATACAGATTGGCCTGGTTGCAGCGTTAAGTAGTCCGCCGCTGTTGGCGCTGGACGTTTGATATGAATACCCGTGTACTCCGCTGCCTCATTGCCTGCAGTGATCGAGAACAGGTTCTCTTTCACACCGCCCGCAGGTGTATACCATTTCAGCAGCTTTTGTGGCGTAGTGTCTGGGTTGCTAAAGGTCAAACGAACAACTACATCTTCGTTGGCGCGAAAGCTTGATTTATCTAAGGTTACAGTTGCTTTGATACCGGCCATTGCTTGTGCAGCAAATAAAGCGCTCAGTAACAAGCTTGCTTTAGTCAGTTTGTTGGTCATACATGTTCCTGTTTTATTTTTTTATTGCTCAACGAATCATCAATGGATCCGTCATTTCATTTACCATTAGTTACATGTCAATTACAACCAAAAACAATCAATATCAAAAAAATATCAGATTTTTCTAAAGTTATTTAACCGGATTCGGGAATTTTGTTGCAACTTAACCGGTAGTTGCGCAGGTTTTGGCGGCAACAGTTCAGCTGGTTACTGCAGTTTGTTTTTTACCGAACAACGTGAGGTGAGCAACACACTGATTCACGGTTCAGCCGCAACCGCGGTGATGCTGCGTAAGCAAGGCGTAAAAAAGCTGTAACCGCTTGAGCAATGCGTTTGATTTTGGCCGAAAAATTGCGGCTAACGGAGCGTCAAGCTGGTAATTCGCGGTAGTTTTCGGTATAACGCAGCCTGTTTCATCCAGAGGTTTCTTCATGCGATTGTTGCCGCTGCTTCTGTTTATGGCGTTGCCTACTTGGGCAACCGACTCCAGCAAAACCGTACTTGTTGACGCAGTGCAGCATCATGACAATGGCGTCAGTTACACTTTGCAATGCAAAATTACCGCACCAGGCATTTACCGAGTGTCGTCGCACGCGTCGGCTGAACTACTACAAATTCTGCCAGTCGGCCGCATGGTCAAAAAAGGCGATTTGGTTGCCAAGCAAGACGATGTCTACCTGACACGGCAAATCGCTATCATCAAAACCGATATGGAATCAGCACGTGTGGCCAAACGCTACGCGGACGATGAATATCAGCGAATGCAACGGCTGACCAAGTCGGGGATGACAGCGGCCAGTGAACTGAACAACTTGAAACTGCAAGTCGACTCGTCCGAGCTAAAAATCCAGCGCTTGCAACAAGAATTGGAGCTGACCCAAGCCCGCTTGAGTCGCTTGAATCACTATGCGCCGTTTGATGCCCAAGTGATGGCAGTAAATGCCGAGCAAGGTTCGCAATTAGTAGAAGCTCAACCGATTTTGCAGTTGCTTTCGGTACAAAATAAACAACTCGAGTGCCTGTTGCCCGTCATCAACTACCGCGGCCCAGATGAGTTGCAAAACAACCGCTTTAGTATGGAAAGCACTAACTTGACCCTGCGTGAAACCAGTCAAAGCTTGGATGCGCGGGGTGAAAACTTAACCTTGTATTTTGACCATCCTGCAAAGGACAAACGCAATTTGTTGGTTGGGCAGCCGCAACAAATCACCATGCGCGTATACTCAGAGCAGATCACGCGAGTGCCAAACGATGCCATTGAACTGGATGGCAAAAACTACCGCGTCTGGCGCGTCAATGAACAAGATGTCGCCGAACGCGTCGATTTACGCATCCTCGACAGTCAAGATACCTATTATGTAGTGGAATCCGTGTTACGCCCAGGCGATAAAGTGATTGTGCGTGGTCAACACGGTTTGCAGGTTGGTCAATCTGTCGCCCCAGAACTACGCGTCAATAGCCATCGCAGTGGAGGCCAATATGAATGAGTTATTGCCGATGACGTTGCAGGTGCGCCCTGCCCGCACCGGTGATTTGGCCGGTGTATTGTCGCTCTACCGCCGGATTAAGCCCAATGATGCCCCGGTGGAAGGCGTGCAGCAACGCTGGCGTGAGATCCTTGCGCAGCCGGAGCGGTCTGTGCTGATCATCGATAATGGTGTCGATTTACTGGCGACGGCTCAATTAGGTTTTTTGCGCTTACCTGACGGCCAACGCGGTGCCATCTTGATGGAATATGCAATGCGCCAAGATATTACCTCGCTGCAACAACTGCATTTGTTCCTGTTACGCAGTGTGATCCGAGATGCTAAACAAGCACAGTGTGTCAGCTTGTGGATCGCTGGCGCGGCGCAGCAGCCAGAGCGCGCCGATGACTATCTGCAACTGGGTTTTGCTGGGGATACCGAAAACGGCTACCAACTGGATCTTACAGACTAGCTAGACCCACGCTTTTGCTGTGACGCAGCATAAAAAACGGCGCTTCGCGCCGTTTTTTCTTGTTAGCGTTCCACGAGCACTGGGTATTTGAGGTAACTCTGGTCGTAAAACGGCGAACGTTGATAGAACCAATCGACGCGCTTTTTGCCGTCGGTTTTTAAGCTCACATCGTCTAATTGAGCCTGCGCAAAGTCAGCCGCCAAAGTAGGATTTGTCGCAAGTTGTTGCTCAATCCACGGCAGTATGGCGTACATCTCAAAATACTCGGTCCGTTCAAACATGCTGTTGAAGAAGCCCCAGTTAAAAAAGCTATCTGGGCCACTGGGTTCCAGCAACGCCACCACTAACGAGCCCAACGGTTGATCTGTGGTGACGCGCACAGAGCCTTGTGGCAATGTTGCTTTGACCCAACTAGAACGGAACGTCGCTGTCACTGGGATACGTCCTTCCACCGGTTTAGTCGCGAAGTTAGGTTCGCTTGCCGACCATTGCTGCAACTGAATTTGTTGCGGTTTATCAATCGTCGTCATCTGGATGCCGTGCAAGGCCAAACGCTGCAACACTTCCTGGTATTGCGGCGGGATCCAATAAGCTTTTGGCACTGTCACTTCCACCGACGGCACTTTTTCCCAGTACACAGGTAATTTGTCATAATTAACCGGCGTGCCTAACCACTGCACATAAGCACTTTTGCTGATATCGCTTTGTTTCACCTGATAGGCAATGCCTTTAAACGCAATGTAATCCGGTTGTGATGCTTGGTGGTACTGCAACACTTGGGTCGCAGGCCTTGTATCTTCGTCAGTATGCTTGGCTTCTTGTAATGAAGCGCCTTGCTCACCAAGTAAGCGCAAGGTGTGCTCCAGCATCACATAGGTGCCCAATACTCGCTGCCGATAAGGCTTAAGGCTGTGATTCTCGACCAAAATGGTCGGCAGGTGGCGCATATCGCCATAGCCATTGGAGAAACGCACCGGCGCTGTCCAGCCAGTGATGCCTTTGGCAAAATCCAAACTGTCGACACCAAACACTAACGGCCCTGGAATGTGGCCTTGTTGGGTTAACGCTTCATTGATGCGCGGACGATAGACAGTGCTGAGCCACTGCGCACTGCGTGGGCTTTGGCTCACGGTTGGCTCGTTGAAGCCGTACGTCACGTCATATTGGTAATCTTCGCCATCCGTGACATGAATATCCATGTACAGATCTGGGTCGTATTTGTTGATTGCTTTGAGCACCGCACGCACTTCCAGCGTGTCGAGTTTGCCATAATCACGATTGATATTGAGATTTAAACTGGTGTTGCGCCAACCTTGCAACTCAGGGCCGCGTTGATTCATGCGATTGGTCGCGCTGCGGCGCTCATGCGCATCCACTGATAAAATCGGAATAAATAACAAATCGACATTGTCGAGCAAATGCGCTTTGCTGCCTTGAGTGATATCACGAAGCAACATCAAGCCGGCATCTTTGCCGTCGATTTCGCCGCTGTGGATCCCCGCCTGCACCAGTAACACAGGCTTGTGCAATTGACCGATTTGATCTGGATTTTTACTGGCGCGGATCATCCAAATATCACGCCCTTGCGGACTTTTGCCCAAAGACTCTAAGCGCAACAATGGGCTGGCATGCACCAGCTTTTGCACATACACCATGGTTTCATTGTAATCAGGCGTTTGCGTTAAATTGCTTGCTTCTGCAGGTGTGGTCCATGCTGTGTTTTGCACGATCAGCTGCTCGCTGGCACCACTCCAAGGTTGTAAAGGTGGCAAGGTGTCGCTGGCCCACGCGGCCCATGGCAACGCTGCCGCCACGTATAAAAATGCTCTCATCACAAGATCCGTACGGAAAAATTCAAATCTGACGAGCACACGCCGTTGTGTCAAGCCTTGTGTGGTCAATCGCTAGTGAGGCGAGTTCAACCGCTGATACGATCGTTTG
This sequence comes from Rheinheimera sp., assembly GCA_003482455.1. Lineage (GTDB taxonomy): Bacteria > Pseudomonadota > Gammaproteobacteria > Enterobacterales > Alteromonadaceae > Pararheinheimera. The sequence continues at coordinate 6,819 of DMYW01000020.1, read as the reverse complement.
TGGAAATCTTTGCATATTCACAGCAAATGTGCAGACAAACAACTATGTTTTGCAGATACACACAAATAGGTACTTGGTATGCAACTCTCTGTTCGACAACGCTTATATCTGCTTGCAACAATTTTTACCTTAAGCTTTGTAGGCTACGGCAGCTGGTCTTTTTATTCGTTGCAGCAACTCAAAATCAATGGCCCCTTGTATGCCGAGGTTATCGAAGGCAAGGATTTGATTGCCGATATCTTGCCCACGCCCGTCTATATCATCGAAAGTTATCTGACTGTGCTGGAACAAACGCTCCCCAACGCGGATCAGCCGGCTTTGCAGCAGAAATTGCAACGGCTGGCTGATGAATACCAGACGCGTCGACGGTTTTGGCAACAACAAGGTCTGTCGCCGTCATTGGTGCAAGCATTGGATAAAGCGGACATGTTTGCGGCAAAATTCTATCAGTTAGCGGCCACTACACCTTCAGACAGCGAGCAACGCCGACAACTAACCGAGCTTTATCAACAGCATCGCCTAGCCATTGAACAGGTGGTCACGCTGGCGAATCAACAGGTGCAAACCACCGAACAAAAAGCCGCACAATTGATCAGCCGCACCATCACTGGCCTCATTGTCATGTTTGTGGCGGCGTTGGCCGCTGTGCTGACGGTGGCGTGGCGGTTGCAACAGTCGGTGCAACGGCCGCTCGATGGCATGCAACACGCATTGCGGCGCATCGCTTCTCAAAGAGATCTGACCGAACGAGTGCCTGTACACCGCACAGATGAATTTGGTCAAACCGCAGAGTCTGTCAACCAACTGTTGAGCCAACTAGCGGCAGTGCTTGAGTTGGTTTATCACGACAGCCAACAAGTTCGCAGCGCTAGCGAACAATTACAGCAACAAGCACAAAGGTTGGTGCAAAGTGCCGCCAGTGCTGAAACCAGTTCGACCCTAATTGAATCGACATTACAAACCAATGACCAACACTTGAGCCAATTGGCACAACAAAGTCAGCACGCGGCAGGGACATCGAGTCACAGCGGTGAGCTATCAACTCAAGGTGCAGCCACGGTGCAACAAGCCAACCAAGCGCTGCGGTCAATGGGCGATGAAATAGCCCAATCTGCGACCATCATGCAAACCTTAGATGCCCAAACCAGCAGCATTAATCAAGTGGTGCAATTAATTGGCTCGGTCGCGGACCAAACCAACCTGTTGGCGTTAAATGCCGCCATTGAAGCGGCACGCGCTGGGGAATCTGGACGCGGATTTGCTGTCGTTGCAGACGAAGTCAGGGCACTTGCGGGGAAAACCTCGCAAGCCACTGTGCAAATCAATCAACTGATCGCGCAGGTGCAAAATACCTCACATCAAGCAAATACCCGAATGCAACAAGTTCTCACACTCGCCTTAGCAAGTGGCGAATTGGCCAGCCAAGCCGAATCGTCAATGCAACAAATCACCGAAAAAGCGCAAAGTGTGGTAGGCGCCGTTGCCCAGATCCAACATGAAGTGACCTTTCAACAACAATCCAGCGAGAAACTATTAATGACGGCGGGTCAAGTACAACAAGTGGCGGCCGTAACCGCGGATGCCGCAAGCAGCACAGCGCAAGCTAGTGGCCATTTAACCAAGTTGGCAGCAGACCTGCAGCAACAACTTGGTCAATGGACATTTCGTTAATTCAAGCGACGTGGTTTAAAAACGCAGACCGGCACCGATGCTGTATTGATTATCCGTTTCAGCACCGACGTCAACGCGAGCAAACGCAGCGCGCAGCGCTAAGCGCTTGAATAGGTAATATTGTGCGCGGATTTCTGTGGCATCGCCGAGCTGCTGCCAGCCTGGTGCAGCTTCACGCACAGCCAGACCCACACTCCACCAAGGACGCATGTAATAATCGGCACTGATGTTATGGGCAGTACCTTGCTCGAAATTGGCGATTGCCGCATTAAGCACCACGTAATCACCGCCAAGCACTGGGATCACCGCTTTGGTACTGACACCATAATCGGTTTGTGCCGGTGCGCCATCCAAGTTGCTGTGATACGCATCTAGTTTCACCAACCAGTTTTTTTGCACAAAATAACCAACCGCAGCATTGGCGGCTAATGAGTTATCACCGTTGAGCATGCTGAAGTCACCCGCTACATAAAAATTATGGCCTTGACTCATGTATTCACTACCAATCGACCAACTGTTGGCATCCGTTGGTTGACCGTTAAATTGCAATGAGTTGTGGCTAAACGCAGCGCTGTAGTTACGGCTGCGTTGTAAAAAGGCCGCTTCACCCCATGGTTCTTCGTCACCATGGGCCAATGGTTCAACAAACCAAGTGTGACGAAGTGTCGTGGTATGCACGTCTGTGTCCGCCGCGTTGACTTTGGTGTAATCCAGATCGGTTTGGAACTGATAACCGGCGTGTGCTAATGGTGAACCTGCCATCAAAGCAGCGGCGAAAATGGAAACAAACTTCATACTATGTACCCTTTTTAACAAAAATCATCGTCACGTTATAAAACACCGATGAACCGAAAATGAAGGGCGCGAAGTGTAGCACTGCCAAAACAAAAGCCGCAGTAGTTGCGGCTTTTCGATAGATATCATTGAATTGATTGACCAATTTTTGTGCAAGAATTCTGTTTAGCGATCGATTTCCAACAACTTCGCCTTTAACTGCAGCACTTGATCTCGCAGCACCGCCGCTTGTTCGAACTCCAAATTTTTGGCGTGCTGTAACATTTGACCTTCTAGCTTTTTGATTTGTGCATTGAGTTGCTGCGGTGTTGCTGCTTTGTACTCGGCGGCAGGCTGCGCGACTTTACGTTGCGTTGCTGGGGTGTCTTGACCCAAATCCATCACATCGGCCACTTTTTTCCGAATTTGCGTCGGTACTATGCCGTTGGCTTCATTAAAGGCGATTTGTTTGGCTCGCCGACGTTCAGTCTCGTTGATCGCACGCTGCATCGAGCCGGTGATCACATCTGCGTATAAAATCGCTTTGCCGTTGACGTTGCGCGCGGCGCGGCCAATGGTTTGGATTAGACTGCGGTCGGAGCGCAAAAAGCCTTCTTTGTCCGCATCAAGGATAGCGACTAACGAGACTTCCGGAATATCCAAGCCTTCCCGCAGTAGGTTGATGCCAACCAGCACATCAAACACGCCTAGCCGCAAATCGCGGATGATTTCAACCCGCTCCACCGTATCAATGTCCGAGTGCAAATAACGCACGCGCACGCCGTGATTGGCCAAATAATCGGTTAAATCCTCCGCCATCTTTTTGGTCAGAGTCGTCACCAGCACCCGCTCTTCGAGCTTGGCGCAGCGTAGCGCTTCTGACAATAAATCATCGACTTGCGAGCCGACAGGCCGGATTTCGATCACTGGGTCAACCAAACCGGTGGGGCGCACCACTTGCTCGGCGATATCGCTACCGGATTTCTCCAGTTCGTAAGCTGCCGGTGTCGCCGACACATAGACGCGTTGCGGCGCGATCGCCTCAAATTCTTCAAATTTCAGTGGCCGGTTATCCAGCGCTGATGGCAAACGAAAGCCGTAGTTTACTAAGTTTTCTTTGCGTGAGCGGTCGCCACGAAACATAGCGCCGATTTGGCCGATCATCACATGCGACTCGTCGATAAACATCAAGCCGTCAGCAGGGAAATAATCCAGTAACGTCGGTGGCGGTTCGCCGTCGGCACGGCCGGACAAATACCGCGAATAGTTTTCAATGCCCGAGCAATAACCAAGCTCGACCATCATCTCAAGGTCAAATAAGGTGCGCTGCGCCAAACGTTGCTCTTCGACCAGCTTATTTTCGGCCAAAAACTGTGCCCGCCGCTGCGCCAACTCCACTTTGATTTGGTCGACCGCCTCTAAAATCTTCTCGCGCGGCGTCACATAGTGAGTTTTCGGGTAAATGGTAAATCGAGCAACGCTGCGCTCGATAGCGCCGGTGAGTGGGTCAAATAAGGTAATACGTTCAATTTCTTCGTCAAACAACTCGACACGCACGGCGATTTCATCCGATTCCGCCGGGTGAATATCAATCACATCGCCGCGCACTCGATAGGTCGCCCGTTCAAATGCCATGTCGTTACGTTGATATTGTAATTCCGCCAAACGGCGCAAAATAAAGCGTTGGTCAACCGTGTCACCGACTCGCAGATGCAACAACATCTTCATGTAGGATTCTGGGTCCCCCAGACCGTAAATCGCCGATACCGAGGCGATGATCACGACGTCACGACGCTCCATCAGCGCTTTGGTCGCCGATAAACGCATCTGCTCGATGTGCTCATTAATCGACGCATCTTTTTCGATAAAAGTGTCACTGGCTGGGACATACGCTTCGGGCTGGTAATAATCGTAATAAGAAACAAAGTATTCCACGGCGTTATTCGGAAAGAACTCTTTCATCTCGCCATACAATTGCGCAGCTAGCGTTTTGTTATGGGCCATGATCAAGGTGGGACGATTGACTTGCGCAATCACGTTCGCCATCGTGAAGGTTTTGCCAGAGCCGGTGACGCCGAGTAATGTTTGATGTGCCAAGCCGGCTTCGATTCCATCCACTAATTGGGCAATTGCCGTGGGTTGGTCACCCGCAGGTTGATATTGGCTATGTAATTCAAATACTTTTGACATTAGACGTCTCCGCAGTGCGACTTATCAGCCCGTGTAATGTCTGTTGAAACCACCGCCACGCCACAGTCGCGTTCAAAAAATTCGCCAATAAACAGCCCGCGAACACCCCGACAATGCCAAAACATAAGCCACCAACAAATCCAAACGGCACATAAAACACAAACAAACGAATAATCGATAGCTTCAACGCGTGCATCGGTAAATGCAGCGCGTTAAAACTTGAGTTGGTTAAAATTACTGTACCTTGCAGCCCATATCCCAGCGGCAGGATCCAAATGAACCAGCAAATCAATTCTTCGACGTGTGGGTCCGTAGCAAAGAGCTTCGCCAACCAAGGCGCGGTCACGGCAAGTGCCAAATACACGGCAAACTGCCAGCGAAAGATAAAATTAATGCAAAGCCGATATGCCGTTTCAACACGATCCAGTCGACCTGCACCAAAGTTCTGGCTGACAAACGGCGGCAAGGTCATCGATAACGCCAGTACCACTAAAGACGCGATGCTTTCGATCCGCGCACCAACACCAAACGCTGCGACGGCGTGCGCACCGTAACTGGCCATAATGGCGGTTAAAATTGCCGTAGCCAGCGGCGTTAGCATATTCGCACCTGCAGCCGGCAAACCAATGGTCAGGATTTTCCGGCTGATCCGACTAAACTCCGCCCATGGCAGCATGCCGCGGTTGACCAATTTACGCCGAAACACGATTAAATAGATGATTAATGAGAAACCGACCAGCCACGAAATAACGCTGGCTATCGACGCCCCTTCGACTCCCATCGCCGGGATAGGTCCCCAACCGAAAATCAAAATCGGGTCCAATATTGCATTGATCACCCCACCACTGGCCATCATGATGCTTGGGGTTTTGGTGTCACCAGAAGCTCGAAGCACCGAATTACCAATCATCGGCGTGATTAACAGCACAGATCCACCAAACCACCAGGTCATATATTGATGAATAAATGGCATAGTGCTGTCGTCTGCGCCAAGTAGTCGAAACAGCGGTTCAATGGTCAGGTAGCCAAGCAGGGACAACCCAGCAACGAGATACGTCGACAGCCACAAAGCACCAAGGCCATCCGCCTTGGCTGCTTCTTGATCGCCACTCCCGTAAGCTTTGGCAATCACGGCGGAGGTGCCAATGCCCAAGCCTATCGCCAAACTAATCACAGTAAAGGTCACAGGAAACGTAAAGCTAACCGCAGCAAGTTCATGAGTTCCGAGCATACTGATAAAAAACGTGTCAACCAGGTTAAATGACATCAGAGTGACCATGCCAAACAACATCGGGATGGTCATGCGTTTAAGCATGTCGCGGATGTCGCCTTGGGTCATATCGAGCTTTTGTACCTTTGCAGTCATGGCTACTTCAATTTACGCAAAAACCAACATTGTATTGAAAAGGCAGCGCCTGCTCTATCTTTGCAACGAAAAAACTCAGCAGATACGACGAGTGGCAGTTCTTTAAGAAGGCAAGTTGATTTTTCCAGCAAAAATATGAATAAAAAGTGGCAAAAATCGACCGTTCGTCGCTCTGTGCTGGAAAAATAGTTCACAATCGACTTCGAGCTGTCATCACCGCCATTTTCACTTGGTTACGCGAACCGAACACTGAAAGCTGAATTGTATCTATTTGATTTGTAAGAAATATATTTTTTATTAAAAACCTATTGATCTTGCTGCAAGCCTTGCGAATCCTGAGGTTGCACAGGCATATCACGAGTCTTGCACAGAGTTATCCACAGATTCTGTGCACAACTTTCTCCAAGCCGCGTGGTTGCTGAGTTTGCGGCCATGTGCACAACTGACATGGCCGATCGCGATCAATGTTTAGTGCTTTCAGTTCCGAACATAGGCAAAGTTGCGATGCAAATAATCAATTTGCGCAAACATTCAGCAAGTGATTCGCAACAGCGATTTTCAGCCGTGTAAAGTGTTGACAGCCATGAAGACCAGCTATAGTATTGCCCCCCGTTGCGAGACAGTTCCTCAGTAGCTCAGCCGGTTAGAGCGGCGGACTGTTAATCCGTAGGTCGTTGGTTCGAGTCCAACCTGGGGAGCCACGCTGTCACAGCAACACGAAGAATGATGTATCCGATCCTCAGTAGCTCAGCCGGTTAGAGCGGCGGACTGTTAATCCGTAGGTCGTTGGTTCGAGTCCAACCTGGGGAGCCACATCA
>DMYW01000065.1 GCA_003482455.1 Rheinheimera sp. | reverse complement strand
CAACTTCTGGGGATACCTCAGGCACGTCGTACCATTCAAAAGGGTCACAATGCATAACAAGCGCATGTTGTGGTACTGGTTTTCCACTGTTCTCCAAACCATCCGCAAATGCGGGTGTTGGCATAAGAATATGGAAGAAAGAATCTGGAAATACGGTAACTATGCTTATTATGCCTCAATAATACTTTTTCCGTTTTCTGTATGCCTAGGAGTGCTTCAATATGGTGGTAATCTAACTGAGGCATTTATATTGGGAGTTCCTTGCTTTTTTGGGTACATATTCTTACGTCCAATGGGAACTTTGGCGGATCTTGGCGAAGACTATAGCTGGGAAAATCCAACAAAGAAGAAAGGGGATATATCCAAGCTTATTCTGTTCTCATTTGCAATTGTAGTTTTATTACTCGCGAGTTTGTTTTTTACTATAGGGTTATGGCAGTTGGTGGTGGCATTATTTTTACTTGGTACACTTCTTCATAACTATGCATGTAAGATTTCCAAGTATTGCTAACAAGGCCATGTTGCATCGCCAGCAAGCTGGCTGGAAAAATTTCCCGTGGTTCGTTTTGTTCTTTTCCGCTACGCTAGCACAAACCGCTCCACTTCAAATTTGCCGCAAATGGCGGCGTTATAGTTCGTGTTTCTGAAACATTATCATTTAACGTTGTGTGTATAGGTTCTTGTAAAATGACTGCCAATGAGTACAGAAAAATATATCTTTCCCCAAGGGCGATTTTATATTATTCGTTTAAAATGTATCTGAATTTTCTATGGTACTTTATACCGATTGGAGCAATCCCATTTCTCTTTTCTGGATTTGAGTGGAATAGATTCAATATTGGCATTGAATCTCTGGTGGTTGTTTTGGTTTTATCGTCTTTGGTGTTGTTTATTCCGTGTGCTATTGCGTGCTACATTATTCATTTCAGACGTTCAAAAAATGTAGTTCCCGTAAATTTAAGTCCAAAAGAAGCGGGTAATGAAGTAGCGAAAACATTTTTATAGCAGTGTTTTTTATCGTTACTTTATCGCTCTTCAAATTCACTATAACAAGTCGCTCAAGCATCAGTAGCTTCGCTCGGCGTCATAGCGAGAGGGAAATTATGCGTAGTGTCATAAAAAAGAATATTGCGGCGGGAATAATCGGCCCACTTATGTTGTTTCCGTCACTCGTTTTGGCTGGTATTTTTATCACCGTTTATGAATCTGAATCCTTATCGGAACTATATGAGTCGGGTGATTTTTCAGTATTAATCGACGCCGTGGCTATTTTCGGAAGTTATGCTCTTTACGGGTTAATTTTTGCTTATCCTTTAACTATTTTCTTTGGTCTTCCCGCTGCAGCTCTATTGAAGAAAATAGGAATGTTCAATCTCCCAGCAATCCTTCTTGTTAGTCTTATTCCTGCAAGTCTCATATTTGGAATATTTGAGCCAACTTTAGAAGGCTGGTTTTTTTATTGCTATGCATCCTTAGCGGTTGCATTAGGCTGCTGGTATTCTTATGAGTGGGCGTAAAGCTATAACAAGGTGTTCCAACGCCGTTCCGGCGCTTCGCGCCTCCACTCGACAGTTTGAAAGTAGCGCATTTAGCGAATTGCTGCGCGAAGTTTATCGCAATGCGCTACTTACAAACTACGGTTGGACACAACGTTATATGCCCCTGAGGATTGCAGATGAATCAAAACCTTTACTTCAAAACAAATGAATTTGGTTCGGGTAAAGAACTCGCATCATACGTTTACACAGAACTTCAAAAACTGAATTTCGCCCCTAAAGACCCAATAGATTCCGATTATATGTTTTCAATTGAAATCGAAATTGAAGGGGTAAAACTCGATATTTATTTGGGTAAGAACGATGAAGAAACAGACATACCACTTTGGCAAATCTGGCCTGAACAACGCGTCTCATTGCTCAAGAGAATATTTGGTAATGCTGATAGGTCTACTGAGAGACGTGTGAAAGGTGATCTTGAAACCATTATTAGCAAAATCAAGGGCGTTAGCGATGTTGAATGGGGCATATAACAAGCGCCAGCACGCCGCGCCTTCGCAACAAGTTGCCCGACTGTGTGGCGGTCACTGAAAAATCTTCAAATTCAAGTAGAAAATCCGGTAACGGGTTCTAGCGGAGAAGCAATTGATTGCGCTACTGTGACTAATCTATTTGAATTGCATTTCCCTGTTGCCAATGAATTGTTTATTGATCTTCTGGATGATGAATCTGAATATATTTACGAAATACCATATAGATTCATAAGTGGTGAGAGCTCACCAAATATACAGAAATTGGAGATCGCGGGCTTGTTTACAGCGGAGTCATAAAAAAATCTGGCTATAGGTGAACTAGCTCGCCGGTTAGGCAAAAGTCTTGTTGTTAATGGATGAAAGCTAACAATTCAAGCGACTAAGCTAGCTTTAGTTTACTTGGGACGCCGCTGTGCGGCTTTCCTCGCAAAATTTGGGCGTTATCATTCTCTTTAGATATTTGGTCAATTCATGCTACTTGCAGTTGATGTTAATTACATAAATTCAGATGGATATATAGCTGGCATTCTATTTGATTCTTGGTCAAGTGAATCGCCAAAAAAAGAAGTTTCGACAATCGTTCATGGTATTGCCGAATACGAGCCGGGAAATTTTTATAAAAGAGAGCTACCTTGCATTCTCAGTCTGATCGAGACGCATGAATTGTCGCCAGAAGTAATTATCATAGATGGCTATGTGTTCCTTGATGGAAATGGTCGACCCGGTTTAGGGATGTACTTGTACAATGCTTTGAATGGCGCGATTCCTATCATTGGCGTAGCTAAAAGTCGGTTTAAGGACATTCCAAGTGATTCAGAGGTGTTTAGAGGCGATAGCAATAGGCCATTGTATGTCACTGCGATCGGCATACCACTTGGTTTGGCAAAAGCACACATTGCTTCAATGCATGGTCTCTACAGGGTGCCGACAATTTTAAAGCTTACTGATCAGCTTTGTCGTAACATCAGATGACATGTCAAAACCACTTAAGCCACCCACTGTAATTTAATCTGATTCTGGTTCACACAAAACTGCAGCAGTTGTCCTAAAGCTAAATAGTCAACGCACCGTGACGTGCGGCTAGCTGATTTGCGTCACAAATTCGAGGATCTTGGCTGCACACGACTCCGGGTTGGCTTGCAACAAGCAGTGTGGGCCTTGGATGCTCGCCACCTGCACCGATGAGTTAGTCGTTTGAATTTGTTTTGCTGCTGATGCTGGCACTAACCGGTCGTGTGACGCCTGTAGATACAAGATTGGCACTTTGACAGTGGCAAGCTCGGGCGTGACGTCACACTGGCTAATCATTTGCAGTCGTCGTTGCAGCACATGGTTGTCGACGGAGCGTACGGCGTTGGTTAAGCGCTGGCGCAATTCGCGCGTGGCAAATGTGCCCAACAATGCAGTAGACAGCAGCGCGGCTGGTGCGCGTTGCAGCGGTAGAAAGCGCGCCAAGCCTTGCAAAGGCGACAGTGTAGGATGTGGGTTTGTGGCAAAGGTGGCGCAAAGAATTACTCCTTGCAGCCCCGCAGGTGGGCGAGCGGCTATTTGTATTGCCAGCGGCCCCGAAAATGACTCGCCGACTAATACAAAAGGGCGGTTGTCTGGGCAAGCGGCCCGAACTAGTGGCTCCAATTCGGCATAATTAAGCGCTACTTTGGTTGGGTATCGCACCACTGCGACGCCAACGTTGGGCTCCACATACGGCAGCAGCGGCGCAAACAAATCGCCGGTGCCATCCATACCTGGCAACATGACTAAAGTGGTCATCTCAAACAACCCCGCTCTTGCTGCAGCATTAGTGCTTTCAAATGACAACCGCCTTTGTATTGTGACTCATGTACGCCGTCAACTCTGACCCTTTGCTTTACATTCACTTCGCCGCAGGCGTTACCTCAACCTTCACATCTGGGCCATTGACCGTCAGCTGCATGCTGCCGCTTGGCAAGTAGGGTGGGTTGCGAAGCGGGTCGAAGGTTTGCATGTTAGCTGTCAGGGTATGCGGGCCGGTCCAGTTGGCGCTGTGCACGCCTAGCTCGCCGTTGGATTGGTCAAGCAGCAGCTCGAGGCGGCCGTTGTGGATGCGATACAACTTGACGATGTTTTCGCTGTCATGCTCCGAGATGCGGCTGTCGAGATATTCAAACAGCAAACTACTGTCGGGCGAAAATAGCGGCGCGCCGGTGAGTTCTGTCTGTTGTTTGGTGTGGCGGTCAATCAGTGAGTAACCAAACCACTCCCAACCTGTTAGGTAGATCACGCAATAACGTTTGCTTTCATCGCAGCCCCATAATGAAAAACTTTGATTGGTGCTCGGGTTGTCCTCGGGGACGTCATCGAATTCCAGTGCGCTGCCATCTTGGTAGGTCAGGCGGCTGTGACCAGCGGTTTTTTGATAAATGTCGGCGTAATGTTTGGCGATCCGCGCAGGGCCTGCTTCTTTGGTGCAGCGCTCGTACGCACTAAATTGTTCACTGGTTAGTTCGCCATGCGGCAATTCTGGGCACAGCTGCAACAGCGTCATGGCGCTTGGTGCGGCGGTGGTTGAAGACGCGGTTGATGCAGATGTGGTGGTTGCGGATGTGGTTGCCGCGAACGCGCTGGTCGGCGAACCTGCTTGTGGCAAAGGCGCCGTTGGGTTTTGCGCCGCAGTCGCGACAGTCGTGAGCGCAGCAAGAGCCAGCATGGCGAAGCGCTTCGAGGGTGGACGTTGCATTGGTTAATCCTCTAACGTGGGTGATACAAAAGGGTTAGCATAACGCCCTTGTGATTGATTTCTCAAATAAAAAGTCCGCCGCGCCAGTCAAGCTTGCTCTAGCTGAGGTGGTGTTTTGGGATTTGGGCTTGCCCGAGAACCGCGACGATTAGAATGTTTAATTGGATTTAATTTACCACCCAATTGCAAAGCTAACTTACCAGTCGTTGCAAATCCATCGGACCACTCGTTGCATCAAACTTACCACTTGAATCAAAATTTTACTCTGAATGCAGTGTGTTAAACATCAAAATCTTTAAGTCTGAAAATTGCTCCACAAATGTGGATTTGTGCCAATTGCTAAATTGTTTTGTTATTGTGTTGAAGCATTAAATTTCCAGTGAATTGAAAGTATTATTTGCAAAATAAGAAGCATTTTCGGTTAATTGCATCGGCTTCAACCTTCTTGTAGTATCCAAAAGATTAAACGGAATTTAATTTTGGAACTATTGTGCAAAAACTAAATACTAAGACTTCATTTTTGAGAACCAGATTTTCGCTACTCAGCAAATATATACTTTGTTCATCTTTAGTTCTTTTTTCCACAACATTGTGGGCTAGCTCGCTGGTCGAAGGAATCAAAGCATACGAGCGGAAAGACTACACAGCAGCGCTAAAGTATTTTAAAGAAGCTGCGGCACAGGGAAATGCTGATGCACAATACGACCTTGGTGTGATGTATGACAATGGCGAAGGTGTCCCGCAAGACCACTCTGATGCGGTGAAATGGTACAAGCTCGCTGCCGCACAGGGACATGCTAAAGCACAATTCAATCTTGGTATGATGTATGACAATCGTAAAGGTGTCCCGCAAGACTACTCTGAGGCGGTGAAATGGTACAAGCTCGCTGCCGCACAGGGACATGCTAAAGCACAATTCAATCTTGGTGCGATGTATAACGATGGCCGAGGTGTCCCGCAAGACTACTCTGAGGCGCTGAAATGCTACAAGCTCGCGGCTGCACAGGGACATGCTGATTCGCAATTTAATGTTGGGCTGATGTATACCGATGGCCTAGGTGTCACGCAAGACTACTCTGAGGCGGTTAAATGGTACAAGCTCGCTGCTGCACAGGGTAATGCTGATGCGCAATTAAATCTTGGAGCGCTGAATGGCAATGGCCAAGGTGTCCCGCAAGATTACTCTGAGGCGCTGAAATGGTACAAGCTCGCTGCCGCACAGGGTAACACTACTGCACAATTCAATCTTGGGCTGATGTATGACAAAGGCCGAGGCGTCCAGCAAGACTACTCTGAGGCGGTGAAATGGTACAAGCTCGCTGCTGCAAAGGGACATGCTAAAGCACAATTAAATCTTGGTGCGCTGAATAGCAATGGCCAAGGTGTCACGCAAGACTACGTTGAGGCGGTGAAATGGTACAAGCTCGCTGCTGCACAGGGGCATGCTAAAGCGCAATTCAATCTTGGTGTGAGTTATTATCTTGGCGAAGGTGTCCCGCAAGACTACTCTGAGGCGGTGAAATGGTACAAGCTCGCAGCCGCACAGGGACATGCTGGTGCACAATTTGAACTTGGTGGGCTGTATGCTGCTGGCCGAGGTGTCCCGCAAGACTACATAGCGGCACATATGTGGTCTGATATTGCTGCATCAAGGGGGAATTCAGATGCATCAAATCTTCGAGATACATTGTCTAAAAAAATGACATCAGCACAAATTGCTGAAGCGCAAAAGCTTGCAAGAGAATGTACTGCGAAAAAATATGTCGGCTGTTAATGCCTACTGTTCGTTCTTAGCTAACGATCAATGAACTGGATGATTGCTGAAAATGGTGGTTACTTGAGAGTGCAACGGGTGGTCAGCAGCCAGTGATCATGGTGGTAAATTGGGGTGACGTTTTATAATTAGAATCGGATCGGCGTGCTGAATAAAGTACGCGGTGTGCCGGTTGACTGGGAAACAACGCGCATTCGGGTCGATGTCGTCGCAGGCTTGGCCGGGGGGGGGTATCCGCAAGCATTTGAAATGCCGCAAGCAAGTGTGTGCGATAGTGCTGCCACTGGCTGTTCGAGTAATTTTCCACTGTGTAGCGTTTGATCGCTTGCACATGCTGTTGTGCCAATTGACTGAGCTGGTAGCGCTTAGTCGTCATCGCAGTGCGTTATAGGTTGCGTAAAAACTGGTCGCCATCGACTGTGTTGCCTTGCTCAGCATCGGTTTTTGCTGACGCAAAACAATGCTTTAGATATTCCGCTTTCATGGCCTCCAAGGCTTCATAATATCTAATCGACAATACAACCACCGCGTCTTTGTTGTTTTTACTGATTTTTATCGGCTTGAGTTGCGCGTTGAGCAACAGTTCACCAAAGTTACGTTTTGCATCGTTCGCTGTAAGCGTCTGCATCGCCAAGCTCCTATCCTTTTTTTGTTCTTAGGTAGCACTAACCGTGCGATTCGCCCAATTTGATTAATTCGTGCGATTTTTTCCTGATGAGATTCGAGTCATAGCTGTGAGTCTGTTACTAGGCAGCTGTGTCCTTGTTGATCTTTTTACGTCCTCCCGCTATTGTTTAACCGAAAGGTTAATTAACTAAGAGGTTTTATATGCAGGATCCACTCAGTTTGACCTTCTCGGCACTCGCCGACCCAACGCGGCGGGCGATTTTGGCGCAGTTAGCCAAAGGCGATGCCAATGTGTCGGAACTGGCCAAGCCGTTTTTGCAGGATATGAGTTTGCCTGCCGTAACTAAGCATTTGAAAGTGCTGGAAAACGCTGGGCTGATTATCAAAACGCGCGAGGCGCAAAGCCGGCCGTGCAAGCTCAATGGCGAGGCGTTGAAAGTCGCCGCCGACTGGGTGGAGCAGTATCGCGAGTTTTGGGAAGAAAGTTTTGATCGGCTGGAATTGTACTTAAAAAGTTTAAAGCAGCCGCAATAACCGCCGGATTGAACCGGAAACTGCCTCGAACAGGCGCCGCAAGCACGCCTCGGGACACACACCACCAATGCACGGGCCATCGCTCCTGTCGCCTACAACTTTAAAGGAACAGATATGTCTGCCAAAGCGAATGAAATTCATCTGACTCGACTGTACGACGCCCCGCTGGAAGCCGTGTGGCAGGCTTGGGTCGACCCGGCCAAAGCGGCGTTGTGGTGGGGGCCGCGTGGCTTTACCTTAACCAACCATTCGAAAGATCTGCGGCCAGGCGGTACTTGGCGCTACACCATGCATGGGCCGGATGGTACGGATTACCCCAACATCGCGACATATTTGGAAGTCGAGCCGCTGGCCAAATTGGTCTACGACCATGGCGCCACCGAGACCACACCGCCGCTGTTTCGGGTGACTGTGCTGTTTAAAACCGTCGGTCAGCAAACGCAGATGGACATGACGATGACGTTGGACACGCCGCAAGCGGCGGCGCAAACCCGGCAATTTATTAAACAAGCGGGCGGCAATGCGACTTGGGATCGTTTGGCAGAGTATCTGGCCGAACAGCAGGCGCAGCCGCTGTTTGTGATCAACCGCAGTTTTGCCGCGCCCATCGAGCAGATGTATCAGCTGTGGACCGAGCCTGCGCATATCGCCAACTGGCTGCCGCCGACCGGTTTTAGCATGGAATTTATCCACGCCGATATTCGCGAAGGCGGCAGTTCCTTTTATTCGATGGGCAATGGCGTGGTGACCATGTACGGCCGTGCGGCGTATCTAACGCTCAAGCCGCATCATTTGCTGCAATATACCCAGCAATTTTGCGACGCTGACGGCAACATCTCGCGCCATCCATTTGCGCCTGTGTGGCCTGAAACCATGTTAACCACAGTGCGGTTTGTTGCAGAAAGCCCGACGCAAACGCGGGTGACAGTGACATGGCAGCCGCACGGCGCTGTGACGGACGCTGAACTGGCGGTGTTCTTACAAGCCCGTGGCGGCATGACGCAAGGCTGGACCGGTTCGTTTGACAAGTTGGATGCGCTGCTTGGCGCGTGACGGCCGCGTTTGTTATGAGGCGCAAAGTCGTATGGGCTGGCATCACAAGGCAGACCAGACTTGCTGTGAACAACACTGTGACTCCGCTGTTGTTTGGGGCGCAAGTGCTGTTGGTCTGTCAGAGCGCCGAAATTTCTGGATAAAAAAAGCGCCGCAAGGCGCTTTTTTTATCCGTGCATGGAGCCGATTAGGTTAAAACCGGGCACCTAACATCAGGTTTAATTGCGTGTCGGTTTGACTGCCAGAATTGAGCTTATAACGGGCGCTGACCACTTCAATATTTAGCTCCATCACATCAAAGAACCGATATTGCGCAGCGATATTGGCGCCGAGTTGCTTGCCTTCAAAGTCATAGAAGCCCACCACCGTGACATTGGGCGTTACATTGTAGATTTCGCTACGGCTTTCTAAATCAATCTTGTGCAGCGTATAAAACGGGCCACCGTAGATTAACCAATCGTCGTTGAGGCGATAGCCGCCGACCCAGCCGATATCGTAGGCTTTGGTGTGTTGGTTCCATGAATCGGTGCGGACCAGCGTATCGATACCTAAATTCGATTCGTATTGGTTCGCCCATGCCAGATCTGAGTGGCCACTAGCACCAAATACCAAGGCTTGTGAGAAGTTGCCGGTTTTGCTGTCACCTAAATGCGCGCCAGCGAATTGCCAAATGACGCCAACGCGGTCCAGTTGGTTGTCATAACTAAAGGCCAGGCCTGGCACGATAGACACGCCAGCTTGCACGAAGGTCGCATCGTTTTCATGGCAATCGAACAATTCAATGCAATCAAAGGTTGGTTTGCCGTTTTGAGTCGAAGGCAACGACACTTTGTGCATTTCGGCAGTGCCAATATGCACATCCACTTGATAACTTTTGCTAGCCACTTCCGGCACCGCAAAACGCTGCAAACTATAAGAACTACTTGCTGGCGGCAGGTTACTACATCCCACGACCGCAGCAGAGACTAAAGACAAACCAATAACACGACGAACAGCAGGTAAACGCATTTGCACAATCCTTTGTATTAATTGTTAAATAAAGAACTTATCTGATTAACAAAAACAATGCAATTGGGCTGTGTGACAGGTGTGGCTGTCTCACGTTTGTTTGGCTGAAAAATAAACAAAACAAGGGGTTAGCAGGTAACCCCTGGTTGTTGTGGCGTGTTTAACACTTAGGCGGGTGGTTGCAACACGAACTCGGTTAACAGTCGCACGCCAAAGCCGGTGGCGCCGGTTGGTTGCGCGCCTTTGTCGCTAGTGGCTAACGCATTACCGGCAATATCCAGATGAGCCCAGCGCGTATCGCCTGCAAATTGTTTTAAGAACCATGCCGCCGTCGAGGCGCCGGCGGTTTTGCCGGTGTTGCGTAGGTCCGCGACATCGCTTTTCATTTCATTAGCAAATTCATCGCCGACAGGCAGGCGCCACAGCGGTTCACCACTGGTTTTACTGGCTTGCAGCAATGATTGGCTGAGCGCCTCGTCTTCGGTGAATAGGCCGGCGTAGTAACTCCCCAGCGCTGTAACTTTACTGCCGGTCAGGGTTGCGATATCGACCATCAGGCGAGGTTGATAGTGCTTTTTCACATACCACATGGCATCAGCCAAGACTAAGCGGCCTTCGGCGTCGGTGCTGGTGATTTGCACGGTTAACCCTTGTGCCGTTTTCAGCACATCACCAGGCAGATAGGCATTGCTGGAAATCATGTTTTCCGCCATAGCCATCACGCCAACCACGTTCACATCGGCTTTTTTCAGTGCCAAGGCTTTGATGGTGCCAAGAACTGCGGCGGCGCCAGCCATGTCGCTGGTCATGCGCACGATAGATTCGCCATCGGTTTTTAAGTTATAGCCACCGGTATCAAAGGTGATGCCTTTGCCAAGTAGGGCGGTTGGCGCCTGTTTATTGCCTTGCCAATGCGCGATCACTAAGCGAGGTGGGCGGTCACTACCACGGCCGACAGCAGCCAGCGCGCCCATGCCAAGGCGATCAATCGCTTTTTCATCCAACACTGTGACTTTAACGCCGAGTTTTTCAAGCGCTTTGGCTGCATCGGCGAAGGTTTGAGGGGTTAAATCGGCCGCTGGCAAGTTGGTCAAATCCCGCGCTAAATACACGCCTTGCGCCACTGCATCCAGTTGTTGATGCTGTGCTTGGCTGGCGGCTTGATCGGCAACCACCACATCCAGCTGCAGTGGCCGTGGCGTGTCCGCTTTGGATTTCAGTTGGTCAAAGCGATAGCTGCGCAGTTCAATGCCATGCACCAGTTGGGCGGCCTGGCTGACGTGACGGCTATCGAGCGTGACCTGCTTGCTTTGCAGTTTGTCCAGCTGCGCCGCCACGTCGCCGCCGTAATTGGCCCATTGACTGGCCGTTAAGTTGCTTTGATCGCCAAGCCCCAGCAAGACCACACGTTCGTATCCAGCGGCGCTGTAAAGGGTGGTGATGGCGCCTGCCTTGCCGTGAAAGGCTGCAGCTTGCAGCTGCTGGCGCAAGCTTGGATCTTGCAGCAGCGGCAGCGTGCCGGCCTTGACATCGGCGCTCGACAGCGGCAACACCAAGGTGTCTTTGCTGCTTGGCAGCGAAGTGACATAACGATACTGCGGGTCAATCGCCGCATGGGCGAGGGCTGAACTCAGCACACCGACCGCAAACAAGGGCAGGGTAAAGCGCATAACAACTCCTTTTTAACTCTGGAGTGGCTTTTTTGGCGTAATGAGAGCATTGGATCAACTGAATGCGGCCGACTGCTTTGGTTTGGCGACAAAATGTGATTATGTAACAAAAACCTGTCGTTGTGGGTGTGGCTGCTGGTGAGGTTGGTGCTAGTCAGGCGCAACGTCGGCGCAACATGGCTCCACACGGGAGCGAATCCTCGAGAGAACAATTACGCTATTGCTCGAACGTCACATGTCCTCACAGCCAAGCGCTTACTCTGTGTGCAGGCCCTTTGTTATGGTCATGCTTTCATTGTTAAAAAAAGGGAATAACCATGTTTGGAAAACTAGCGACTGAAGCTTTAGGATGAAGAGATATTGGTCGGGTTATTTCGCCAGAAAATTACCACAAAGTAGACGCTGATGATTACATCATGCGCTCGCGTGGCGAGAAGATTTTCTTTTTAATCAAAAGCAAAACTGACGAATATTGTTTTACCAACGATGCCTTGTTGCACCTGGATGGCGACACGGCATTCCGTAAAAAACGCTTACTTAACGGCGGTGACGGCAACTCGGCAGATCAGGTGCGCGATTTGTACAACTTCTACCATACCAGGTTAAAAGACGCCAAAAACGAAGTGATGCGGCGTGACTATGCGTCGGTGTTTGAGCCTTTATTCAGGGTTAACGTCGAGTCACACAATGAATCAAGGAGGTACAGGTATGTTTAGAGGTTCACGTTTACCGTGGTTTGTCGTAATTGGCTATCTACCGCTGATCGTCTGTTTAACTGCAAGTGGTCTAAGCTGGTTTAGCATCACGCTGGATGTGTTTATTGTATTGGGCTGCGTGTTGTTTGCAGTTTGTTATGGTGCCGGGCAATGGATCTATACCATTGATGAACATGGGACAGGCTGGAGTAAATCGGTCAGGTTTGTAAGCATCAACCGACACGTGCGCTTGATAGGTATTGTGATTGCCTATTGCGCAGTCTGTGTTGTGCTTGCGTTGCAAAGTCCAATGAATGTCAGCACTAAAGATGGCCGCTATTACGCGTTGGAGCAAGGCATAAACCCGGCCACCTCCAAGCTAGAAAAATACGACGTCGAAATAACCAAAGCACAGTATGACGAAGCAAAGCCGAGGGAATACCGGGCTGGGATTGCTGTGTTATCAATCTTTGCGCTGATTTTTGGTATCGCAGCAGACTACTCGAGCGAAATAAGACGGCGCTTTGCTCAAAAATCTGGGGGCAGTGCGCCGACCGCAGGATATCGTGGTGATGACGGCCGCCATGTGAGATCTGCCGACCTTAACAAACATGAACACCGCGCCGATGATCATCTCGCCCGAGCAGACAAGCAATAAGCCGATGGATTTGAACCAAACGACCTTAGATTTTCAGCGTCGGTTGATTTTACAAGCGTTACAGCAAAGCGAATGGCAATTGTGCTGTCGCTGCACGAGCGTTAAAACTCGATCGCGCGAATCTGGTGCGTCTGGCAAAACGCCTTGGTATTCAAATACAAAAAACGGTGCAGGTGGGATAAGTAAGGGGACCGAATCAAAGATGCTTTGATTCGGTCTTTGCGCTTATTTATAAAAGGCTTCGATGGTGCCTTTGATCGTCAGCAGCAGCGGCTGGCCACGGCGGTCCAGCGCTTTGGCGGACGCGACTTTCACCCAGCCTTCGCTGATGCAATATTCATCGACATCAAAACGTTCTTTGCCGTTGACGCGAATACCGACGTCGTATTGGAAAATATCAGCATTGTAGAATTTGCTGCGTGGGTTGGTGCACAGGCGATCCGGCAGGGCTGGGCGATTTTCTGGGGTCGTGATATCGTTCATAACTATCTACTTGTATGGGTGCAAAAAAGCGTCATTGTAGGCGTGAAGCCGCCGTTGCTCAAGGGCGGTGTCACTGAGTTGCTAGCAGAGTCATCAGCAAATCCACCAGAAAAACCAGGAAGGTCGTCTTATCATGTCTCTATTTCAGTCCTTTTGCGTGACCAATCAGCAGATCACGCTATTTTGTTGTGCATCTATGCTGTTGGTTGTTACGGCCACTGCACACGCAGCCGACACAGCTGTTGATTGTAAAGCACTGTACCAACAGCATTTAAAGACCGATTTGCAACTGCCTTATGCGCAGTTTGATCAAACTGAGGAGCAAGGCTTTCGGCCGCTTGCCGCGTTGCAATGCGATAAAGAAGCGGCGGATTTGATCGAAGCCTATATCGCGAAAAACAAGGCTACGCAGTCGTCACTGCGCTGGCACATCGCTCAAATGCGGGCGATGTCCGGCGACTACCCGAATGCCATTCGATACGCCAATTCAGTGCTTAATGCGCAAGAAGATTTCAGCAAGAACCCTCTGCGTTGGAATGATTATGTCAAAGCCACCATTGCGTTTTTAGAACGTGACCGTAAAGCACTGCAATATCACCGCGACCAAGTGGCTGCGGCTAAAGCGGAGCATTTTGGCAACGAACTCAACGCCAAATTGCTAGATGCCTTGCTGAAGCATTTTGACCAGGATTATCGGTATGCCACCAGTCATATCGATTAGCAGAACGACCAGGCGGGGTAAGCCCAGCACAACAGCAGGCCAGCCTGTACAGGATCAACATCAACGAGGACGATATGCGTTTTTTACCAAGACTTACCGCGATAATTTTTAGCTGCAGCACCTTTGCATCGCACGCCAATTCTGCAACCCCGCAACAGATGGTCGACGCTTATAAATACTGCGAAGTATATGGCTTTGTCATGGCGCAATTTGCGGATTATGCCCAACAAAAGTTGCCGCAGGCGCAGTGGCATGATCACTTGGCCAAAGCGGTCCAAGACAAAGAATTAGCCGACACTATGATCCAGTGGAACGAGCCTGAGAAGTACCAAGGCTTAACCCCTGACACGGCTAGAACGTTGAATTCATTAAGTTGTTTGGATGAAAAAGTCGGCAGTCAAGATCCGGCACAACAAGTGGCATTGCGCCAATCCGCCCAGCGTTGTCAGCGCGAGAACCAGCATGAAGAAGGTGTGCGCCGGTGTTTTATCGATGCACAGATGCCAACGTTCGAGTTAGCACTAAAAGCTCGTGAACTGACCGAAGCCGCCGACGGTGAAGCTGGCTCGGCGGAGGCAATGAACGAGCCGACAGCAGGTCCCGACTCTGCAGCTGCGGCTGGTGAACAAGGTCAACAACAAGATTTCTGCAGTGTGATGAGTGACAAAATCACGAAGATGTACAGTGCAGTGACTGCAGGCCAAGACCCAACGGACATGAATGCATTTTTTAAAGCCAATAAGCAGCAGGACTCGGTGTTTTATGCGATGACGCGCTTAGATTGGTTATTGCAAGTCAAAGGTCTGCAACCGGCATCGACAGCCTTTTTGCTGTATCACACGTGCGAAATTGAACAAAAGATGTCGCTGCAAACGCAGGCTCGCTGGTCGATGCCAAGCAAAGCGCTGGCCTGTCAGAACCAAGCGGCTGGGGATCAACGAGCCGCCTTGCATTGCATCAAGGGTGAGCTGGATCACATGGTCAACCAAGCGACGCAGCTGCAACTTGATTTACTCAAACCTGACGTGCAAATGACCGAGGCTATCCGAGCCAACTATCTAGCCACCGCGAGCATGCCGGATGTAGCCGCCGTGCGGCGTTTTCTGAACGATGTGTTGGCCGACAAGGTGCAAGCGGCAGAAGCTCCGGTCAAAGCGCAGTTGCTGGCGCTGGCAGTGCCGCGCAAGTTACTGCAAGAGCGTTGGATCTTAGGTGCTGGTTATCGGCATCCAGAAGGCGGTTCGCGATATGTGTTGATGTCAAAAATCGATCACAACGTGAACCTCGAGTTTTGGACGTATCAAGAAACACCGGGTGGGCCTTGGGTCATTCGCGATGTCAAACGCGTCGAACTGGAACCGCAATACTTGGAATTGGCCAATGGCCCGCATCGCCGACTCTACAGTGATCCTGTCGCCGGTATCTAAGGTTGCAGTGACGGCAAAAGTTCAGGCCTCGGGCAGAGGCCTGCGCGACGATTATTTCGGGCAGCGTTTGTCCAGCAGGGCTTGCTGGTAGTCGGCGGCGAATTTACGCGACATGCGAGCTGTCATTTCGTCAGTGCTGTTCATGCCCGCTTTGGCTTGCGCCAGCTGGCGGTTCAGCCAATCACATGAACCCATATCGGCGTCAAAACGCGTGTCGTCAGCGGCAGCAGTTGTGCTTGCAACAGTGCTGCTGGAAGGCGCCTTTTGGGGGGATGCCTGATTTTGATTGATCGCGTTGTTGTGGGTGATAGTGACTTCTTGAGCTTTTTCATCGCGTGGCTGGTCAGAAAAATACACGTTGCCTGCTTTATCTTTCCACATGTACACAGAACCGGCATTTGCTGTGGCACTGTACAAACTGCTGGCGCAAACCAAGGTGAGAGCGGCGGTAAAACACGACTGCAAGGCGGCGCGAGCCCACCCACTGTATTGAACTTTCATTGTGAACAAACCGTGACAACTGTTAATTAGAAAGGCCTGATTAAACCGAAAGGTAAGCGCGAGTGCAAGCTGTTTTTTTGAGCGATCTAGCTGGTCGGTGCTGGTGCGAATCAACAACATGAATGACAACAACACGATAGGTTAATTTGCGACGGCTGAAATTTCTTGGTTTTTATGAACCCGAAAGGCGAACCAAGCAATCAGTCTGCTGTTCGAAGTTGTCGCGTGTGGTTTCCATTAAAGCCACCCAGTGCCAATCTTGGTAGGGCGCCCCCACCGACATCACCTTTCGGCAGCAGACGCTTTGGCTTTGACTTTTTTGCTCCCTTGTACAAAAAACTTGCGCTAGCGCATGCCAATATCGTGTTTCTCTGATATATAACTTAAACGATTAAATTATTTTCACCTGTCCGGTCCATGGACTGCGCCGGCTTATCATCGACACTAAACCCTAGAGCAAGGCGTAATAGGGGGCCGAGGTGAGCATGTTGAACTGGCTGATCAATCTTAAATTTGCAATCAAAATGGCAGTGATCGCCGTGTTGGCCATGGTGGCTGTAGTTGTTCCTACCCGTACTTTGTATTTTAACCTCAATGACAGCATCGCGTTTACCGACCTTGAAGTGCAAGGGTTGGCGCCGGCGGATGGGGTGTTAAAACTCAGTCAACAACTGCACTTGTTGGCGCAGGGGCAGACTTCGGCGAGCACGGTACAAGCTGAACTGAGCACGTTGCAATCCCTGATCCAACAGCAATTGCCACACTCCGATGCCGCCAACAAAATGGCCAGCTTGCAACAAGAGTGGCAAAGCCTCAGTCAACCGAGTCCTGAACAATTACAAGTGTTTACCCAGCGCTTAAACACTGAATTGATGAACGCTATCTTGGAAAGCTCTGGGCTGAGTTATGACCCGGTCGCCGCCAGTTATCACTTGATTGTTGCGGCGTACCAAAATATGCCACGGGTGCTGGTGTCGTTGAGCCAGTTGCGGCAGCTAGGTGAGAAGCAGCTGAGCTTGGCGGCGGATGACCAAGCGCTGTCAGCGATCCGGTTACAGATAGCGCAGCAACAACAACTGCTGGCGGCGCCACTGGGCGACTTTGTGCACAATGTAAAACAGGCTAGCGTCACTGAACCACAAGTCGCGGCTGCCGGTCTGGATAGAGAGCTGAGCAAACTTGAGCAATCGATTGCTGCGTTACAGCGCGCATTGACGACACCAACCAGCCAAGCTGATTTTGTGGCATTGGCGAACCCTCTGCTTGAACACGCGGTGTTGATGAATCAGCACACCTCCAGTTTGTTGCAAAGTCTGATGCAGCAGCGCTCCGCTGCAGCACACTCGGAGCAAAACTCCATGATGTGGAGTCTCGTGGCGCTGCTTGCTGTAGCCATGTCACTTGGCGTGTTTATCGTGATCAATACCAATCGCGCCATCATCGGCTCGGTACGCATTGCCAACGCCATTGCGGCGGGTGATTTTAGCCAAGCGCGTGAAAGCCATCGTCAAGACGAAGTGGGTGAGTTGTTGCAAGCCTTGTGGCAGATGAATAGCTCGTTGCAACAAGCTGCAGTGCAAGCGCAAGAGCTGCAAGCTCGCACCGCTGCCGATGCCGAGCGGGCGCGACAAGAAGCCGAAGCGGCGCGCGAAAATACCCGCATACGCCAAGCACTCGATGAAAGCTCGACCAATGTGTTGATTGCTGACCGAGCCGGCATGGTGGTGTACGTCAACAAAGCTATGCAGCAGTTGCTGCAACATATAGAGCCTGTGCTGCGGGCGCGCCAAGCCAGCTTTAGCGCAGCGACGGCTGTGGGGCAACCGCTAGAACAGATTTACCGCGTGTATTCCAGCGAGCTGCAACCGCTAGCGCACCTTAATCGCAGCCAAACAGAAGATCTTGAGTTGTCGGGAATTCAGCTGCGCGTGATTGCCAGCCCGATCCGCAACGCACAAGGTGAGCGGCTTGGCACTGTCTTGGAGTGGCAAAACCGCACGCAAGAAGTACAAGCCGAACTGGAGATAGCACAAGCTGTTAGCGCCGCCGCGCGTGGCGATTTTAGTCTGCGCTTACGTGAACAAGGCAAACAAGGCTTCTTCTTGGAGCTAGCTAAACAGCTGAATGTGTTGATTGATCAATCATCGTCGAGCCTGCGCGACATCAACCAAGTGTTGCAGGCGCTGGCGGATGGTGATTTAACCCAACGTGTGCAAGCCAATTACCAAGGCGAGTTTGATGCGCTGAAGCAAAACTGCAATCAAAGCTGCGACAACTTAGCGCGCTTAATCACCAATTTACGTGATGTTGCGCAAACCATTCAAAGCGCCTCGAATGAAATCAGTACTGGCAACAACGATTTAGCCTCACGCACCGAGCAGCAAGCCAGCAGTTTGGAAGAAACCGCCTCTGGCATGGAGGAATTATCTGGGACTGTGCAAACCAACGCGCAAAATGCCCGCCAAGCAGCTGGACTGGCCAAACAAGCGCGCGAAGTGGCTGATGAAAACGGCCAGATGATCCAGCAGCTGGTGCAAACCATGGCTGGCATCAACCAAGCGGCGCGGCGCATCGCGGACATTATTGGCGTGATCGATGGCATTGCCTTCCAAACCAACATTTTGGCGCTCAATGCCGCGGTTGAAGCGGCGCGTGCTGGCGATCAAGGCCGTGGTTTTGCCGTGGTGGCCAGCGAAGTGCGCACCTTGGCGCAGCGCTCTGCCAATGCCGCGAAAGACATTAAAAGCTTGATTGATGACTCGGTGCGCCAAATCACTGCGGGCAACGAATTAGCGGGCAGATCGGGCGGGCAAGTCAGCAAGGTGCTGAAAGCCATCAGTGATGTGTCGGTGATTATGGACGACATCGCGACGGCGTCGAGTCAGCAAGCTGATGGCATTGGTGAAGTCGCCAAAGCGATCAGCCAAATGGATGGGATGACACAACAAAATGCGGCCTTGGTCGAAGAGGCCAGCGCCGCAGCGGAAAGCCTGCAAAACCAAGCACATCAGCTGTTTAGCCAGATCGCCGCGGTGCGCTTAAATGACCAGGATGAGCTGCCGAGCGCTCCAGCGAAACACCCGCACAAATCCACGCTGCCTAGCAAAGCGACAGCCCGCCCGGCGCCAGCAAAGTTGCCGCCAAAACAAACCAGCAAACCAAGTGCGGCCAGCACCAAACAGATCCGCTCATTGCCCGCTTCGCAACAAGACGATGAATGGGAGAGCTTTTAAGGTGTAATGCCGGTAGCCTTAAAACTGCCGGCATAAACCGCTGTGCTACACTGCGATTTTTTGCCCACTGCTGTGTCTGTTATGCAATTGATTAATTTACGTGAGCGCCCGGCGGCGATCGACATCATAACGCCTTGGCATTTTGCCGAATGGCAGGCGCTGTTCCCGCACAAAACTTTAGACGATTTTGCGGCGGATCTAGCCGAGTCGCTGCAAAGCGACGCCTTGCCACAAACCTGGTTATTAGTGGATGAACAAGGCGAGATTTGTGGCACTGGTTCCTTGTTATTGCAAGATATGACGGTCCATCAAGAGTTAAGTCCTTGGTTGGCCAATATCTACATTCACCCAGATAAACGTGGTTTGGGACTAGGGCGCTTGGTGGTCAGCCAACTGATGGCACAGGCGCATTCGCGCCAGCTACCAACCCTGTATCTGTTCACCGAAGACCAACAAGCGTTTTATGAAAAGTTGGGTTGGACTTTGTTGTATCGAGAAATCTACGAAGGAGAGTGGGTCAGCATTATGCAGTGGCAGGTGCAATCGTAACGGCCGCCGTGCCCGTCCTTGTTGAGCGGGCTGAAACCGGAGTACAGTCGACGCTTGGGGCACTGCGCTAGCCCCGTTCACTTAAGGAACAACATGATGAAACGTGTGACCGGTTTTGGTGGGATCTTTTTCAAATCAACCAATCCAACGCAACTTGCCGCTTGGTACAAAACCCATTTGGGGTTGGATGTAGCGGATTGGGGCGGCGTGGTGTTTCGTTGGGCCGAGGATGGCAGCACAGACGGCACCACGACTTGGTGTCCGTTTGCCGCAGATACTCAGTATTTTGCCCCAAGTTCTGCCAGTTTTATGCTGAATTTTCGGGTAGAAAACTTACAGGCTTTGCTCGCCGTGCTACGCCAAGAAGGGGTGCACGTGCTGGAGAATACCGAGTCATCCGAGTTTGGTGAATTCGGTTGGATCATCGACCCTGATGGCAACAAAATTGAGCTGTGGCAGCCACCCAGCGGCTGTTAATGTGGCAGCGCTCTAGCCAACGAACACTGGTGAAGTCGTTTGGGACTTCGATGGGGACAAGCGGCGCAGGTCAACCAGTACCTGTGATGGCTTCTCTCGCCGGTTCCAGTTCACTGGCTGTCGATGTTTCGACTATGGTCGCCGTGACTACGGTAGTTGCGCTTCTAACATTTTAAGTTCAAGTAAGGCTGATTGACTGGCGGCCAATACATCTGGGTCCAGCGCGTTTAATGCCACTTTCGCTTGTTGTTCGGTAATGACTTTTTGGTATGTCTGCTGCAGTTGTTGCAACAAAGCTCGTTGCGTCGGCGCGTCAGTGGTCATTTGCAATTGCAAATGCACCAATTCTGTTTCGATAGCAATGGAACTACTGAGCGATTCCAAACCATGTTGTTGTCGCAGTCGGTGACGCTGCAGTTGCTGTCGATACAACTCAATACGTTGTTGTTGCAGGGCTTTTTGCGCGTCGTTCAGCGGATAATCGAGTTGCAGTCCATTCATTTTGTGCCGCTGTGCCATGCTGCTCATTGGGTCTGTGCATTGACAGATGGCAACACAAAGCGGCAGTAGCAAAATCGTGCGTAGTAGGTGCATCCAAGGTTCCTCCATGTGGAGCTTTATTGTTAACACATAAAACGCAAAATTAACAATTAATCGGTTGAATGCCCGTTCTGCGCGATGGTCAGGGACGGAAGTACGCCGTCGATAGGTACGAAGCGAGCGCGGATTGGTGCGGCGCAGCAGGCTCGAGTTGTGGATCTCCACAGGCTACTCGATCTTAGTGATGAAATTTTTTACAGTATTTGTCGTCAGCTGCTTGAAACTTAATCGTTTAAGATGTAGGTTTTAAGCATTCAGTGCAGAGTGTCCTTGATGGGAGTTCTCTGCAGCCGCAATCACGTCGGTTAATGCAGGACCTTGTATGCAAACGAATGCTTCATCAGTCAACGAAACCAACCCTTCACAACACAACTTGGTGAAGTGGATGACTTGTTTGATGTTTTTTGTGTTCGCCATGACGACCGATGCCGTCGGCGTGATCATCCCCAAAGTGGTAGAACAGTTTCAATTAAGTCTGACCGAGGCCGCGGCGTTTCATTACGTGCCTATGGTGTTTATCGGCTTGTCAGGATTGTTTTTAGGCCGTTTAGCCGACCAAGTTGGTCGCAAAAAAGTCATTCTGGCGGGCCTTGCTTTGTACACCTTGGCTTGTGTGGCTTTTGCTTTTGGCCGCAATTTCCCGTTTTATTTGGCGCTGCTTGGGGTGTGCGGTTTGAGCATTGGTTTGTTTAAAACCGGCGCTTTGGCGCTGATTGGTGATGTCAGCCGCAGCAGCGACGAACACACGCGGTTGATGAACCGGGTCGAAGGTTTTTTTGGACTGGGAGCCATTGTCGGGCCTGCGGTGGTTGCTGTATTACTGGCACAACAACTGGATTGGACCTTGTTGTATTTGTTGGCGGGCAGCATTTGCGCCTTGCTGCTACTGATGGCTTGGCGGTTGGATTACCCAGCCTATCAGGCGCAGCAGCACAACTCGATTTTTGAAAGTTTGCGCTTGGTGAAAGACCGTTATGCACTGGGTTTTTCACTAGCAATCGCGTTTTATGTGGCCAGTGAAGTGGCGATTTTTGTCTGGTTGCCGACCTTGTTGCAAAGTTATCAAGGCGAATGGACCTTTGTCGCCGCCAATGCCATCACGATTTTTTTTGTGCTGCGCACCGTCGGGCGATTTCTTGCCGAGTGGTTGCTGCAACTGTGCCAATGGACCTTGTTGTTGGCGCTGTTTAGTGTGGCGATTTTTCTCTGTTTTGCACTAAGCATGTGGGGTGGCGTGGACCTTGCCTTGTGGTCAATGCCGCTGGCGGGTTTGTTTATGTCGATGATGTACCCGACGCTTAATTCTAAGGGGATTAGTTGTTTTGCCCGTCACCAACATGGCGCCGCTGCAGGCTTGATTTTGGCCTTTACCGCACTTGCCGCCGCGTTAGGGCCTTTGCTGATGGGCTTGGTAGGGGATTGGTTTGGTGATGTGCAGTATGGGTTTTATTTAGCCACCGGTTTTGCCTTGGTATTGGCGGCGGGCTTGTGCTGGAACCACCTCGCGCAACCAGCGGCCGCTCGGTTGGCAAGCGTGTCGCATGAGTGATGTGGCATGGCGCTAAACCTGACGCTAGCGGTTGCACAGATGCTCGACCAAGGTCGAATCGAAGCTCGCCGGCTAATTTTGTAAAATTGTAGGAACTTCAAAGGATTTAAGCCGTCATACCAGTAACTGTTGCGCGAACAACGCCAGTTATTCCCTGTGTGATGTTGTGTTTCAAGCACGCGATCTGAGCTCCTCCCAGCGGCAGATTGCTTCCCTGTCACGGCGGACTGCATTTGCAGGACCGCCGTTTTTTTTGCGTCGTTTTTTTTGCACCATGCTTGCAACCCAGTGTGCTGCGAGCTGACTTTTTCACCTCGTTGGGTTCAGCGTTTTCTGCCAGCCACGGCTTCCTAGCCCGAAATACCGCCCACCATGGCTGAATTTAAGCCACTGATTTACATGATTTGTTACAGGACTGTACGCGCAGCGTTGCACAAAGTGTTGCATCAAAGCGGGGAGGCTTTTAATGTAAGTCCGAAGTTACTTAAAAAGGACAAGATGATGGCTGGTTGGATTATTTTAGGCTTGTTAGTGGTTGCCGTGGTGATGATCGTTGGCGTGTTCAACCAATTGGTTGCACTGAAAAACCGCTTAGAGAACGCCTTTGCCCAAATCGAAGTGCAATTAAAACGTCGTTATGACTTAATTCCCAACTTAGTGGAAGTCGCCAAAGGCGCGATGGCACATGAGCGGGAAACCTTAGAAGCAGTGATCGCGGCACGTAACAGTGCGGTGAATGGGTTGCGTGACGCGGCCCAAGCGCCACAAGACGGCGCAGCTGTGCAAGCTTTAGCTGGTGCCGAAGGGGCACTGCAACAAGCGATGAGCCGTTTTAGCATGGTCATGGAAGCCTACCCAGACTTAAAAACCAATCAAAACATGTTGCAGCTGACGGAAGAGCTAAGCTCCACCGAAAACAAAGTCAGCTTCGCCCGTCAGGCCTTTAATGATGCGGTGATGGCTTACAACAGCTACAAACAAAGTTTCCCAGCCGTGTTGTTTGCCGCCACTTTTGGTCATGCTAGCCACGCAAAAATGCTGGAATTTGCCGACAGCGCCGCCATTCAAGCCGCGCCGACCGTGAAGTTCTAACTCGATGGCGATGGACTTTTTCGCCGCGCAGGATCATGCGCGGCAGACCACCCGCCGCTTAGTTGCGGTATTCGTCGTGCTGGTTAGCAGCTTGATCCTGTTGACCAGCTTGTTGGTGTCGTTTGTGTTTTACAGCGGCGAGCCGCATGCCAAAGGCCACGCGCCGCAAGGCTTTATCAATTACTTACTGGCCAAGCCAGATGCTGCTGTGCTAACCGCCTTGTTGGTATTAGCGGGCGTATCGGTGGCGATGATGGTACGTAAATCGCAGCTGGCTGCCGGCGGGCACGTGGTCGCGCAAATGGTCGGTGGTGAGCGTATTTTGGTGGGGCTTGGCAATAGCGAGGAGCTGCAAAGCCGTTATCCGGTCAGTCACGCTGCGTTATTGCGACTGCTGAATGTGGTCGAAGAAATGGCTATCGCTGCAGGCGTGCCGGTGCCACCCGTCTACCTAATCCCGGGGGAGGGCATTAACGCCTTTGCCGCCGGATATAACAGTCAGGATGCGGTGATTGGTGTCACCGCCGGCGCCATCGCCGAGCTAAATCGACAGGAATTACAAGGCGTGGTCGCCCATGAGTTCTCGCATATCTTAAATGGTGATATGCGGTTGAATATTCGCTTGATGGTGATGATGTTCAGTCTGACCTGCATTGCGGAAGTGGGGCATTTTTTGCTGCGCAATGGCCGCAGCAGTTCGTCACGCGAAGGCAATGCTTTTGGTCTGCTTGGCCTTGGCTTATTAGTGATTGGTTATGTCGGGGTGTTTTGTGCCTCGTTATTGCGGGCTGCGGTGAGCCGGCAACGCGAATTTTTAGCCGATTCCAGTGCTGTGCAATTTACCCGCGACCATCAAGGGATCGCCAGCGCCTTATATAAAATCGGCAAACTGGGCAGTCGCCTGCGCATCGCCGAGCACGACGACGTGCGGCATTTTTTCTTTTCTGATGTCCGCTTAAGTCAACTAAGCAGCGATGCGGGCTGGTGGGATACCCATCCGCCACTGGAAACTCGTATCGCGGCGCTGGTGCCGGGCTGGCAGCCAGATCAGCCATTGCCGTTTCGGCTACCAGAGCCTGATACTGCTTGGCGCTCGTCAAGCACAGCAGCGGCGCCGGATGTGGCAGAGCAGGCACTTTCTGCATTGCAGCAATTGCGAACGAGTGCCGCGGCGTTCCGTGACGTCGCAGCGTCTGATCACCAAGCTGCCAGTGCATCAGCAAACAAATCTGAGCGCTGGTTCCACGCCACACAACAACGGTTAGCCGCCTTGCTGGCGCTACAGCCCGAGGGCCAGGCTAATTGGCCGGTTTCAACCCAGTTGATTCTGACCGAATTCAATGGCTTGTCTGAAGCATCAAAAGCCCTGCTGCACAAAGCAGATGGCGCAGAAGCGCTGGTGTACGCTTGTGTGCTGGACGATGAGCAACTGGCCGCCCAATTGCAGTCGTTGCAACTCGAACTCAATCCTGGCGTGTGGCAGGCGCTGGATCACTGGGTGACGGCCACCGCCGGTATGTCGTTGTTAGTGAAACTGATGTTGTTGCAATTGGCGTCGCCGCTGCTGCGCGAGTTTGGCGGCGCACGACGCAAGGTGCTCAAGTATCGTGTGCAACAAGTGATGTTGCACGACCAGCATATCGACAATGCCGAAGCCTTGGTGTGGTTGTGGTTGAGCCATTTACTCAATGAACAGCCTACCCAGCAGACGGATCTGACGATCACGCAAGCGAGAACGTCGGTCGCGAACCTGCTGACAGTCGCCGGCCAGTTCAGCGGCGTGCAGTCTTCTCAGGTACCAGCACTGGTCGGCGGTTATTTGCCAGAATCGTTCGAGTGGCCAAACGCAACTGCCGCCGACGCCTTCCAGTTAAGTGGTCAAATGCTCACGCTGCTGCGACTACAAGGTTCTGCCAAGCAAATGCTGTGGCAAGCCTTGCTGGCGGTGACCTTGCATGACCAGCGACTCGATCTGCACGAGCTGTCCTTGTTGCATCTGTATGCTTTGATGCTGGAGATCCCGCTTGCTCCTGCGGCTGCCCATTAACCTGGGCGGCCGTCTACACGCGGTTGGCTTAAGATTGGCCAGTAGCAATAAACGAACAAGGTAAACCCAAGCACCCAACAGCAGGCGGCAAGCAGCACCGCTTGGCTGTACCAGGCTGGAAACAAGGCTGCGACCAGCACCCGACAAAGCGCTGCCGCGACCAGCAACCCAAAGGCCCAGCGCATGGCGGAAGGGCAATGCAGTGGCCGACCGCTGTGGCCAAGGCTGACCCGCGACATCATGCTTAAGATCATCAATCCCATGCCGCCGACGGTAAACACATGCAGCACCAAGGAGCGACTGAGCGCTAGCCACCCGGCCTGCTGTAACCCGAGCAGCACAAAACCCAAGCCAACGCAGCCATAAGCCAAATGCAAGGACCATAGCAGTGGCACCCGCGTGGTGCGCCAAGGGGCTAAGCGCAACCAGCGCGCTAAGTTCAAACCGCCGGCCAGCAGCGCCAAACAGGCGTATAGTTGCCAGGGCAGCTTGGCTTGTTGCATCGATAATTCCAGCAGCGTCACCGCCCAGGCGAAGCCAAGCGCCGCATTGGTTAGCCAAGGCAACGCTGGGCGCACCGCTTGCTGCAGGCCGTTGGCGGTAAAACCGGGCAGCACTCGACCGCCAATAATCAGCATTAACATACAGATCAGCATAATGGCGCTGTGGATAGCATGTTGTTGCAGCATGGGCTTGCTTTGCAGCTGACCGAGCCACATCAAGGCGTTACACAAGGTCAGAAGCAACAACACAGGCACAAAAAACAAATTGCGGTACAAGCGTGCGCGCCAAATCGGCCAGCCGAGGGCGAGAGCAAGACATGGTAGATACAGCAGGTCAAGCGCCGCTTGGGCGACGAGTGGCATGGGTAAGAAAAAACCAAGCCGGCCCAGCAACCAAACACCAACCAGCGCTTGCAGCGCGCGACCATGCAAGCCACGTAAGCCGCTCCAGTTTTGCGCCGCAGTTAACAAAAAACCACCTACTGCGGCGGTAACCATGCCAAACAACATTTCATGACTGTGCCAAAACAGTGGGTCTACCTGTAGCGGCAGCTGGATCAGCCCGGCGAGCAGCAAGCCCCACAAACTAACGGCAACCACGGCAAACCCACCGGCAGCAGCAAAAAGCGGCCGAAAGGCCAGACGCCACCAGGCAGGGATTTGTTGTTCTTTCGCCAGATCAGTGATTTGCATGGCGTGACTCCTACCCGCAGAAAAGGGTTTTATTATGCCAGCCTTGCTGACAGTTACGGTTGAGCCAGCACAAGATTAATTCACCAAGTTGCTGTCTTTGTTGAATTTCATAGTTTGTAGTGAACACTTTAATTACAACATTCTGTTTATCAATGGTTTACATGGCTTGCCCCGCTTGATAGCGTGAATTGGTCTTTTCAGGGAGAAAAAGCATGAAATCATTATTCTGGCGGCGCCACCCTTTGCTATGCGTCGGTGCCACCTCGGATCTATCCAATACACAACTCAACTGCACTCGAACAACCAAGACTTCAACTGCGCTGCTAGCGAGCCTGCTGTTAACGGTGCCTAGTACTGCGTTTGCGACTCCGCTACCTGCTGCGTTACAACAAGTGCCTGCAGCCGCCGTAGAGCTGCAACCAGGGCGTCTGCAGCTGACGTTGCCGACCGATAACACCAGCCAAGCCGTGCTGCGCCTGCCGGTCGATGGCGTTTTGCAAACGGTGCTCACACCCAGCACCGTGTTGCACAGCAATGGCGATGTCACTGTCAGTGGTACTGTGTGGCGCGGTGGTGAATTACAGCAAGTGATTGTGACGCAAGGCCCTGCGGGCAGTATCGGTGAGATCCGTGGCAGTCAAGGGCAGCAACTATTACTGGAACAACAAGGCCAATTGTTTGTGGTGGACTTAGGCCGCAGCGGCCTGCCAGAACCCTCGCTTGAGCAAGATGTACGACACTTCGCCGCAAAAGTTAATGGCCAGCCAGCCATTCGCGCTACGCCAACAGTGCAACGCATTGGCGATCGCGACATCACTGTTGTCGACATCATGATGCTGTACGACAGCGATATCGCGATGCAGTATCCGCAAGGTCTTGCTGACACCTTGATGACGCATCTGGTGGATAAAGCCAACCAAGCTTTTGTCGACAGCGACATCGCGATGCAGCTGCGCATCGTGCATCGGCAGCAAGTGGATTATCGTCAGCCGTCGAATTTTACCGCTCTCGATGATTTGATCGGAGTGCTCGACAGCGATAGTTCCACCACGACAGACGCCAGCTTGAGTGACGTAGCGCGCTGGCGTAACCAATATGGCGCTGATTTAGTGTCGCTTATTCGCGTGCACAACCTCAACGAACGTGGTGTCTGCGGCGTGGCGACCTTTCCAGATTCCGTGCCCGATGTGGTCGCCAATATCAGCAATGTGGGCCTTAGTGGCGGTTCGAATTGTATCGACACGTTCACGCATGAAGTTGGCCACAATTTTGGCGCGGGTCATCAGTGGATGAACGGTGGCAGCGTTGGCGCTTTGCCGGTGTCGGGCGCGCTGATTGTGTCAGGAAAGTTCAATACAGTGATGAGCTCGATTGGTACCGGCGACGTGAACCGCGGCTATCGACTCAATCGCTTCTCTAACCCGCGGCAAACCTGCGCCGCCCGCGTGTGTGGTGATAGCCAGCAGGCCGACAATGCCTATACCATCGACCAATTCGCGACGGCGAACTCCAGTTTGCGGGCCGCAGTTTCACAAGATTTGCTGACGCTACCTGCGATCAGTGCGCTTGATGTGGATGGTGATGGTCGACTGGATCGTGATGATGCGTTCCCGTTTGATGTCACAGAGCAACTAGACACGGACAATGACGGCGTCGGCGATCGGCAAGATGCCTTTCCCAATGACGCCACTGAGCAATTGGACAGTGACCGGGACGGTACTGGCGATGCCACTGACAACGATGACGACAATGACGGCGTGCCAGACGCGCAAGATGCGTTACCGCGTGATGCCAGCGAAAGCCAAGATAGCGATGGCGACGGCGTTGGCAATAACAAAGATCAACTCGATGCGAACGCGCAAGATTACCAAGACAGCGATGGCGATGGCATTG
Organism: Rheinheimera sp.; assembly: GCA_003482455.1. Classification (GTDB taxonomy): domain Bacteria; phylum Pseudomonadota; class Gammaproteobacteria; order Enterobacterales; family Alteromonadaceae; genus Pararheinheimera. The sequence continues at coordinate 21,433 of DMYW01000065.1, read as the reverse complement.
GCAATCGGTTTGACCTTGATAACGACAATGATGGTGTAGATGACTATGATCAGCGCAGCAGCGCTGTCCAGCAACTGCTGGTGGTCAACGCCGGCACTGGTCAGTTAGTGGCACTGCAAAAAACCGATGGCAAACTCGTCGATACCTTGTACCAAGCCAGCAGCGGCGGCTTTAGTTTCCGTTCTGATCTGCTGGATCTCGGTGCTGGTCAACTGGCGTTTATCGAAGGCAGTGATGTAAAACGATTGGATCTGCGCAGCAAAACTGCGGAAACATGGTTCAAACGCTCCCAGCTGGGTAGTGCATTTGCCGCACATCTATTACAACTGGGCAGCACTGCCAGCGATCGGCGTTTGTTTGTCAGCAATGGCATGGCGCCGTCTTATCTCAACGACTTCCAGCTAGCGCCAACCGGCACTGTCGCTGGGCGCAGCAATTGGCGCACAGAGACTGTGTATCGCGACATTTTAGCTTTGTCAGCCACCCGTATCTTGGTCGCAGAACGCGATACCAACCAGCTGGTAAGTTTAAATTACAGCGCGGGTCCAGATGACAATCCTCGAGTGGTCTTTGCCAAAGGCATCGGATTGAACAAACCAGAACATTTAGTGCAACAAGCCGATGGCAGCATTTTAGTCAGTAACGCTGGTAGTGGCAGTATCGCCAAGTTTAATGCCAATGGTGTGTATCAAGGAGACTTTGTTGCTGCAGGCAGCGGCGGTTTAGTCACGCCAGGCTGTTTGGCGCTGGATCACCAGGGCGACTTGTATGTGTGTAATACCGACAAACACGAGATCCTGAAGTTCAATGGTCGCAATGGGGCTGTGATGGGTGTCGTTGCGTCCAAAGCAACCGCCGGACTGAGCAGTCCAGTCGCAGTGGCGTTTGTTGCGCCCGTTCTAGATGCTGCGCCTTTGAATCCAACCAATGACACCGACCTAGACGGCGTGGCAAATAACCAAGACAGTTTTCCACTGGACCCAAGCAAATCCAAACCGACTGAACCAGCCGCAAAAAGCGGTGGATCGGTTGGTTTGGCTGGTTTGTCGTTATTGCTGCTGGCCGCTTTGCGGCGCACGCGCAGGTTTGTAACAGGTAGATAAAGTCGCCAAGCACCGGCGGTGATGTGCCGCCGGTGCGGCAAGGTTAGTCGTCAGGGCTTTGGCAGGTCATCACTAAATGCTTGCGCATGTCTTTGAGCACAATGCCGCGTTTGACCAACTGTGCCGCCAGCTGTTTTTGCCAGGTCAACAAATTTGGCTTTGCCGCAGTAAGCGTGTCTTCATCCGCCAGTTGCATCCGCACCAGCAATGAACTTGGAAAGGCTTCGTACTCCATGCTAAACCAGCACTGCACGACGCCTGGGACTTGTGCTTGTGCAGCTTCTTCGACAGCGGTGACTGCAGCCAATACCGCTTTTTGTTGTTTTTGTTGAACGACTGAGAGTTTTTTCATCTATTGGGTCCCATCCGACTCATGCGGCAATTTCACCGATGAGTCTACTTGAATGCAGCTGCAACTGTTGCTGGTTCGCTAAGGCCAGCAAGAGCGTGGCTTTGGCTGCAACAATTCAAGGATGTTGCAGCGCTTTAACTGGTTCAGGTGCCAGCCGATACGCGTTGGCAGCTGGTGGTTTCGCCGGTTTGTGGCTCTTTATATTGCAACTGCTGGTCATCGATTTGAAGCAGTTCGACCGGCGGCGCTGCTTTAAAGGCTTTTTCTAACTCATCGCGCATGACTTGGGCTTGTTGCATGTCTTGTGGTTGATTGCTCAGCTGCACATTAACCTGCTCAGCATGTTCGCTCAGCATGCGGCCATTGATTGCAAAGGTACCGCGGATGCTGACGTCAAACTGATAACTCAATTGGCCCTGATTATAAATTTGCACCTGCCCTTGCGCGTTGGTCTTGCTGCTAGCACTGTCGTATTGCTGGGTTAGCACTGAATTGATGCGAGTTGTTCCAGCTTTGAAGTCGTCTTCGCAGTGCCAAGTGCCATCAATGTCCGCGGCCATGGTCAGTGGGCTGACAGCCAAGAGCATGGCTGCGGCCGCCTGTTTTACGGTAAGTTTCATTGACGTTTCTCCTTGTCGGTTTGAGTGGTGGCTGGGGCGTCAGCGACTGAGTCGCGCTCTACCAGCTGCGGTAAAAACAAATGCGTGCGGTGGGCGTGCATCTCGGCATTCGGTTGGCTTTGCTCGATCGCTAATTGGGCGGCGTACGCTGCCATTTCTTCGACCGGATAATGCATAGTGGTCAACTGGGGCCGGCAGGCGCGGGCGACGATCAAGTCATCAAAACCAATCACTGAGACATCCTCTGGCACGCGCAGACCGGCAGCAAACAGCGCGTGAATGGCGCCAACCGCCATCAAGTCATTGTAGGCCAGCAAGGCGCTAAACGGCACGCCACGGGCCAGCAGCGCTTCGGTGGCTTGGATGCCGCCTTCGATATTGGCGGTCGATTCTTCCACGCCTTGCAGTTGTAAGCCTTGTTCAGCCAGCGCCGCTTTGGTGCCAGCAAGGCGCACTTGCGGGTCGCCGTTTTGGTAAATACTAGTGATCACGGCAAATTTTTGGTGGCCGCGTTGCAATAAATACCGGGTTGCGTCCATCGCACCGCGTTGGTTATCGAGCCATACACAACGATGGGCGATCGCGGGAACATAGCGGTTAATCACCACTAAACCGGGCATTTCGTCGGCGAGTTTTTGCAGCGTTTTTTCGTCGGAATATTCGCTGTGCAATATCAACGCGTGGCAGTTGTTAGCGCGCAGCGAGGCAATTGCGGCAAGTTCAGACTCTGTTTCATACAAGGAATTGGCCATCAGCAGCTTATAGTGCTGCTCACGTGCGGTTTTTTCGACGCCAGCGGCCAGCGTGCCAAAAAAGGTCATCGACAGTTTCGGCGTAACCACGCCGATATTGCTGGGGGTTTTACTCACCAGCGCTTGCGCGTTGGCATTGGGTTGATAACCCAGTTCTTTGATTACTTTTTTGACGCGTGCGCGGCAGGCATCGCCGACTTTGTGATTGTCATTGAGCACGCGGGAAACGGTTGCAATCGACACACCGGCGACTCGAGCCACGTCTTTGATGGTGACCATGTATCAAACTCCTGTAATGCGGGTGCGAAGGTTTGGCTGAAGATGGCGGCGAATTTGCCACAATAACCACAGGGCAAGCAAGGAACATCCAACCGTACCGCCACTTAATAACCAGCGTAACCATGGTAAGCTCGTGTCGCTGGTCTGTGGGGAGAACTGCAGTAGTGTTAAACCAAAGCCAGACAATATCATAGCCAGTGCTGCACTGATACTAACCAACCAATGGTGCAAAGCGCTGACTTGCGGATCGGTCGCCGTCGGACTGGCTTGGCGCAGCAGCGGCGGCAATAACATCACCATGGCGCTCCATGCGACGCTGCACAGCAGCGCATCCAATAGCACCCAACGTCCGGCATCCGGTGCAAACAGCCACCATTTGGCAGCGCCGCCTAAGGCATTGAGCGCAAAGACCCAACTCAACGTAGTGAGCGCCCCCCAGCGTGCTTGGCTGCGACTCAGTACCGGCACCCACGCCAACCCCGCAACGGCATACAGACTCGATAACCAAGCTTTGTCAGTCGCTCCGGCGGCCAAATCGCCAGCATGTTGGCTATACACCAGCAAGTAAAAATCGTAGCTGGCAACCGCCGCACAGCCGCATAACTGTAAAGCGCCTAGTGCGAGCAGCCGCCACACCGCAGGCTGACGTGCAGTCTGCGTGAGGCTCGTTGTTGCAACTAGCGCAGGTTCGGCCGTGAGTGGGCTGGGTTGGGCTGCATTGGGCAGGGCAGGTGTTGACCAGCGCCAAGCGGCGATCAGTCCGGGGAGTGTCAGCAACAGCAGCGCCACAGCCACGCCGATTTGACGCACGCCACTGATAAAACTGCTGAAATAACTGACTTGGCACAAGGGCACAAGCCATTGATACACCAATGAACCGACTTTATGCACCACGCCAACCACGGCAAATTGCTTTGCTTGTACCGATGGCGTGGCGGCAAATAATAACGAGGTAAAGGACACGCTCAACAGCGGTAGCGCCAGAAAAAAACCAACACAACAGACGGCAAAATAGCTCAGTTGCAGGCCGCTTGACCAGGTCGGAGGCACCAACCACATCAGCATAAAACAACCACCAAGCCCGCAACTTCCCAGCGCCAAACAGCGCCGATAGGCCAGTATTGGTGCAACTTGTCGGCTTAACCAATTCGACAGCAGCGAAGCCCATAAGGATCCGACCAGCAACGGCACTGCCATCGCCAGCGCTAGCCACAAGGGGTCGACCGACAAGGTCATTTGATAAAATGGGATCGCCAGCACTTGCACACTTTGATTGGCAAAAAACACCGCAAGTGCGCCCAGTGCGAGGGCGATTCGAGACGTTGGCAACGTTGGATTCTCAAAAGCAAAAACAGCAGCTTACAGGGATCCAAGCGGAACGTCAGCAGTCTTAGCAGACACATTGCGGGTTCAAGCAAAGCCTCAGTGGCTGCTTGTTTTTGACCGATCACGCAACGGCCTGCGGCGTTTGTCTGGCACTGATAATCGACTCTCTGTTAAAAAACAATTCAAAAACAGATGGTTAGTCTCGCCTTGTTGCAACAGCTAGTTGACGCGGGCTAAATGGATTAAGTTTTTATGTCCAGTTGCTTGACCCATGCGGCATCTTGCCGCCATGCTGGAACTTGCTATGTGGGTGTTCGACCAAGGAGTTACAGATGCTCAGTCTGTTGTTTCGCGTGCGCGGTGCCGCATGTTTATCTGCCATCTTACTGGCCTTAATGCTGAGTCCATCGCCAGCGTTTGCCGATCCCGCCGCCTGTCCAAAACCACTGCGCACCTTTCATATGTTTAATCGTGATGGCAAAACCTTGTCGTGTTTTGATGCCTGGCAGCAGGACTTTTTTGCCGAACTGGGTTGTGATTTGCAGTTTGTGGACGCAAACCCGGGGATGAACTATCGAGTGGAGCAACTTTCAGCGGCACATGTCGAGGTGATCACTGGGCTGGCGAAACGACCAGATGGGCCGTTTCAATACAGTCGCGCGATCGGCAATAACAATTCATATCTTTACCGCCATGTCGACAGTCCGCAGTGGGATCAAATTAAAGATTGGTGTGATGACACTATGCAACAAGCCACCTTAATCGCGCCGGCAGAAGGCTATTATGGTGAAAAAGTCGAAATGCTGCGCAAGAACCCACAATGTGCCAAGTGGTTATTGTTATTACCGCGAGGCACCGGCTTATCCTTTGACATGTTGCAGAAAAAGCGCGCCGATCTGATGGTGTCGTCTGAGCGCTATTACAAAATGCTGCCGCCGGATGACGCCAAAAACTATGTGCGCCTGCCCAATATTGCTATTGAAGGCCCGGTGTATTTGGCCTTTAGTGCCAAGGTATCGAGCGAGTTTATCAAGCGCGTGAACCAACTGGTGTTAAAGCGACGAGCCAGCGGTACGGCGACATGCGAGTTATCCGCCGCCAATAGCCAGGATTAATCCACTGCGGCACGTAGGTATTGCCGGCAACTGAGCACGCTGCTGACGCAACGCTTAGGCCCTTAGCGGCTAGAGATCGCAATGGGCTAGCAAACAGAGTGTTGCCTTGAAAAACGCCCCAGTCTACTTAGAGGCAAAACGCTCGCGTTGCGTCTTAAAGTTTAAGGCGCAGCCGCTAAACAACGGCTGCAAGCCTTGCGCGATAAATTGGTCACGCTCGGCAAGCTGCGCCGCTGTGGGCTGAGCCGCGGCTAAATGGGGAAACACCCCGTAGCCAGCTAGCAAACAATGCCATGAGGTGTTGCCAAACATGGTTTCCCGCTGCTGCTTGGCCAGCGTTTGCCCCAAATCGCCCAGCTGAAACCAGGTCTGCATAATTTGCTGCAAGCTATCCGACAGGTTCTCGTTGGCACGATTTGCGCGCCAATAGTCGCTATCATCACGGCTATTGAACTTGTAGTGCGCGACTATGTAATCGCGTGTGGCTTCAAAGCGTTGGGCGATCGATTGGTTGTAGCGCTGCTGGAAGCGATCACTAAAACCACCTTGTTGATAATCCTCAATAAAGGTTTCAACCGCCGTTTGCACCAAATGCAGTGCCGTGGCTTCCAGCGGTTCAATAAAACCTTGCGACAAGCCTACCGCCACACAGTTTTTCGCCCAGTGCTGACGTACTTGCCCAACGTTCATCTGCAGGTGGCGCGCGCTAATTTCACTGTCGAGCAAGCCTAGATGCGCGCGAAGTTCAGTTTCGGCCGCATCCGCCGACTGAAAATCGCGGCTGTAAACGTAGCCATTGCCGGTGCGATGTTGTAGCGGAATTTGCCAAGCCCAGCCATTTGACAGCGCGGTGGCGCGGGTTTCTGGCGGTAAATCCGTTAACACTTCGGTGGGAAATACCACGGCGGCGTTGTTAAACAGGTTGCTTTTAAACGGCTCAAACGCCACGCCTAAGGTTTTTTGAATGAGTTCTGCGCGAAAGCCAGTGCAGTCGACAAACAAGTCGCCATCGAGCTGCTCGCCGTTGTCGCAGACCACAGACGCAATGCGACCGTCTGGGTGCTGATTGATTTTTTGTACTGTGTGCGGCACGTGTCGCACGCCGATGGCACTGGCTTTGTCCCGCAGGAATTGCCCCAGCAAGGCTGAGTCAAAGTGATAGCCGTATTCAATCCGAAATGGAAAATTCGCCGGGGTATGCGGCGCTAACTTGGCGTTCGCAAGGTAGCCATTAAACAAAAACAGCTCTGGAGCTGTGGTCACGGCGAGGCCTTGACGGCGGGCAAAACAGTTTTGGTAAAACGGCAGCTCGCTGAATTGGTCCAACTGCGAAATAAACGGGTGGCTGTAACTGGCCGCGCCGGTGGCCGGGCTCCAATTGGCAAAGCGAATACTAACTTTGTAGGTGGCATTGCAGCGCACCATCCATTCATCTTCGCCGATGTTCAGTTCGTGGAAAAAACGCCGCAAGGTCGGTGTGGAGCCTTCGCCAACGCCGATAATGCCGATGTCGGGGGATTCAATCAGGCTAATCTGCACCGGTTGCTCGCGCCAATGATGAGTCATCAACATGGCGGTCATCCAACCTGCAGTGCCCCCGCCAACAATGACAATCCGATGTGGCGCAGGCAGGGCTGCTCCCGTTGAAGAATTTGCGAACGACATGACTACCCCTAGCGACTCGTGAATGGCAGCGACCTGCCAACAACCAGCGGACTGCGGTTATCCAGACGCACTGCAGCACTTGCACTCTGCTGCGTCGTCAACCGCACAACCTATGTTGCAGCATACTGCCAGCTTTGCGCTGGCTTGCCAATTTGCATACGACTGCAAGCTGTGTTGGATCAACCTTTGGTTGTTGGCGGGCCTTGTGCTCGCGCATTTAAGGCAGGCTGCGCACCAGCCGAACGGCGGCGGTTTCGGTGCCGGCTTGCGCAAACACTTGGCCGTCATAGAAGTTCAGGCTCCACAGCAAACTATCGCCCGATAAATAGGGGCTACTGCTCCAATAGCGCACGGCGGCGGTGGCGGGAAAAATCTCCGCATTGATGGCGGGGCTTGCGCAAGCGAGGTCAACCAAGGATTCGAGTTCTTTACGATCGGGTAAACGCCAATCACTAAAACCAAAGTCGCTGGCAGCGCTGGCTTGGCTGGTCGCCACAGTCCAGGTAAGTCTTGTAGCTGTGCCGCTGCAACTGCCGCTGCTGTAAGTTTGGCCAAGGCTGCATTGTTGCCACATCAAGCTGGTTTTGTTGTCAGTGACCACACCATTGCTGGCGCTGTAACGACTACTGGCTTGATTGGGAAGGGCGCTGTTGCAGGCGGCGAATGCCGATGAAGTGGCGCTGCTGACCACAAGGATTAACAATGGTAGCGTTTTGGTCGATGTGTTCATGGCTAAGTTCCTTATTCCGCATGCACGGCGAGTACAGCTTGTGGCGTGGATTTGTGTTGCCACAGACTGATACCACTGTTGCTGCTGAGCACCCAAGCTAACGCTGGATCGGCGGCGTAGCTGCTGCTGGTCCACAGCAGTTGGTCGCTTGGTTGGGTTGGAAAATAACTGAGGTCGAACACAGGCGTGGTGGCGCGATTGAGCATTATACCGCTAAGTTCTTGCCGAGTCGGTAAGCGCCAATGGCGACTGCCACACCAGCCAATGTCGTTCAGGTGCGCAACGTAAGCTGCCGTAGTGCAACTGGCTAAGCCACAACTCAAGGTTCCTGCGTCTTGGCTGCCCATATTGCCGCCGTTGCTTGCGGCATCGGCACTAAACCAGCGAAATAAAGTGCTCGCTTGCTGCGGACCGCTGCTGGTTTTAACTTCCCAAACCAGACCGGTCAAGTTGTCGCGCACACAGCTCCACTGGCTGCCCGCACTTTCTGTGCCTTGGCTTTCCCAACGTTGTCCCTGTAACGCTAACACGCTGCCGTCACGGCCTATTTTGCTGAAATCAAAGCCAGCCACGCCGCCGCCTGTTTTATTCAAACTGGCTATTGTGGCGTCTCTGCCCACTAAACCATCCTGTTCGGCTAATCCTTTGGTACTGCAGTCCACGGCTTTGAAGCTGCTGTCTAAACAGGTTTGGGTGGCTGTGTCGTTCAAACGAGCACTGCCTTGATAGTTCAAGGTGACTTCTACTTCGCTGTTTGCTGCCAACTGACTATCGCCGTAGTGAGCTTTCACCGTGACATACCAATGGTTGAAACTTTTCGTCAGCGGCAACTGCCAACTCGGGCTGGTGGTCGTTTGCTGCTGAATCTGGTTGGCAATTGCTTTGCCTTGCACAATGGAGTCTTCTGCGTACGACACTGTATAGTGAGTGGCGGCAACATTACCTTGCCAACTGACGGTGGCTAGCGCGTTTTGCACCGATGCACTGAGGTTGCTGGGCGCGGTACGACCATCGACAAATTGCACTGTGACAGTGCAGTTCGCCGCCAAGTTGGTCACTGTATAGGTGCTGCCTGCCAATGAACCACTGCAGCCACTGACGCTGCCAATACTAAAACCAGGTTGGCTGGCGATGGTAAAACTGACCTGAGTGCCGGCATTTTGCGTGCTAGAACTTGGGCTGATCGAGCCACCGGCGTTGGTGCTGGTACTGATCGTAAATTGCGTCACCTCAGGCGTCGTCGTCGGCGGCGTGGTCACAGGTGGCTCTGTTACCACCGGCGGCGTCACCACACCTGACGAGTCTGTCGGCGTAGTGCTGGATTCACCGCCACCACCACACCCGGTCAGCAGGACTAGCGTGGCACACAGGGAGAACGTCCATTTATGGTTCATAACGCACCGGTCCTATCTCTGGGTTATCACTTGACACAGTTCGACCATAAAAATCGACTTCTGTATTGCGCTGTCCTTTGCCTATAGCAGGACTGGTTGGCGCAAGTGACACTGTGCCTTGACTACTGATTTGCGGATCGGCTTGGTAGTTCAGCGCGGTACTGGCGGTTAAGCGTTGCAAAAAGGCCTGACTGAAACGTAATGTCACGTCAGTCGACAATAAGTTGAATTGCATGCTAGACGGAACTGTCGCGGCGTTGGTGGTCAACGGCATGGCATAACGCGGCTGAATGACATTGTTGTATAGCGACAATTCGCTGTTTCTGGTGGTGATAAAAGCCAAGACCGCCGGTGTTTGGTATTTGCGAGATGCCTCGTCACTGACCCCATCAATCAAATTGTTGTACAGCTTGAAATTCCCCGCGATGGCGCCGCCTAGATACATGGCATAAGGCTGAGTACCGTTGTTGAGTTCAGCAATTGGGCCTAGCCCTGTGTTAATTAAGACGTTTTGATAGATTTCGGTATCCATACTCCAGCAAGGCGCCGCGGCGTAGCTACTACTCGTTTGGACGCTAATACCAACAGAGCGTTGATTGACAATGTAGTTGTCGTGGATTTTTAGTGTACCAATGACGGGGTCACAGGCTTTGCTGCTGTCGTTCGTTTGGTCGTAATAATGAATGCCGTACTTGGCTTTGTTGTCATGTAGATAGTTCCAGCTAAATTCACCTGCTTGTGTCGCGGCAGCACCGGTTTGAGTGCGACGAGTGAAATAGGTGGTGTGGTGGAAATGCGAGGTTTGGTTACAGCCAATATCGGCAATTTCATTGCCATGCACCATCAACTGGTCGGATTGGGCTTCGGACGCGACGATGGCGCCAGCCCAGCCGTTCGAGCATTTGCCGGCGAGCTCACCAAGAAAATTCCCGACAATGCGGCCATAAGCGGAGGCGGTGATTTGGGCCGTTGACGTTGATCCAGGCGGTACATAGCTAGTGCTTAGCGGATCTTCATCAATGATGCCACCGCGGATGTCATATTTTGAAACAACAATCCCGGTCGACACATACGGATGGATACCCCAACTTGGGCTTTCCACCTTGGCTTGGGTGCCGGGGTAGCTAACTAACGCGATGTGGGCATCGGCTCGACCATTTAAACTACGCAGAAATACTCCTGCACGGCCATTTAACACGCCATTGACGTAATCCAGCTTCTCGAGTGTGCCGTGGCTATACACGAGGTCGCCAGCCAACAAGCCGCCATTGCCGGGTGCTTTGACGCCGCTGGCATCACCATTAATGTATTGCCAAGGAGCACTAAAACTACCGCTATTGCTGTTATTGCCACCGGTTTTCACATGAAAAATCCGGCCGTTGATCACGGCAAATGGCAGCGCATTAGAGTTTTCGCCGTTGGCAGTTTGCAATTGAATTTGAGCACTACCCAGTGCCGACGTTGGCAGGGAAAACGCCACTTCGTACAGTTGATGGGAACTGTACAAGTTGGCAGGACCGCCTGGCAATTGGCCATCGGCTTTTTTCCAATAGTACACATAAGCCGCTGGACGCGTAACACCAGCACTATCGGTGACTGTGACTTGCCCTGGGGTGTCGCCAAGCTGATAGCCCCAGACGGTGATAATCGCACCTTGCCCCAAACCATCACCTAGCCCTTGAGCAGGGCCATTCACCAAATCAGTGAAAGCTAAACGGGGTTGTGCGACGGTGGAAATAGAGATGGCTGCAAACAGCCAGATGATAACTAGCGTGATACTTCTCATGCTCACTCCAAAGCTAATACGGCTCGCCCTGAACACCTCAGGTATGACGCACTTTTGTCGAAATTGCAGGGAAATTTACAAATCTTTCCGTTATAACAAGCGGCAGTTTTTCGAACAAAAAATACTAAAAGGCCGAAATCACAAGCTACTACAAGCAGTTAGGCAAGACGCAGTATAGGGAAGTTGCTATCAACTCACTACCGCTTTTCGATGGGCATCGCAGTCTGTTAGGTTGTTGGCGGGCGGTGCATTCACTACAATCGCCGGCACTTGATGATATCGCCTAGGAGCGAATGGCATGCAGCAGATCAAAATCGCCCAAGGGTTGCGCGAATTTCCACGCGAGTTGTTTGACCACGCAGAGACGTTGCAAGCGCTGGATTTATCCGATAACCAGTTGTGCAGCCTGCCAGCGGACTTCAGCAGATTTCGTCAATTACAACGGTTGTTTTTAACCAACAATCGGTTTGACGAGGTGCCGGCTGTGCTGGCGCAGTGTCCAAACCTCACCATGGTCAGTTTTAAGGGCAATCAGCTGCAACGGTTTGGGCAGGGCACTTTGCCTGCTGGCTTGCAGTGGCTGATTTTAACGGACAATCAGCTGACCGAATTGCCAGACGATATGGGACGTTATCAGCGGCTGCAAAAATGCGCCTTGGCGGGCAATCAACTGCATCACTTGCCCGACAGTATGCAGCTGTGCCGTGAACTGGGTTTGTTGCGCTTATCGCTCAACCAATTCACCGCCTTTCCGCAGTGGTTGTTTACATTGCCCAAGCTCGCTTGGTTGGCGCTTGGTGCCAATCCGGCAACCCCGGTAACGCTGCACAGCGAAATACCCAGTTGTCCGCTACAGGATTTTCAGTTGCAAGAGACCTTGGGCGTCGGTGCATCGGGCGTTATTTATCGCGCTTTGGCGCATGGCGACAGCGCCAAACAGCTGGGCATTGCGCTGTGCGCGGTGAAACAGTTCAAAGGCTGGCTCACCAGTGATGGTTGCCCCAAAGATGAAATGGCCAATGCGCTAAATGCTGGCCGTCACGCCAATTTGATCCCCGTGTTAGCGCAGCTAACGGGCGGGGATTTACCCGGACTTGCCATGGCATTGGTTCCAGCGAGTTTTCAAAGCTTGGGTAAACCGCCATCGTTTGCCAGCATTACCCGCGATACATTTGACCCGTCGCGGCAGCTGTCGTTGGCTGAAATTTGGCGACTGGCCCAGCAAGTCACCTCAGTGATGGCGCACTTACATAGTCGCCGGCTGGTGCATGGTGATTTGTATGCGCACAACATGCTGCTGGATGCCAGTGGTCAGCTGTACTTGGGTGACTTTGGTGCCGCAACCGCGTTGGATGGACTTCCGCCGTCGCAGCAGCAGGCGATGCAACAACAAGAGGTCGCGGCATTTGGCTATTGGCTGGCGGATATGATGACGCTGTTGCCGACCGCGGCAGGCGAGCCGACGATAGGCCTGCAGACTCTGCGAACAGACGCACTTCACTCAGGCGCGCCGCACGCAGACAGTTTCCAACAAGGCGCTCGCTCAAACAACACGGCTGAGCAAGACACAAGCCAGCAGTGCGGCCACCTACAACACATGCTGAGCGCCGCTTTACCGTTGCAGCAACTCGTCGACCGCTGCTTGCAACCGCAGGTACAGCTGCGGCCCAGTTTCGCACAGTTAGAGGTGGAAGTTGCAGCGATCGCGTCGCAACAGACGGTGTGATCAGCCAGCGACTAAAGCCGCCGATTTGTTTACTGCGTCAAGCGACGTCTGGTTGATTTGTCATTGCGACCACCTACAGCAGACTGCTTGTGTTTTGTAAGCCGGTGATGTGCGGCAACGACTCAGTGCAATTGTTGCTGACGAAAGCGCAGCGGCGACACGCCCACCGACACCACAAATTGATCGCGCAGCGCCTGGCCTGATCGAAAGCCGCAGCTGGCGGCGATCTGCTCAATGCTCAATTTGCTAGTACTAAGCAGATGTTTTGCGTGCGCCAACCGTGCCTGCAATAGCCATTGTTTAGGGCTTAGGCCAAACGATGCTTTGAAATGACGATCAAAACTGCGCCGACTCATATGCGCGTGCGCGGCAAGATCATCGACACTGAGTTCATTCGCTAAATGCTGCAGTGCATACTGCTGCACGGGACCAAGCTGGCAGCGCTCGCGCGGCATCGGGAGTTCGATGTATTGCTGCTGGCCACCGTCACGCACGCCCGGCACCACCAGACGCCGCGCCGATTGATTGGCGCGTTCGGCGCCAAAATCCTGCCGGATCAATTGCAAACTTAAATCCAGACAGGCGGCACTACCGGCAGAACTGCACAGGCCATCGTTTATTACATACAAATCGCCGAGTTGCAGATTCACCTTGGGAAACAACTCGCCAAACAAGCGCGCATATTTCCAATGGGTGGTCGCCGCACGGCCATCTAACAAGCCGCTATGACCCAGTAAAAACGCACCGGAGCAAAAGCTGACCAAGCGGCTGCCTTGTGCATGCGCTTGGCGCAGTAACTGCAATAACTGGGCATCGGGTGTGTCGGCTAGCTGTCGCCAGCCTGGGATCACAATGGTGTGACTGCCCAACAGGGCTTCGCGCCCGGCTTGGCTGGTCAGTAGCACGCCGGCTTGGGTGGTGACGGTTGGACCATCGACGCTGGCAATCGTCACTTGGTACCAAGGAGCATCTGGACTGGCATGGCCGCGAAAAATATCCACGGCCGCGCCAAATTCCAGCATGGACAAGCCGTCGTACACCAAGATGGTTAAGGGCAGTGACATAGCTTGACTCCTCGGCGGTTTAGTTTGGACTGGTGGCATGGATTAGGTGCTTTGGCTGAGCGCTTGCACTGGCCGCTTTAGTCACCACCCCATTGCAGCCATCAAAGCCTGCGTTATGTGTATTGCCTTGCCAAGCAGTTACGGCCAGTTTGGCTGGAAACCCATGAATTATGGCAAATCAGCCAATAGTTTGGCGAGCCGAATTCGGCTGAAATATGCACAGCCCCACCAGAAGGTGGTGCACGAGCAACCGTGTAGAACTAACTAGCAACTTGTCCAACTAGCAAATCGCTCAACTAGCAACTCAAAGGAAAACACCATGCAGCCATCGCTGATCCAACAATACCCTGCCGCTCCGTCTGTTGACGCAGAACGCCATTTTGCCGCCAAATTGAGTTTTGAGACCGATTGCTCTGACGTGTATGCCGCGTTGCAAGAGGTCGCTGCCGGGCGCTGCGCCCGCGATTTTGTGCTGCTGGATGTGCGTTCAACGGCTGCGTATACAAAGCGCCACGCCGCAGGCGCGGTCAGTTTGCCGCATCGGCAAATCACCCACGACGCTTTGGCCGCATTTGGCAACGAGCTGACCTTTGTGGTCTATTGCGCTGGCCCGCATTGCAACGGTGCCGATCAAGCGGCGTGGAAGATTGCGCGTTTGGGCTATCCGGCGAAACTGATGATCGGTGGCATGACTGGCTGGGCCGACGAAGGCTTGCCGTTTGCGGGGCTTGGTGATCTTGTCGAGCCAATCGGTGCGGATGTCGGCGCCAATGTCCGTGTAACCATGGCTGCAGCAGTTGTGCGCTGCGACTGCGCTTGACGTGCCCAAGGGGTTAATCAAGCCAACTACTCAGTGGGCGCTTCTCGGATGGGTATTCTCGGCAAACAACCGCAGGCAGTCGGCGCTTGCCTGCAACACGCTCAAACACCAACTGTGCAAGATCAACAATCGAGAAATGCACAAGGTGCCAGCTGCAAGACAGTCCCGCCGCGGTTAAGTGGTCGTTTGCGCCAACACATACGCGACAATGGCATTGGCATGGCCATGGCCCAAACCATGGTCATTTTTTAGCATGGCGACCAGTTCCATATGTTTTTTGCCCGATTGTACCCGCACCAGATCCAACCAATGGGTGATGGGTTGACCATAGGTTTTTTCAATCGATGGGAAATAGGATGCAGGACCTTTGACTTTATCAGGGGTTGACATAGTGGCTCCTTGACATAGAGGCTCTTTGGCATAGAGGCTCCTTGGCATAGCGGCGCCTCGCGTGGTTTTTCAGACAACTGTGATGACATTACGCTGCGACTGCGGAAGTAGCAATGTGCGCGGTAGCAAGGCGCGCTGAAGCGCACGACTGAGTGTGGTAGCATAGCGGTTTTTGGGTGCAGCACGCCGCCATGTCCATTGCTTTACGACCGTCCGAAATTACCTTGCCACCGGGCTCTTGGCCAACAGTGCTGGCGTTTTTGTGTCAGCATTTTCACCGAATTGATGCGGCGATTTGGCAGCAACGCGTCGCGGATGGCAAGGTGCATTGGTTTGCGGGCGAGCGTATTGATGCAAGCACACCGTATCAGCCGGGGCGGCGGCTGTGTTATTACCGTGAGGTAGCGGCAGAACCCAAAGTTGCCGCAGCGCACCAGATTTTGTTTCAAAACGAGCACATCATAGTGGCTTGTAAGCCGCATGGCTTACCGGTGACACCAGGCGGCGAGTTCGTCAATGAATGTTTGTTGGAGCGGGTGCGGCGCGACACCGGTACTTTGGACCTCGCGCCTGTGCATCGACTGGACCGCGATACTGCAGGCTTAGTGCTGTTTTCCTGCAACAGCGCATCGCGGCCGCTGTATTACGAGTTGTTTGCCAGCGGCAACATCCAAAAACAATATCGCGCCGTGGCAGCACTCGCTGATCACTGGATTTTTCAGCCGGGCCAAAAATGGCAAGTGCACAATCGTTTGGAGAAATCACAACCTAAGTTTGTGATGCAGGTGGTCGATGGCGAACCCAATGCGTTATCGACCTTGCAGTTATTGGCAATCACCGCCACAGCTACAACCCAGCCACTGGGGTTGTTCGCCTTAACGCCCCACACCGGCAAAACCCATCAATTGCGCGTGCATATGGCCGGCATCGGCGCGCCGCTCTTAGGCGATACCTATTACCCCACTTTGTTGCCAAAACAGCCCGTCGCGCCGGATGCGTTGCCGCTGCAGCTGTTGGCACAACAACTGAGTTTTATCGACCCGCTGGATGGTACACAGCGCCAATTTGTCAGCACGCGTCGGCTGGCGGGCTGGCCCGCTGCTTGGTTGTAAGCCAGCAAGTGCCTGTGCATAATCGTCAGCAAATTGTTAGCAACCAGCGGTAAGTGCGTATAAGTCAGATGCACAGCCGCTGTTCAGTGGGGGGGGACAATGAGTCGATTTCGCCAAAGTCTGGTCTGGTTGTACTTTGTATTTTGTGTCGTCGCTTTAGTCGTGCAGTGCGGTTTCTTATGGCAACAACCATTAGTGTCTGCGCTGCTGGGTATTGTTGTGCAGTCACTCTATTGTTTGGGGCTTTGGCATTATGCTCGGCAAACTGCGCGTTGGACAGCCTACAGTTGGCGCAATATTGTGTATGTGCAGCTCATCGGCATGGGGCTGCTGACCATGGTGTTGTTGCCGCTTGGGCTGCGTTGGACGCTGTTGGTCCTGTTGTTACAACTGCCAATGCTGCTGATGTTATGGCGCTACAGTGACGAAGAACAACCTTATTGGTTTTCACCGCTGCAGCATCAACAAGGCGCGTTACTGCAAGCCTTGTTGACACAATATGGCGAACTTTCTTACCAACACCAAAGCGGCCCGGTGCAAGCCACTGTTAGCTTGTCTAAAGCAACCAACGGCTATGAAGTCGCAGTGACGCGGCAGCAAGGCAAAGATACCGAGCAGTTCAGTCAACGTTATCGCAGCGCCGCCGCCATGGCTGCATACTTGGAAGCCTATGTGTTGCTACAGGTCACCGATTTGCTCGGCGCTTATCCGCTAGTGGAGGATTCTGCTACTGTCACAGGCTGATAAAACATGGCGAGTCGGCACTTGCTCGTTACACGCAGTTTTGCCGCAGCTATGCCGACAATTGCTGGTTGTTGGCCTTGCTAGTCATCTACACACGACCTGAGTTGGTTGAGATCGGTGCAGATTACGATCACTAGTTGTTGAGATACGTAGTCGTTGCCATACGCAGTAGTTGAGATACGTCGACATTGAGATTGATCTGTTTGTCGCGTCAGCGCCCGCTCACTAACCAGCAATGGCCACTCGAACAAGCGCTCGCCCGCTTATTGCTCCAGCTCGTAGCGCTCGCCAACAAATTTAAAGCGTTGCACTTGGCTAAAGGGCTGTGGTTTGGCGTCCTCCGCACCACCGGGCACCAGCTCGCCGTGGCTGACCAGTTCCAGCGTTGCGAATTCGCCGCGTTCTGGGGCTGAGGAGGACCTGCTATCGACAGGTGTCGCAGAGTTTAAAGCAGTGGCCGTACTTGCGTTGTGCGATGTGGGTATGGTTGCTGGTTGTTCAGCCGTGTGCTGCACCATTGGTGACGCCGGAGGTTGACGCTGTTGCGTGGCGACTATTGGCAACACTCGCAGCTCACTGCGGCTGCGCACGGTATCGTCGCACTCTTGGGAGCAGTGGGTCGCCCAATGTTGCAGTTCAATAGTTTGGTTAAATACCAAACGCAGCTGGCTAGTCTCAGGCCAGAACAGCCACAAATCACGACGCTCTTCATCAAAACCAACGCCTTGATTGCGCAGCTGCAGTTCCAACGCGACAGCGCGGGTTCTTGGCTTTAGCGCATAGGCAGTCTGCGCCAGCGTGATGGCGCGCAAGTCACCTTCGATATCCAGTGGCACAGTGCTGCGTAACTGCTGACTGTTCGACACTAGCGTCAGTTGCAGCTGTTTGCTGCCGGCGATGTCGTGGTTCGAAACACACACCTGCACCGTCGCCGCGTCAACGGTGGCTGTGTTAAGCCACTCGTTGTAGTCCGGCGGGCAAGCGGTGGTGGCGCCTACAAGTTGCGTGTACAGGACACAGTACAGAGCCGCTATGTAGCTGAATAAACTGTTGGTTCGGCGGTACATAAAGCTTTCCTTGTTGATTTGTGGGTGTTGTAACGCAATCCTGTGCTGGCAACCTAGCTGCTGATCTGGATGTCGGCTGCCGTGATTGTTCAACGGATGTAGCTGAACTGGCCACTTGTCAGAATGATGCAACTGTTTTACAAAACAGTACACGATGGCAAAGGTTGTTGCGACTTAAAGGGAACATAACTCAATGATTTGGAGCAGTTTACTGACGGTACTCATGAGCTTCGCTGTGGAACATTTGAACGAGCAATGCCTTGCCGGCACGGCTGAAGTTCCGGCGCGCTGCCAGCAACATTATCAGTACCAGCCCACCGAGGTGCTGGCCTTTGTCGATCAACATCAACAGCGTCAAACCTTCTTGGTCACCCGAGTGGTGGATAAACAGCAGCAGGTACAACGTGCAGATCTGCAGTTTTTATTACACTGCGGTGACCAGTGCCAACAGCGTCAGGTCGACGATTATTTTGCCAGCTTACAACAGGCTATAGTGCAACAGCGGTTGCTGCAGCCGTCAAACTGCCGTGCCTCAAAGTGTCCAGACGTTGCTGTGGCTAGCGATGAATGGTTGGATGGGGCATTGTTTGAGCACCTAAAGCAAGCTGATAAACCGGACGCACTGCTAAGCTGGCTCGGTGACAATGCCGAGCCAACCTCGGTGCTGCTGGCGTATGATGAAAAGCAGATACGTCTCTGTCGCCTTGATGATCGGGGCAAGTGTGTTTGGTTTAGCGGAGAGTTGCGGCGTGAACCTAGCCAATTAGTGGGGCAGCTGCAGATGAGTCAAGTCGATCGCAAGCGCTTGTATGCACCGCTGGCTACGCTGATTAGTCACTTGGTTGAGGAAAGCACAACAAACTCCAGCGTCCAAGTTGATTTACCACTTTGTATGGACACCGAAGCTTGCACCATTGATTTTCAGTTCCGCTGGGACCCAGTAACAGCAAAGCAATAACGAGCACTTACTTCTGAGAGGGCGGCTATGTCAGGCTTTTCCGTCAAACGTCTCGATCATTTGGTGCTGCGGGTGCGTGATATAGCGCGCAGCTTGCAGTTTTATCAGCAGGTGCTGGGTTGCACGGTCGCGCGTGACCGCCCTGATTTGGGCTTGGTGCATTTGCGCCTTGGCGAGTCGATGTTGGACTTAATCAGTCTCGATGGCCCGTTGGGGGTTCGCGGTGGCGCAGGTTTAGCACTCGACAATCACAATCTCGACCATTTTTGTCTGCGCATCGACCCATTTGATGAAACGTCGTTGCTGGCGTTTTTGGCGCAGCAGCAAGTCGAAGTGTTGGCGCCTGCCAGCATTAATTACGGCGCTGAAGGCGAAGGCTGGTCCGTGTACATTCGCGACCCAGATGGCAATGTCATTGAGCTCAAGGGCCCAGCGCTGCCGTCAACCATGGAGCCAACATGATCTGTCCGCAAGGCTGTCATCCTGCACATCACTTGTTTGTCTTGTGCTGTGAGCGTAGGCGAATCAACGCCTAGTCAATCGCTGCGCTCGGTGCGCGCAACAAGGTTTGGTCATTACGGGCGGCTGTGGCACACTGCCCGCCATATGAAGTTCAAAGGATCCTGCTATGACCATTTGGGTTGATGCCGACGCTTGCCCAGTCCCCGTGCGAGAAATGCTCTGCCGCGCTGCCGAGCGCGCGCAGGTGCTGACGGTGTTTGTCGCCAATTCGCCACTGCGCCTGCCGCCATCGAAGTTTTTGCAAATGAAAACCGTGCCACGTGGCTTTGACGTTGCCGACAATGAAATTGTCGCGCTGGTGCAAGCCGGCGATTTAGTGGTAACACAAGACATTCCGCTAGCGTTTGAAGTGATTGAAAAAGGTGCGCAAGCGGTGGGGCCGCGCGGCGAGGCGCACGACAAAGACAACATCAAGCAGCGTTTAACCATGCGCGATTTTTTCGAAACGCTGCGCGCGAGCGGCGTGCAAACGTCCGGCCCTTCTGCGTTATCACCTGCCGATAAACAAAAGTTTGCGGCGATGCTGGATAAATATTTGCAGCAACGGCGCTGATTGCGATGGTATGCGGGTGAGCCGTGTCGCCAAGCGTCTAGCTGATTGGAATTGAGTTCTTCAGGTCGCAGCTTTGTTGACCATGGCAAGGCCAGTACCTGTCAACGATGCTGTGGCGTTGCATCCTACTTCTAGACATCTTTAAACGGGTTGGCATGGCGAGAGGCGCAGTTGCAAACTCAGTGCACTGCAGCTTGGTTGGCTGCAGCTCCATCTGCTCGCATGTTTAGGCTGCAAAAGCCCAAAAACAAAAAGCCCCGCAGTTGCGGGGCTTTTCTTTAAGAAACAGCTAATTAGTTTTTAGCAGCTTTCTTTTCTTTTTCTTTCGCGATAACCGCGTCAGCTACGTTTGATGGACATGCAGCGTAGTGGTCGAATTCCATAGAGAATTGGCCACGGCCTGATGTCATTGTACGCAGCGTAGAGATGTAACCGAACATCTCTGACAGCGGCACTGTCGCCTTGATACGTACGCCAGTTGCGCCTGACTCTTGACCAGAGATCATACCGCGACGACGGTTCAAGTCACCGATCACGTCACCAACGTGGTCTTCTGGAGTGAAGACGTCGACTTTCATGATTGGTTCTAACAGTTGTGGACCAGCTTTTGGCATTGATTGACGGAATGCGCCTTTAGCAGCGATTTCGAATGCGATAGCTGATGAGTCAACGGCGTGGAAGCCACCGTCGAACAGTTCAACTTCAACGTCCAATACTGGGAAGCCAGCCATGGTGCCTGTAGACATCATAGACTCGAAGCCTTTTTCGATCGCTGGGTAGAATTCTTTTGGAACGCTACCACCAACAACTGTAGTGATGAACTTGAAGCCTGAGTTTGGCTCACCTGGACGAATGCGGTAGTCGATCTTACCGTATTGGCCTGAACCACCAGATTGTTTCTTGTGCGTGTAGCTATCTTCGATTTCGCGAGTGATAGTTTCACGGTAAGCAACTTGTGGTTGACCAACGATCAGTTCAACGCCGTAAGTACGTTTCAGGATGTCGACTTTGATATCTAAGTGCAGCTCACCCATACCTTTGAGGATGGTTTCGCCAGAATCTTGGTCAGTTTCAACGCGGAATGTTGGGTCTTCTGCAACCATCTTACCGATAGCAACACCCATCTTCTCCATGCCGCCTTTGTCTTTTGGCTGAACAGCAATCGAAATTACTGGCTCTGGGAATACCATTGGTTCCAGAGTACATGGTGCTTTCGGATCACACAGCGTGTGACCAGTTTGCGTGTTGTTTTTCAGACCTACCAACGCGATGATGTCGCCCGCTTGCGCTGTTGTCAGGTCAGTACGGTCGTTTGCATGCATTTCAACCATACGGCCGATACGTTCTGTCTTACC
>DMYW01000063.1:55374-55504 GCA_003482455.1 Rheinheimera sp. | reverse complement strand
TCATTCGATAAGCCCAACTCAGCCACAGGTTCAGCTGGAATAATCTTGTATTTAACCCAAGGTTTTAGCGGCCAGAACAACAAGCTGGCAAACAACTTCAAGCGCGAAAACATAACGTACCTGCTCCGAA
>DMYW01000063.1:0-55113 GCA_003482455.1 Rheinheimera sp. | reverse complement strand
AAAATCACTGTATATACTCCCAGTATTCACTGTATAGGCATTCAGCATCATGCGTCCATTAACACCAAGACAAGCCGAAATATTACAATTGGTTAAAACCTACCAAGCGGAAACTGGCATGCCACCGACGCGTGCTGAAATTTCGAAGCAGTTAGGCTTCAAATCCGCAAATGCTGCCGAAGAACATCTAAAAGCGCTCGCCAAAAAAGGCTTCATTGAAATGCTGCCGGGCACTTCTCGCGGCATTCGCTTAATTGAAGATGACGAAGAGGTCGCCGCCAATGAACCGGAAATTACCGGGTTACCGCTGATTGGTCGAGTCGCTGCTGGCCAGCCCATTTTGGCAACCCAACATATTGAACAATACTATTCACTCGATCCAAATCTGTTTCATCCAAGTGCTGATTTCTTGTTAAAAGTCAAAGGCATGAGTATGAAAGATATCGGCATTATGGACGGTGATTTATTGGCTGTGCACAAAACCACCGAAGCTCGCCAAGGCGAAGTTATCGTGGCTCGTGTCGATGAAGAAGTCACCGTGAAACGGTTTCGCCGGGAAGGTCAATTTGTGTACCTGCACCCTGAAAATGGCGACTTTAATGTGATTAAAGTCGATTTGAGCCAACAGTACTTCGCGATTGAAGGTTTAGCGGTGGGTGTGATCCGCAATCAGACGTGGTAAATCGTTGTCGGCGACCCCGAAGCTGTCGCTTTGCGTATTCACAGGTGTGATCTTGTAGGCGCCGCGTGCAAGTCGAATGCTGAGGCAGCATGATCGGCGATCTTTGTAGCCAGTGCGTACAGCAACGGAGTTGCAACAGCAGATTCAAACAAAAAGGAGCAACAGCTCCTTTTTTGTTTTAGGTCAGAACCTCATCAAACTGCGGCAATTTGTCCGCGCTAGCTGACAGGTGAATTTGTTATGCTAGAGCGGGCTATAAGATGGAGTGGGCTATGCAAAAATTTTGGTTGGGTGTGGTAGCGTTGCTGGCGGTCGTAGTACTAGGTTTTACCTATCAGTTGCTACAGCAGCAACAGCAATTGCAGACGGCTTATCGTTTGCCTGAACCTCGGGTCGTCAAAGCATTTCAACTGATGGACGCTGAAAACAAACCTGTCGATGTGCAGCAGTTGTACCATCAATGGACATTCGTGTTTGTCGGTTATACGTCCTGCCCTGATATCTGTCCTATGACCATGGCTATGTTGTCGGGTGCATATCCAGAGCTGCAAAAACTAGCAGGAAAACAACCTGTGCAAATTTGGTTTGTATCGGTAGACCCCAAACGGGATACACAGACACAACTGCATTCCTACATGGAATACTTTGCCAACCCAGCGATTCGGGCGATGACGGCATCACACGACCAGCTGTACCCCTTCGTCAGAGACATTGATTTAATGTACGCCATCGCCAATGACACGTCTGATGATTATCGTGTTGATCACAGTGCGTCTATTGCCCTGATTGATGCGCAGGGCCGCCTGATCGCAAGCTTTAAACCAGACAAAGCAGCGGCAGGCATGCCGCCATTGGTCAGTCGGGAGAAACTCGTCGCAGACTTTGCCGTCTTGATGCAGCAAGTAACGCAATAGCCATCCGGCTATTTCGGCAACTCTTTGACAAACACCCACGGCTGGGAAAACCAATAAAAATAGCCTTTTTTCGACTGGCTCGGCGCAGTGCAGTTGTACCGATTGTGCGCCAACTGCAGAGGCGCACTAGCGGTTATTTCAAAGCTCTGTTCGTCGAGCCATTTTAATGGGATCGGTTGGCCGTTAAAAAAACAGTTCAACGACGTCTTTTTGAAGTCGCTGGTATCGACCGACAACCGCAAGGTCGGTGGGTTGCGGGTCGTCACTGGGTCCGCATGGCTATAATCGGTGACCGGTAGCGCCAGCGTCTTTAACTTGGGCGCAAAATGCTTCATTTGCGCGAACTGACTTGATGATGGATACCGCGGAATTCGTGTCAGCGACACGCCAAGCCCGACAGCACCGGACTGCTGACCGATGCCGATAAAGTCGAGTTCTTGTAACAAGGTTTCCAGTTCAGCACTGAAATCACCATAAGGGTAAGCTAACCAACGGCGCTCGACGCCCAATTGATCTTTTAACTGCTGGTGGGCCAGCAGAATGTCTTGTTTGACCCGCTCGCGCCACTGCGACAACGATTCACCGGCCTCGGGCACCGCTAAATGATGATGATACGAGCTATGGTTGGCGATAATGGCGCCCTCTGCGTGCATGGTTTTGATTTGTTGCCACGTCAGCACCGGCCCTTCGCGGCGGTCAATTAACGCAGGCCCTAAAAACATCGTATATGGATAGCCAAATTCTTTAAGGATCGGACGCGCGTTGTCATACACATTGGCAAAGCCATCGTCGAAGGTAATGGCAACCCAGTTGTCTGGCATCGTTTGTTGTTTTTGCAGGTGCTCGATGATTTGATCAAGGCTGACCACCTGCATACCTTGTTGCTGAAGCAACTGCATCTGTTGACGAAACTCAGCTGGCGTGACGCTAGTGCTTGCTGGCGTATTGGTCGCGACATGGTGATATTGCAAGATGATTGCGGCGGATGCCGGAGCGCCGCAAATGGCTACCATCAGGGCGGCTAGGAGCTGTTTTCGGATGAGTTTGCGCACTGTGAAGACTCCACAACAGTCATAAAAAAAGCGGCCGCAGCCGCTTTTCTTGGTAAGTATATTTTAGTAATAAGAATGCTCGCCACGTTGGTGGTCGGTGACGTCACGCACGCTATTCAGTTCACCAGGGAAGCGATTCAACAATTCTTTTTCGATGCCTTCTTTTAACGTCAAATCGACTTGAGAACAACCGTTACAGCCACCACCAAATTGCAGTATCGCAACACCGTCGTCAGTTAATTCAACAACCGATACGCGACCGTTATGGTTAGCCAATTGCGGGTTGATTTCTGCATCGATCACGTATTGTACACGTTCTTTTAGTGGCGCGTTGTTCGCCACTTTGCGGACTTTGGCGTTTGGCGCTTTCAGCGTCAATTGCGAGCCCATTTGATCCGTCACAAAATCGATTTCCGCATCGACCAAAAATGGCTGACTTTCGGCATCGATGATGGCTTCAAAGCCATTAAATGGTAAACGCATATCGGTTGATTCAAGTGAATCGACCGGGCAATACGACACGCCGCATTCTGCAGAAACAGTACCTGGATTGACCACGAATACGCGGATATTGGTTCCAGCAGCTTGTTTTTCCAACAGTTTTACGAAATGTGCTTGGGCAGCTTCAGAAATACGGATCATCAGTAGTACCTGACTAAATTACTAGGTTAATGGCATTGTAACGCCGAGCAGCCAGCTTGCCAAGCCAAGCGCTTTAGATGTCTGGGCGAGCGGGCATCGATGGATGCGGCGTGATAGCCAGCGTTAGCACTATGATGGTGTCGCAGCCCGCGGCTTTCAACAGCTGTGCCAGCTGATTACAGGTACTGCCTGTGGTGATCACGTCATCAATTAGTAGCAGGTGGCGCGGCACTTGCTCGGTTTGCAGCATGAATCTGCGCTGATGCTGCCGGCGTAAGCGGCCGCTTCGGCCAACTTGGTGCCAGCGCTGCGTACTCTGCAAGCCATGCCACAGCGGCAACTGCAACGTCTCTGCAGCGACTTGGGCGAGTTGCTCCGCTTGATTAAAGCCGCGCCACCAGCGTCGCCAGCGCTGCATTGGTACGTACGCAACGGCGTCAGCGCTTAATCCTAATTGGCGCCAGAATTGGCAGGCAATTTTGAATTGATGCAAAAGAGCTTGCGCTGCCGCGAGGTCGCGGTGAAATTTCCACTGCACTATCCAGCGTGACCAAGGCAGTTGATACCAACTGACCGACAACAAACCGTCGAGTTGAAAGTCCGCCAAGTTACTGGCGATTTGGCATTGGCCGAGTTGATCCTGTTGCAGCGACAAGCGCGGCAGTTGCGCGTTACAATGCGCGCAGATTTGTATTTCGGTGCTGGCAAGCGGTTGCAAGCACCAAAGGCATAGGTTGGGTAACAACCAATCCAGAATTCGCTTCATCACTATTCCTTGTTAATGAAATGTTTAAATATGACCAAGCATGACAGTTCTGACAAACCAACTTTGGTGTTTTTGCATGGCTGGGGTTTGAATCGCGCAGTCTGGCCGCAAGCGCTTCGTGACGCAGTTCAGGCGTGGCCGACGCTTTGGCTCGATTTACCTGGCTTTGGAGAACGCGCTGCGTCGACAACTCCAGCAGATCTGGCTTCATGGACGGATTTGCTGGCGCAGGATATTCCGAAGCGCAGCATAGTGCTGGGGTGGAGTTTGGGCGGCATGGTGGCCATCGACTTGGCGTTGCGTTATCCAGACAAAGTGTGTGCCCTTGGGTTGATCGCCAGCTCGCCATGTTTTTTGGCTCATGACGGCTGGCCGGGTATGAAAGCCACTGTGATGGGCCAGTTTGCCGCAGCCTTGCGCGAAGATACGGCGCTTACCGTTGACCGCTTTTTGGCGATCCAAGCGATGGGCAGCGCGACAGCGCGCCATGATATTAAATTGCTGAGAGACGCCGTAGCCAGCTTACCGCCACCAGCGCTCGCGGCGCTGCAAGGCGGTTTAGCGATATTGGAGCAAGCGGACTTGCGATCTCAACTAAAAGATCTGCAGATCCCCGTATTTGGTTGTTATGGTCGGTTGGACACATTAGTGCCAGCAGCTGTGCTGGAGCCACTGCAGCAGTTGCTGCCTCAGGCACAGTTTTCGTTATTTGCCAAAGCGTCCCATGCACCTTTTATCTCGCATCCAGCTGAATTCCAGCATTGGCTGTCACAGCAACTGGCTCTACTGATAAGTACAGACTGTAAAGATTAACGGTCCGCACAATCGACAAAGCGGCAAAGAATTGCCGCTTTGCTTGTGAAATGTCCCTAAATTGCTTATTCTTTGCACATCTATCCTGCGCGAGGAGTACAAGCGATGGACGTTCAATCCGCTTTTTCAGCTGGCATGTCGGGGTTCCGTCGCGCTAGCGAAGGCATCACCGAAGCCACTGTGAATATCAATCGCGAAGCCGGTAACCAACAACGCATGCGTAATCAAGACGCAGAGATGCGCGCGGATGCCGATGACCAGCAGCAGGTAAAATCCACCACACCGAGCCAAACCGATAGTTTGGTGCAAATGACCCAAAACAAATTACAGGCCGAAGCAAACATCAAATCGGTGCAAACCGCCGACGAGATGATGGGCACGCTCATTGATTTGAAGGTCTGACGTATGTCCATCACGTCTGTATATCCGAATGTTACTCCATACGTCGGTAATCCGGCGGTGGATATGCTTAAGCGGGATAATGCACGGCGTGAAGTGATAGTGCCTGTTGCACACACGGAGCAGCAAGCCGCTGGACAAGGTGTTATCTCCGAAGACAAAACGCGTAACCAACCCAACAACCAACCGCTGACGTATGATCTTGAGCTGAAAAACCGCGGTACAGAATTGCGTCAAGCCGTGGAAGGTCGCAACCCTGAACAGCACCAAGGTCAACAACAAGGCTCATCTGATCAGCCGTCGTCGCAACAAGGCTCCAGCCAATCTAACCAGCAACATGCCGACAGTGAGCAAAACTCATCGCAGCAACGCAGCGCGTCTGGACAGGTACTTACCGCCGACGAACTGGAGCAGTTGGATTGGTTACAGTCACGTGATGATGAAGTACGCACGCATGAACATGCGCACGCCAGTGTTGGCGGCCAGTATGCTGGCGCGCCTTCGTATGACTACAAACGTGGCCCGGATGGCAATCAATATGCCGTTGGCGGCGAAGTACCGATCGATGTAAGTCCAATCGCTGACAACCCTGCCGCAACCATTCAGAAAATGCAGCAAGTACGCCGCGCTGCGCTAGCTCCAGCTGAACCGTCTGGCGCTGACCGCAGCATTGCTGCACAAGCGGCCATGCAAGAAGCCGTGGCGCGGCAGGAGTTGGCCAAACAAGCGCTGGAGCGCCAAGCGACATCAGCGGCAGATCCACAAACGGCTGACCATGAAGCGACCGCAGCAGCGGATGCAGTCAGCCCCAAAACCCCAAGTGGCCGCGACTTCCGCGCATTAAACCAAGATGATTTAATGCAACTTCGCACTGCTGTGATCAATCAGTTCTACCAAACATCGACCGTACCGGCGGACAAACCGTTGCGCTTGACTGCCTAACCCGTCGGCAACCAGCCAAGCTGTGTGACTGGCATATCGCACGTTCATCGAGACGAAAAAGCCACCTTGTGGTGGCTTTTTCATTGATAGAACAAGACTGCACTAGCGCGGACGGACAGTCAGTCTGTTTAGCCGATCACTTTTTCATCTTGGCAAATGCAGCTGCAAAGGCATTGCCCATCGCCGCATTACCATTGTCGACCGGTTTGGCAGCCTTTTGTTGTGCGGCCGGGGCGTTGTTGCGACGCTGTGCGTCATTGCTACGGCTGGCGCTTGCTGCGCCTTTGGCTTGTGGCTGTTCGTCCATGCGCATGGTCAGGGCAATGCGTTTACGCTCGACGTCGACTTCCAACACTTTGACTTTGACGATATCGCCGGCTTTGACCACTGTGTGTGGGTCGCTGACAAACTTGTCGGTCAGCGATGAAATATGCACTAAACCGTCTTGGTGTACGCCGATATCCACAAAAGCGCCGAAGTTAGTCACGTTCGTGACCACACCTTCCAGCAACATGCCCACTTGCAGGTCTTTTAACGTCTCAACGCCGTCTTTGAACTGCGCCATTTTGAATTCAGGGCGCGGGTCGCGACCCGGCTTATCCAGCTCTTTTAAAATGTCTGTAATGGTTGGCACACCAAATTGCTCATCGGCAAATTCGGCTGGATTGACCGATTTTAAGAAGCTGCTGTTGCCAATCACTTCAGACACCGGTTTTTGGTGTTTGGCCAAAATGCGCTCGACTAATGGGTAGGCTTCAGGGTGCACCGCCGAGGCGTCGAGCGGGTTGGCACCTTGGTTAATCCGCAAGAAACCCGCGGCTTGTTCAAAAGCTTTCGGCCCTAAACGTGGCACTTTTAACAGGTCACGGCGCTGCATAAAACGGCCGTTGCCATCACGGTAGGTGACAATGTTTTGCGCCAAGGTCTTGTTTAAACCGGCCACGCGGGCCAGCAACGCTACCGAGGCTGTGTTTAAATCCACACCGACGGCGTTTACGCAGTCTTCGACCACCGCATCCAGTGATTTGGTCAGCAGGCTTTGGTTCACGTCGTGCTGATACTGGCCAACACCGATGGCTTTGGGTTCGATTTTAACCAGTTCTGCTAGTGGGTCTTGCAAGCGGCGGCCAATCGATACAGCGCCGCGCAGCGACACGTCCAAATCAGGGAATTCATTGGCGGCCAACTCTGAGGCGGAATACACAGATGCACCGGCTTCGGAGACCACCACTTTGCTGATGTTGAGCTCCGGCACCAGTTTAATCACGTCACCCGCTAGCTTGTCGGTTTCGCGCGATGCGGTGCCGTTGCCGATGGCGATCAACTGGACTTTGAATTGTTTGCAGTAGGCGGCGAGTACTTTGACGGACTTGTCCCACAAGTTTTGTGGCGCATGCGGGAAAATAGTGGTGTTGGCCACCAGCTTGCCGGTTTCATCGACCACCACCACTTTGACGCCGGTACGAAGGCCAGGGTCAAGGCCCAGCGTGGCACGCATGCCAGCAGGAGCGGCCATCAGCAAATCTTTTAAGTTTCGGGCAAATACCGCAATCGCTTCTTCTTCGGCTTTTTCACGGAGCTCACCGAGTAAGTCGTTTTCCAGCTGCAAGTGCAGTTTTACTTTCCAGGTCCATTGCACCACAGTGCGCATAAAGGCATCACCGGCGCGGCCAGTAAAACGCAAATCAAAATGGCTGGCGATGGTTTGCTCGCAAGCAGCGTGTGCTGTGGTTTCATCCGCATCTGGCACTAATTGCAGATTCAAAATGCCTTCATTACGGCCGCGGAACATTGCGAGTGCGCGGTGAGACGGCACATTGCGCCACACTTCGTGGTGTTCAAAATAATCGCGAAACTTTGCGCCTTCGGTTTCTTTGCCTGCCACCACAGTGCTCTTTAAGACTGCATGCTGCGCCAAGTGGCGGCGTAATTTCGCCAATAAATTCGCATCTTCGGCAAAGCGTTCCATCAGAATGTATTTGGCACCGTCGAGCACCGCTTTGACGTCGGCAAACCCAGCATCTGCATTGATAAAAGATTGCGCCTGTTGTTCTGGCACCAAATCTGCGTCAGCCAGCAACTGCTCGGCTAGTGGCAACAAACCGGCTTCGATGGCGATTTGGCCTTTGGTGCGGCGTTTGGCTTTGTAGGGGCCGTATAAGTCTTCGAGGCGGGTTTTGTTGTCGGCGGCGAGGATGTCTTTTTCCAGTTCGCTGGTTAACTTGCCTTGTTCGGCGATGGTTTTTAAGATGACTTGGCGGCGATCTTCCAATTCACGCAGGTAGGTCAGGCGCTGCTCCAGCGTACGCAATTGCGTATCGTCCAAGCCGCCGGTGACTTCTTTACGGTAACGGGCAATAAAGGGTACGGTGGCGCCTTCGTCCAACAAGCCGACCGCGGCTGTAACTTGATCGGGACGAGCAGAGATTTCTGCAGCGATTTGCTTGATAATCATCGACATAACTAAATAAATCCTTGCATGGCCGCCAAGGCCAAATCGAAAAGCGAACCGCTATTGTCGTACGATAGGGCAAAAAAATCCACAATCGGCTGACAGACGTACGCCCAGTTGCTATAACCGGCAACTATTCGCTGCGCCGCCAGCATCAACCAAGTGATTGAAGGCATGAAACGTATTCCAGGAAAAACCAAATTAGTCACCCGTGATGGCTATAACAAACTCAAAGCGGAACACGACGAACTTTGGTTCAAAAAACGGCCCGAAGTGACGAAAATCGTATCGTGGGCTGCTAGTCTAGGCGATAGAAGCGAGAACGCGGACTATACCTATAACAAGCGTTTATTACGGCAAATAGATAGCAGGATCAGATACTTACGCAAGCGTTTGGAAGACCTGCAAATCGTCGACTATTCACCGCAGCAAGACGGCAAAGTGTTCTTCGGCGCTTGGGTTGCCATTGAAGATGAAGACGGCGAGGAGCTGCGCTTTCGGATCGTCGGCCCAGACGAAATCTATGGCGAAGACGGCTACATCTCCATTGACGCCCCGATGGCGCGGGCTTTGTTGAAAAAATCAGTTGATGATGAGGCGTCGGTTGAAACGCCAACGGGCGTAAAACGCTGGTATGTGACGGCGATTTCGTACCAAGGGCCCATTACAGATGACTAGCAAGATGCGTCGAGAAGGGGCGTATTCAGCGGGCTGTCAGCAACTGACTTTCAGTCTGAATAAAACCCAAAGGAGCACCTATGAAACGCTGGTTAGTAATAGTGGCAACCCTGCCACACTTGGCATGGGCCGATGATCAAAGTTATCGGCAATGTATTGGCGAACACATGGTCGGTGTCGAGCTTGACCAGGCGGCTGTGGCGGTGAAACAAGCGTGTTATCAGCTGCATATGGGAGGCATCAAATTACCTCGAGAAACAGCGCGCCAACAATGTCGATTGCAGCAGGCGAGCCAAGCTAAATCGGACATTGCGCTGCAAGAATTATTGCAGTACTGCGATGAAGAACATGATTTCAAACGTTCATCTGGAAAATAAATTTAATAAAAACATATAGATAGAATTTATTTTTAATTTATCTAAGTTTGTCATCTACGTGTCACAAAAAATTGCTAGGGGCTTGCCGCGTTTGCTGGCTATAGTCAAACCACTTCCCTCGAACAAAGGACACTGCCATGAAAAAATCTCTTGTTGTTGCCGTATTCTCCGTGGTTGTGGTGTGTAGCGGTTGCGCGACTGCACCTGTGGCTTATCAAATCGATGCTGTAAAAGTTCAACAGACGAACCAGCAAGCGCGTCAACATGATGCGATCGGCGAGGTGGTATGGGTAAACCCGCCAACCAGCAGTCAACAACGATAAACGCACGAATTCTCACGACTAGTAACACCTTGTAACAACCAAACCCGCCGGGTCTTAGCAACCCTGCGGGTTTTTCGTTTATAGTGCAGAAAATGACTTCGCCGGATCAGGGAGTTACCCGATGCAAACTCAAGAAACGACCAAAATTTTAGTTGTCGACGATGACATGCGCTTACGTGCGCTGTTAGAACGTTATTTGGTAGAACAAGGATTTATCGTTCGCAGTGCCGCTAATTTTGAACAAATGAACCGCTTGATGGAACGCGAGAATTACCATCTGTTGGTGCTCGATTTAATGCTGCCTGGTGAAGACGGTTTGTCGATTTGTCGCC
Source organism: Rheinheimera sp. (assembly GCA_003482455.1). Lineage (GTDB taxonomy): Bacteria > Pseudomonadota > Gammaproteobacteria > Enterobacterales > Alteromonadaceae > Pararheinheimera. The sequence continues at coordinate 44,741 of DMYW01000063.1, read as the reverse complement.
GTCTACGACAACAAGAAAATGAAGTGCCGATCATCATGTTAACCGCCAAAGGCGACGAAGTGGACCGGATCATCGGTTTAGAGATGGGCGCCGATGATTACCTGCCAAAACCATTTAACCCACGTGAATTGCTGGCTCGTATTCGTGCTGTGTTGCGTCGCAAAGCCAAAGAGCTACCAGGCGCACCGTCGCAAGAAGAAACCTTGGTCAAGTTCGGTCCGTTCAGCTTTAACTTAGCCACGCGCGAGATGCGCAAGGGCGATGAGTTAATGCCATTGACCAGCGGTGAATTCGCGGTGCTCAAAGTGCTAGTTAGTCATGCACGCGAGCCGCTGTCTCGCGACAAACTGATGAATATGGCGCGTGGTCGTGATTATTCAGCGATGGAACGTTCAATTGACGTACAGGTGTCACGCTTGCGGCGGATGATTGAAGATGACCCAGCGAATCCTCGGTATATTCAGACCGTGTGGGGCTTGGGTTACGTGTTTGTGCCGGATGGGTCCGCAACCTAATGGCTGTACTTCCACGTAGTGCGTTTGGTAAGACGGTATTCCTCATCGGCTTTTTGTTGCTAATCAACCAGTTGGTTTCGTACTTTCTGGTTGCTGTGTACGTGATCCAACCCAGCTTGCAGCAGATTAACCATCTGATCGCCAAGCAAATCAAAGTGGTGTTTATTGACGTCGGCAAGCCGGGTGAACGCTTGCCGACAGAACTAATTGTTAAATTCCGCGAAGCGACAGGCATCGAGGTGTACAGCGAAGCGCAAGCGCTGGCCAATGGTCTTGATCAGGCCATTTATTACCCTTTTTTCTCGGATCAAATGTCGCGGGAATTGGGTGGCCACACCGAAGTGCGGATTGAGCAAGATAACTTGTTCGCTTTTTGGGTCAGACCGCCGCAAGCGCCGCAATTTTGGATCAAGGTGCCGCTGACTGGCCTGAATGAAACCGATTTTTCCCCGCTGCAAATTTACATTTTGCTGATTGGCTTTTTAAGTGTCGCCGGAGGTTGGTGGTTTGCACGGCAACTCAACCGGCCGCTGCAAAGCTTGCAACAAGCGGCGTTGCGGGTCGGACGCGGTGATATTCCAGAGCCATTGCCGGAAGAAGGTTCCACTGAAGTGATCGCAGTGACGCGAGCATTTAACCATATGGCCAATGGTATCCGGCAATTGGAAAAAGACCGCGCTTTGCTAATGGCGGGTGTCTCGCATGACCTGCGCACACCACTGACGCGTATTCGGCTGGCCAGCGAAATGATGTCAGAGCAAGACAGTTGGATCCGCGACGGCATCGCCAATGACATCGACGATATGAACGCCATCATCGACCAATTTATTGATTACATTCGCCATCACAAAGATGAAGATTTGGCGCTGATGGATATCAATGAGTTGGTACAAGAGCAAGTCAGTGCGGACCGTGTACAACAACGCGAGATGCAAACCTATCTGGCGGCTCGCTTGCCCTTGGTGCCGATGCGGTTAATTGCCATCAAACGGGTATTGGCCAACCTGATCCAGAATGCGATTAAGTATTCGGACGGGCCGATTGAGATCCGCACTGGCTTTGAAAAAACCAGCCAGCGTGTTTACCTTGAAATCCGTGATCACGGCCCAGGGATCCCGGAAGAGCAAATGGCGCGGATGTTTGAACCTTTCACGCAAGGTGATACCGCCCGCGGTAGCGCGGGTTCTGGCCTTGGCCTGGCGATTATCAAAAAAATTGTCGATATGCATGAAGGCGAAGTGACATTGCGCAATCACAGTCAAGGTGGTTTGGTGGCGACGGTATTGTTACCACTGGTGCGGCAGAAGTCAGCGAAGGTCACAGGCAAGCCGAGTTAATTACCACAAGCGGGCTAGCTGATTAGTCGGGCAGTCAATCTAGCCCACTCGGCTCACTGGCGAACTAAGGCAATATAACGGCAACGTCTGTACAGATCGTCAGTTAAAGCGTTGGTATCATTAACAAAAAAGGCGCCATCAAGGCGCCTTTTTTCTATCTCAGCTACAGCAAGTTAAGCTTTAGGGCCAGCATTGCGGATAGCGTCTGATACGTCGTATTTCTTGAAGTTATTGGCAAATTCTGCAGCCAGTTTTGCAGCGTATTGGTCGTACGCGGCTTGGTCTGCCCACGTTTGACGTGGGTTCAGCAGGTTGCTATCCACACCTGGAATAGCCACTGGCACGTCCAAGTTCAGTTGTGGTAAGTGCACGGTTTCAACGTTTGCTAACTCACCAGACACGATGGCATCGATGATGGCGCGTGTGGTTGGGATGTCAAAACGTTTACCAACGCCGTGTGGACCGCCGGTCCAGCCTGTGTTGACCAGGTACACTTTTGAATTGAATTCACGCACGCGTTTGATCAGCAATTCTGCGTACACGCCGGCTGGACGTGGGAAGAATGGAGCGCCGAAACAGGTAGAGAAGGTCGACTCAATCGCAGACGTAGAACCGATTTCAGTTGAGCCAACTTTTGCTGTGTAGCCTGACAGGAAGTGGTAAGCAGCCGCTTCTTCTGACAGAACTGATACTGGTGGCAATACGCCAGACACGTCACAAGTCAGGAACACCACAGCGCGAGGCTCGCCAGCGCGGTTCGCTTCGACGCGTTTTTCTACGTGAGCTAATGGGTAGGCGGCACGGCTGTTTTGCGTCAGGCTGGCATCTTTGTAATCTGGTGTGCGGTTGTTGTCCAACACCACGTTTTCCAAGATGGTGCCAAAACGGATCGCATCCCAAATTACCGGTTCGTTTTTCTTCGACAGGTCGATACATTTGGCGTAGCAACCGCCTTCAATGTTAAACACGCTGCCTGGTGCCCAACCGTGCTCATCGTCACCGATTAAGAAACGTTTTGGATCAGCTGACAGCGTCGTTTTACCCGTGCCTGACAGACCGAAGAACAGGGTTACATCGCCTGCTTCACCGACGTTGGCCGAGCAGTGCATTGGCAATACACCTTTGGCTGGCAACAGGAAGTTCTGTACAGAGAACATGGCTTTTTTCATTTCGCCAGCGTAACGCATGCCTGCTAACAGCACTTTACGTTGGGCGAAGTTGATCATCACAGTACCGTCTGAGTTGGTGCCATCGCGTTGTGGATCACACACAAAACCCGGCACGTTCAGGATTTGCCATTGGTCTTTGTTGGAAACGTTCCACTGCGCTGGTTTGATAAACAGGTTGCGGGCAAACACGTGCTGCCATGCTGTTTCTGTAGTCACCACAACAGGAATGTAATGCTCTGGGTCTGCACCCACTTCTAAGTGAGACACGAAGTGCTCACGGTCAGAAATAAAGTTCGCCGCTTTTTCCCACAACGCATTAAACACGTTTTCAGAAATTGGCTGGTTCACATTGCCCCATTGAATCTCGTTCTCGGTGCTTGCTTCTTTGACGATGAAGCGATCTTTTGGAGAACGACCAGTCCGCTGACCGGTTTTTACCACTAATGCGCCGTTATCGGCGAGCACACCTTCTCCGCGACGGATAGCATGTTCAACCAGATCGGCCACTGGTAAATCAACGTGACGAATAGTTTGGGTGGTCATGAGTGACGACTCCTCAGGGTACAGACTGTAGGGTTTGGGTAATTTTTGTTTATTGTATCGTAAGTCGACAGAATGAGCGACAAAATTTTGCTCCGAAACTAAGATGCTTTTTCAGTTATGCAGCTTAATTTGCGCGTAAATGAATATGTATGCGTATATTGCTGGTTCTGTAGGTGATTTTTGCAAAGATATGCGTAAATATAGAATGTTGGGTTACAAAATCACTTTCATTTCGAAACTTAAGATAAAAAAAGACCGCCATCAGGCGGTCTTTTTAGTTCTCAAGGTCGAGATTACATTTTGTATTTACGACGCAGGAAGACAACTGGCAGTAACAGCAAGCCTAACAGGCCGCCCGCACCACCGCTCTTCTTCACAACAGGCTCTGGTTTCGGTACGTCTGCGATGTTCAGAGTTACCGTTGCTGGAGCTGAAGTTACTTTGCCATCGCTGACTCTCACACTGAAGGTTGCTGTTGTTGCAGCCGATACTTCAGCGGCAGCTACAGTCACTTTGTTACCTGAACCATTGATGGTCATTGTAGGACCAGTCAATTGTGCCCATGTGTAAGTCAGTGCATCACCGTCAACGTCAGTACCAGTTGCAGTTAACGTTGCTGTTTCACCTTCGTTCACGCTGACCGTGCTGCCAGTAACCGTTGGCGCATCGTTCACTGCATTCACTGTTACGTTAACAGTTGTTGCAGCAGTCTTCATGCCTGTGGTGTCTTCAGCTGAGTACGTGAAGCTGTCTTTGCCGTTGTAGTTGGCAGCAGGTGTGTAAACCACTTGACCTTCAACCACAGCTGCAGAGCCGTGTGCTGGAGCTGATACGATAGTGACGTTAGACAGAGCACCGTTTGGCTGAATAGCTGCTTTGTTGATAGCTTTCAGTGTTTGACCGTTGCTGGTCGCTTCGACGTAAATGATCTTGTTGGTCGAAGTTTTTTCGTTGGCCAGAACGTCTGCTGCTGCAGAAACAGTGTCTTCATCGGTAGTGATGCTATCAGCAACACCTAAGTCGATTGGACCTGTTAACTCCAGACCATAGTTCAGTGCAACAGTACCAGGAGCTTGGTAGTTATGACCAACAGCACTGTTGGCTGCAGGTGCAGTACCTGTAGTTGAAGTACCGTTTGCATAGTACAACGAAGTACCTAAGGTGCGGCTAGAGTCTTGCAGACCAACAGTCAGCGCAGCTGGAACTGATGAATCCAAGCTTTGGTAGCTAAATTCAACGTTTTCTTCGCCATTCAAGCGCATGCCTACTTGGAAGGTGTAGGTTTTGCCTGGGACATCCCATTGCTCTACGCCGTTCCATTCGATAACTAAGTAGTCTTCACCAGCGTCGTTGGTGATGATATCAGCGTATAACTCACCAGCACCTGATGAACCACCCGCTAAGTCTAAGTCAGTCCAGAACGGAGCCAGAATGTTAGCCGGGGCTGATGTGCTTGGTAACTTGACGTTAGTTGCAGCTGAACCTGGTGCTGTAGCTGAGTTACTTAACACTACAAAACCGTTGGTAGATACATGCAGACGTGAGTATGTGGCGCCAGCATATGCGACGGTTGAACTCAGAGCTGCCAAGTTGAAGCTGATGACGTTATCGTCACACTCGCCAGTACAAGTTAATGCTGTAGAACCCAGACCTTTGAGTGTCATCGCACCCCAAGGAGCAATGGTGTTCAAGCCTAATACCGGCTTAGCAACCATACCAGTCCACGACACACGACCTGTGTTGGTGTTGCCATCTAACAGGTATTGAGTCGCATTCGCTACGGTTGCAGCTTGTGAATCAGCAACCAGTTTAGTACCGGCAGGAGCAACAGCCGTCAAGGTCATTTGCTTGTCGAATACTTTGTTACCAAAGTTGACTGACACTTGAGTTGGCGCATCTTTCTTCAGCACTGTGCTGCTGGCGGTCGCTAAGGTGCTTGCATCAGAGGTGTTAGCAACACGTACTGCAATTGGCATTGTGGCTGAAGGTACTGACGCATCTGACGATGTCCATTCGATGTTACCGAATGACCAAGCGCCGTACGTTGCTTGTGAACCGTCAACTGCTAATACGAAGTCAGCTTTGTCACCAGCTTGGCCGTATGGTTTCAGCGTGATGCTAGTTTTGTCCAAGGTGCCTTGGGTTAAACCATCAGTGAACTTAACAGTACCAGTCCAAGTCACTTCTTTGTTGCTCATGTTACGGATTGAGCGAGTGAAGTTACAGTTGATCACACATGGGTTTTGTGCGAATGACGGCTTGTCGAAGGTCACTGCCGCTTTGGTCGCACGAACTAGGTCTAAACGACCAGCACCGATATCAAATGGAGTAGTGGCAGAAGTTGAGTCTTCTTTCTTCAGGCCATTAACAGAGCTTGAAGTCAGAGCTGTTTTGATTTCTACCGCAGTCCAAGTTGGGTGCAGTTGTTTCATAATTGCCGCAGCACCAGCAACGTGTGGCGATGCCATGGATGTACCGCTCATCGTTTCGAATGTTGCACCATCAGCATCTTCTGGCGATGTTGCTGACAGGATGCTACCACCTGGTGCGCCCATGTCTGGTTTCAGAATGTTGTTGTCACCATCTGGACCACGCGATGAGAAGTCGCTCATGTTGTCTGCGTATTGGCTGTTCATTACGCGTGAAGCGAAGCGGCTCAGTGACACTTCAGTTTCAGGTTTAGACGCTACTAACGCAGCCAGTGCTGTACCATCGGCTTTACTGATCATCAATGAAGGGATGGTGGTGCCTGGGTTTGACATTGTGCTTGGCATGGCGTTGCTGTTTTGCACCATGATGACGCCTTTAGCGCCAGCAGCCATTGCGTTGTTGATCTTAATAGAGAAAGAACAAGTACCGCGAGAAATCAGCGCGATCTTATCTTTAAATGTATCGGCAGGGAATGCGCTACACGCCAACGGGTTGGTTGGTGCCAAAGACGCTGCGTCAGCAACTGGCCCTTTTAAGTCTTCTGTCAGGTTGGCGATGGTTGAACCATACGAAGAACCTGGAATTGCCAACATAGCGGCGCCACCGGTTGGTGTCACAGTGTTAGCAAAGAAACGACCTGTGGTGGTTGAAGCGACTGTGATACCGCTTTCGATACAGCCTGGGCAGCCAACAGTTTGGGCTGCAGGACCGCTGTTACCAGCTGAAGTTACAACCACAACGCCCGCGTTTTCAGCTGCCTTGAAGGCTGTTTGGTATGGGCTAGTAGCAGGGTCTGCACCTGCGCTACCACCCCATGAGTTGTTGATAACGTCAGCGCCGTCTTTTACGGCCCAATCTAACGCTTCTAACAACATCACGTTTGAACCGCTACCAGTGACTGAACCGTCAGCGCGCAGTACTTGGAACAACGCTTTGTAATGCATCAGGTAAGCACCTGGTGCTACACCAGACACAGTCACTTGTGTGTAACCGTCTTTAGAGCCGTCTTCTGGCAGCTGATCTGTGGTGCCGTTAAACCAAATTTGCGTTGGAACACCAGCAGCAGTACCTGACGTGTGAGTACCGTGACCGCCCATGCCCAATGGGCTCATGTGCTCGCCTTCTAATGTGGTGAAGGTTGGAGTACTGAAACGTGCAGCGATCAGTTTGTTGTTACAGAATTCTGGTTCAACAACTGAACAGTAGTCTGTTGTTGGTTTGGTTGCAGGTGCTGCAAAACCATCATCGCGGAACAGCGGGTTTTCTGGACGAATACCACCGTCGATGACCGCAATTTTTACACCTTTACCGGCGTTTGCGCTGCCACCCAGTGATTCCCATACTTGTTTCGCTTTGATCAGATCTAACGAAGCATCCATTTGCTCGTAGTACATCTCTTCGCGATAAACACCTTTAACACCTTCTAAGTTTTTCAACTCAGCGAAGATGTCATCTTTTGACGTGACAACAACACCGTTATAAACCGTATCGTAGTGACGCTCAACGTCTGCATTTGGGAAAGCAGATTTTAATGCTTGAGCAAAAGCTTGACGCTCTTGCGCTAATACGTCGGCTTGTTTTTTCGCTGCAGTTGATTGCAGGTCTAAACGGTTGCCGTTGCCATCAGAAGTAACGACACCCGCAGTTGCAGCCAGTGGCGCGCTTTCCAATTCTACAATGTAGTAGTTCGGGAATTCTTGACGCAGAGTTTTGCCTTTGACCGTGGTATCAAATGCTAACTGCCCGCTAATTTCCGGAGTTACTTTTTGTACGCTGTTGAACTTTGTAGCCATTGCTGGGGCGCTCATTGCGGCCGCAACTGACATGGCGATCAGGGTATGCTTGTAATGTTTAACCAACATGTTCATCTTCCTAGCATTTTTTAATATGTGGGCAACAATCTCTATGTTGCATTTATGTCAGAAGAAAAAGGAAGTGTTAACTGATTGCAGCTAACGCTTCTCGTGCAGAACCAATTTAGAGCAGTTTCTTTCTGGTAACGCGGATTCACTATAGAACATGTCAAAAGTTTTTACATCCAAAGTGAATTTTTTTTGTCTGATAAAAAGTGCAATTTATCGTTAAAACTTGTGAATTTATCGATGCAGGACTGTTGTGGATCTGCTGAATGCTGGGGCATTCAGCAGAAAAAATGCCGGAATAACAGTATTTTAGAGCTTGATTTTTAAGTTTTCGAGCGCCGCAGCGTCAAATTGATAATTAGTATTGCAATATTCGCAACTAATCTCTAACGAACCGTCAGCGATATGTTCGTCTATGACTTGGGCTCCCAGAGAAATAATTGCTGATTCACATTTTTCCCTAGAACAGCCACAAACAAACCGGATGGGTTGTGCTGGATACAGCTCGACCACTTCTTGATGGAACAACCGATACAAACTTTCTTCTATCGGCAAATCTAACATTTCGTCGCGCGTTAAAGTGTCGCTCAGCGTCGTCACATGTTCAAAATCAACGCGGGCTTTTTGTGGATCCACTGGCAGTACTTGGATCAACATGCCGGCAGCGCGACTGTGCTCGGCACCGATATCTGTGTGCAAATACAGTCGCGTCGGCAATTGTTCTGACTGTTGGAAATAACTTTCCAGGGTGGACGTCAGGCTATCGCCCTCCAGCGGAATGATCCCTTGGTAACGTTCCCCTTGTTGTGGAGTGATGGTCACTAATAAGTGGCCCTGATCGCCGACTAACTCGCGAAAACTGTCGCCCTTGATTTCTTGTTGCAGCCGAGCTACGCCACGGAACTCTTGCAAATGATTACCATTGACCGAGATAAACCGGATCGGACCATTCCCTTGCAAGTTGACGGCAATTTGCCCTTCAAATTTTAAGGTAGCGGTTAATAAGCTCGTCGCGGCGACGAGTTCAGCGAGCAATTGTTTGACTGGAAATGGGTAGTCATGGTTTTGCAGCATTTGGTCGAGGCTAACGCCGACTTGGACGACTTCGCCTCGGACATCCAATTCTCGGAAGATAAACCGAACCAGTTGATCGTATTGGTGCATGGGAACCTCAATTCTGGGATTTTAATAACAACAGCTGCCGCCGCATTTTTTTGTCCGGTTTGGTGTCCGGGTGCGGCGCATGCAGCAGATTTAATTTACGAAGTTCAGCCCGTTCCAGCCGCTCTTTGATGCTATCGGCGGTTTCTTCATAGAGCAGTTGGGCGAGTGGTGCAGATTGGCGTTGCTCGGACAACCCTTTAACGATGACGATTTTTTCATCAGAACCTTGGGTGACGCGAACTTTTGCACCAATTTCTACAATTTTGCTGGCTTTGACTCGTTGATCATTGTACTGAACTTTTCCACCCTCGATCATGTCTTTAGCTAACGAGCGGGTTTTGTAGAACCGACAGGCCCATAACCATTTATCTAATCGTAATGAAAGTGCAGTATGCTCAAGCTTGGCTGGCGATGGCTGACTCATAAAGGCTCTCCGATAATAGGCCGCGACATTAGCATAAAAGGGGCGTAGGCTCCAGAAATGCGGCGCCGCAGCGCGGTAATTACAGCCTTGGTGATCATGTTAGAAATTGGTAAAAAAGCCCAACTTGCGCCTTGTTGTACTAGGCGCAACTGAGTAAGATGAAGCGAATCCGGAAAAAAGAACTAGAAGAATGAATTGGCGTCAATGGTCCGAACAAGAGTGGAAAGCTGAATTATCAAAGCTTTACCAACGACTCCCTATCCCTCTTATCAATAAGCTAGCAGCACTGATGTTAGTGGTGTTGATGGCTTGGTATGCCAGTCGCTTGACGTGGTTGTTTGCGCCTGCGTCGTCGGCAGCGTCTACCTCGACGCTTGCCGCCAGCAATGCAACAGCAAAAGGCGGCGTGAATATCGATCAGCTGATCAATGCCCACCTGTTTGGTAAGTTCCAAGAACAAGCCAAAACACCTGTGGTGCAGCCGTCCAGTGCTGATGCGCCAAAAACCAATTTGAACCTGCGGCTGACCGGTGTGGTATCGACCAGCAAAGAACATCCAGAAAAAGCCGCCGCAGTGATTGAAAACAACGGTGTTGAATTAGCGTATTCAGTCGATGAGCAAATTGAAGGTTCACCGGCAGTGCTCAAACAAGTGCTTGATGACCGTGTGATCATTGGTGTCAATGGTCGGATGGAAACGCTAATGCTTGATGGCCTTGAATATCAGCGGTTAAGCGAAGCCAACGCGCCGATTGAAGAAGGCCAACTACAAGAATTTGTGCCAGATGCTGCCGCGCAAATTGAAGCCGTAGGCCCAGAGCCCGCGCCAGATATCCGCCGTGAAGTGATGGATCAACCGCAAAAGCTGTTTGACTATATCAACATTTCTCCGCGCAATCGCAATGGCCAAATGTATGGCTATGCGTTGACGCCAAAACGCGAACCGGAAGTGTTTAACCGGTTCGGCTTAAAACCAAACGATGTGGCAATTGAGATCAACGGAGTGCGCTTGAACGATATGCAAGCGGCTTACGGTGTGATTGCCGAGCTCCGCGAAGCCGCCCAGGCGACCATCAAAGTTGAACGTGATGGTGAGATCCGGGACATAGTGATCAACCTGTCACAATAAGAATGACGTATGAACGGTTTAACTCCAATGACTAACATTTACCGTATTCGCCCAGCCATCGGCCGTTGGCTTGGTCTCAGTACCTTGGCGCTGCTGAGCTTCTTTAGCCAAGCCGTCGAATATCAGCCGAACTTCAAAGGCACCGAAATTACCGAATTCATCGATATCGTCGGCAAAAACTTAAACAAGACGATCATCGTGGACCCGCAAGTTCGCGGCCGCATCAACGTCCGTAGTTACGAGATGCTCAACGAGCAACAGTACTACCAGTTTTTCCTCAACGTGTTGGAAGTGTATGACTTCTCCGTGGTGGAAATGAAAAGCGGTGTGATCAAAGTCATGCGGCAAAAAGACGCGAAAATGTCGAATATTCCGGTTGTTGGCGACAAAAATGCTGGGATCGGTGACGAAATGGTCACGCGCGTTGTCCAAGTCAAAAACGTGTCTGTTCGCGAATTAGCGCCGTTGTTACGCCAATTTACCGACCAAGCCGGCGGTGGCCACGTGGTCAACTATGACCCATCCAACGTCATCATGATGACGGGCCAAGCCGAAGTGGTGAATCGTTTAGTCGACATCATTCAACGCGTCGACAAAGCCGGTAACCAAGATTTAGACATCATCCGTTTAAGTTACGCATCAGCCAGTGAAGTGGTGCGGATTTTAGACAGCGTCTATAAGAAGCAAGGCCAAAATGACCAGCCTGAGTTCTTGATCCCAAAATTTGTTGCTGATGAGCGCACCAACTCGGTGATTGTCTCGGGTGAATTGCAAGCGCGACAACGAGTCACTGAAATCGTCAAACGCTTAGATGCCCAGCAAGAAAGCCAAGGCAACACACGCGTGTATTATCTGAAATACGCCAAAGCCGAAGATTTAGTCAAAGTGCTGCAAGGCGTCAGTAACTCAATGGTCGCAGCGGCCAGTGGTCAAGCGAACACGGCTGCGCCAGTTGGGGCGACCGGCGGTGCAGGTCGCAACCGCGACATCAGTATCGAAGCGCATAACGAAAGTAACTCGATCATTATTACCGCGCAGCCCGACATGCTGCGCAGCCTCGAAGATGTGATCCGCCAAGTCGATGTGCGCCGCGCGCAAGTGTTAGTGGAAGCCATCATCGTCGAGATCGGCGAAACTGCCGGGATCAACTTGGGTGTGCAAATCATTTCTGCCGACGGTGGCATGACGCAGTTTAATAACGCCGGCGTGCCGATTTCGACAATTGCTGCGGGTGCGGCGCAAGTGGGTGTTACGCAAAAAGGGACCACAACAACGACCATCGACCCTACAACCGGTAAAACCACGACGACGACAACCCCAGATTCTCAGCCAAACTACGAAACACTTGGCAAAGCCCTCTCTGGCGTGAACGGCGCCTTGATGGGCATCGTCAAAGACGATTGGGGCGCGATCGTGCAAGCGGTCAAAGCGGATTCCAACTCCAACATTCTGGCCACGCCGCATTTAACCACCTTGGATAACCAAGAATCGTATTTTATCGTCGGTGAAGAAGTGCCGATCGAAACCACCACCAGCCCAGGTCAAAACGGCAATAGCCCCTTTACCACCAAAGATCGGAAAGAAGTCGGTATCAAGCTAAAAGTTACGCCGCAAATCAACGAAGGCAATGCGGTGAAGCTAACCATCGAGCAAGAAGTGTCAGGTCGTGCCGGTGATATCAAAGGCGACCCAATTTTCTCGAAACGCGAAATTAAAACCACCGTGATGGCCGAAGATGGCGCGACTGTAGTGCTCGGCGGCTTGATTGACGAAGACGTACAAGAGTCGGAATCGAAAGTGCCATTATTGGGCGACATTCCGCTGCTCGGTGAGTTGTTCAAATCGACATCGTCCAGCAAACGCAAACGTAACCTGATGGTATTTATTAAACCGACCATCATGCGCGACGGCGGCGTGATGAGCGAAGTCAGCCAACGTAAATACAACTACATCCGCGCCCAACAAATGGTAGAGCATGACGATGGCGTGCGTTTGATGCCACAAACGGAAACCCCAGTGCTGCAAGGTTTTGGCAAAGAGCACGAAGTTCCAGCGGATATTCAAAAGAAACTGGATGAGCTGAACGAAGAAAAACCGCAGGGGCAACAATAATGGCCGAGCTGGAAACAGCCGCTGGCGACGTGCAACCGCGCATGCGGTTGCCTTTTGGCTTTGCCAAGCGGCATAAAGTATTGCTGCAACAACAGGGCTCGCAGGTACAGTTATTGGTGCATCCAGAAACGCCTGCCGCCGCGCTGTTGGAAATTCGCCGTTTGCTTGGCACCGCGTTTACGGTGCAAAAGCTGGCAGCGATTGAATTTGACGCCATGTTGGAAGCGGCTTATCAACGAGATTCCAGCGAAGCGCAACAAATCATGCAAGACATCGGCAACGAAGTGAATTTAGCGTCGCTGGCCGATGAGATTCCGGAAACGGAAGATTTGTTAGAAAACGAAGACGACGCGCCGATCATCAAATTGATCAACGCCATGCTGGGTGAAGCCATCAAGCTTGGTGCGTCGGATATTCACGTCGAAACCTTTGAAAAAGCCTTAGTGGTGCGGTTTCGCATCGACGGTGTGCTGCGCGAAATGCTCAGACCCAACCGCAAGTTATCCAGCTTATTGGTCTCGCGGATCAAGGTCATGGCGAAACTGGATATCGCCGAAAAACGCGTGCCGCAAGACGGTCGGATCAGCTTGCGCATCGCCGGTCGGGCGGTAGACGTGCGGGTGTCGACCATGCCATCGAGCCATGGCGAACGCGTGGTCATGCGCTTACTGGACAAAAACAATTCACACTTAAATTTAGCTGACTTGGGCATGACCCCTTCAGTGCAACAAGCGTTTGCCCAGCTTATTTTAAAGCCGCATGGCATCATTTTGGTGACGGGCCCGACGGGTTCCGGTAAATCGACCACCTTGTATGCGGGCTTGACCGACATCAACACCAAAGACCGCAATATTCTGACCGTCGAAGATCCAATCGAATACGAACTGGAAGGCATTGGTCAAACGCAAGTCAATACCAAGGTCAATATGACGTTTGCCCGCGGCTTACGCGCCATCTTGCGGCAAGACCCGGACGTGGTGATGGTCGGTGAGATCCGTGACTTAGAAACCGCGCAAATTGCTGTGCAGGCCAGTTTGACCGGTCACTTGGTGTTGTCGACCTTGCACACCAATACAGCGTCTGGCGCTATTACCCGACTGGAAGATATGGGTATTGAACCTTTCTTGTTGTCATCCAGTTTGCTGGGCGTGTTGGCGCAGCGTTTAGTGCGTACCTTGTGCCCGCATTGCAAACAGGCTCACGAGACGGATAAAGAAGAGCAGCATCTGCTGGGCTTTAAGAAAACCGACGCCCCGGTGACAATTTTCCGCGCCGTCGGCTGTGACCAATGTAACTTCACCGGGTACCGCGGTCGTACCGGTATCCACGAACTGCTGGTGGTCGATGAGCATTGCCGCGAACTTATTCACAACGGCAAAGGCGAACAAGCGATTGAAAAATACATCCGCAGCCAAAGCCCGAGCATCCGCCAAGATGGCTTCTCGAAAGTGTTAGCCGGCCACACCACCTTGGAAGAGGTGTTGCGGGTCACGCGTGAGGATGCATAGTGGCGGCGTTTAGCTATCAGGCGCTAAATGCGCAGGGCAAAAAAGTCAAAGGCGTGCTGGAAGCGGATAACGCGCGGCAAGCTCGTCAGTTGCTACGCGAGCAAAAACTAACGCCCTTGACGCTGGAAGCCGCCGCGGACAACGAAAAACGCTTAACCAAAGCGCCGAAGCTGCTGCAACGCGGGATCAAAGCGTCGGAACTTGCGCTGATCACTCGGCAAATCGCCACGTTGGTCGAAGCGGCACTGCCGATTGAAAACGTGTTGTATGCCGTGGCCGAGCAAAGTGAATCACCACGCCTGCGCAACATGATGATGGTGGTGCGCTCGAAAGTCGTCGAAGGTTACAGCCTGGCCGAAGGTTTAGCCGAGTTCCCGCACGTGTTTGACCATTTGTTTCGTTCGATGGTCGCTGCTGGTGAAAAGTCCGGTCATTTGGATGCCGTCTTGCTGCGTCTGGCCGACTACACAGAACAACGTCATCAGATGCGCAGTACCCTGATGTTGGCGCTGCTGTATCCAATGATCATGTGTATCGTGGCGATTGGTGTGATCAGCACCTTGCTGGTTGCGGTAGTGCCGAAAATCGTCGAGCAGTTTGATCATTTGGGGCAAACCTTGCCGCTGTCGACCCGCGTGCTGATTGCGTCGAGTGATTTTCTCAATGCCTATGGCTTGTACATCTTGCTCGGAATTATTGGCTTGATTGTCCTATTTGTCAGAACCATAGCGCAGCCGGCCATGCGCTTGCGTTACGACGCGGCCATTTTGCGCTTGCCAGTGATAGGCAAAGTGGCGCGCAGTATCAACACGGCTCGGTTTGCCCGCACTTTAAGTATTTTGAACTCGTCGGCGGTGCCGCTACTCGAAGCGATGCGGATCAGCAGTGATGTGCTCGACAACACCTACATGCGGCAAATGCTGGCGGAAGCTTCAGCACGAGTGCGCGAAGGGACGTCGTTGCGCACGGCCCTGGATGCCACCAAGTTATTCCCGCCGATGATGCTGCATATGATTGCCAGCGGTGAAAAAAGTGGTCAGTTGGATGGCATGCTGGAACGCGCCGCTAACTCGCAAGACAAAGAATTCGAAACGCAGGTGACGGTCACCCTAAAAGTGTTTGAACCCATGATGCTGGTAGCGATGGCTGGTGTGGTGTTCTTTATCGTTATTTCGATCCTGCAGCCAATCTTGGCGATGAACAATATTATTGGAGGAGGTAAGTAGTATGCGTCGTACGCAAGGTTTTACATTGTTAGAAATCATGGTGGTGATCGTGATCTTAGGTCTGCTCGCCGCGATGGTGGTGCCGAACTTAATGGGCAACAAAGAACAAGCCGACCGCCAGAAAGTGGTCGTCGACATCCAGCAACTAGAAAGCATGTTGGACTTGTACAAGATGAACAACGGCTTCTACCCAACCACAGAACAAAGCTTGCAGGCGCTGGTCACCCAAGCAACATCAGAGCCTATGCCACGTTCGTTCCCTGATGGCGGTTATATCAAGCGTTTGCCACAAGACCCGTGGGGCAGCGATTACCAAATGGTCAGCCCAGGCGAAATGGGCAAAATTGACGTATTTTCCGCAGGCCCAGATCGCACCGTCGGTACCGACGATGATATCGGCAACTGGAACTTAGACGGCAAAAAAGAGCAACAAAACTAATGAGGTTGCAGCGCGCAAACCGGGGTTTTACGCTGATTGAGATCATGATTGTGATCATCATCATCGGTTTGCTCGCTAGCCAAGTGGTGTTGAATATTGGCGGCGAAAGTCGCCAAGATCGCTTGAACAAAGAACTTGATGCCATCCAAGCGCGCATTCAACTGGCGTCCGAATTGGCCATGCTCAAGCAAGTGGAATTGGGTTTTCACATCGACGAAAAAGGCTACCGCTTTTTAGTGTTTGAAAACGACAAGTGGCGGGTGGTGCAAGAGCCGGTGGCGCTTGCGCCGCACGAATTTCCGCTGGACATCCAACAAAAATTAGAGCTCGACGGGTTGGAATGGGCGGAAGGCAATTTGCTGGCCGAAGCCGATTTCGGCCAAGACGATGATGCCTTGTTTGAAGAAAGCAGCTTTGACGAACTCAAAGCCAAACAAGAGCAAGAAGAAGAGGCAAAACAGCGTGCCAAAGAAGCAGAGCAGTTTGCCAAAGACGGTAAAACGGTGGCGAAAAAGCCGCATCAGCGCCGCACGGGCATAGTGTCGATGCCGCGCAAAAAAGGCGATCCTAAATTGCCGTTGGTGTTTGTGTTGTCGTCCGGTGAAGTGACGCCATTTTTGCTTACCGTTAGTGAAGTCAGTGAACGCCCAGCGCTCGCGGGGACGCTGAAAGCGGAGTTTAGTATTCCGCTGCAACGCGGCGAGGTTGGCGATGAGCGGTAAACGTCAACACGGCTTTACTATCCTTGAGTTATTGATTGCCTTGGCAATTTTCGCTATGGCAGGGGTGTCGGTGATGCAAGCAGCGAACAATCACATTCGTACGCTGACCATGATTGAAGACATCACGTTGGCGGGGTTTGTGGCCGAAAACGAGCTGCAACTGGCCAAGCTGGACCCCAAATGGCCGCCGGAGCTGCGCCGTGAAGGTGAAGCTGAGATGGGGCAAAAACATTGGGTATGGGTGATCGAAAGTGTCGAAACCTTGGACCCTGAATTTCGGATGTTGCGCATTAAAGTCGCCAGCAAAGATGCACCAGAAAACCCAGTGACCACACTGCAAACTTTTGTCGGGAAGCAACGCGATGAATAGCCGTGGCTTTACTCTGATTGAAGTGCTGTTGGCGGTGGTGATTTTTGCCATGGTCGGTTTGGCGTCGGCTGGCGTGCTTAGTTCAGTGACGCAAAGCAACCAAGCATCCAAAGAGCATGTGGAGCGGTTGCAAAAACTGCAGTTGGCGATGTTGCTGCTCGAGCGCGACTTTTGGCAAATCGTGCCGCGGCAGGTGCGAGTAAATGGCGAAGACCCGCTGAAGCAAACCTTGGCCGGCGCGAAGAATTTTATTGAAAGTGACGACGATGGTATCACTTTTGTGCAAGGCGGTTGGACCAACCCGGGCATGGTGCTGCCGCGCAGTGAAGTGCAGCTGGTTGGCTATCGCCTGAAAGAGCAGCAACTGCAGCGATTGTATTACATCTACCCAGATGCAGTGACCGGTACGGAACCTGCGGTCCAAGTGCTGCTGGAAGGCATCGAAGAATTAAAAATTAGTTATTTGTCGCCTGATAGTGACAACGAAGATTTATCGCAAAACAATGCCGCCAGTACGGCATGGAAAGAGTCATGGGAATCTGAAAAATGGCCGAAAGCCATTCGGATCACGCTGAAATCGCCAGAGTTTGGGGTGATTGAGCGGGTGTTTGTGCCGCCGGCGGGTGGTCAATCATGACAAAGACTCGGCTTGGGCGGCAGCGCGGTGTCGCGCTAATTGTTGTGATGATGGTTGTGGCGTTAGTGGTGATCATCGCGGCGAGTATGGGAGGCCGTTTGCAAATGCAATTGCAGCGGCAGTTGAACATTCAAGATCGGCAACGCATGTTGTATTTGGCGCTTGGTGCCGAAGAGTTTGGTCGGCGTTTATTGGCCAAGTCGTTAAAAGACCAAGAACGAACGCATTTAGGCCAAGCGTGGGCGCAAGAAGGTGCTAGTTTTCCGCTGGAAGGCGCTACATTGACCGGTCAGATCACCGATTTGCAGGCCTGTTTTAATTTGAACTCGTTACGGCCAGCTAAAAAATTAGGGCCAGGCGATAACTCCGGCGACAATGCGTCGGGTGATGGCGATCAAGAACGCAGCGCCAATGGTCAAAACCAAAATGGTGAAGCAGTGCAAGCGAGCGGCGAAGGCGAAAGTAAAGATGGCGCTAGCAGCAACCAAGCCGCGAATAAGCCGCCAGAAGGCCAAAATACTGGGCCAGGTGGCAAACAAACACCGGCGCAAAAGGCCTTGCAACGTGTGCTAGAGCGCAATGCCACTGAATTGTCGATCCCGGCCGATTATCTTGTCGCCCGATTGACCGATTGGCTGGATAGTGACAACGATTTACAGCAATCAGGTGGTGCGGAAGAAAACGATTATGCGGCGTTGCAGCATCCGTTTTACACCGCCAATAGCTTAATGGTGAACAAATCTGAATTGCGTACCATTTTGGATTTGACGGCGGCGGATTACCAACTGGTAGCTCCTTTGGTTTGTGTGGTCCCGCAAGATGCGGTGTTGAAGATTAACGTCAACACGTTAAAAGAAGAGCAAGCGCCTTTGTTGGCCGGCTTAATTCCCGGCATCGATGAAGAAGCGGCGAAAAAAGCCATCACAGCGCGCCCATCAGATGGGTATGAGTCAGTGGAAGCCTTTTTGGGCGAACTGGGCAGCAATGCGGGTGCTGACGATGGCGTGAAGGCGCTCTTTGACGTGAAATCGTCCTATTTCCAAGCGGAATTTACGTTGGAAACAGAGGACAGCAGTTTTGTCTTAACCACGATTTATAAGTTGGATCAAAAAGCCAACCCAGTCGTGGTGTCCCGGCGTTTCGGAGGCCCAGGGTGAGTGAACAATTAATAATTCGGCTCGGCAGTCAAGCTGAGGAACCGATTTGGTGGCTCGTGTGGGCTGCGGACAGCCAAGAGGTGATTGCCTCTGGGCAATTAAACCACGCAGATGAATTGCCAGATTTAGCGCAATACATTGGCACGACACGCCCACTGACGGCCTTGGTTCCTGCGTGCGACGTGGTACTGAAAACAGTGCCTTTGCCAGGCAAACCGACTCGGCAATTGCTGCAAGCCTTGCCGTTTATGTTGGAAGAAGAACAAGCCGAAGAAATTGAACAGCTGCTGGTGTTGCCAGGCAAAGCTGAGCAACAAGGTGAGCAATACCTGCAGCAGGTTGCGATAGTCCGCCGTGCGTTAGTGGTGCAGTGGATCGACTGGCTGCAACAGGCTGGTTTTAACTTACGGCAGATGGTGCCGGATGCCTTGTTGTTGCCGGCGCTGGAGTTACCGACGACTATCGAATTAGGTCAGCAATGGCTATTGCGCCAAGGCGAATGGCAAGTCAGCTGTATCGATCAAAGCTGGTGGGCGGATTTCCTGCAGCTGGCGGCGCCGGGTGAATTGCTCAGCTACAGTCCGTGGCCCGCAGCATTGGCGGCGCAACCTGCTCAGTTAGCGCCTGCCGAGCTGCCGTTAGCGCTGCTGGCGCAGCAGCTGTCGCCGCAGTCGTTTAACTTGTTGCAAGGCGAATTCGCGCCAAAACGCCCGCAAAGCAAACTGTGGCAACAATGGCGTTTAAGTGCCAGTTTGGCGCTGGCCACCTTGCTGGTGTATTTGGTCACTGTGGGGATGCAAGGCTACAAAGCCGGCAGCCAAGCGCAAGCCGATATTCAAACCGCCAACCAAATGTACAAACAACGCTTTCCGCAAGAGCGCGTGGTGAATCTGCGTCGCCAAGTCGAGCGCAAGCTGGCCGCCAGTGGCGGTAGCGACAGCAGCATGGTTGGGTTACTGGCGCAAATTCAACCGTCCTTGAGCAGCATGCCCGGCATGACGCTGGACAATTTGCGCTACGACGTGAAGAAATCCGAGTTGCGTTTCCAAGCCACTGCCGCCGATTTTGCGGCCTTTGAACAACTCAAAGGCAAATTGCAGCAACAGGGGCTGCAAGTCGAACAAGGCGCGTTAAGCCAAATTGAAGGCAAGGTGCAAGGCACGTTAGCTATTCGGGGGAAAGCATGAAGGCAGTACTTCAGTGGTGGCAAACCCTCCAACCACGTGAACAACAATTGGTGCGTTGGGCTGGCGTGGTCAGCTTGATTGCAGTGTTTTATTTTGGGCTGTGGCAACCTTTGCATCAGTACCGTAGCGACCGTCAGTTAGCGGCAACCAGTGCCGCTGAACAGCTGGTTTGGCTGCAAGCGAAATTGCCGCAAATCAGCAGCAATGCAAGCACGAGCCGTGGCGCAGCGAGTCTCAACGATGTGGTCGCGCGCAGTGCCGCACAGTTCAGTATTAAAGTCAGCCGCATGCAGCCACAAAACGAGCAATTGCAGTTGTCGATTGATGATCTGCCATTTGAGCAGTTACTGCGGTTTATCAACCACTTGCAAGCTGAACAAGGTGTGCAGTTGGTGCAGTTGGACATAGCTGCCACCGACACTCCTGGCACAGTGCGTGTACGCCGCTTGGTGTTGGAGTAATAATGAAGAAGTGGTTGTGGACACTGGGCCTAACCAGTTATCTCGGTTTTTTGGTCGTTTCACTGCCGGCAGCTGTGGTGGTGAAACTGCTGCCTGCACTGCCTGGTGTGACGCTCGGGCCGGCGCAAGGTACTTGGAATGATGGCCATCTGGCGTTTGTGCGGCAAGGCAATGTGCAACTCAACTCAATTCACTGGCAGTTGTCGTTGGCACAGCTGTGGCGCGGTCAACTGGGGTTTCAGCTTGATGTCGGCGCGTCCCCTGCTGAACCTACTGCGCAGCTGCAAGGGCGAGCTGGCTTGGCTGGCATGACCTTAGAGCAAGGAGTGGTAACAGTGCCCATTCGTTGGGTGCTACCGAAAGTCAGTTTGCCGATGAAAATGGATGCCACAGGCGACATTGTGGTGCGGATCGAAGAGTTTCAATCGGGTGCGCCTTATTGTTCGGTGTTAAAAGGCCAAGCGAGCTGGCAAGACGCCAAATTTGAATCGCCGATCGGCTGGCTGGATTTGCAGAGCATCACCGGCGTATTGAGTTGCCAACAAGGCAATTTGCAACTAGTGACGGCCGCCAATAACCCACTAGGCGCGGCACTGACCGTCGACTTACTGGCGGACCGTTATCAAATCGATGGCACCTTGCAACCCGCCGCGAGTTTGCCAAAAGAAGTGCATCAAGCGATGCAGTTTGTTGGCCCGCAAGACAGCCAAGGCCGCTACGTGATGAAGCTCGCTGGACAAATCCGCCGCTAAACGCCGATGTGCGTTCGAGTCGATGAAAAAAGCCCGCAATGCGGGCTTTTTGCTTAGGGCTTGGCGCTCACTTTTCACGACAGTGCGCTTGTCAGGCGTACCCAACAACTCTTTACGTCGCTGCAGTTAACGCTGCGGCGTGATCAGGGCGGTGAGCGGTGCGTAGTCAACAATGGCGGGAAACTCGTCAATGGTGCGCACTGCTTGTTGGCTATCAGGATTGGCCACCGCCAACAGATGAGCGATGCCGTAACGGTGCGCTGAGCGCAGTACCGACAGGCTGTCATCAACAAACAAAGTTCGTGATTTATCAAAGCCCAGCCGTGCTTGCAGCGCGTGCCACAGTTCTTGTTGCTCTTTGGTGTAGCCAAATTCGTGGCTGGAAATCAGCTCATCGATGTAGTGCTTTAGCGGTGTGCGTTCGAGTTTCAGCGACAAACTATCGGGGTGGGCATTGGTCACCAGCACCACGCGGCGGCCGCTTTGTTTGAGTGCGGTTAAAAACGCCGGTACATCGGCGCGCATGGCGATACGCTGCACGATTTCGCGTTTGAGCTCCGTGATTGGCAGCTGCAGCCGCTCAGTCCAATAATCCAGGCAATACCACTCCAGTTTGCCTTGCAGCACGTCATAAGCATCTTTTAATTCACGATGCGCGCGCTCGATGCTAATGCCGGTTTGTTCGGCCCAACGCTTGGGCAAGTGTTCCAGCCAAAAGTGATTGTCAAAATGCAAATCCAGCAAGGTGCCGTCCATGTCGAGCAGGACTGTGTCGACGTTGGGGTAAATGCGGGCGAACCAATGTTCGGCGCTGCGTTGCAAGTCCTGTGGGGTGAGGCTCATAAGTGCGGGCGGTCCTTGGATGAAAAAATGCCAAGTGTAACGATCGCTGCATTTGAGCTCAATCGCTTTGCGGCGTAGCAGCAAACCGTTTTATAGTAGAGGGCTCGCGGCGTGCCGTGGCCAGTTGAGGGAAATTAGATGACTGAACGACAAAAACCGACCATTTTGGCCCAGCAGATTGTGGCGCAAAGCCGATTGTTCCGCGTTGAACAGCTGGAGTTAGAGTTCAGTAACGGCGAAAAGCGTACCTATGAGCGGATGGCGGGCTCAGGGCGCGGTGCCGTGATGGTGATCGCCTGTCCCGATCCTGAGCACTTCTACTTAGTGCGTGAATACTGCGCCGGTACCCATGATTACCAACTTGGCTTTCCCAAAGGCTTGATTGACCCCGGTGAAGATGCCGCTACAGCGGCCAACCGTGAACTGAAAGAAGAAGCCGGTTACGGTGCTAACCAGCTGGTGATGCTAAAAGCGGTGGCTCTCGCCCCTGGGTACTTTAATGCTACAATGCAGCTAGTGCTAGCGACTGGCCTGTATGAAGAGCGGCTGGAGGGCGATGAGCCCGAACCACTGGAATTGGTACGTTGGCGCTGGCAGGAGGTTGATGCCTTGTTAGCGCGGCCGGATTTTTCCGAGGCGCGTAGTGTCGCCGCCTTGTTCTTGGCCAAACAGTATCTGGATTCCCAGCCACATGTTTTTAAGTAAATTGCTCGAACCGGTGAAAGCGACTGCGCATGAAGCCGGTACCGCCTTGTGGCAGATCTACCAACAAGGCACCTACGAAACCCACGCCAAAGCCGATGAAAGTCCAGTGACATCGGCTGATTTAGCCGCCAATGCGATTATCCTGCAACGTTTATCCGAACTGACCCCTGACATTCCGATCATCTCGGAAGAAAGCCACTTGGTGCCGCTCTCGCAGCGCGAGCATTGGCCGCGTTATTGGTTGATTGACCCGATGGATGGCACACAAGAGTTTGTCGCGCGCAGCGGCGACTTTGCCGTCAGCATTGCGTTGGTTGAACACGGCTGGCCGGCGCTTGGCGTAATTTATTGGCCGCGGGAAAACATCTGGTATTACGCCACGCGCGGCCACGGTGCCTTTAAACAACATGGCCAGTTCATCAATAAAATGGCGGTGCGCCAGCGCCAGCCCAATGAACCATTAAAAGTGGCCGTCAGTCGCCGGCAAAGTTTGCATCATATTGAAGCGCTTCTAGCCGCCAGTGCGCCGCAAACGCCAGTGGAATATATTCCGCTGGGCTCTTGTTCACTCAAAAGCTGTTTGGTTGCCGAAGGTGGCGCCGATTGTTATCTGCGCTTGGGGCCAACCGGCGAGTGGGACACCGGCGCTGTGCACATTATTGTCGAAGAAGCCGGCGGCAAAATTCTCGATGGCGAGTTTTTCCCGCTGACCTACAACCGGCGTGAGACGTTAAATAATCCTGATTTTATGGTGATGGGCGAGTCGAGTGTGCCGTGGCCGCAACTGATCCGCTCGCACGGCACAGCGCGAAGCTTGAGCTAGGACTCTTAGACACGTCAGTTGGCGCCTGGATCGCAGGCGTTTATGACCTGACCGCGTTTACCACGAACCTTCGTCAGGTTGCTCCGCTTGGCGTTGCCGCCACTGCTGTTTGCTGAGCAAATCCACTGATTCATGCAACTCGCTGTACACAATCAGCACCTCGCCACGTTTAATGAGCTCCCGCACCTGCGCCACTTTCACGGCAAGTGGCACCTCGGCATCGCCGTAGTCGGTGCCTTCGCGTAGCACAAAACTTTCAATCAGCGCATCCAGCGTATCGGCGGCCAAATCACGCCATGGGATCAACATACCGCGGACTCCTGAATCGTGTCGTTTGCGTCTAACGACTGCTGGGCTGTCTGTGAGCTGGTGTGTTGTTGCCACAGATAGGCGGGCACCACCTTGTCCAGCCAATACACAGGCCGCCATGGCGCACCGCCTGCGACAAAGCCGACATGGCCGCCGTGCTGGCTGAGCAGCAGTTGCACCTGCGGTGGTAATTGCTGCGCATCTGGCACCACCTCGTCGTCCAAAAACGGGTCGTCAAAGGCGTGGATCAGCAGCAGTGGAATCTGCACCTTGGCCAGCAGTGGTTTGGCGCTGGCGCGGCGGTAATAATCGTCAGCATCGCGAAAACCGTGCAGCGGGGCGGTCAGGATCTCATCGAACTCGCGAATAGAGCGGGTCGCTTGGATTTTTTCGGGCGTCAGCGGCAGCGGGAAATCGCGATGCGCTTGTAACTTGCGCGTCATGCTGCGTTTGAGGCGGCCCAGCAAGTAGTTCTGGTAGACCTTGCTAAAGCCTTGGTTGATTTTGCGCGCGCACGCAGCGAGCATCAAAGGCGCCGACACCACGGCGGCGGCAAACAGCGGGTTATGCGCACCTGTCTCACCGCAATATTTCGCCAGCACATTGCCACCTAAACTAAAGCCCACCGCACAAAGCGGCGCGTTTGGGTAACGTTGTTGCACCTGGGCAATCACGGCGGCGAGGTCCTCGGTATCGCCGCTATGGTAAGCGCGCGGCGTTTTGTTCGGCGCGCCGTGACAGCCACGAAAATGCATCAGCAGCACGCGAAAGCCTTGCTGTTGCAGCGCTTGCAGCATACCGCGCACATAATGACTTTTTAAATTGCCTTCCAGGCCATGCAGCACTAACGCTATAGGCGCCTGCGCTGCGGCATTGGATTGCAACCAATTGAGCTGTAACTCATCGCCATCGGGCAGCTCGAGCATTTCATCGATGGTATGCAAGGCACGCTTAGGCGCTAAATACTTGGCCAAAATCGTCTGCAAATGGGCGTTCTTCAGCCACCACGCCGGCTTAAACGGCGAAATTGGCAAAGTTTTAGTCGATGGTCGCGATTGCAATTTGCGGCAGACTCCTCAAGAATGGATTTTTTACTGTTCGGACCAGATGCCATGAATCGACGTCAGTTTATCAAAACCGGCCTAGCCTTGGGCACAGCGGCAGCGTTGGGCGTCACCTTATATCCGGTGGTGACGGCAGAGTCTAGCACAGAGCCTGCTGCGCAAGGGCCAGCGCGCACTGTACTTTTGGCATTGGTGCCGGCCTTGTTATTCGGCGCCTTGCCTAAGGATACGCACGCGGCGCAACAACAGATTGCTGCCACTGTCGATGCCGCCTTGGCGTTTCTACCGTATTTACCGCAGCGGCAACAACACGACTTGCAGCAGCTATTTGTGATGCTCGACACCGAACTGCTGCGGTTAGCGTTAGCCGGTCATTTAACCCCGCTGGCGGATTTGCCCGTTGCAGCCCGTTTAGCGCTGCTGCATGGCTGGCGCGACAGTTTTATCGCGCTGTTAAACCAAGCTTACAGCGGCCTGCGTGAGCTGCTGTATGGCAGCTATTATGGCAACCCGGAGCATTGGGCGCCGATCGCTTATCAACCGCTGGAGTTTCGTTCGTATGAGTAAATCGCTGATCCCCGATCCTATTGCGCAAGGCTTGGCCAGCGGCTGGTCGCATCTGGATGCGTCGACCCTGACGCAAGACCGCGACTTTGATACCGACGTGGTGATCATCGGCACTGGTGCCGGCGGTGCACTAGCGGCTGAATTGCTCAGTAAAGCCGGCCTGCGCGTGCTGATGGTGGAACACGGCGCCTTTTATAGCAGCAGTGATTTTCGTCAGCAAGAACGCTGGGCCTATCCGAATTTGTACCAAGATGGCGCGGGTCGCAAAACCAAAGACCAAGCGATTGGTATTTTGCAAGGCCGCACGGTGGGTGGTTCCACTACTGTGAATTGGACCACGTCTATTCGCACGCCCAAAGGCGCGCTGGCGTATTGGCACGAGCAGTTTGGTGTTGATTTTGCCGACGAATTAACACCGTATTTTGATAAAGCCTGCGAGCGGCTTTCTATTAGCGAATGGGCGCTGACGCCCAATGCGAACAACGGCTTGATCCAGCGCGGCTGTGAAAAGCTCGGCTGGAGCTACACCATCATTCATCGCAACGTAAATGGCTGCGCCAACACCGGTTATTGCGGCATGGGCTGTCCCATTAATGCCAAACAGTCGATGCTGGTGACGACCATCCCCACCGCGCTCAGTCACGGCGCTACGCTGATAAGCCGCGCTCAAGCCTGGCAGCTGCAATGGCAAGGCGATGCCGTCAGTGGTCTGTTGGTGCACCCGGTCGATGCGCAGTTTCAGCCAAACCCGGCCATCGCCATTCGCATCAAGGCCAAACACTACGTGCTGGCGGGCGGCGCGATTAACAGCCCAGCGCTGCTGCTGCGCTCAAACGTGCCTAACCCGTCTGGGCGCTTGGGTAAACACACCTATTTGCACCCCAGCGTGATTTGTGGCGCCTTGTTTGATGAGGATGTCAAAGGGGCGATGGGCGCACCGCAGTCGGTGTATTCCGACCAATTTGTCTGGCCAAGTGACCCACAGGCTATGGGCTTTAAACTCGAAGCCGCGCCGGTGCATCCGGTGTTGATGGCCAGCAAACTGGCGGTGGATGGTCAGGCGCACGCAGACTTGATGGCGCAGTTTAATCAATTGGCGGTGACCATTGCGCTGTTGCGCGATGGCTATCATGTCGAGGCGCAAGGCGGCCAGGTTGAACTCGACAGCCACGGCCAGCCGATGCTGGATTATCCGCTGACCGAGTATTTCTGGCGCGGCGTGCGCCAAGCCTATCTGGCGATGGCCGAGCTGCAATTTGCCGCTGGCGCGAAAGCCGTGATGCCGATCCACCAGCAAGCGCAGCTCTACAGCAGCTTGGACGAGGCCAAAGCGGCGATCAACGCGCTGCCGCTAGAACGTTATCAAGCGACGGTGGCGTCGGCGCATGTGATGGGCGGCTGTAACTTCAGCGCAGACCCAGCCAACGGCGTGGTGCGACCGGATGGACGGCATCATCAACTGGCGAATTTAAGCGTGCTGGATGGCTCGGTGCTGCCAACCAGTTTAGGCGCCAACCCGCAGCTGACGATTTATGGCCTGACGTGGCGCAATACCGAACTGTTGATTGAACAATTGCGCAAGGCATAACGGCTGCGCCTCCTGAGTTGGCCAGAATTGGTCAGAGTGGGTCAGAATTGGTAAGCGTGGATAACAGTTGGCCAGTAGACGCTATTTGATCGGCTAAGTGCAGGCAAGCGCAGCGCCCGCAGTGGGTTTGGCAAAAAAAAGCCTGTCAGGGTCACTGACAGGCAATCGATTGGCAAGTACAAACAGAGAGCGCGTGGGTTAGTCGTTTGGACCCGCGTGCGAAGTTTTGTAGATAAAATACACTGCGTAGAATGTGCACAGACCCAACACAATCGCTAAGCCAGTGAAAGAGATAAAAATGACCGGGTCATTTAAGAATTCGTGCCATAGATTCATGATGGTTGCCTCCTAAGACGTGATGCTGTCAGTGTAGGAAAGGCAAGGCGGC
Source organism: Rheinheimera sp. (assembly GCA_003482455.1). GTDB lineage: Bacteria > Pseudomonadota > Gammaproteobacteria > Enterobacterales > Alteromonadaceae > Pararheinheimera. The sequence goes on along the minus strand of DMYW01000063.1, from coordinate 17,310 downwards.
TAAATGCTGATGTAGATCAAGCTTTGACCGCTGGCGCGGCGCGATCTGGTGCTGGGCTTGATCCAGATCAACCAAGCAACAGCTGGTGAATTTCTGCGCGATTTGGCAGCTGTAATTCACTGAGGTAAAAGTCTAACAACCAGCGCCCCGCTGTTGCTAGCAGATTTGACTGCGGCATATGGTCGCAGCACTCCAGCGCAACTATGTCTGCCAAGTACAGGCGACTGACGTCGAACCAGGCATTGATCAAGCGGTGTTGCTCTTGTTGTTCGATAGCCAGTTCCAACGCGAGCATTTGCTGGCGCAGCACAGCTTCATCCGGTTTGGCTTTGTCTAACAAACGTCGCTGGGCACGAAGGGGCAGCAGCTGCTGCTGGGTCGGTTCGGTTGCGCGAACTAACACGTCCAGAACATCACTTAGCTGAGTAGCGGCCAGCGGTTCTGCGACAGAGCGTGCTGCTGGCGGCTCGCTGTGACGATGGCTGGCGGTGTCAGGTGTTGCTATATCTGGCGTTTTGATGTCAGGCGTGTTGGTATCAGGCGTTGCCGTGCCTGCCAGTGGCTGAGCGACAAAGGCCAGCAGCAGCAACAGGTTCACCCGTGCCTGATACTGATCTTGCAACCGCAATAACTGCTGTTGCCAGTTGGGGTATATGGCGAGACTAAACTGCCAGAAGCGCTGGTAATCGGCTTGATGTATACCCGCAACTTGATGCTGCAACCACGCCGAGCTGCGCTGCAGCAACGCTGCTGCGTTTTCCACTGGTGCGGCGCTTTGCAGTGCAGGGGTTAGCTCAGTAGCAGTGTCGTCGGATACTCGTGATTTCTGCACTGTCTCTTTCACCAACTTTTTCACCAATTGTTTTACCAAGAAATGCCCAGCGCCGCTGCGTTTTAGGTCGGCGTTGTGAGCGCTGCCTTGTGCAGCATCACTCGCATCGGTATCGAGGGCGCGTGCTTTGGAAAAACCTGCTGGCGCATTTGACTCCCGTTTGGTGCTGAACACTGCTTTGTTTTTACCGCTTTACTTTGACCGCTTTACTTTGACCGTTTCAAACTGCGGTGCAACTATCCTCACCCTGTGCCACAGCCTCGAGCCACACGGCGAAGACGGGCGTGCCACGCCGTGAAGCCGTCACGATTTACTTACGCGTTTTTCGCCCAAAAATCATTGGTTTGCTGCTCCAACTGCTCTTGCAGTTCGAACCATTCTTCTTCGACCTGATTCAGCTGTTGTTGCTGGCTGGTTTGCTCGGCCAGTAACTTGGTCAACTCGGCCTTGCGACTGGCATCGTAAATGGCTGAATCACCGAGCGCCTGTTCAATCTCGGCCACGCGGCTGGTCAGTTTGGCTTGTTGTTGCTCGAGTTTTTCGATTTTTTGCTTTAACGGCCGCAATAAATTGCGCAGGTCCGCTTCCAGGCGTTTTTGATCTTTGCGTTGTTGCACCACTGGGGTAGCGGTGGCTTCGGTTTTTTCTTGGGCTTTTTGCGTGGCGCGCGCATCGGCTTGCAACCACTGATAATAATCCGCCAGATCGCCGTCAAACGGCGCCACTTTGCCGTTGGCCACCAGATAAAACTCGTCGGTGGTGCTGGCCAGCAAGTGCCGGTCGTGCGACACCACTACGATAGCGCCTTCAAACCCTTGCAGCGCCATGACGATGGCTTCGCGCATGTCGAGGTCTAAGTGGTTGGTCGGTTCGTCCAGCAATAACAAATTCGGCCGTTGATAAACAATCAGCGCCAGCACCAAACGGGCTTTTTCACCACCCGAAAACGGCGCGCATGGGCTTAATGCTTTATCACCATGAAAGCCAAAACCGCCCAAAAAGTCGCGCAAGCTTTGTTCAGTAGCTTGAGGTGCTAAACGCACCATGTGCTGCAGCGGCGAGTCTTGCGGGCGCAATGTTTCCAGTTGGTGCTGGGCGAAATAACCAATCGCCACGCCCGCGGCAAACCATAAATCACCAGCTTGCGGCGCGAGGCTACCCGACAGCAGCTTGATCAGCGTCGATTTACCGGCGCCGTTACGGCCAAGGAGGCCAATGCGTGACCCTGGTAACAGCTGGAAATTAATCGACTGCAAAATGGTGGTGTCACCATAACCGCCACGCACGTTTTCCATTTTCAGTAGCGGGTTGGGCAGCGCGCGTGGGTCTAAAAATTCGAATTCAAACGGCGAGTCGACATGCGCCGGTGCCAGCATGGTCATGCGCTCCAGCGCTTTGATGCGGCTTTGCGCTTGTTTGGCTTTGGTGGCTTTGGCGCGGAACCGGTCGATAAAGGACTGCAAATGCGCCACTTGCCGTTGTTGTTTTTCAAACATGGCTTGTTGTTGCACCATTTGTTCGGCGCGTTGGCGCTCAAACTGGCTGTAGTTGCCGCGATACAGGGTCAGTTTTTCGCGTTCGATATGCACTGTGTTGTCGCAAATGGCGTCGAGGAAATCGCGGTCGTGCGAAATCAGCAACAAGGTGCCTGCATAGTTGGCGAGGTATTTCTCCAGCCACAGCACCGCATCTAAATCTAAGTGGTTGGTCGGCTCGTCGAGTAGCAATAATTCCGCGCGTTTCATCAAGGCGCGCGCTAAGTTCAAGCGCATCCGCCAACCACCGGAGAAGTCTTTCACCATGCGTTGTTGCATGTCGCCAGTGAACCCAAGACCGTCCAGCAGCGTACCTGCTTTGGCTTCGGCGCGATAACCATCCAGCGCTTCAATTTGATGGTGCACCGCGACTAAGTCGGTGTCGACGTGCGATTCGCGCACTTTTAACAACAGCGGATACAGCTGCTCATCGCCTTGCAGCACATAATCCATCGCGCTGAGTTCTACGGCTGGCGTTTCTTGCGCCACGGTGGCGATAGTCCAACTGGATGGGATGCTGACGTTACCGGCATCGGGCGCCAGCTTGCCTTGCAACATGGCAAACAAGGATGACTTACCGCAGCCATTGGCACCGACAATGCCGACCTTTTGCCCCGGAAATACGGTAAGATCGGCTTGTTGGAATAACAATAAGGCGCCACGGCGCAGTTCGATGGATTGAAGTTGGATCATAACGCAGCTTTTCGACAACCAAAATTGGGCTGCTACTGTAATCGGAAAGTCGGCGCAAACCAAGTAAAACACGCCTTAGCGAGGAGTTAAATCGTATGAACAGTACCCGCAGCAAAAAACGTTTTATCGCAGGCGCCACCTGTCCGTCGTGCAAAAGTATGGATACCTTGATGCTGTACATGGAAAACAACGTTGAGAAAGTTGAATGCATTCAATGCGGTCATCAAATGAGCCAGCCGGAAACGCAAATTGAAAAAGCCGCGCGTGAGCATGAAACCGTGATCGGCGTATTTAAGCCGGAATAACAGCGCGGTTATTGTCGCCACACGCTTTAGCCTGCGCGGCCGAACCAGCTAACCCTGCAATAAAAAACCCGCCGTAGCGGGTTTTTGCATTTCAACAGCGTTGCCTGTTACAGCTTTAACAGCACTTTGACGCTGCTATCGACCGATTTGGCATCCACAAACCCAATCATGTTCGGGTTGCTGGAAATAAGCTTCACCATTTCGGCATCGGTAGCGATTTCTTTGGGTGGAGTGCCTTTGCCAGTAAACAGCAACTTGGACCAATAGGCTTTGAGCTGGCTGGCAGATTTTTTCAGCACTTTGTCGTTAAACTCCGCAGCCGCTGGCGCGCCATCCGCAAGTGCTAAAGGCACGGCTGCTGAGCCATCAGGAAAGGATTTTTCCCGGCCTAAATACAGCTTGCTCACAGCATCGGCGTCTAACGTTGCTGCATTGGAGGGGTGAACAATCACAGCGACTTCGGCTTGAACCAGTGGACTCAGCACTAAACCTGCGATAAGTAACAGTTTTTTCATTGTGGTTGCTCCTTAAAACACCAAATCGACACCGATGGACATCATTTGATAGTCGCCCACCGCCGCGCGGGTATCTGAACCGGTTAAATAATCAATTTTGAGGGCCGCACTCGGATGGAAGTCGTAGCGCAGTGTAATGCCGTTGGCGTCAAATTCACGGGACGCGAATGCGGTTTGGATACCTTTACCAGTGGCTAGCAATACTGGATGCGTCACACCATCGAGATAACCAAAATCTGTGTCTTGGGCATAATCTTCATGGTGTACCGTCACCACATAATTACCGAAGCGGTAACCAACCGCAGCATACCAAGAGGTATTGGGTGCATCTGACGACTCTTTGGTTTCCCAGTAGGCATATTCGTAATCGACCAGCCAATTGTTGTAATCAACGGCAAAGCCGCTAAACCAATAGATGCCGTCTTTTTGATCCCAGCCGATTCGGCTTTTTAAATCATTGACTTGGGCTGCGGTGGCACCATTAGCGAGCGCTAGATTGATACCGTTTGCCGCCAGCGGAAACACAGTGCCAGAATCAATGGTGGCGCCATCGATTTCGGCAGTAAAAGCACCGCCGAATAAGGTCCACCAGTCTTTGTTCAGCGAAACGTTCAACGCCATGATGTCTTTTAAACCAAAATTCACCCACGAATTGGTCACGGCACTAAAAGTCTCGCCGTCCCATGCGCCGTAAAGCAATTTGGTTTGCAGGTTGTAATCGCCGAAGTTGTATTGACTATCCAGCGCCATGCCTTCCACTGTCGAGAAGTCAAAGCCGATGTAGACGGCTTTCGGCAGCCGGGCGAAATTGTGCGCGTAACCGACTTTTTCGTATTCGGATTGGTGGAAAATTGGGTTGGCAAAGCGGCCTGCAGACAGGCGATGTTGGTCGTTAATTTGATAACTCAAATAAGCCCACCGCGCTTCTAAATCAAAATCTTTTTGACCATCGGCGTACAGCTGCACGGTCGCTGTTAAATTTTCTGCTAAGTCGGCTTGGGCTTGAATGGCAAACAATGACTCGGATTTAAAATCAAATTCACCTTCTGTGTACCCCGGAAACGGTTCTAAACCCCCGTCTGAGTTGGCTTGTACACCACGAATGGATGCAAAACCATTAAGTTTAATTTCTGCTTGTGCTGTTAAAGGTGCAACCGCTAATAACAGCAGCGGTAATGACGCACGTCGAATTATCCAGCCTTTTTGGTAGGGCATAATCTATCCTCGTGTTCTTACTGATGTTTTTTGAGGCTAGACCATAAAACCATCAAGCGCCAAATAGGCGCTTGATTAAGTTAGAAAAAACTGAGGTACATCAATAGTGCGGCGGTGGCGGCTCTTCATCCGTGCGTAAAATGCCGCTGTCATGGTTTTGGGTGAGCTTTTCGGCCAGCATCAACACTTGCCGTTGTAGGCGTTCGATACGTTTTTGATGCTCGAGAATTTCCGCATTTAACGCTGCTATGGTGTCATCTTGGAAAGCGATTCGGCTTTCCAATTCCACCAACTGATCCGCTAAATCAAGTGCTTGGTCTTTCGACATGTCAGGGTTTCCACAGTTCCACTAGACCCACAGAACTCACCGTCACAGGTTGGCCTTGGGTGCTAAAAGCCACATCATACACCAAAGCATTGGCGGGGCGGCTATTTGGATTCGGGGTCACTAACCATTCGTGGACACGTTTGCCGGTGGCAACATCCCAAATCACCACTTGTTGTGCGGGGGAGCCGGTGATTAACCATTTGCCATCGTCGCTAAAACGGGCGGCACTAAACGACATGCTGCGCTCGATCTGTAACTGGGAGATTTTGTTGCCGGTACGCACATCATAGATCTCAGCTTGTTTGCGACTGTCGGCGGAAAACAAAAAACGCCCTTGGTTATCCAAAGCGACTTTGATCACGCGTGAGGGGTGCGTGAAACTATGCAACACTTGGCCCGTTTCGCTGTCCCACAAATAGCTCTTGTAGTCATTACCACCCGACAGCACGTAACGACCGTTTGGTGAAATCGCCACAGAATTGACGTTGTGATCGACCGCATTGACGTCACGGGTATGACCTAAAAACTCTAGGCGGCGGCCAGTTTTTAGTGTGATGTGTTGAATTTTGCCATCATTTTGCGCAATGACGATGTGCTTGCCTTGTGCCGATACTGCGATATCGCGCACTGTGATGCCTTCTTGCATTGACCAAAAACCGAGATTCTTGCCGTCGCTTAGTTGCCACAGGCCTACATGCCGCAAGTCCGCACTGACCAAAAATTGCCCATCGCTGGAGAAATTCAACAGTGTAACCAAATTGGTTACTGGATCTTGGTGGGATAAGCGGAACAACGGCGCGCCTTTCGTCACGTCTTGCACCACGATGCCCGAGGTGGTACTCGAAAATGCAGCTAGAGCAGAGGTGTCACTAAGCGCAGCCGTTACAGTCCCTTCAGCGGTAACTGACTGGCTAATTTCTGGCTTTTTTTGAACTTCTGTGCAGCTAACAAGCCAAATGCACAGAAAAATACACAGATATTTCACTGGATGTGTTAACGTCATCTGCACAAATCTGTAGTATAAACCCCGGTTAAAGGTTAGTCCTTTATAGCTATAACAACATACTTTTGCAGCCATGTCTGCACTTATCGGAGAATCAAATGCGCTTATCGACCAAGCTGTCGCTGGTAGCGGCAGCCCTGTTAACCCTGTCTGCCTGTAACAAAGAAGCGGCTGAACCAGCTGCACCAAAACTGGACACAGATGCTGCTAAACAATCGTATGCGCTGGGTGTATCAGCTGGCAAGTACATCAAAAATGCGGTTGAAGAAAACAAAAAATTAGACATCGCTTTAGACACAGCTCTGATCCTGCGTGGTGTTCAAGATGCATCAGCTGACAAAGCCGCATTAAAAGACGAAGAAGTTCAAGAAATCCTGAAAAAGCTGGATGAAACTTACCGCGCGAAACAAGTAGAAGCACAAGCCAAAAAAGCTGAAGAAGCCAAAGGCAAAGGTATTGCTTATTTAGCTGAAAACGAGAAAAAAGCCGGCGTGAAGAAAACTGAATCAGGCCTGCAATACGAAGTGATCACTGAAGGCACAGGTCCTAAGCCAAAAGCTGAAGACAAAGTTCGCGTGAAGTACAAAGGTACTTTCATCGACGGTACTGAGTTTGACTCTACCGAGAAAAACGGCGGCGAGCCAGTAGAATTCCCACTGAACCAAGTGATCAAAGGCTGGACTGAAGGCGTGCAATTAATGCCAGTTGGTTCTAAGTTCAAATTCACTGTTCCTTCAGACTTAGCCTACGGCGAACGTGACGTAGGCCCAATCCCAGCGAACAGCGTGCTGGTATTTGAAGTTGAATTGTTGGGCATCGTAGGCCCTGACGCCGCTCCTGCCGCTGACGAAAAAAAGTAGCAGTTCCGACGCCGATGAAAACTCATTAAGGCGTTGGAATAAAAAGAAAAACCAGACCTGAGGGTCTGGTTTTTTTATGCGTGCAATTCAGCTTAGGGTATGCCGGCAATTGCCAGCATTCCCAGCACCTTTAGTGCAGATGGCGATGGCCGTGTTTGATGCTGCCACCGGCTTGACCCGCTGGCGCTGCAACATCGCGAATAACCGGTACTTGGGTGACAAAAGGTTGAATGCCCATCGCTTTGTATAGTTCCGCTGGCACTATCGCTTTGTTTTGGGTGATCACCAAAGCCAAGTTGCGAATATCGGCGATGTTTTTCGTCGGGTCGCCATCCACCAACAGGATGTCGGCGTCACGCCCGACGGTCAGCTGGCCTTTGGTTTGTGCAGCATTGCTGTATTTTGCGCCGTTGAGTGTCGCCACTTGCAGCGCTTGTGCCGGCGTAAGCCCAGCTTTGACCAGCAGTTCTAATTCGCCTTGCAGCGTAAAACCGGCCAATTCGTCCGTACCTGCTACCACCGGAATGCCTGCTTTGTACATCATGCCAACAAACTGCACCATTTTTTCATAGGACTTTTTATACACAGCAGCGGTTTGAGCGTCTGGAATATCCAGTTCGGCGCGTGCCATGCCGCGCTGAATATCCGGTGGTAAGTGGCTAACAATCGCCGTCCACGGATCACCGACTGTGCCGTCCACTTTTTTCAAGAAATCAAAGGTCGCCAGCGTTGGGTCCACCGATAAACCATGTTTTTTCAATGACTTGATGTAGTCTTGCACCGGTTTGGACTGCAGGTCTAACTCAGCGACTTTTTTCGCCGGCAGATAAAAACGCTCCAACGTCCGAGTGTCAGTTTCTGGGGTGACTAAGAAGTTCAGCAGCATTTGGTTGATGTGTTGAATTTCGTCAAATCCGGCAGCAATCACGTCGTCCGCTTTCAAAAACGCCGGTACGTGGCCACTGACGCGCATGCCGCGACTGTGGGCATATGCCACTGTGTCTTTCAGCACTTCTTTCGGGAATGAGTTATAGATTTTCAGCTGGTGATAGCCATGCGCGGCGTACCAATCGATGGCTTGTTTGGCACCTTTTAAATCTTTGACGACAAAGCCGTTACGCGCTGAATAAGCGCTTTCCCCTTCGAGGAAACCTGTCGGAAATACCGTTGGGATCAGCAGTTGGTTGGCGGCGGATTCATCGATCATTTGTTGCATAGTCGCATTGTCGTTGCCCATATCGCGCAAGCTGGTCACGCCAGCGGCGAGGTGCAAAGGGCCCTCCCAGCGCCCGATGTGGCCATGCATATCAAACAAACCGGGTAGCGCGATGCGACCCGCTGCGTCGATGTCGTGTTCCACCGGCGCGTTTAAACTACCGGTCGGCACAATGGCAGTGATTTTGCCACGTAGCAGGTAAATATCGGATGGCGCGCTTAATTTGAGCGTAACGCTGTCAAAAACACGGGTGTTGCGAACCACAGTCAAGCCTTTGAGTTGTTTGGGCTGCGCCGCCAGTTTGGCCAGCAGATCCGTTTCGGCTTTTTGTTGTAATGCTTGCATCGCTTGAGCATTCTTTTGCCAGCCATCTTCAATCAAGGTGGCATACCCAGGGGCGATCGCCGCAAACAAGCGTGGATTTTTGCCTTGCGTAGCCCACACAAAACTGGGCTCTAATCCAATACCTGTTTGCACCAATAAGCGCACTTGTTGTTTTTCGCCGTCTTTGTCGACCAATAAGGTAGTTACTTCTTGTTGTGTTAAGGTGCCGCTTGGCAGCAGCGGAATTGACGTACCGCCGTTTTTGGCGATAGCGCCAATGGCCACCGAGCTTAGCTCAGGCGAGCCGTCCACTGGCATATACAGCGCCGGACCTTGCACTTTTGCGGACTCGATTTTACTGCCTGTGCTCCACTGGACTGTGTCGCCTTGGCGGCTGAACGTTTCGTTGATCGCCGAACCAAATGTCGTGCTGCCTTTGCCTTCATATGTGGCCAGCGTGCCATCGGCGTTGAGTTTGAGTGTTTCATTCAGCTCTGGGCCGCGGCCATTGTCTTTAAAGATGTAGCGGACTTTGATCTCGCCGTTGTCGGCAATATCGACCACTTGTTCGCCGGCTTTGACACCGTTATCGACAAAGATGTTGTATTTGATTTGTTCTGCAGCATGAGCAGACAGGCTGCTCGCTAGCATGGCGCAAAGCGCTAATCGGGACAAACGCATATGAGTTCCTGTGGAGTCTTGTTATCTACCGCACGAGCATAAAAGATTTGCCGGTTTTTTGCTGCGTATTGGCGGGTGGCCACGCTAGGTTTTGGTCGAGTGACAGGTGCATTTGGTCGAAAAGTGCTGATGTAACCCAGATCTTCCGACTGCTCCGCTTTGGCAGATGACGAATGAATGGTAAAATGGGCGTTTTTTGTGCCCGTTTGAGAACCAATGGCCGATTCAACGTTCCCGATCTCATCAATCCAATTGTCACTGTGGTTTGACCCGGCCACTTATCAGCGCGCACGTGCCTACTGGCAATCGGGCAAAGTGATCAAACTGGAATACAGCGACGATTTGACGTCGGTCAGTGCTCAAGTGTGGGGCGAAGCCTTGTCGCCGTATCGGCAATTTTTATCGTTCAAACAACAGGATGGCGATTGGCAGCTGACGGACTCTTGCAATTGCCCGGTCGGTCATCGCTGCAAGCATGTGTTGGCGGTGATCCTCAAACTGAAACAAGCGTGGGAAGCGCAACAACAAGATCTGCAGCAATTACCGCTGCGTCAATTGACGCAATGGTTTGCCGACGCCGAGCGCGCCACCGGCGCCGACCAAGAAGCGCAAAAACTGAAAGAAACCGTGTTGTACCTGCTCAGTTATGGCCAAGTTGGTTTGCAGCTGTACCCACGACGGGTCAAAGAAAGCAAAAAAGGTGGTTACAGCAAAGGCACAGCCATCAGCGCGCAGGAGTTTTCCGGTTATCTAATGCCCTATTGGATTGAAGAAGCCGATTATCGGCTGATCAATCAATTTCGGGCCAACAATGTCAAAGACCAAGCCCTGCTGGAAGACGCCTGGGGTTTTGCGTTACTGGCGCAAATCATGGCAACCGGCCGCTGTTATTTTGGAGAGCAGCGCCACCCGCTGAGTTATGGCCCCAAGCGGCAACTGCGCTTGGAATGGCTGGCCAGCAAAGCCGGTTATCAGTTGATTTGGCAGCTCGACAGTGACGATGCAGAGCTGGAAGTGGTTTACACCGACCCGCCGATGTACCTCGACACCACGCATTATCAACTAGGCGAGCTGGACTGCGAGTTATCCGGCCGCGAGCTGCGGTTATTAGCGCGCATGCCGCCGGTGCCGCTGCATGTGGCCCAGCAAAGCATGACGCGGTTGCAGCAATTGTTTGCGCATGTGCAGTTGCCCATTCCAAAAGGCGTGGGATTAGCGCGAGTCGAAGCCGAGCCGAAGCCTGTGTTGCAGCTGCGCCAACAACAAGCAGCCTTGTGGTTTGATTACGACGGCCATCGGCTGCCGCTGGATTTAACCAGCCATCAAAGTGAAGTCGACACGGCCGACGGCAAAGTGTTTATTCGTCGGCAACGAGCGTTAGAGACGCGGGCGCTAGAGCGCTTAGTCAATTTAGGCTTGGTGCAAGCCGGTGCAGTGCACCTGTTTGACACCGGCAGTGGCCCAGACGACCCACTGTTGTGGCAACCGCTGCTGGAAGCCTTGCCTGAGCTGCGTCGCGACGGGTGGCGCGTCGAACAAGCCGGTGACTTTAATCAGCAAATTCTGACCGAAAAACCGTATTTAAAAGTCTCGGACAAAGCGCAAGGTTTTGGCGTGGCGATTGAAGTCGATGTCGACGGCCAGCAAGTGCCGCTGCTGCCGCTGATTAGCCAATGGCTGCGCCAATACGGTTTGCCCAGTCGCGACCAGCAAATTTGGCTCAGTTTGCCGCAAGGCAAATTGGCGTTGCCGTTTAGCTTAATCCAGCCGCTGATCGACACCATTGTCGAGCTGCTGAATCTGGCTAAACCGCCATTAGAGCTTGAGCTGCCCGACTACAAGGCCGCCATTTTGCCAGCGCCTGGCGCGGCGGAAATTCGTTATCTCAATGCTGGGCGAGTGGCCAATTTGTCGCGGCAGTTGCAGCAATTTGATGGCATCCATCCGGTAGAGCCGCCAAAAGGTTTACATGCCACGCTGCGGCCCTATCAGCAGCAAGGGCTGAACTGGTTAGCGTTTTTACGCGCTTTTCAGCTCGGCGGTGTGCTAGCTGACGATATGGGGCTTGGTAAAACCTTGCAGACGCTGGCGTACATTCAACATGAACGCGAAGCTGGCCGTTTAACCAAACCTGTGCTGATCGTGTGCCCGACCAGTTTGCTGGGTAACTGGCAAGCTGAAGCGGCGCGCTTTACGCCGGATTTACGGGTGCTGCAGCTGTATGGCAACAAACGTCAGCATTTGTTTGAACAGCTCACCGACTACGATCTCATTGTGACCAGCTACCCGTTGATCGTCCGCGACATCGCCTTGTATCAACGCCAGCAGTTTAGCTGCGTGGTCTTAGATGAAGCGCAGCACATCAAAAACTCCGGCAGTCAAGCGGCGCAGTCGGTGCGATTACTCAAAGCTGATTTCCGCTTGGCGCTGTCTGGCACACCGCTGGAAAACCATTTAGGCGAACTGAAATCCTTGTTTGATTTTGTGTTGCCGGGGTTATTGGGGACCGAAGCGCATTTCCAACAAGTGTTTCGCAAACCCATTGAAAAACAAGGCGATGCCGAGCGCTCGCATGCACTGCGTCAACGTATTGCGCCCTTTATGCTGCGCCGCACCAAACAACAGGTGGCGACGGAACTGCCGGAGAAAACCGAAATTGTCCAGCTGCTGGACATGGAAGCTGATCAGCGCAACTTGTACGAAAGCATTCGTTTGGTGATGGAAACCAAAGTGCGGGAATTGTTCTTGCGCAAAGGCGTCGCCGCCAGTCAGATCGAGTTTTTAGATGCGCTTTTGAAGCTGCGCCAAGCCTGTTGCGATGCGCGGTTGGTGCCGATTGAACAAGCGCAGTCGGTGCGCCACAACGCCAAGTTGCAATGGCTGCGCGACACTTTGCCGGAGATGATCGAAGAAGGCCGTCGTGTGCTGCTGTTTAGTCAATTCTCCAGCATGCTGGCCTTGATTGAACAAGATCTGCAACACATGGGCATCAGTTACAGCAAGTTGACCGGCCAAACCAAAAACCGGCAGCAACAAATTGATGCCTTCCAGCAAGGCGATGTACCGGTGTTTTTAATTAGTTTAAAAGCCGGTGGCACTGGGCTGAATTTAACCGCTGCGGATACCGTCATTCACTACGACCCATGGTGGAACCCTGCAGCTGAAAACCAAGCAACTGATCGCGCGCATCGCATTGGCCAGGACAAAGCGGTGTTTGTGTACAAGCTGATTGCCCGCAGCACGGTAGAAGAAAAAGTACAGCAGTTGCAGCAATACAAACGCACCTTGGCCGACCAGCTATTTGCCGGCAGCCAAGGCCAGCCTTGGCAGGGTGACGCGGGTGATTTATTAGCGCTTTTTAGTGAAGGGCTTGATTAGTTGTAGCTCAATTAGGCTGCTCTAATTGCTTGAAAAATAAGTAAAATATATAAAATTTCACTGTTCTTACCTTCGGTATCTGGCAAGATAAGCTAAGCTTGCCAGATGCCACCTCAACCGTGGTTGTCTCATCGACTTGGCTTTTTGGATTGCCTTGCAATCAAACACTCCAACCCCCTTCGTGGAGACTTCATTATGCAGTTTTTACTTCGTTCGATCGTCGGTCGTTTGGTGTTGATCACGACAACGGCGGTGCTGACCATTTTGACTATTTTTGCCGTGGTTGCTGTCAACCAAGTGACCCAACAAACTCAACAACAAGTCGATGACGCGCTGCGCTTAGAAATGTCGGCAGAATCGCAAAAAATCGCCTCGTTTATCCAATCGATGTACATGATCCCGCAAACCGTGTTCACTGGCCCGCAGTTTCGGCGCTTTTTCGACAATTATCAGACGCGGCGGGCAGACGTGTCACAAGACGCGGCTTACCAAGACATCATCAAGCATTTCAAAACTCTGACGACCGATCTGCCGCTGGTGAAAAGTGTATTTTTTGCCACGCAGAGCACCGGCGAATACTTTTTAGAAAACGGCCGGATGGACCAAGATGACAGTTATTACGCCTACAACCGGCCTTGGTACAAGACTGCCGTGGAAAAGGGCGTCAACCGCGTGACGCCGCCGGATATTGATCTGTACGACAAAAGCGTCATAGCCACAGTGCATTATTTGATCCGCAAGCCAGACCAATCTTTGTTAGGGATCGGTGGCATTGATATCCGCATCAGCAGCATCGGCAAAGACATTCTGAGTAAAATCAAATACCAAGGCCAAGGCCAAGCGTTTTTGATCTCAGACTCAGGCAATGTGATTTTTTTCCCTGGGGTTGATGAAACCAAAATTGGTGAAGGTTTTGCGCTTGCCAAAATCGATGAACAAGGTCAACAAGGTTTTGCCCAGCTGCAGCAACAGATGTTGCAACAAGCCGCAGGCAGCGTTGATGTCACGTATCAGGGCGAAACCTATGAAGTGATTTTTAACGAAGTGGCGCTGACTGAGCCGCAAATGCGCTGGTCACTGGGTTTTATGGTGCCCAAAGCGCTAATTGAAGAACCGATCACCCGCACCAATCGGGCTGCTTGGCTGATTGTGTTGTGTTCGGCGGTATTAATGGCGCTGGCAGTGTTTTTTACCTCGTCGCGGTTGCTGCGGCCGTTGCAATTGATCGTTGGCGCCATGCGCGATATCGCCCGCGGTGAAGGCGATTTAACGCAACGTCTACGCTTAACGCGCAAAGATGAATTAGGGCAATTAGCCAATGAATTCAATCACTTCGTTACGCAAATTCAGCAGCTGGTGCAGCAAAGTACCGCCACGGCGGGGCAAGTGACGTCGGTCGTGCAAAGTATTCGTGGGTTAGCTGAAAAAACGCATGAGCGGGCTAATCAACAATTCCAAGAAGTGGAAATGGTGGCGGCAGCCGTGACTGAAATGTCGCAAACCATCGAAGGGATTTCGCACAGCGCAGTGCTCGCGCAAAACGTCACCCATGAAGCGGATGAGCGCGCGCAACAAGGTCAACAGGTGGTGCAAGCCGCCGCACGGCAAATCGAGGACTTATCCAAAGGGATCCATGATGCCAACGTGGTGATGGCACAGCTGCGCACCGATGCCGAGCGAATTAACGAAGTGCTGGAAGTGATCCGCAGCATAGCGCAACAAACCAATTTGCTGGCGCTGAATGCGGCCATTGAAGCGGCACGCGCCGGCGAGCAAGGCCGCGGCTTTGCTGTCGTCGCCGACGAAGTGCGGGTGCTGTCGCAGCGCACGGCGCAAAGCACCGGTGAAATTCAATCGATGATCAATGGCTTACAGAGCACAGCAGCAAGTGCGGTGCAGCTGATGAATCAAAGCCGTGAACTGGCCAGTGGCACAGTGGCCAATGCCGACTCTGCTGCGCAGGCGCTGCATAGCATCGACCAAGCAATCCGCGAAATTAACCAAATGGCCAGTCAAATTGCCACAGCAGCAGGCCAGCAAAGCCATGTGGTGCATACAGTTGCCGGCCATGTCGAAAGCTTCCGGCAAGTCGCCAATGACACAGCGCAAGGTGCGAGCGTCGGTGAGCATCATGCTGGCTCGTTGCGACAACTGTCCGATGCGCTGCAACAACGCATGGCGAGTTTCCGCTTAGAACGACGGGCGTAAGCAGCAACCCAAGCGGCTAGGTGGAAACTCCTGGCCGCTTGATTTACCAAACCTTTACTGATCAATAGCCCCATGTTGACACAAGACTCATTAAGATTTTGCTGGGCAACAAGGAGCTTTGTATGAAACTGTTCAAGCAATGGTGTATCAGTACCGGTGTCGCGTTGTTATGTACCGCTTGCGTGGTGGCGCCGGCCCCACATCGTCACGCGACGAAAGTGGTGGTGGTGAAAAAACCGCCGGTAAAAACCGTGATCGTCAAACCGGTACGGGTGCATCCAGAGTAACGCTGGTTGATGGGTGACAAATGAACAAAAACGCCGAGTGTCGACTCGGCGTTTTTACGAAACAGGCGGCAGCGCTTTCACGCAGCAGGCAAGCGGACGTTACTGCGTCTAGCCGAAAAACCCGTCACTGCGCATATCGGCACTTAACTGCACCAGCAGTTGCAACGCTAACTCGGCATGCTCTTGTGGTACAAACAGGTGATCATGGTAAAAGCCTGCCAGCATATTGCAGCTGATCTGATGCGTCGCCAGCACAGTGGACACAGCCGCCGTTAAACCAACCGCTTCAAGGCTACTGTGCACTTGCAGCGTGATCCGCCGATACGGTTTGTTGGACACTTGCAGGTTGTGCCTAACATCGGCGGCATCGGTGGATTCGGGCAAATAACGCTCGGCCAGCACATAGGTCCAGCCTTGTGCTTCTTTGACACAGGCAAACGCCTGTTCGGCCCAATCGGCATGAAAATGTGCCGCGCTGCAAAAGCGATACAGCTCAGTATCTAGGCTGGGTTCCATGCTTTGCAGCAATAGTCGCAGGTCGGTTAAACCTTGCATCAATGGCCTGCCAACTGCATTTGTTCAATCAGCACAGAGCCGGTTAACACGCCACCGCGGCGGTCGACGTCGGCGCCAACAACTGCAATTTGTTTAAACATCTCTTTCAAGTTGCCGGCGATGGTCACTTCCGACACAGGGAATTGGATCTGGCCGTTTTCAACCCAGAAACCGGCGGCACCACGCGAATAATCGCCGGTCACGCCATTGACGCCTTGCCCCATCAGTTCGGTCACCAACAAGCCGGTGCCAAGCTCTTTTAGCATGGCGGCAAAATCCAACTCGCTGTGCGACACCATCCAGTTATGGATGCCACCGGCGTGGCCGGTACTGGCCATACCCAGCTTGCGCGCCGAATACGACGTAGTCAGCCAGCTGTTCAGCACGCCATCACTGATAATGGCTTGTTCACGGGTGCGCACGCCTTCGCCATCAAATGGGCTGGACGCTAAGCCTTGCAGCAAATGCGGCCGTTCGATGATATTGATATGACTCGACAATACTTGCGTGCCAAGCGCATCGAGCAAAAAGCTCGATTTACGGTAAATACTGCCACCGCTGATCGCTGACACTAAATGGCTAAATAAGCTGGACGCGACGTCGGCACGAAACAGCACCGGCACTTTTTGCGTAGCGACTTTGCGGCTGTTTAAGCGCTGCACTGTCTCTTGCGCGGCTTCGATGCCGATGTCCCGCGCCGCGCGCAAATCGTCGATACGCCGTGCAATGCTGTAACTGTAATCCCGCTGCATGTCATCGCCGTCTTCGCCAATCACCGAGCAGCTGATGCTATGGCGGCTGCTTGGGTAGCCGACCAATTGGCCATGGCTGTTGCCGTAGACTTTAAGGCCTTGGTGACTGGAAAACGACGCACCGTCGGAGTTGGTAATGCGCGTATCGACGTCAAAAGCGGCTTGCTCCATCTCGGCACAGATCGCAATCGCTTGTTCGGTGCTGACGCTGGCTGGGTGGAATAAATCTAAATCAGGTGGTGAAAACTCCAGCCAAGCGGCATCCGCCACACCGGCGCATGGGTCTTCCGAGGTGTAGCGGGCAATATCGACCGCCGCTTCAACGGTGCGTTTTAGCGCTGCCGGGCTTAAATCGGCTGTCGAGGCCGAGCCTTTACGTTGCCCGACATAAATACTGATGCCTAAACCACCGTCTTGGTTGAACTCCACGGTTTCTACTTCACCGTGGCGGGTTTCTACCGATAAACCGCGGGTGCGATTCATCGAGGCTTCGGCGCTGCTGGCACCTAACTGTTTGGCATACGCCAGTACTTGGGCGACCGCGTCTTTGACTTCCGCGATCTCAGCAAAAATATCGTTGCTCATGGGTCACAAATTTCCGGTGGACTCTGTTTCACGCAAGC
>DMYW01000023.1 GCA_003482455.1 Rheinheimera sp. | reverse complement strand
CGGTATGGCGCGCATTATAGGGTGATTTGAAAAAGGCGCAAGCGAAGAGTTGAGAAAAGTTGTGGTTTTGCGTTCGTTCGATTGGAAAAGCAACGGATCGTCTGATATTCAAACAAACAAGCGCAAGATTTGGAAGCCGTAGGCCCAACAATACGCCTCGCTACACCACTTAGAGCATCTGGCGGAATCTATTACGAATTCGCCAGATGCTCTTCATGACAACACAAAGAGTAGCGCACTACCTCAATGGGGCTGCATCAGAAGTCATACTTCACAGAAAACTGTAAGCGGTTTAAGTCACCATCCGCCCCAGATTCGAGTTCACGAGTTGCATGGCGGAATTCAACACCAACACTCAATGGCTTTGCCCACTGATATATATAGTTGGCACTGATACTTGCGGTAGATTTGGTTTGTGCCGTGCCCGTGTGCTCCGTCGGATTATCAATGTTGTTCGCGCTATAGAAAATACTACTGCGTGATGTTGCCGACCATGCATGTCGATACGCCAATGTGTATCCGGTAGATTGGATCGCTTCAAGTGTTGTAGCCGCAGTTAAAGCTGCGTCATTGGCTGTGTTAAGACCAACGTAACGCCCTAATCCCTTCCCCGTCGTCAATGAGAACCGAATATCGTCCGTCGGTGATAAATTAAACTTACCTGCTATCGAGAGCCCTATGCCATTAGTTGAATCTTTGATCGTTGCGGTTTCATAGGCTAATTGACGGGCCAATACCGAAAACGACATGGTTCCCCAAGATTGGGTTAGGTTATAGCGGGCAACAAAATCAGGCACTGTATTATCGTCTGTAACAATTCGAGTTCCTCCGTTTGTCGGAGTCACCGTGGTTTCTGGGTTTTCTACTGCAAACTGCCAATTACCAGTGGTGTACCGAACCTGAGCCTGCCGCGCAAACACGGTGCCATCTGTAGTCCCGATAAAATCTAGAGTGTCTGGCAACGCATTGACATCCATAAAGGTGGTCCAGGTTTGTCCAAACAGCCAACCGTCATAACTGACAAATGCATGGCGGATTTCGGGGGCATAGCCGTTGCTAATGCGCTGGTCACCGATGGTTGTGCTCATCATGTCAAATTCGAGTTTACCGGTGATCTTCTTACCATTTTCAAGTTGTGTTTCAGTACCAAAGAAGAATCGGGATTGGCGAGCATGTAAATCCCACGTCGCACTTTCCCCTTCACCACCAATCGGAGTCAGCGACGGAACGTAAAAATCACGACCAATGCCAGTAGCAATTTGGCCATCAGAGGTGTCGCTCATAATGGCATCTAATTTAAGGTAGCCGCCGTAGGTTAATTCAGTTGTGTCATTTAATTTAACTGCTGCATATAGGTTGCTGCTAGTTGCAACCGCCATTGCTAACAGCGTCCAAGTAACCGGTAAACGCCCTAGTTGTTTATTTTGTTGCATCGTCTATCTCCGTCATATGGTTGGATGCTGCTTCTGTGGCAGCTGTGTGTTTTTTGCCCTTTCAGACTGGTACAGCAGAAAAACTCTCTCAATGCGACCTTGGTCTAAGATTTGCCGTATCTAGACTAATGTCTAACTTGAAGCCATTCAGCGAGTAGAGTAGAAACTCATTGCATAACTAGATAACCGCCGACGGGGAAAGAAAATGACACACGCGAATGTTTACCCAGTGAGTGAACGCGCCAAAGCGCGCACTTGGGTTACCGATGCGCAATACCAAGCCATGTATCAAGAATCTGTAGAAAACCCAGAGTCATTTTGGGCTGAACATGGCAAACGAATCGATTGGTTCACTCCATTTAGTAAGGTAAAAGACACCTCGTTTGCGCTAGGTGACGTCCATGTAAATTGGTTTAGCGACGGCACCCTTAATGCGAGTTACAACTGCTTGGACCGCCACTTACCTGCCAAGGCCAACCAAGTGGCTTATTATTGGGAAGGCGATGAGCCTGGCGTGCAAAAAGCTGTTACTTATCAAGAGTTGTATGAAGAAGTTTGTCAACTTGCCAATGGCATGCGCGAACTTGGCGTTGGTAAAGGCGATCGCGTCACTATCTATTTGCCGATGATCCCACAAGCTGCGGTTGCTCTGCTGGCCTGTGCACGAATTGGTGCTATTCATTCGGTAGTGTTTGCTGGATTTTCCCCGGATGCATTAGGCAGCCGTATTGTCGACTGTAATTCCAAACTAGTGATCACTGCAGATCAAGCGGCGCGCGGCTCGCGCTTGACTGCATTAAAAGACAATACCGACCAAGCGATCGCCCATTTAGGCAAAGAAAATCCAGTTCAGCACGTTATTGTCGTCAAACATGTCGGTCAACCGATTGATGAGCATGCAGGACGCGACCTGTGGTACCACGAATTGTTGGCACGCCAAGCGAAAACCTGTGAACCTGAAGTGATGAACGCTGAAGATCCCCTGTTTATCCTTTATACCTCAGGTTCAACTGGTAAACCCAAAGGTGTTCTGCATACCACAGGCGGATACATGGTTTGGGCAGCCATGACTCATCACTACGTATTTGATTATCACGAAGGTGACGTCTATTGGTGCGCAGCAGACGTCGGTTGGGTGACTGGTCACACTTATATTGTGTATGGCCCACTTGCCAACGGCGCGACCAGCGTGATGTTTGAAGGTGTTCCAACCTATCCTAGCGTTAAACGTATTGCGCAAGTCGTTGATAAATACAAAGTCAATATTCTGTATACAGCCCCTACGGCCATTCGCGCTTTGATGGCACATGGTACAGCCCCTGTTGAAGGTTGTGATTTGTCGTCCCTGCAGGTTCTTGGCTCTGTGGGTGAACCGATCAATCCAGAAGCTTGGCATTGGTATCACGAGCAAGTCGGTAAAAATAACTGCCCGATCGTTGATACTTGGTGGCAAACCGAAACCGGCGGCGCGCTGATCACTCCACTGCCTGGCGCAACAGCATTAAAACCAGGCTCTGCTACCCGACCATTCTTTGGTGTCAAACCGGCAATCGTGGACAACGAAGGCAATTTGTTAGACGGCGCCTGTGAAGGTAACCTAGTGTTGCTTGATAGCTGGCCAGGCCAAATGCGCACTGTGTTTGGTGATCATGATCGCTTTGAACAGACTTACTTCTCCACCTATCGTGGCATGTATTTCACCGGTGACGGCGCAAAACGTGATGAAGACGGCTACTACTGGCTGACAGGACGCGTCGACGACGTGTTAAACGTCTCAGGCCACCGTTTAGGCACAGCCGAGATTGAAAGTTGTTTGGTGGCGCATGAAGCAATCGCCGAAGCTGCCGTGGTGGGTTATCCACATGACCTAAAAGGCCAAGGCATCTATGTCTTTATCGCGCCTCGTGTTGGCGTGGAACCATCAGATGATCTGACTAAAGCAGTGCGGGATTGGGTGCGGAAAGAAATATCACCGATTGCCACTCCAGATATCATCCAATGGGCGCCGGGCTTACCGAAGACTCGTTCAGGCAAAATCATGCGTCGGATCTTACGCAAAATTGCCGCCAATGAGTTTGACTCTTTAGGTGATATTTCAACTCTGGCCGACCCATCTGTGGTTGAGCATCTGATCAACCATCGCGTGAATAAATAACTGCGCCAAAGACCATAATCTAATCAATAGCTTATGGTCTTATTTTCTAGACAGAGTGGCGCTCAAGCGCTACTCTGCCTATGTCAATACTCGGATCTGGAGCGTGTCATGGCCAAACTAATTATCGCTGACGACCACCCGTTGTTTCGCAATGCGCTCGTCAATGCAATTAGCAATACCTTTGTCACCAAAGCCACCATTGAAACTGATAGTTTTGATTCAACCGTGCAGGCGCTTGAGCAGCATCCAGACACCGATCTGTTATTGCTGGACTTGCACATGCCCGGTAACTGCGGTTTTTTGGGCTTAATCCAACTTAGAAAATCATTTCCTACATTACCTATTGTGGTGATCTCGGCCAGTGATGACGCAGATGTGATTAAACGCGTGATGAACTTTGGCGCATCGGCCTTTGTTCCTAAATCCGCCCACCCGGTTGAGATCGGCAAAGCCCTCAATGCTGTAATGGATGGAGAATTATGGCTGCCTGAAAAATATCGGCATTTGTTGCATGAAAGTCAGCAGCAACATGAAGACTTAGACCTTGCCGCGAAAGTAGCGCAGCTGACTGCACAGCAGTACAAAGTGCTGTATTACCTGACTGAAGGCTGGTTAAACAAGCAAATCGCTTATGACTTGAATATCTCAGAAGCGACCGTCAAAGCCCATATGACGGCCATTTTCCGTAAGCTTGGTGTGACTAATCGCACGCAAGTGGTCATTCAAGCCCAACGTTTACAATTAGAGCCGCCGGCGGAACGAGACCTGCATCGTTCGTAAACTACTCAACGGCACGCTATGGTCCAAAGCAAGGTTTGAGCACATCCGCATGGTCAACGTCGTCGATTTGTTCTGCCATCAAAAATTGATAAGCAAACTGACGATAGACATTTTGTTCGACAAATACCTGAAATAAATCCTTATCGATATGATGGTCTCTGGCCATAACACTCATGATTCTGAGTGACTCAGATAAGGTTTTTGCTTTTTTGTAAGGCCTGTCTGCAGCGGTCAGCGCTTCGAAAATATCAGCGATCGCCATGATCCGCGCTTGCACCGACATTTGCTCACGTTTTAGTCCGCGTGGATACCCTGTTCCATCCATTTTTTCATGATGACCGCCAGCATATTCGGGCACATTTCTCAGATGTTTCGGAAATGGCAATGACTCCAACATGTCGATAGTTACGTCAATGTGGCGATTGATGATCCGGCGTTCCTCTTGATTCAAGGTGCCCCGTTCGATACACAGATTGCTCACTTCTTGGGGCGACAGTACAGATTGCCGCACTCCTGCTACTTCAATTTGATAAGTAGATGCAATATCTCGGACACGTTTTTGCAGCTCCCACGACATGTATTCGCCGCCAATATTTGCGTGTTGGAGGAACTTGAGGTCGAGTCGCAACTGCTCAAGCAGCTCGTCACGACTGTGGCTGTCAATGGTCGTGTCGTACATGATGTCACGCTTGGCAATTTCAAAGCGGGCTTCGATCAGCGCAATGCTATCGTGTAAGCCGTGTAACTTGGTGGCTTTGTCCATCACATATTCTGGCGTTGCGATCTTGCCGCAGTCATGTAACCAGGCGGCAACGGACAATTCATGCACGTCGGCATCTGACATGACAAAATCCGCTAGCGGGCCATCCGTGACATCACTACAGGCTTTTGCCAGCAGCATAGTAATGGCAGGAACTCGCTTACAATGACCGCCAGTGTATGGCGATTTTTCGTCAATGGCGGTTGCTAATAAGCGAGTTAATGCTCCAAATAACTCTTCTAAATCGTGTACTAGTTGCCGATTGGTCATCACCATGGCCGCCAGCGACGACAACGCTATCACCCGCCGCTGGATCTGCGCCGAAAACGGCTGCACTTGGCCATCGCTTCCCATGCAGTTGACCAATTGCAAAACTCCGGTCACTTCTTGTTGATGATCCAACAACGGGACTGTCAGCATCGATTGTGTGCGGTAGCTAGTCTTTTCATCAAAATCACGGGCACGTTGTTGATTCACTAACGGGCTTTGGTAGACGTCGTCAATCACCAATGGTTCTTTGCGAAATGCAGCGATGGCTACCACAGCGCCATGGTTGGGTTGTCCATCAAGTAACAAAGGAATATCTGGAAAGGCAGGTTGGACCGACGATGTGCCGCCTTGGTGCAATCCAAGTGACTTGTTAATCAAGGTCGCGAATTGCAAACAGCCTTGATCAGTCATTTTGTAGATAGTTCCGCCATCTGCGGCACTGATTTGTTGTGCGCTTTGCAGGATTTGCTCAAGCAATGCCGCTTGGTCTTTCTGCCGAGCCAAGGCTAACCCTATTTCAACAAAGTGTTCTAATTGTTCGAGATGTTGCGGAGTTTCCATGCAAGGACCTTAGCTTTGGCTAAAATTCATTCAGCGCCTTCATAGGTTTTAATCTGGAAGCTGACCTTTTGCAATTGAAAGTCACGGGAACTCAGCAGATTCTTCGTCGCCAGCGTCACCGGACTTTGACGTGGTACTTTGTTGCAACTTTTGCACTGCTGACGTACTGGAACACCAGCTATTGGCTGCGCCTCGATTACTTGAGCATCGATCAGTGGTTACGTCTTTCTGCCAGCATGGAAAACTCTCCGTCCCCCATTGTTCTCGTCGATATTGATGACGGTTCCATTCAAGCACTGGAAGGCCAGTTAGGCCGCTGGCCATGGCCCCGCAGCGCCTATGGTTATGTGCTACAAGCCATGGCGCAGTGGCAGCCAAAAGCTATCGTTTTTGATGTGATGCTAACAGGCAAGGATCTAACCCACCCCAACGACGACGCGTATTATCTTGAATCTTTGCAAGGTTTTAACAAGGTGTTCCTGCCACTGTCGATCAGCAGCGATCCTCTGGACAGCGTCAGCACGACCGAGCTTCCCGCTACACTCTTTATGACAATGCCAACGCCGCAATCACTGTCGCTGGTATTACCGCTTGGTTGGCAGTTAGTGGGCGAACAGCTGGGAACTATCAATGCATCCGCTGATACTGACGGCGTTTTTAGACGCTATCCCTTGTATCAAACGTTAGGATCCAGCCGGTTAAAATCGCTGCCAGCTCAAGTCGCTTCTATTGGCGGCGGCGCCTCGCTGCCGCAGGTGGACGCCATCTACCTGAATTACCCAAGTCAGCAGCTATTCCCTTATCCACGGATCGCTTTTTCGAACCTATTGGCCATGGCACTGCAACCTAAACCTGAATATGCAGAGTTATTTGCCAATAAGATTTTAGTGATCGGCAGTAGTGCGACCGCGTTGGCAGACTTAAAACATACGCCTATCGCGCCGCAGCACCCAGGTATGACATTACTGGCGACGGCGATAGATAATCTGTTGCAACAACAGTACCTACAAGCTCTGCCTCGATATTCGATGTTGCCGATTTGGCTGCTCGCCATCGCGCTTTGGTATCACCAATTATCAAACAGTTCTGATTCAAAACAGTTTTTGCAACAAAGCAGTTGGACGCTGGTCTTGATGCTGGGGGCCACAGCACTACTCGGATTTGCTCTGTTGTCGATGCATTGGTTGCTAATTTACGGTGTGGTGCTTGGATTGATGCTGCTGACTTATGCGTTACTCAATACCTTTGCTGCATTGGCTGAGCACAGAGTCAGGCAACATACTCATCAGTTATTCAGTCGGTTTGTCGATACGCGGGTCATTAAAGAGTTGGTACACGATGATACGGTGGTCGCAACCAAAAAATGCCAAATCACCGTGTTGTTTACTGACATTCGCGGCTTTACTGGGATTAGTGAAACGCTCAACCCAGAACAAGTCATGCAGCTACTGAATCGCTATTTGGCTCTGCAAGTGCATACCTTGTTCGAGCACCAAGCGACACTCGATAAATTTATCGGCGACGCCATTATGGTGTTTTGGGGCGCACCAGTGACACAAGCAAATCAAGCCGATTTAGCCATAGCGGCGGCGCTGGCACTGGAGCAAAATTTGCTCGATTTTCGGCAAACCTTGCCCGCTGAATTACAATCGTTAGAGATTGGCATAGGCATTCACACAGGGGATGCAGTGGTTGGCTTGTTGGGAACTGCGCAACGCCAAGAATATACAGCCATTGGCGATACCGTGAATGTAGCAAGTCGCTTAGAAGGCGTCAGCAAAGACTACGGTCGTATTGTCTGTTCATCACAAACGCTAGCCGCCTGCCGGCAACAGTGGCCAAGTCAGCCGGTCGGTGAAGTGCACGTCAAAGGTCGGAGTCAAGCTATTCAATTAATCCAAATAGGGGAATGCCATGGCAACACAAGCACGTTCTAAGCACTTGGTCTGGCGAGCAATTTGTTCCGGCATCATAGTCATGCTGTGTGGTGTTGTTGTGCAGAGTCACGCCACCACGACAAGCGCCCAGGTGACACAAACAACCCCACTAAAACAACAACCTATGATGCAAGCAGACAACATCACGTCCCTGCAAGCGCAGCAGTCCATCACTATTAACGCTCGACAGGGAGGCTGGTATCAAGTGCAGACCTCTGACGAAACCAAGCTGCAGGGCTGGTTACCGCTGTTTTTTGTGCGCTTCACCCAACCAACAAAAACCGCAGTCACACCTTTAAACCTGCCACGCAGCAACAGTGTATTTAAGTCATCGCAACAAGTGACCAGCACCACAGGTGTCAGAGGCCTTAATCGCGGCGACATCGAGTCTTCAACAGGCGATTTTGCCGCCTTAGTGACAATGCAAAAATTCGAGCTTTCTGCCAGCGACCTCGGCAACTTCGGCCAATCGGTCGCACTGCAGGCTAACCCTGATATTAAGTTGGAGCATAAACCATGATCCGCCGCCTGCTTTGTCATAACCTACTTGCAGCGTGCGTGTTAAACCTGACCAGTTGCGGCATGTCGGTGAATGGCATTAACGTCGGGAAAATCGCTGATCTGTCAACAAATATAGCCAAGTCAGCCACGACCAATCAGGCCGAGGAATTATTGTTGGGGGATCAACTAGCAGCCATGTTGCTCGGTGCAAGCAAACTGCATGAAAGTTCCGAGTGGCAGCACTATATCAATCAGGTTGGCCGCTACCTCGCCAACTATTCGAATCGACCAGATCTCCCCTGGACGTTTGCCGTGCTTGATACTCCAGATATCAACGCATTTGCGGTGCCTGGTGGCTATGTGTTTGTCACATCAGGCCTCCTCTCGCTGCTGCAATCCGAAGCAGAACTTGCCGCTGTGCTTTCTCATGAAATCATTCACATCGACCAGCGTCATCAACTGGTTGAAATGGAGCGGCAAAACAAGCTAGAAATTTTACAAACCATCGGCAGCGTCGCTGCTGAATATAAAGCAGCAACAGGTGAAGCCACGTCTAGACAGGCCCTGCAAAACCAACGAATTGCACAGAGCGTATTCGGGATCGGCCACTCGCTTTATACCAAAGGGTTAAGCCGTGATGATGAACTGCAGGCCGATGCACTGGCGGTACGATTGACCGCTCGAGCTGGATATGACCCATACGCATTGGCCGCTGTGATGCAACGATTAGATGCGATAGACAACCACAGCGGTAGCTTGCAACTCTTGTTGTCGACCCATCCAACACCATTCGACCGACTCAGTGCATTGCAGCTAACCTTGCCACAACTGCCTACCGATCGGCATTACGTTGTGGCAGAGCAGCGTTTTACGCAACACCTAGTCGCTCACTGACGGCGTGGACCCAGCGGTAGAGTCTGTGATGGATCCAGCAGTTGGTTCGACTGGCTGTTGGCCATGCTCATAGAATTCAGTGGTGAAGATCTGCCAAAAGGCTAAGAACAACGCGGCGACCAGTGGACCTAACACAAACCCATGCATGCCAAATACGCTGATGCCCCCTAACGTCGAAAATAGCACTAGGTAATCAGGCAGTTTGGTATCTCGTCCAACCAAAATAGGTCGTAAGATATTGTCAGCGAGGCCAATCACTACAGCGCCGTACACGGCAAGAATCGTGGCCTGCACCACCTGACCAGTCGCATACAGATACAGTGATACAGGCAACCAAACCAGTGCTGCGCCTACTGCAGGTAACAGACTCAACAGTGTCATCAACACACCCCACAACAAAGGTGCGGGGATCGCCAAAAACCAAAAAATCAGCCCGCCTAAAGTGCCTTGCACCACGGCAACCACCAGATTGCCTTTGACCGTCGCACGTGTTACTTCGGCAAATTTGTCCAGCAGATGACGTTCACGTTCATCGCCAAGCGGCAATGCCCGGATCAGGATATCTACTAGCTGAGGGCCATCTTTTAGCAGGAAAAAACATAGATACAACATCAACGTAATGTTGAGAAATAGCCCAGCGGCATTTTGCCCGACCGATAGCATCTCGGTTGCCAGCACCTTACTGGCAGCCATTGCTAATTCGCTAAGTTTGGTTTTTAGATTGTCAGTATCAATGCCGAGTTCTTGTAATGCACTGATGGCATTTGGAAACGCGCCTTTGACCGCATCAACCCATTTGGCTGGGTCAACTTCGCCTGATTGCACGCGCGCATAGAACGCAACCCCGTCATGAGCAAGCGATGAGCCTAATACTAACAGCGGCACTAACACCATCAAAATCATCGTCAGGATGGTCAATAGCGCCATGTAGCCGCGATGTGCCGATACTTTGCGCAAAAACAGCTGCTGCAGCGGATAGAAAATGACAGTAAAAGCGCAGGCCCAAAAAATTGCCGTCCAAAAAGGTTGCATTAATGACCCGAAACCAATCGTGACTAACGCCAACATACCGATAAAAAATCGGTGTTCCATTTGCTCTCGCATGTTAATTCCTTGGCTCTTTTAATGGTCGAAGTTTGAATGATTTCAACACTGCACGCAAGGCGGCAGGTTTTATTGGTTTTGGGAGGAATACCATATCAAGTTCAGTAGCTTGGCGCGGCAACGTCGGCTCAGGAGCCGCCGAAACTAACACACCGACCAGATGCGGAAAACGCTGGCGAAGTTGCTGCCACAACTGCAAACCGTCAAGGTTTTGATTCAACTGATAGTCAATAATGGCAATATCCGGCGCTTGCGTCAGCGCCAGCACTTGTTGAACATCCGTCAACGCCATCACGTCCCCTTCTTGCCATTGTTGCAACAGGGTACTTAATGCCGCTAGATTCGTTGCATCATCGTCCACGCACAAGATCCGCTGCGCGCTAGGTAACCTATTGATACCGGCCACACTTTCGATTTCAATCAGCTGTGCCGATGGCGGCTCAGTGACTGCGAGTTGGATCCGAAAGCAACTGCCCTTGCCGACTTGCGAGCGCACGTCAAGTGAATGTCCCAAAGCGCGCGCCATCCGCTGCACCACACCAAGCCCTAAACCGACACCTGATTGACCGCGCGCGGTTTGTTGTACGCGGTAAAAGTCTTGGAAAATTAGCGGCAGTTCGACCTCTTGCAAGCCTGGGCCGCTATCCCACACTTCAACCCACAAGTGTTTTCCATGCCGCCTGCACCCGACAATCACTTTCCCGGTGTTGGTGTACTTGATGGCGTTACTCAGTAGGTTTTGCAAAATTCGCCGCAAATAGGTCGAGTGGCTGAGCACCCAATATGGCCCGCAGTGCACGCGTAACTGCAGCTCTTTTTGCTTGGCCAACAATTGCATTTCATCACTTAACTGATTCAACAGAGCACGTAAATCGACCGGTCCTTGCTGCAGATCTAACTTGCCCTCATCCAACCTTGCAATGTCCAATAAGGTCGACATCAAATCTTCGGTAGCTTTCAGCGAGTTCTCAAGCTGCGACAGCATGCGCTGCCCATCAGCTTGAACTTGACCGTGCAGCGACGCCGCAAACAAACGTGCGGCATTAAGCGGCTGCAAGATATCGTGGCTGGTTAGTGCCAGAAAACGAGTCTTTGACGCGTTCGCTGCTTCCGCTTCGGCTTTGGCTTGTAACAATTGCAACTCAGTGGCCGCTCGCAGTGCGTTCTCGGCTCGTAACTCATCGTTGATCTGGCTAATTTGCGCCGTCCGTTCTTGCACCCGTTGTTCAAGAAAAATTTTTGCCGAAGCCAGCTCTTGCAAAGCCATAACATGGTCAGTGATATCAGTGAAGCTGGTGACGAAGCCACCACCCGGAATAGGATTGCCGCAAATCTCGATCACTCGGCCATCGGGTCGCACACGCTGAAACACGTGCGCCGTAGCGTTTCGCATGTGAGTCAATCGCTTTGCCACATGCTCGTCCGGTGAGCCTGGGCCACATAACCCGCGCTCGGCATTGAACCGCACTATGTCAGCGATCGGTCGACCAACACGGATTAGGCCCTCAGGATAGTCGAACATATTCAAATATTGCTTGTTCCACGCCACTAACTGTAAATCGCGATCCACGACCGAGACGCCTTGCGATAAGTTTTCCAACGTAGAAAAAAGAATTTTCCTAGAGAATTGAATAGCTTGGCGCGTGTCATCAAACAAAGTGACCACATCTTCAAAGGCTAATTCGCGACCATCAAGCACGGCTTTGACAATACCGGATGCAGACGATGAGCCGATGACCCCTGCCAGCTCACGTTCGACGTGACGGACAAACGACAATTGTGGCGACAACGACGGTGCTGGTCGGTCAAAGCGCTGCGCGTATTCTGCCAGCGACTCGGCTGCGCGTTGGGTCCCGACAAAACGCTCAAGCAGCGTCATTAAATCGGCATTGCTGGCGTTGTTTCGTACTAAAGAACGTTGATCGTCAGGCAATGGCTGCA
Organism: Rheinheimera sp.; assembly: GCA_003482455.1. Lineage (GTDB taxonomy): Bacteria > Pseudomonadota > Gammaproteobacteria > Enterobacterales > Alteromonadaceae > Pararheinheimera. The sequence goes on along the minus strand of DMYW01000023.1, from coordinate 18,842 downwards.
ACGGCCGCACAAAAGCCACTGCTTGCAAGCGATCTTGCAGTTGCGCTTTGGTCAACAAAGACACAGTGATATAGGCCAACATATTGGCGCACAAGGAAAACATCACACCTTGAGACAGCGGATCTAAGGAATTGCCGAACAAGGCTGTCGGTTTTAGCCATGCTTGCGCAAACAGTCCTGATGTAAGGATCTGATTATTGACCACCTGCGCATGCACCAGCTGCGGTAACATCAAGCAGTAGAACCACAACAACACACCGACACTGACCCCTGCATAGACGCCATACGCATGTCCTTTACGCCAGTACAAGCCGCCGATCACTGCCGGTGCTAATTGGATCACCAAGGAAAATGCCAATAAGCCTGTTTCCGCCAGCACATAGTGCCTAGCAAACAAACTATAAAAGCCATATGACAACACCATCACCAGCAAAATCATTAAGCGTCGTACGCGTAAAATTAGCTGGCTGTAGTCATGACCAAATCCATGCGTTTGACTGCGCCGCAAAATGGCTGGCATCACCACGTCATTGGAAATCATGGTGCCAAGCGCGAGGGTCGCGATAATAATCATCGAAGTCGCCGCTGAAAAGCCGCCAATAAATACCAAGCTCGTTAGGAAGTCCCAGTTCATCGCCACAGGGATCTGCAACACAAAACTATCTGCGAGATGCAACTGTGATGGAAAAATTTGCAAGCCAGCCATGGCGATAGGAGGAACCACCACGGTCACCGCGAGCAAATAACCGACTAAAAAAAATCGCGCCGTGTTGAGCTGTGACGGCTGCTGGTTCTCCACAAAGGTCACATGAAACTGTCGAGGCAACAGAAAAATCGCGGTTGCTCCCAGCAAGGTTTTAGTGAAGAAACTGACAGTCGGTGCTCCGCCGGACAGCGTTTGTTGGTGTTGCCAAAACTGCGCAAATAGAGATTCGTGTGGGCCTTGCAGACTCCACACCACGGCAAATGCCAGCGCCACCAAAGCCACAAGCTTGATCACAGATTCAAAGGCAACAGTAGTTAACACGCCACGGTTGTGTTCAGTCAGCGAAATCTTGCGACTTCCAAACAACATGGCAAAGGTCGCCATAGCCACCGCACTCCAAAGCGCCGTGTCTTGATACCATTGCTGCGGTTCGGACTCAGTTGGCACCAACACACTGTAGGCATTAGCCACTGCCTTTAATTGCAGCGCAACATAAGGCACCACCACAATCAGGCAAACAAACGCAGTCAAGGCAGCGATGCCATGTCGTTTGCCATAACGCGCACTGATAAAGTCAGTCAGAGACGTCACGTTGTGCTGACGCGACACGGCCAGCAGTTTTTTCAATAGTCCAAAACCAAAGAGATACAACAAGATGGGACCAAGATAGATAGGCACATAATCAAGGCCAGAACTGACCGCTGAGCCAACAGCACCATAGTAGGTCCACGAGGTGCAATAAACCGTTAACGCCAAACTATAGATTAGGGTCTGCGACTTTGGTCGAAAACCACCGCGACGCTCAGCCCAATTGGCTAACGCGAACAAGGTGCCGACGTACAACACCGCGAGCATTAAAATCCACCAAGTGGTCACAATTGAAGCCTTTTTTGTTGAATTGCCTTGGGTCAGTCTCGACAAAAGTACTACAGGCTGTCAATCCGTACGCTTTTAAAAAACACTTATACAACGGGCACTTCGACTAAAGTCGGGCTGGTCGGGAAGCGCAAACTGGCTATTGTGTAAGCAAGTGCTTTTGTAAGCACGCAGGGTGCATAAAACACAACATAACGACAATAACGACGAGGAGACAGCGATGGCGTTTCAAAGCTCAGATCAAGCCAATGCCTATTGGCGCGAGAACTTAAGCTTGATGCTCAAACTGTTAGCAATTTGGTTTGCCGTGTCTTTTGGGGCCGGCATCCTATTTGTTGACGTGTTAAACCAAATCCATTTATTCGGCTTTAAGCTCGGCTTCTTTTTTGCCCAGCAAGGCTCGATTTATGCCTTCGTGCTGCTGATTTTTGTATACGTCTACAAAATGAATCAGCTCGATCAGAAATACAACGTGCACGAAGAATAAGGAGCACGCGATGGATCTGAAAATGATGACGTATTTGATGGTGGGTTTAACCTTCGTGTTATACACCGCTATCGCCATTTGGGCCCGTGCGGGTTCAACCAAAGAGTTTTATGTCGCAGGTGGTGGCGTCTCTCCGATGGCCAACGGTATGGCGACCGCCGCGGATTGGATGTCCGCAGCGTCCTTTATATCCATGGCTGGCCTCATTTCTTTTATGGGTTATGACGGCTCTGTGTACTTAATGGGCTGGACCGGTGGCTATGTGTTACTGGCGCTGTGTTTAGCACCCTACTTACGCAAATTTGGTAAATTCACCGTTCCCGATTTTATCGGCGACCGTTATTACTCACAAACAGCCCGCACCGTGGCGGTGGTCTGCGCCATTTTGATTTCGTTCACCTATGTGGCTGGTCAAATGCGCGGTGTCGGCGTGGTGTTTAGCCGCTTCTTAGAAGTACCGATTGATATCGGCGTAATTATTGGTATGGCGGTGGTGTTTTTCTACGCAGTCTTAGGCGGCATGAAAGGCATTACTTACACCCAAGTCGCCCAATACGTGGTACTGATTTTTGCTTACTTAGTGCCAGCGATCTTTATTTCGCTGATGATCACCGGCAACCCAATTCCACAATTAGGTTTTGGTAGCACCATTGAAGGGACAGACACTTACCTGTTGGACAAACTTGACGGTTTATCGCAAGAGTTAGGCTTTGCCTTATATACAGATGGCACCAAGTCGATGGCAGACGTGTTCTGTATCACCGCCGCGCTGATGGTGGGTACTGCGGGTTTACCTCATGTGATCGTGCGTTTCTTCACTGTGCCACGAGTACGTGATGCGCGTACTAGCGCTGGTTGGGCATTGATTTTCATCATGATTTTGTACACAACTGCCCCATCAATTGGCGCGTTTGCCCGCTACAACATGATCAACACCATCAACGGCCCCGATCAACAAGGCACCTTAGTGAGCGAAACACCACAGTGGATCAGCAACTGGCAAAAAACTGGCCTCATCAAGCACGAAGATAAAAATGGCGACGGTAAAATGTTCTACTCAGGCGATGCGCGCAATGAGATGACCATTGACCGTGACATTATGGTGCTGGCAAACCCAGAGATCGCGAAGTTGCCAAACTGGGTCATTGCATTGGTCGCTGCAGGTGCTATCGCGGCTGCATTGTCCACCGCAGCAGGCTTGTTGTTGGTGATCTCCACCGCGATTTCACATGACTTGCTCAAACGCAACTTGATGCCAAACATTTCGGATAAATCGGAATTGCGTTGGGCACGTGGTGCGGCGGCAGGTGCGATTATGGTCGCCGGATACTTGGGGATCAATCCACCAGGCTTTGTCGCAGAAGTGGTCGCCTTTGCCTTCGGTCTTGCCGCTGCCAGCTTCTTCCCAGCGATTGTGATGGGCATTTTCAACAAGAAAATGAATAAAGAAGGCGCGATTGCCGGTATGTTGGCAGGTGTGATCTTTACTGTGGGTTACATCCTGTACTTCAAAGGTATCTTTATCACCCCGCTGGCTCCTAACAAACCAGAAAACTGGCTGTTTGGCATCTCTCCAGAAGGTATCGGTACCGTGGGTGCAGTGATCAACGTGCTCGTCGCGCTGACCGTCAGCAAGTTCACCAAAGAAGTACCACAAGAAGTCCAAGACTTGGTTGAGCAAATCCGCTTCCCGAAAGGCGCAGGCGAAGCCACTCACCACTAAGGTTATACCGCAGGGTTGGTTGTCTAGTTCATCGGTGTTCCCACACACGAAGACCTACCGCAACCAGCCTATTCGGCGACAACCAAACCCGCAGGCCCAACCAAGTTGGGCCTGTTTTCTCGCTCGGAGGCGACATGCGACAAGTGCCTATTCAACAAGAACTGCAACAGTTTTTAGCAAACACCCCGCCTTGCCCCAAGCTCAGTGCCAACGCAATTGAACTGCTCTATCAACAGGCCGAACTGCGCTTTTTTGCTGCCCACCACGAAGTGCCACAACCCTATTTGGGACTGGTATTTTCTGGGGTCTTTGCAATGGCTGATGTCGCACTGCCATGGCAGCCGCATGATTTTTTCGGAGCTGCGATCAGTGGCTTGTCCAACCGGCCGATCGTGGCTAAACAAAGTGGTATTGTGATCAGTTGGCCACAGTCAGCACTGCAGAGTGACGACTTTGCCCCGCTGTGGGATTATTTCCGCGCCCAGCGCGACGAACAACTGCATCTACTGGCTCGAGAAGCGCCGTTACTACGCCCCATCGAAGTCATCTGCCATGCCGGTGTGTATTGCTGTGAGCCAACGGATACTATCCAACACGCCGCCCAGCGCATGACAGATGCTCAAGTTTCTGCACTGGTGGTGATGGATGGCCCCAAAGCCATCGGTATGCTGACTGACCGCGACTTACGCCGTCGCGTGGTGCTGGTCGGCAGGTCCGTGCAGGAGCCTGTATCCGCCATTATGAGTAGTCCGATCATCGCGATGCCACACGACACACCGGCATTTTTGGCGATGCAAACCATGTTTAGCCAACACATTCATCACCTGCCCGTGACAAAAGATGGCGTGCTTTATGGCATGGTAACGCGCACCGACTTTTTACGCGCCGAACAACAACATCCGCTGTTTCTGGTGCGGGACATTCAAAAGCAAACCAGCCGCGACAGCTTAATTGCTACAGCTGGTCGCTTGCAGGAATTAATCCGACATATGAATGCCGGCGGCGCCAGTGCACTCGAGGTGTCGGTCAGTTTGACGTCCGTCTTTGATGCCATAACCCGCAAAGCCATCGCATTGACGCTTGAACAGCTGGGCCCTGCCCCCTGTTTATTTAGCTGGGTCTGTTTTGGCTCGCAAGCACGCGGTGACATGCTACCGGGAGCGGATCAAGACAATGCATTGATTTTAGAACGCGAATTGCCTGTCGCAGGTAGCCAATACTTCGAGCAGTTGGCACAACAGGTGGTGTCAATCCTCGACGCCTGTGGCCAACCCCGCTGCCCAGGCAACATGATGGCGACCAATCCGCAGCTGTGTTTGAGTTTGCAAGCCTGGTCAGAACGGTTTTCGCAGATGCTCAATCGCCCCACGCCGCAAGCGCTGCTGGATGCGACTATCTTACTAGATATTCGGTTAATTGATGGCAGCCAAGCGCTGCTGAATGCGTTGCAGCAGGACATTAAACAACATAGACCGCGCTGCGATTTGTTTATCCGCTTGTTGGCGATGCAAGCCGTCGCTTGCACACCGCCGCTGGGACTGTTAAACAACTTTATCTTGGATGACACCGGTGAACAGCAACAAGGCCTAGAACTGAAAAAACGGGGGACCTCACTTATCCAAGATGTGGTGCGGGTGTATTGTGTCGCGCACAACATCGAACAAGTCAGTTTGTCTGAGCGTTTGGACATGCTGGTGCAACAGTCTGTACTGACGCATAAAGACAGTGACGACCTCGCCTCTGCATGGCAAGTGCTACAAGACCTGCGCTGGCAAACCCAACGCCAGCAGCTGCAACGCGGCGAGCCGCTATCGAACTGGCAAGATCCACGACAACTCAATGTGCTCAACCGCCATCAGCTGAAAGATGTGTTTAAAGTGATCCGCGAGCATCAACAACGGTTGAAACAACGATTTGGGCGCGATTTATGAGCAGATGGCTCGATTTTTTCCGGCAAGCGGCAAGCCGAGATTTACAGCAATTTATCGACGCGATCCCCAGTGGCCATGTGCCGGCGCGCGATAGCGATTTTGTCGTGCTTGATATAGAGACCACTGGCTTAAACCCCAAACGTGACCACATCATAAGTCTTGGAGCTGTCAGGCTCTCACAGCAGACTATCCGACCTGCAAACGCGTTATTGCAAATCTGGCAAAGCCCAACCTCGGTAGGCGACAGTGCGTTAGTGCATGGCATCACCGATGAACAGCTACTTGCCGGTACAAAGCCAGAGGACGCATTAGCTGAGTTCTTACACTTCGCCCAAGGCGCGCAACTCGTGGCTCATCACGCAGCCATCGAGCAGCAGTTCCTGCGAAAAGCCTGCCTTGAATATCACGGCAAAGCCTGCCTATTGCCGTTTGTCGACACATTGGAATTGGAAAAACAGTTAGTGGTACGACGTCACAGTTTGTTGACCAACGATGCGTATCAACTGACTACCTGTTTGCAGCGACATCAACTTCCCGCCATCAAAGCGCATCAAGCATTTGAAGATGCTTTTGGTACGGCTTATTTGTTGCTGGCACAACTGGCCGAATTTGGTGATGACATCAGCTTGCAGCGCTTACGGCAACTTTCGCGTTAACTGTCAAAGCACTAAGTGGCAGCTTGCACGATGTCCTCTTAGACTTCTCGATATACAACGGGCAGCGCTCCCCTTTTTCGTCTCGCCATTTGCCGTTGAAACGGCAGCCATTTAACCAAAAAAAAAACCGGCTCTAGGCCGGTTCTTTTCAGCAAGCACCAATTATTTGGCGCGGCTACGGTACTCGTCAGTACGAGTATCGATTTCGATTTTGTCGCCGATCTCAACGAACGCTGGAACTGACAGTTCAAAACCAGTTTCGATTTTAGCGATTTTCATCACTTTACCTGATGTATCGCCACGTGCTGCTGGTTCAGTGTAAGTCACTTCACGCACCACGATGGTTGGCAGGTCAACAGAGATAGCGCGCTCGCCGTAGAATACAACTGAACATGGCATTTCTGGAACCAAGTATTTCAGTGCATCTGTCATGTTGTCCGCTTCGATTTCGTACTGGTTGTACTCAGCGTCCATGAACACGTACATTGGGTCAGAGAAGTAAGAATAAGTTACTTCTTTAGTATCCAGCATCACTTGTTCGAACTTGTCGTCAGCGCGGTACACGGTTTCAGTACCTTGGCCAGACAACAGGCCTTTTAATTTCATTTTAACAACAGCGGCGTTACGGCCTGATTTGTTGAATTCAGCTTTCTGAACAACCATTGGCTCGTTGTCGACCATGATCACGTTGCCAGCGCGAACTTCTTGAGCAGTTTTCATCATAATAGAAGGTCTTCTTGTTAGGAAAAAGTGCGCGGTATTATATGCTTGTTTTTCGCAAAACGCACGAGGTTGGACGCAAGATCTTCATGCGCCGTTAATTTTCGCTGCCACTCTAGCACATAATCCGCATATTGCGAGTGATTGCTTGCCAGCTCGGTCCATACATCGACGAAGTTTTGTTCTTGCTCCCATGCATCATGAGCGCGGCGAATCAAATCTACCAATGGCAGTGGCGCATCTTCTAACATCAGGTCTAAAAAGGCATGGAGCTTTTGCAAATGCGCTTGCTCGTCTTGTCGATAGATTTGCCAAATAAACGGTCGCCCCGCCCAATGCGCGCGAATAATGCTGTCCTCACCACGGACAAAATTGAAATCGCAGCACGCCAGCAACAGGTCATAATCAGGTTGCGGCACAAATGGCATGATCTGCACCGTCAAGGCACCAAGCTGCAGCCGCCCGTGCGCCAGCGCTGGATACTCTGTGCTCAACTGCTGGGCTAAGACACCTTGCGGCACCAGTAGTAGACTTGTGGCTGTTTGTGCAGCTAACCAGTCGAACCATGAACTAATCCCTTGTTGACTGTAGGCAAACACAGATATTTTGCGTGAAAACTGCATCGCATCGGCGATACCGACTCGCTGCCAAAAATCTGCCTGCAGTGCCCTATCCTGGCGGATCGCATGTGCCTGTGCCACCACAGTCGCTTCCCGCAACAAACCGCCATACCGCTCGGTAAACCCAGGGAAATAAAAGTATTTCTTCAGTGAAAGCCCAGCCTGAGGCGAGGCTAAACCATGGCAATCTGCCGCCCAAGATTCTGCCGTTAGATATTCCAAATTAATCCACACCGGCACTTGCTTTAGTAACTGACACTGCAACAAATACGGCTGCGGTATTTTGCAGGCAAAGGCTTCAATTAGCAGCTGAGGCGTATCGTTGGCAAGCGCAATAAAATCTTCAGACCACAAGCCGACGCGTACCCCTTCAATGGTCTGTGCCGGTTGGATTGGATCTACGTCTGGGCAAATGCGCTGAAATGATGCCAAATCATCAACATACAACAACACATCACATTGATGTTCGTGGTGCAGTTGTTTGGCTAACCGCCAACAAATGCCAATATCACCGAAGTTATCAACTACAGTACAAAAAATAGTGACTTGCATAACTCATGATTTCACTTTGGCTTGAACGAAAATGGCGATGATACTACGGATGTGTTGATTGTGCTGATGTTAGCATGTATTCGATCGCTGCTAATCGGCCAAATTTTCTGGTGGGTCTAATCGAAACAACCCCGACTCGCCGCGGAAATCGCCAATGAGCCAAATCTGCTGAAATGGGTGGGAAATAGGCCGGTCTAGCCACTGCTGGCAACGCCGAAAATCATCTGCATGCCACAACGGATTGGCATTGCGGATCACCAACCACACGCGCTCACTTTCATAACGTTTTTTGGCTTTTTGAGTCACCAACCGATTTAGCGAGGTCAACAGTCGATCCGCTGGGGCAATAGCTTGCAATGCCAGCAGTGCTTGTTGAGTCTCTGGGGTTAACTGCCGGCCAAGCACTTGCATCGCTTCGACTTCGCTACCGTACAAATGTGCGATTTCCAGATCCAGTCGCTCGCCCTCAAAATAGCAACTAACATCCGGTTTCGCTGGCTGATTGTGCCAAATATGCTGCATTTGCTGATGAAACTGTCGTTGGTACAACCGCATAAACAAGCGCGCGGCGGCGTGCTCTAGTTGGATCTTCTCCACTTGTTGATCATTCATCAAATAACTGCCTTAACTCTATACATGCATGTGAGTGGATAGCGGCATCGACCTCACTTATAAAGATCTACCCTGTAAGCCCTGCGCAACTTTTTGAATATTCACGATAAGAGCCTGCAATCAAACGCCACAAGGCCACCTTAGACAAACATCCAAAATGACAATATAGCAACCGGTACGCCAAAAATGATCAGCGCAAACCGCTGCGGTACTAGGGCTGTTCCGAGCAACACTAGCAATAGAGCAAACGCCGCAGCGTGCCCAGTCAACAACACCCACGGCAACACCAAGCAAACACTTGACACTGGCCACCACAGAGTTTTCCACTTGAGCAGCTGTGCGGCATAGTCAAAGAGTTGCATAAAGCTTCGCCAAGCCTGCCAACATTGCAGACAAGCCAGAGAAAAAGCCACTGCCATTGCCCAATACCAGAACTCACTGCGCTGCTCCAGTTGCATACCGAGCAGCAGCACCAACAATGGCCATAACAAACTTTTGCCTTGCCATACTCGCAGCAGAAATCCTATGGTCACAGATCGCTTTGCATACTGCAGCAGTCGAGCTGTTAAGGTCGACTTAGCCCCAAGGATGCTTGAGAGCTGCCACAGCAACCATTCCAGCAGCATGGCGCAGATCAGAAGCCAAGTCCCCTGCTGCACCAGCCACGGCAGCCCCATGAAACAGCCAATAAAACTGCAATAGCGCGCAGACAATGCCGAACACACCACCAATACCAGCAGCCACTGCACAAACCAGGTCCAAGCCAATGGGCCACGCATGAAACCAAGCGCTATCACTAAACCAATCAAGGACCAGAGCCAAAACAGCCACTGGCTCAGCAGCTGATGCGTCAGCCGGATCGCAAGCCGCGAATGTGGATGAGGCCACAACAACAATCCACCGGCGAAACTCGGGGCTGTCAAAGGTAATGATCGCAGCAGCGTTTGCGCGCACAACAGCGTAAACACCATCCACTGAAAAACCGCCGTTGCTGGATAGTCAGGTTCCAGCAAGCGCAGTATTGGCAGAGGCACAAAGAACAGCAGCGGGATCACCGCGACTTGCAACCAAATCACCGCACTACCGAGTAACAATCGCCACTGCGCAAACCGCTGCTGTTGCAGCTGCCAAAACCAGCGATTGGCAAATTGCACTGCCAAACCTAGCGCTGGTTGAGGAGCTTGCTCAGGTTGTTCTACAGACCGCCATTGGATCATTCGGCTAGTGCCACGCAGCTTTGGCACTGACGAACACCATCTGATCGCAATTGCACAACAGTTGCTGCGTCTAACCAAGGTTGCGCCTGATGACTGACCATGATCTGAACTATCGCGGGGTGCGAATGCAAAACATTGCCCAAAAAAGCTAATGCAGCCACATCTAGACCATTGGCCGGCTCATCCAACAGCAGCACTGGACATGGTCTCGACAATGCCAGTGCCAATGACAACTTCTTGCGCTGACCGACAGAGGCATGTCGCCACTCCCGGTCAAGTACCGCCTCCAACGCAAAACCTTGTAGTAGCGGTTCGAGTAATGCATCTGGGTACTGCTTACGCCAATAATGACAAAGTGTCCGCAGTGACAAAAATCCGGGAAAATCAATAGCATCGGCACTGATCGCCACATGCTGACGTGCCCACGCCTCGTTGACCTGTTGGCCTTGCCATAACAAGGTCCCCTGCTCACAAGGCTCTAACAAGGCAAGAATTCGCAGCAAGGTTGACTTGCCGCTACCATTGGCGCCTTGCAACCAATACCGGCCCCGCTCAATGTGCCATTGAAATTGTGAAAACAAAGCAACGCCGCGGTAATGTTTGGCAAGATGTTGGACCGAGAGCATTTACGTCAACAACTCCCACACAACGGGGACGACCGACGCGACCAACAAAGCCCCCATACTGCGGTTAAACCAGCGCTGCGCTGTTTCAGATTCGAGATGCTGGCGCAGATAGGCACCACTGGTTAACCACAACCCAACGCACGGAAACGCCACCACTAAAAATGCGAACGTGATGGCCAACACGCTTTCAGTCATGGCTGCGCTTTGGCTAAAGGCCGCAATCGCGCCTGATGCCATGATCCAGGCTTTGCCGTTGACCCATTGAAACGCTGCCGCTTGCAAAAACGTCATCGGCCGTCGATCCGTCCCTTGCAGCTGACGCGGCGCTGTGGTGGCGATCACATAAGCCAAATACAGCAAGTAGGCGATGCCGGCCCACTTAATCAACGGGTGCAGCCATGGTAATTGCTGAAACACCGCATCAAAACCAAGTCCGACTACCAGTACCATAGCCGGAAACCCCAAACAGATGCCAAAGAAGTGAGGCAGACTGGCGCGTACGCCATAATTCACGCCCGACGAGAGCATCATCAGGTTATTTGGCCCTGGAGTAATGGTGCTAGAAAAGGCAAAAAACAGAACGGCAACAAACACATCCATGATCGACAACCTCTGACTAAACGCATGGTTCTTTGACAATGCCCAACTCTGGCTTTGTGTGCAAGCTGTGGCTGGTAAGCGGATGTAAAAAAGCCGGCTCGAGCCGGCTTTTCATCAAGATTCCCTAGGCGAGAACTACCCTGCTTAACGCAAATTAGGCGTCAACAAAGGTATCGCGCAGCGCAACTGTACGGTTAAACACTAACCGCTCTGCACTGAAGTCTTGGTTATCCGCACAGTAGTAGCCTTCACGCTCGAACTGATATGCCAGTTCGACTGGAGCTTGCGCCAAGGATGGTTCGACAAAACCATGTTTTACCACCAGCGAGTCCGCATTGATCACTTGAATGAAGTCATCTTCGGCGCCTGGATTCGCCACGCTAAACAAGCGATCGTAAATTCTAAACTCGGCGACTCTGGCTTGGCTTGCTTCGACCCAATGAATAACACCACGCACTTTACGGCCGTCGGCTGGATTTTTGCCCAAGGTTTCAGGGTCGTACGAACAAATCAATTCGACTATGTTACCTGCTTCGTCTTTGATGACTTCATCAGCACGGATAACATAGGCACCACGCAGGCGCACTTCGCCGCCGGTCACCATCCGTTTGTAGTGCTTGTTGGCCTCTTCCCGGAAATCCGCACGGTCAATCCACAAAGTTTTACCAAACGGCACTTGGCGTGTGCCTTTGCTTTCATCTTTTGGATGATTCGACACGTTCAGCCACTCAACCGAATCGGCTGGATAGTTGCTGATGGTCACTTTCAGTGGGTCAATCACAGCAAATGCACGCGGCGCGTTGGCATCTAAGTCTTCGCGAATACATGATTCCAGCGCTGACATCTCGATCACGTTGTCTTGCTTAGTAATACCAATCCGTTTGGCAAATTCACGCAGCGATGCTGGTGTGTAGCCACGACGACGCAAACCAGCAATGGTCGGCATCCGCGGATCATCCCAGCCTGACACATGTTTGCCTTCGACCAAGGTGTGCAGCTTACGCTTACTCATCACTTGGTATTCAAGGTTTAAACGTGAAAATTCAATCTGTTGCGGATGGCAAGCGATAGTAATGTTGTCCAAAATCCAGTCGTACAAACGACGGTTGTCTTGGAACTCCAGTGTACACAACGAATGGGTAATGCCTTCCAGCGCGTCCGAAATACAATGGGTGAAATCGTACATCGGGTAGATGCACCATTTGTCGCCCGTTTGATGGTGATGCGCATGTTTGATGCGGTAAATGACCGGGTCACGCATACAAATAAACGGCGACGCCATGTCTATTTTTGCGCGCAGCGAGCATTCGCCTTCTTGAAAGCCACCAGCGCGCATTTTTTCAAACAAAGCTAAGTTTTCTGCCGGGCTAGTGTCGCGATACGGGCTGTGTTTGCCAGGCTGCGTTAACGAGCCGCGGTATTCGCGCATTTGTTCCGCGTTTAAGAAGCAAACGTACGCCAAGCCTTTGTTGATCAATTCAACCGCGTAACCGTACAGCGCGTCGAAATAATCCGATGAATATCGAACCGCACCATCCCATTGGAAACCTAACCACTGCACATCGCGCTGAATCGAATTGACGAAGTCGATGTTTTCTTTTTCAGGGTTGGTATCGTCAAACCGCAAATTACATTTGCCTTGGTAATCCACGGCAATGCCGAAGTTTAAGCAAATAGATTTGGCATGACCGATATGCAAATAGCCGTTTGGCTCAGGCGGGAAACGCGTTTGCACCGCTTGGTGTTTGCCGGATGCTAAGTCTGCATCGATGATTTGACGAATAAAGTTGGAGGGGCGATTTTCGATGTCCGCCATATAAATCAGATCCTTTTTTTGTCATGAATGCCAGAAAACCTGAGGATTAAAGGCTCGCAGGTTAGGCATGGGTTGGCCGCATTATAACACCCAAAGTCGACCTGACCAGTCCCAGGATGTCACTGGATAACCGCAGATTTTTGACTTGTCGAAAAAAACAACGGCTGCCGCAGCAGCCGACTGTTTTCGAGCCAATACGTTTAGTACTTTGCAGCCTGGTCAGGCTTGACTAACGTACGTTTAATAAATTCGCGTAGATCATCGTTTGACGATTTCAAATCCTCGTGCCGCAGGTACATCATGTGGCCGCTGCGGTAGCCTTTAAAGCTCAAGCGTTCTTTCATTTTGCCGCTTGGGTCCAGCTGCCACATGCTGTATTTCGCATCGAAATAATTGGTCGCGCCGTCAAAATAACCGCTTTGGAACATCACGTGCAAATACGGGTTTTCCGCCATCGCTTGCCGTAAGTTTTCGCCGGTTTGATCGCCGTCTCGATTCCATGGGTGAACCGGACCAAACATATTGTATTTCACATCAGTTTTGTAATTCAGCTCAGTACGAAGGTAATGGTTAATTGCAGGAGTAAACGAATGCAACCAGCTGGTTAGCTCCGCGTTGTAATCTGGGCTGACACCCGCATCTTTTTTGTCAATACCGACATACCGCGAATCCAAGCGACCTACCGTTAAGCCTTTGTCACGCAACAACTCTTTCCAAAAGAAATCGGTTGGAATATCTAAGTTGTTTTGTGCGACCGAAGTTTGACTAAGCCCTGAAAAATAGGCCACTTTTTCAATAATATGTGCACGTTGTTCAGGCGATAAGAATGCGCCGCGCGCCAATGCCGGTAAATACTCGTTCAAGGTAAACTCTTCTGCTTGCGCCAGCACTTGCGGTAAATCCTGTTGCTGAAGCTCTGCGGGCAGCTTTTTGTGATACCAAGCGGTCGCTGCGTAATACGGCAAGCGGTTGGCGACATCGACTGGTCCTTCCCGTTTAATACCCAATTCGGTTGGCGACACTAACACCACGCCGTTTAAGTACATCCACTGCCGTTCTTGCAGCTCCAGTGCTAAACCTGATACACGAGTCGTACCATAACTCTCGCCGATTAAATACTTCGGCGATGGCCAACGTTCGTGGCGCGTCACAAAGTTTTCGATCCATTCGGCAAGGTATTTCACATCTTCATTCACGCCAAAAAACATTTTGCCTTGCTCTTCACGTGACGGCATTTTGCCTTCTTTATTTGGCAGCACGCGTGAATAGGCAGTGTTCACTGGATTGACGAACACGATATCTGCCGTGTCCAATACCGAATAAGGGTTGCTTTTGGTGCCGTATGGCTGCAGCGGATAACCTTCAGCATCGATGTTAATCGCTTGCGGGCCGGTATAAGCAATTTGCATCCAAACTGACGCAGAACCAGGGCCGCCATTAAAAGAAATCAGCAAAGGCCGTTTAGCACGGTCTTTGACATCACTGCGTTGGTAGTAGGTATAAAACAAGGTCGCGACAGGATTCCCTTCGTCGTCCCACACCGGCTGAGTACCAGTTTCGGCGGTATAACTAAAAGACACACCATTGATCTCAGTATCATGTTTGGTCATGACCACTTGGTCGACTGGAATTTGTCGGTTGACGACTTTCTCCTCGGCAATGGCAGGTGCAACCAACACCGTGAGTATTAGGCTAGTGAGTAGTGTTTTTTTGAACATGGATAAGGCCTCAACAAAGAATGCCTTGAGCATCGCGCGGCGCGCGTCTGGTCACAACTCGATTGCGACCAGACAACAAAAAGCGGCGTTAGCACCTAAATTGATTGAGTTGCTGAGATAGCTGTTCGATATGTTCAGTAAGCGACTGCATCGATACTTGTGCATGTTGGCTATGTTGTTCGGTCTTTTGTCCTTGCTGCCGGATCTTTTGCATACTATCGCTCAAATCTGCAATAGCATGGCCTTGTTGTTGTGTCGAATCGGCTACTTGGTCATTCAGCCGGTTCATCGCATCAAGTTGCTCCGACACTTGTTCCAGAGTTTTTAGCGTATGCACGGTTTGTTCCGCGACCATGTCGCTTTCTACGTTCACTTGTTGCATGGCGGTCACTGCGTGCTGCAGTGATGTCGTCAACTTCTGAATATCCTGCTCAATCATCCCCGTCGATGATTGTGTTCGCGTCGCGAGATTGCGGACCTCTTCTGCGACCACCGCAAAACCTCGGCCAGACTCGCCCGCTCTGGCGGCTTCGATCGCCGCATTGAGAGCTAATAAGTTCGTCTGATCGGCAATATTTCGAATCATTTCCAACATTTGCACTATTCCGGCACTGTCTTGCTGCACTTGATTAATTTGTGCATTTGCTTGTGCTACAAGATCGTGAACGCGCTGAATTACTTTTTCAACGCCTTGCACCGAATCCACACCATTTTGCATCGCCGTTTTTGTCACATGTGCGTTTTCGCTAGCACCAGATGCTTGATCAGCCAAGGTATGCAGTACTGTGCTCATTTGACTGATCGCTGTGACAACGCGCTCTGTTTCGACCTGTTGCACGGCAACACCTTGGGTTGCTGTACCAATTGCATTGCCGATAGTGCTACTGACTTGCGCTACTTCGGCATTACTGCTTTTTACTTCTCTGATCAGGCGTGCAATTTTCTCTACAAACAGGTTAAACGAATGCGCTATCGCATCAAATTCGTTGTTGTGGTCCGTGCTTAATCGAACGGTTAAATCCCCTTGCCCACTGGCCAAGTCTTTTAAGCTAGTCGTAAGCTGAGTTAACGGCGTTAAAATTGCTTTTCGACAAAACCAACTGACACCTGCGGCAAGCAGAATACCGGTAATGCTCAACATTAGATTTAGGCGGTCGGTAGAGCGATTGAGCTCGTCAATCACCGCAAATTGCTCCTCCACTTTAGAGTCGCCTTTCTCCTCCATGACTTCTAAATAATCGAGTAGCTTGGTGGTCTCAACTTCGAACGTAGCGATCGATTCCGCGGAGCTTAAATTCGACATCAGATGCTCACGAGCAGCTTCAAATGCTTGTTTTTGCTTCTTTAATTCACTGGTTTCTGCTGATGACATCAGGTTCGCAGCGATCATTCGCCCCAATGCCTCGTCAGCCATAGCCTTCCCTTCATCCAGCAGTTCCTGTGCTTTTTGCCGCCCATCAGGCCGGTCATGCATCAAATTGATCGCGATAATTTGTTGTTGTAAGCCGATTGTTCCTTCCATAGCACCATCGGCACTATCCCACGCAGGGCCTGTTACATAAGCGAGAATGTTGGAAAAATCACGAGAGCTTTTGTACGAAAAACCTGCGAGTAAAACCACGAGCACTACAAAAAGTGAGTTAATCAATAGAATGGCATGTCGAATGGTCATAACTGTTCCTTGGTTTGCACCACAACATATAAACACTAGACAGCGATTAATGTTTCGACAAGTCCAAGAAAAAGAAGGGATTTATTTTAAAACAAAAAAAAACCGCCTTACGGCGGTTTTTTCATACTGTCTGTATTACCAGCCAGTCAGTTCTTTCAGCGCTTTACCGATATCAGCCAAGCTCTTGACTGTTTTCACGCCCGCGTCTTCGAGAGCTGCAAATTTCTCATCCGCAGTACCTTTACCGCCAGAGATGATAGCGCCTGCGTGACCCATACGTTTACCTGCTGGAGCTGTAACGCCTGCAATGTAAGATACGACTGGTTTTGTCACGTGTTCTTTAATGAACGCAGCAGCTTCTTCTTCTGCAGAACCACCGATTTCACCGATCATGACGATGGCTTCAGTTTGTGGATCTGCTTGGAACAGCTTCAGGATATCGATGAAGTTTGAACCAGGGATTGGGTCACCGCCGATACCAACGCACGTTGATTGGCCGAAACCGTAATCTGTGGTTTGTTTCACTGCTTCATACGTCAAAGTACCTGAACGAGAAACGATACCGACTTTACCTGGCAAATGGATATGGCCTGGCATGATACCAATTTTACATTCACCTGGTGTAATCACACCTGGGCAGTTTGGACCAATCAGGCGTACGCCTAATTCGTCACATTTGACTTTCGCTTCCAGCATATCCATGGTTGGAATGCCTTCAGTGATACAAACGATCAGTTTGATACCGCCGTTTGCCGCTTCCAAGATTGAATCTTTACAAAAAGCCGCTGGAACGTAGATCACAGATGCTTCAGCGCCAGTGGCTTCAACCGCTTCTTTCACTGTGTTGAACACAGGTAAACCCAAGTGCGTTTGACCGCCTTTACCTGGAGTTACACCGCCAACCATTTTAGTACCGTAGTCCAGCGCTTGTTGCGAGTGGAACGTACCTTGTGCGCCAGTGAAACCTTGGCAAATTACTTTGGTGTCTTTATTGATTAAAACGCTCATTACCTACCCCTTAGACGCCAGCAGCTGCAGCTACGACTTTCTTGGCAGCGCCAGTTAAGTCAGTGTCAGCGATGATATTCAGGCCGCTTTCTTGCAGAACTTTGGCACCCAGTTCAGCGTTGTTACCTTGCAGGCGAACAACTACTGGCACCTTAACGCCAACTTCTTTCACCGCACCGATCACACCTTCTGCGATCATATCGCAACGCACGATACCACCGAAGATGTTGATAAATACGGCTTTAACAGCTGAGTCAGACAGGATAATTTTGAACGCTTCAACCACGCGCTCTTTGGTCGCGCCGCCACCAACGTCTAAGAAGTTAGCTGGTTGGCCACCGTGTAATTTCACGATGTCCATGGTACCCATGGCTAAGCCTGCGCCGTTAACCATACAACCGATGTCACCACCTAACGCAACGTAGTTCAATTCCCAAGACGCAGCGTGTGCTTCACGAGGATCTTCTTGTGTTGGGTCTTGCATAGCTTTTAATTCTGGGTGGCGGTACATAGCGTTACCATCTACAACCAGTTTTGCATCCAAGCAGTGCAAGTTACCTTCTGGAGTGATCACCAGTGGGTTAACTTCAACCAATGCCAAGTCTTTTTCTTGGAACAGTTTTGCCAGGTTCACGAAGATGTGAACGAATTGGTTAACTTGTTTGCCTTCCAAACCCAGTTTGAACGCCAGTTCACGGCCTTGGTACGGTTGAGCGCCTACCAGCGGATCGATAGTCGCTTTTAAGATTTTTTCCGGAGTTTCGTGGGCTACTTTTTCAATCTCCACGCCACCTTCGGTCGATGCCATAAAGACGATACGACGTGAAGAACGGTCAACAACCGCACCTAAATACAGCTCTTTCGCGATATCTGTGCATGTTTCTACCAGAATACGGCTAACTGGTTGACCTTTTTCGTCTGTCTGGTATGTCACCAGGTTCTTGCCCAGCCATTTTTCTGCGAAAGCGCGAATTTCGTCTTTGCTCTTAACCAGTTTAACGCCGCCCGCTTTACCGCGGCCACCAGCGTGAACCTGAGCTTTAACAACAAACATTTCGCCGCCGATCTTATCTGCCGCTTCAACAGCTTCTTCAACTGTTGCTGCAGCGATGCCTTTAGACACTGGCAAACCATATTGGGCAAACAGCTGCTTACCCTGATACTCGTGCAAATTCATGGCTTTTTTCCGTTCATTTTGACATTAAAGACCACACCGGGGTTGATATGGCCTGACCTTGAGGACTGACACTCGTAGGGGTGCCCGCCTGTTCTTTAAACCAGCGCTGCTCGACGCAGCGCTGG
>DMYW01000046.1:19428-24326 GCA_003482455.1 Rheinheimera sp. | reverse complement strand
GGCGGCTCGAAAGCCAACCGTTATTTAGACAGCGAAACCACAGCGCAAGTGGAAGTGGGCCAAGGCGCCGCAGACATCGGCTCGGCATCGCTGGACGCTTTGGGCGGCACCTTAAACTTTGTCAGCGCTACGCCATTGGCCGAGCAACAAGCCCAATACAGCCACAGCCAAGGCAGCTTCAACGCCCGCCGCGACTTTATTCGGTTTGACTCAGGCCAACTGTTTGGCAACACCACGGGCTACGCCACGTTATCCAACAGCTTTAACAACCGCTGGATCGGCACTGGCAGCAACGGCTTTGCCGATCGCCTGCATGGCGAAATCAAAACCGTCACTGAGCTGGAAAAGGTCAAGATCACCGCGCGTTTGTCGTATGACGATACCGAAGAAGACAACTATCAACCGGTCAGCTTGGCGCAATTTCACAACACGCCAGATTGGGACGGCTTGACCTGGACTTGGACCGGCAACCCGGATATCGACCAAAACTACGCCGAAACCTGGTCGACGCTGCGCGAAAACACCTTGTTTTACGTCAAAACCGAATGGCAGTTGTCGGACAATGCCGATTTAACCGTGACGCCTTATTACCACCAGCAACAAGGCCGCGGTGACTGGCTGCCGCCGTACATGCATTACCCTGTGGACGCTAACGGCAATTTAGTCACCAAAG
Source organism: Rheinheimera sp. (assembly GCA_003482455.1). GTDB lineage: Bacteria > Pseudomonadota > Gammaproteobacteria > Enterobacterales > Alteromonadaceae > Pararheinheimera. Next base: position 23,653 of record DMYW01000046.1, on the reverse strand, counting down.
GCAATGTCAAAACCACGCGCTACACCTATGTGGATGCACAAGGCCGGCCGATCTTAACGCCAAACGTGGTTGGCGCTAAACGCGTCGCTTCGTACCGCCACACCCATTACGACAAAGATCGCAGCGGCATCTTGTCCGAGCTGCGCTACAGCCTCGGCGATCATCAACTGCGCGGCGGCTTGTGGCTGGAAAGCCAGCAGCGTCAGCAAACGCGCGATTGGCACAAAGTGATCGACACCGCCATTTCTTACCAATATGACAGCGCGCCGTATTGGGTACAGTTTGACGACGACTACAGCACCGACGTGGTCAAGTATTACCTGCAAGATCAATGGACACTAGGCGAGGCGCAGGTCACGCTGGGCCTGCAACAATATCTGGTCGACGTCAAACGCAACGATCTGTTAAACGGTCGCGGCAAAGACAAGATCAACAGCGACTCAGACTTGCTGCCAAGCGCTGGTGTGGTGTATCCACTGTCGAGCAGCGTCGAGCTGTTCGCCGGTTATTCGCGTAACTTCAAAGCCAAATCGGACAAACTGCTGGAAACCAAAACCGCCGCACAGCTGGCTGAATTGGACCCAGAAACCGCCGACAACTTAGATTTGGGCCTGCGTTACAGCGGCGAAGACCTCAATGCCTCGGCGACTGTGTACCAAGCCACCTTTGAAAACCGCATTGCCATGTTGACCTACCAAACCAACCCAGATGGCACGCCAAACTATGACGCGGTGGGCGATGGCAACTTCGACAACATCGGCGGTGTCGATGCCAAAGGCTTTGAAGCATCTGCCGAGTATCGCTTAACCGACGTGTTAAAACTCAACGCGGCCTTGACGCTCAGCAACGCGCAATACAGCGATGACGTCGCTGGCGTGGCGAAAAACCCAGCCGGTCAGACCGTCAAAGTGCTGGATTACAAAGCCGGTGAAGAAGTCGCAGGCAGCCCAACCCAAATGAGCCGCTTAGGCCTTGCTTATGCCAATGACCGTTACCGCGCTGGCCTTACCGCCAACTATGTCGGCAGCTACTTCGGCGCCGCCAAACACACCTGGCAAGGCGCGCAAGACGTATGGAACCGCGACGAGATCCCATCGCACACCTTGTGGGACTTGTATGTGGGTTATCACCATGAAGTCAGCGGCGAAAGCTTAGTGAAATCGCTTGATTTAAGTTTTGTCATCAACAACTTAACCGACCAAGCGCATATCACAGGCGGCAGCGAAGGCGCTTATTTATTAGGGGCCGGTCGCAGCGCCAACGCCACCTTGAGTGTGAGTTTCTAACCGCAGCCCGTCTGCCACACTAGGCCAATCTAGGCTAACCGAAACGACCGCTGACATGCGGTCGTTTTTTTTGCAACCAGCCCAGCATCCCGCCTGAAAAGTTGCGAAGCCTAGAGCAACTCGGTACTGTAACCTGATGTTTTCAAAGCAGAGACTTTTTGTGAACGCTGCTTCGTATCGCGCTGTGCGCATCCACAAACAAGCGGGCCAACTGACCATTGGCCTTGAGCAGTTGCCGCTGCCAAGCCAGTGCGCCGCGGATCAGGTGCTGCTGCGGGTGCATTATTCCAGTATCAATTTTAAAGACATCATGTCGTGCCAAGGCAATCCTGCCGTGACGCGGCGATTTCCGCACACGCCAGGCATTGATGCGGCTGGTGTGGTGGTGCAATCAAGCGACCCGCGTTACCCAGTCGGCACTGAAGTGCTGGTCTGTTGCCGCGCGATGGGCATGCAGCATCCCGGCGGTTTTGCCGAGTATGTGCAAGTGCCTAGCCACTGGCTGGAACCCAAACCGCCCGGCTTTTCGCTGCGCGATTGTATGGTGCTGGGCACCGCGGGTTTTACCGCCGCGCTGGCGGTGGATGCCTGGGTGCAGCATCAGCAGCGGCACGCTGCGGACTTAGCCGCCATCGATTGGTCACGCCAGCATGTGGCCGTCACAGGCGTGACTGGTGGCGTGGGCTTGCTGGCGGCGCTGATGTTGCGACAGCTCGGCGTGCAAGTGACGGCGCTGGTCGGCAGCGCCACGTTGGCGCAGTTGCAGCAACCGTCTGCTAGCTCTGAGCCCGCCAGTTCTGCGCAAGCTAGCACAGCCGCTCTGTGCACCGCGCCCGCTCAGACAACACCAGTACAGACAACGCAAACTCAGACCGCAGCAACGTATCAAGAACCGCGACGCACCCAAGCGCCGCTGTTTCCGCAAACCGCCACTGTACTACATGCGCTGGGCGTACAGCACTGGCAAGACCGCGACGCCTTGTGCGCAGCCAGCCTGCAAAACCTAGCCCCTAGCTGTTACGACGGCGTTATTGATGTGGCGGGCGGGCCTTTGCTGGCGGCGTTAATTAAACAGCTGCAGCCGCATGGCATAGCGCTAGCCACCGGCATGGTGGCCGACACGGCGTTGCCACTAAATGTATTGCCGTTTATTTTGCGTGGCGTGACGCTACAAGGGATCAATGCCGAAAGCACCAGCGAGGCCGAGCGCGCCGCCTTGTGGCAACGGCTACGCCAGCATTATTTACCGGCCGACTTAACGCCGTTTTACCAAAAGGTCACGCTGGCGCAGTTGCCAGCGCTACTCACCGACTTACAACAAGGGCACCCCCGCGCCGCCGGCCGCGTGTTGGTCGATTGCCAAAGCGCTACAGGAGCGAGCGATGTCTGAAGCCACCCCATTGTCTGCACGTCAGCTCGACCAACAGGCGCTAAGCCAACTTTTAGACATCACGCCGCCATTTTTAATGCTCGACAGCGTGTGCGTAAGCCAAGGCGAAACCCTGACCGACTGGCACGCCGACGGCAGCAAACAGCTCAGCGCCGACGACTGGTTTTTCGCCTGCCACTTGCCATCTGTGCAAGCCATGCCAGCCACGTTGATCACCGAAGGCATGTTGCAAACCTTGGTCAGCTTGATCTATTGCAGCATCGACCACGGCGCCCACCGCAGTTATGTCACCCACCTGCAAGTGCAGCTGCAACGCGGCGCCACCGTTGGCGAACAGCTGCGTTTTCGCGCGCACTTGGTATCCAACCGCCGTGGCATCCTCAAAGGCCAAGTCGACGTCTTCGCCGCCACGCCAAGCGGCGAACAGAGCATAGGCCGCGGCGATTTTCAGTACGCCTCGCCGCATTTAATGGTGTTGCCGGGGCGCTAGGTGCAAGCATTAAGCCAATCGCGCCAACAAATCCGCTAATTGTTCTTGCTGGCGCGGCGTTAAAGGGGGCGGCGAACTGTTCGGCGCAGTAGCCGAGGGTTTGCCTTGTGTGTTGGTAAATTTCCCTATAACCAATACTAGGCTATTGTTGAGTGGTGACACACCACCATCTTGCGCACCGCGCTTCCTGCGCCAATTTGAAAGGGACTTGTCTGTGAAAAAATTCATCGTTTGCTTGTCTTTTTTGTCCGCGTTTAATGCCGCTAGCGAATCTTTAAAATTAGGCAACGATCTTTCTGATGGTGTTGTTTTTGAGTCTGAAGAAGAAGTTCTGGTGTTAGAGAAAGAAATTCGTTTTTCTGTGAAGGCAATCAATAAAGAAATGAATTCATTTGATGATTTTATTGCCGAAATGTATGAATCATTGCCGTCATGGTACATAGATGGAGCGCTTAATTCAAATGACTTTAATTACTGCGTATTTGAAGTTGGCAAGAAAAAGCATATAGATCTTTACATGGCAGATTGGTATTGGCATCATCATGTAGAGAAAAATGAAAGCATTCAGAATGAATTAAATGTAGTTGGTATTCATAGAAATTTGCGTAGCGATTTTATGATGTTTTCAATTTGTCAAAGAATTAAAGATAATGAACATGCCTCAATGGCAGAATACGTAAAAAGATATGACAATCTTCTTTATGTAGGTCTAGGTGTCGATATTATTCCATAGTTTGTTTCAAGGCTTCCCCAAAAAGTACAAGAAAAATATTTTTCACTACGACATATCGTTTTATATGCTGCGCCAGCCACTTTTTAAAGTGGCTGTTTTCAAGACTGCATCAAATCACAATTCAATAGTGACATTTCCCGCCCAGCCAATTAGCCCCCATCGCCGAGCTGGATGCCGATAATCGGGTGAGCATGACAGCGACACAGTTGCCGTTTGCTTGGGGGCACGGGACTAGACCCGCACACTCCATGTCATTGCCACTCCCCTTAAGCCAACCGCGCCAACAAATCCGCTAATTGTTCTTGCTGGCGCGGCGTTAATGGGGC
>DMYW01000046.1:13553-19294 GCA_003482455.1 Rheinheimera sp. | reverse complement strand
GCTGGCGCGGCGTTAATGGGGCAGCAAACTGTTCGGCGCAGTCGCCGAGGGTTTGCCTTGTGTGTTGGTAAATTTCCCGATATCCAATACTAGGCTATTGTTGAGTGGTGACACACCACCATCTTGCGCACCGCGTTTCCTGCGCCAATTTGAAAGGGACTTATCTGTGAAAAAATTCATCGTTTGCTTGTCTTTTTTGTCCGCGACTGTGTGCGCCAATCCTGCCGCGATGGATGTATTTCGTATGGAACTGACCGGCTGTTATGGCACCTGCCCGAGATTTGATGTGCAGGTGTTTGCTGATGGAGTGGTCGTGTTTAACGGCCAGAAATACACCGAGTATGTCGGCATCTATCGACTGCCAACCAACCCAGAACTTTTTCAGGAGATTTTACGCCTGTTAGATGAAAGCAACTTTCAACAGTTTCCCAGTCGAGTTGCAGCGAGTCGCAGTGGCGAGCCAAGCCCTTGTCGTGAATCTTGGACCGATGATGCGACGACGCTGTTGACGATGCAAACGGCAGACCAGCAAAAAACGATTGCGCATTATCACGGTTGCAAAGGATTTCCGCGTGAAGCAGAGCTTGTCGCCTTAGAGAAAAAACTGATTGAAATAACGGGCATCGCGAAATTGATTGCAAAGTAACGAGGCCGGGGCGGCGTCAAGCGTTCAACCCGGTGAATTGCCTGTGATGAAATGGCTGGATGTCCGCAGTAGGCGCATTCTCTGGGAGCTACATGTCAACAGAAGAGCTATCCACTCAAATGTAAACCGAAGATGGGGAATAGAGAATGAGTAAAATCATATTGTGTCTTTTGATTTGCATTTCATCCATTTCATTTGCAGCAGAAGGCGTTCAACTAAGGGTGAACTTAATAGACAACCAGATAACTCAAGTAGCAGTTGTCAATAAACCTGGGATGCCTATTAAATTAAAAATTAACTTCTGTATAGATACTATAGGAATGTTGGATTTAATAATTAAAGATAGTAATGATAAAGTTCACAGGCTTGATGCCATGATTAATGAAAGATGTAATTTTGATAGGGAGGTTTTGCTTGGTAGTTCAGAGTCCATTAGTAGGTTGTTTACTTTGTATGAACTTCAAGAATACTATGGCCTTGTTCCCGGCGAGTATAAAATCAGCGCAAAGCTGTGTCCAGATCCGACAGGTTGTATAGTTTCAAATGAAATAATAGTCAAAATTCCCTAACAGCTTTCAAGGGAGATGTTTTAACGCCATGATGAGCATCATTAAATTGCCTCCGGCGCTGACTGCCGCAATCGCCGCAGCGCCGAGGTTAGAGACAAAATAAAGATCGACAAAAATACAGGGATTGCACAGACATTCAGATCAACATCGGTACTGCCATGCGCCACAAATGGCGTTGTAGCGGTCCTTGCGTTAAATCCGTCATGGCTATTCCTAGGCTAAACGCGCTAACAAATCCGCTAATTGTTCTTGCTGGCGCGGCGTTAATGGGGCGGCGAACTGTTCGGCGCAGTAGCCGAGGGTTTGCCGAGCGTCTTGGTAAATTTGCGCGCCGACCGTGCTGAGCTTAACCAAACTAACCCGCGCATCGCGTGCCACTTGGGCTTTTTCCACCAGATGAATTTTCTCTAGCGGCGCCAATAAACGGGTGACGCCAGATGCACTTAAGCCAACACCGTTGGCCAGTTCAATCCGGCTAAGTTGCTGCAATGGCGCTTGCGACAGGCAATGCAAAATCGAAAACTCAGTAAAGCTGATGCCATGCACACTAAGCTGGCTGTCGGCACGTTTGATCAGTTGCGACCATAGCGCAGCGCTTTGCAATAGCAACGATAGTTGGGGGGTAAGTTCTGGCATATTTGTTTCTTGGTGATTGATAGATGCTTGAGTATGCAAGTATATCTATGGGTTTGTAAACGTTTTTTGTGCAATTTCTAAAAGGCTGAAAGTAAATGCGGCAATGCTTGGTTATGCAAACACTGGCAGAAATGCTGCGGCAGTAGCCGCGCAGTTGAGCGCGGCTGGATTTTGCGGTAGCGTGGTCTGAGGCTACATCAATGGACGTTCAAGTCTGCCAATGTATCAAGCGACAGATTCCAATACAGCTTGAAGCCAAACACAATAAACAATGAGCCATGGCGCTTTGGTGTCAATTTAGGGATATTTATGAGCGATAAAATTTATAGAAACGGTAAATTCGACCGAGAAAAAACTTCAGTCATCCTGTTAAAAAACTCAGGAATTTTTCTGTTCTCACTTTTATTGGCGCTAGGTCTAGTGAGAGTGCTGCACACTTATATTGGATATAGCAATGGTTTGGTTGATGTACTAGTCTCTGTCGTGACCATGATCTGCGGATTGTTAGTCTATGTATACAAAACGCTCACCCGAATTAGACCACTCGCCTATAAACAAGGGGACTTGTTAATCATTAATACCGGTTTAATGATGCAAAAGAAGGTCGATTTATCGACGGCAAAGAAAATCACCTGTCTTTATGTTTCTGAACATAACCAGTTGATGAAAGTTCGAACTCCAGGAAAAGAACCAGTCCAATTTGAAATTAAACAGACAGACTGTACTACTGAAGACTTGGGTAACTTCATCACTTCGACCCATGACATTGAAGTGAGTTACTCCTGATAGCCTTGCTTATCTGACAGCGATCAAACTCGACTTCGCATAAAGCGTGGAGAACCAGCCACGGTGTTTTCTTGCGATAGAGATACCTGAAACCGTACGGCAAATTATTTTCAAATGATTTGCTGTATTTTTATTTAGAGAAATTTGATGGAGTTGATGTCGTATGTTTAAAGCTTGGTTTGTAATAATTTTTTATTTTTGTCTGGGTTTGCTTGTATTTAGGAATGGGCTTTAGATTGTGCTGATTATTATTCAATTACACAAAAACAGAGTTTGCAGGAATGTCCATGATTAAATATATCGTTATAACGATTTTTTATTTTGTGTCGTCCCTTAGCTTCGCTGGGAATCTGACATTGGAAGTTGAACCTTTAAAAGATGGGAAAGCTCTTGTATATTTATTAAATGGCTCAAATGTCAGTGTCAAAATTCATGAAAATATGGGGTTGAACGATTGTCTTACAAAATCAGAGTTGTGCATTGAATTTAAGGATGTAAGTCAAGTTAATATTGGAAATACAGGTGGTTCTTTTTCTTTTTCTTACAAAAAATTAGATCCGACAGAAGTATCGGGTAGTTTGCTTGAAATTAATTCATTGTTTAACAATATTTCTTTAAAAGAAAACTCAACAGTGTTTCGCTTAGTTTATTTTATGCCAGACCATACAAGAATCGAAGGGAAGTGGATGGTGTGGAAAAGCGATAATTCTATAGATTTTCTCGATAAATCCGAAAATGAAAGAGATTGTAAGTAATTACTAGTATGTTTTTGCTGAAGCGCCTGTCAGCTACACGACAAACAGCGGTACCTGAACTAAGCGCTGTAGAGTGAGCTTGTTAAACAACCTTTGCATTCTTGGTGAACCGGAATTACTTTGAATTACATTGGAGACTTAGGTGTTTCGTAGGTAGCCTAGATATTCTGGGCGAGAATATCGGGGTGAAAGTGTGAGTGTTTATTTTTAATCAGGCTGTTTAGCTATCGATCCCGCTGGCACGAAAGCTGATACTCAACATGCCTGATGTGGTTCAACAGCGCATAGAATTTGAGCTAGGTGTGTTTAAAAAAAGCTCGTGATCTTGCCTTGGCAATTCTATACTCCAAATTTCTGTTGGAAGAGAAAAAACAGTTTTCCTATGAGATGTTGAGAATGAAAATACAATACAGAGAATTTATGTATTTTGGATTTACGGTAATGGTACCTCCAATGATGCTGTTTAAGTCTCCTTTTACTCATGCAGCTATAGCATACGTTATCTCTATTGTTATATTTTTATATGATCCTGTTGTAAAGGGGATTAGGAAGGCCATCAACTACACATAATTTCTATTATGTTTCTTGCGTTGGACTTGGTTTTGTTCTAGGTGGCATAAACAGAGCAATTGACGGCGGGCTTTTTTTAAATTTTGTCTGGTTGATATACTATTTTATAACGTCTCATCGCTTTCTTGATAAATTAGAGAGTTATAACAGCAAGCATGATTGATGGGTTTGACGCTAAGTTTTTATTTTAATGGAGTGATAAAAATTACAGAGTGTATTGTTAATGGGGTTTAGGGGTATTCTATGGTTGTTGAATATTACACAAAATTCCGATAATGGACCTATGTAATAAAATCTAAGGCAAATTAATCAATTCATTCATTTGCAATTCCAAGAGTTTAAGCCCTAAAGATATCTGCGCCTTTTTGGCTGATATTCGAAGAACTCAAATTTACCTGACAAACCGTACATAGCTGGTGCTGGTTGCTGGCTGAGCAAATTCCCCCTAGTCGCATCAACAAATGCCGCGCTGGCAGTCTAGATTGACCAGAACCGCTGGCGCATCGCTGTGTCACCCCACTAGCGCTCGTAATTCGGCGTGGTACAAAGCGTCGGCGCGCTCGCCGGTGATCACGTCGACATTGGGTTTAGTGGGGCCGAAATAGTCGGTGTAGGCTGGGGTGGGGCTTTGCAAGTCGGCGACCATCATGGCGTGTGCTGGGGCGTGGTTGATGCTGTGGACCAGCAACGGGCGGCGGGTGGCGGTGACGGGTAGCACTTGCAGCAAGTTGGCGTGGCGAAAGGCGGCGTCGCCGCGTTCGGTCAAGGATGAAAAATCACAGACGCCCAATTCACGCACATAAAATTCGCAATCGATGGGCTCGTCGGCTGGCCGCTGGTGTGCTTCCTGCGCTGCGGTCTGTGGTATGAAGTGCTGCGTCTGTTGCTGCGGCGCTAGCCCGTCGTTGCTGCCGCTAGGCTCGGTCGAGGTTGGTAACGCGACGTCGGCAAGACCAGCTGCGCGGCGCACCACGCCTTGAAACTGCTTGGTGTAGCGAAACGGCACGCCAGCGACGTGTTCGGCGTGATGCACGGCAGTTAACGATTTCACATAATGATGGCCAACGGTGATGAGCTCGGTGTTGGCGTTAATCAGCCACTCAAACACTGAACCTGGGCCGGTTGAATGGCGCAGCAACGGCGAGCTGGTTGGCACCTGCACTAGCTGTGGCTGCGCCTTGCCAAACACCAACAACGAATAAAACGGATGCGCGGTGCGACAATGCGCAAATTGGCTAAGCAGTTGCTGGCCAAAGGCGCCGGTTTGTACAGGCGCGCTAGCGACGTCAAAGCAGCGGCTGCGCGGAAAATCGAAGTTAAAAGCCGACACGACCACGGAGCCTTCAGGGCCGCATTGCTCCAGCACGTTGTGCACGAGGCAGGCCGCGACATCGCCTGCTTGCCGAAAGTTGATGCCGGTGCCCGCCAGGACGCTGCGAAAATCCGCCGACAACCACACCACAGGCGCAGCGGTGCGCAGCGTTTTGGCGTTGGCGATCGCGCTGGCAGTGGCGTCCAACACGGGTTGTAAGGCGGTCAAGTCGGCGTTGCTTAGGCTCATGGGTGCTGCGGTGTCCTGTCTGGTTGTTTTGTGCTGGTTGTTGTGCCGGTTATTGTGCTGCTTTTCTGGCCCGCTGTGGTGATTCGCCACTGGCGGCAACGCGAAGCGTGTGGCTTTGCCTGCTTGCGGTCGCCTGCGATGCCGTATCTTGCTGCGCTTGTATTCGTTTTGCTGGTACTCGCTAGCTGCGCTTGAACTCGCTGCGCTTGAGCTCGCTG
>DMYW01000046.1:0-13174 GCA_003482455.1 Rheinheimera sp. | reverse complement strand
GCTGCGCTTGAGCTCGCTGCGCTTGAACTCGCTAGCAGCGCTTGTCGTCCTCGCAGCGCGGGGCTGTTGCTATGCGGCGAAGCCTAGCCCCGCCCACAATACCAGCATCAATACCAGCACCGCCCACACCACGCTGCATAAAGGCCCGCGTTAGTCGCTGCGGCGGATAAACTCGGCGATTTTGGCGGCCAACGGCGCGGCGGTTAAACCTTGTTGTTCCAACATGTAGTTGTAATCGCCGGTGTCGATATAAGCGTCCGGCAAGCCAATCGCCAGTTGCGGCACTTTCTGGCGTTTCGGTGCCAGATACTCCGCCACAGCGCTGCCCAAACCACCAATCACTGTGTGTTCTTCTACTGTCACCAGCGGCGCACCGCGTTGCAGCAGTTGGTCCAGCAAAGCGCTGTCCAGTGGCTTGATGGTGTGCATGTTCACCACTGTTGCGTGAATGCCTTGTTCGGCCAGCAGTTCGGCCGCGCGTAAGCTGTGATACACCATGCTGCCGCAGGCTACTATGCTGACGTGCTCGCCTTCGCGCAGCACTTGGCCTTTGCCTAACTCAAAGGGGTAATCGTCTTCGTAGACAATCGGCGTGTTGGCCGCGCCCGTTAACCGGATGTACATGGGGCCGTCAAAACGCGCCGCCGCTTCCACCACTTTCAGCACTTCGGCGCAATCGGCGGGGGATACCACAGTCAGCCCCGGAATGGCGCGCATCACCGCCATGTCTTCCAGGCCAAAATGCGAGTTGCCTAAAAAGCCCATCGCGATGCCGCTGCCAATCGACACGGCTTTGACGTTTAAATGCATGTAACCCAAGTTCATCCGCACTTGCTCGGCGGCGCGCATCGAAATAAACGGCGCAAAGCTGGTGACGAACACGTTAAAGCCTTCTTTGGCTAAACCGGCGGCCACACCGACCATGTTTTGCTCGGCGATGCCGGCGTTGACGAATTGGTCAGGGTAGGTTTTACGAAACCGCTCCAGCCCACTGGAGCTGCCTAAGTCGGCCGACATCACCAACAAATTGGCGTGTTCGGGGGCAATTTCTAAGATCACTTGGCCAAAGAAACCGCGACTGCCTAAGCGCGACCATTGGCGGACGTTTTTGGCATTAATTTCCATGGTGCGCTCCTGCATCAGCGGCGTGCTCGGCGGCGGCTAGCGCCTGTAACGCTTGTTCATAACTGCTGGCGGTTAAGCGGTTGTGGTGCCAGCTGTTGTCGTTTTCCATAAACGCAATGCCTTTGCCTTTGATGGTGTGCGCGACAATGGCTTTGGGTTTACCGCTGCACGGCGCGTCAAACGCTGCCACCAAGGCGTCGATATCGTGGCCGTCTACTTCGTGCACTTGCCAGCCAAAGGCGGCAAACCGTTCGGCCATATTCGGCACATGCAAAATATCGGCACCGGCGCCGTCGTTTTGCATTTTGTTGTAATCGATGATGGCGGTTAAGTTGTCCAACTGCAGATGGCTCGCCAGCATGGCGGCTTCCCAAACCGAGCCTTCGTTGGTTTCACCATCGCCAAGCAAGGCGTAGGTGCGGTGGCTTTTTTGCTGCTTCTTCGCGGCCAGCGCCACGCCCACTGCCATCGAAATACCATGGCCTAAGCTGCCGTTGGACGACTCGATGCCCAAATCCAGGTTCATCACCGGGTGCGCAATCAAATGACTGCCATTTTGCTGAAAGGTGGCGAACGTGGCGGCGTCGATAATGCCGGCATGCAACAAGGCGGGGAAATACCCCAGCACGCCATGGCCTTTACTTAAGATAAACCGGTCGCGGCCATCCCAGCGTGGGTTGTCGGCTTGAAAGCGCAACACATGGCCGTACAACACCGACATCACGTCGGTCATCGACAAGGCGCCACCGATATGGGTACTGGTGCCGCAGCTGTAACTGATCTCGACAATGGTGCGGCGCATGTTGCGCGCAAATGCCGTGATATGAGGATAAGACATAGCAACCTCGTTGAGTTAAATCAGGCCGCCGTCGACTCGGATCACTTGTCCGGTCAGATGGCTGGCTAAATCGGATGCCAAAAATAGCGCTGTATTGGCTATATCGACGGGGCGCGCCGCTTTCTTTAGCAATTGCCGTGCGATCAACGCCTCGCGCGCGGCGCTGTCCATTTGCGCTGCCATGTCGGTATCGGTGACCCCCGGGGCAATCACGTTGACGCGAACCCCTTGGCTGGCTAGCTCCACCGCCATACTCAGCGACATGCGCTCCAGTGCAGCTTTGCTGGCGGCATATGCCAAAGTGCCGGGGTCGATTTGCTGCACGGCACTGGACGACACATTGATGATACTGCTGTGCGGCGAACGGGCAAGCAAACGCGCCATCAATTGGCACCAGCTGAGCTGCATAAACAAGTTACTTTCAAACAGGTGGCGAATATTGGCTTGGCTGGTGAGCGCAAAGGTGGCGCCGCTGGCGATGCCGGCGCAATTGACCAGCACAGTCGGCGCAAAACCGCTGCCGCGAATTTGTTTCACTGCGTCTTTTTGGCTGGCATCGTCGGTTAAATCGAGCGGGATCAGCTCTACTGTGGCGCCTGCTGCTTGCCACTGCGCTTGCCACGCCAGCAGGTCGTCGCTGCTGTGGCGCACACACGCCAGCACCACGGCGCCATGGGCGGCGAACAGATCACAGACAGCGCGGCCAATGCCACGACTGGCGCCAGTGACGACGGCGACTTGGCCCGTTAACAAGCCATGCGGCAAGCGTTGCACGCTGGCAGAAACTGTATCGGTCATCGGTAAATTCCTTGGTTAAACACGCTGGGGTTTGGCCCGCAACAGCTACACAGCGCGGTAAATTGGCCCACGTTCAAACACAGGTTCCAGCAATTCCCAGTCCTGATCGGGCAGCTGATTGCCCTGTGGAAACGGCGGTACGGCGCCAGCTTGGATGGCCTGTAGCACGGCTGCGGCGCTGTAATAGCCGCGCAGCAGTTGACTCAGTGCCGCACTGGCGAGCTGCAAATGCGAGCGGCGGCTCCATTCCACACATTGCAATCGCGCGGCGGCATCCAGCATCTGCCACGACGCTTGGCATTTTTGCTGGGCAATGGCCTCCAGCGCCGCCAGATAATCGTCGCACATGGCGCGTTGGCCGTGGCGCTGCAAAAACAGCGCCAGCTCGGCTTGCGTGGCGCTGGGCACGCCCAGTGCGGCATCGCCTGGCAATAGAGTGTCGAGCAGCAGCTGCAGCGCATCGGCGCTGGTTGCTGTTGCGACAGCATCTGGGGTTACTAATTCTGGGGTTACTAATTCTGGAGTTGCGGCGGCAGGACTGGCCGGTGTTTGTGGTGCAGGCGCTGCCGGTGCTGGTGTAGTCATTGTGCTGCTTGCGTCAGGGCTGGTCCCGTCAGGGCGCTTCAGCTGCGCACTGATCGCTGCGTGGCTGGCAGCAGCACCGGCCGTTACCGTAGCAAAATTGCGCTGCAGATAATCACAACAAAACAACGTCAGCGCCTGCGCGGTCGCCACCGGATTGACCGCCCCAGCGGTGACAAAAATACTGCTGTCGACAATAAACAGATTGGGTACTGCGTGCGCTTGACCGTACCGATTGACCACGGACGTCGTCGGGTCGTCGCCCATCCGCGCGGTGCCCATCAAATGCCAGCCGGTGTGCCGCACCGGCCCAAACGCCGTGCTGACGGTGCCGCCGGCCGCTTGGATCACTTGTTTGCTGCGCTCGATACCGTGTTTGAGCATGGCTTTGGTGTTGTCGGCCAGTTGGTACTGACAAATCAGCCCCGGCATGCCGTTGGCGTCTGTGTGCTGCTCATCCAGCAACACGCGGTTGTGCCATTCGGGCACATCTTCGGTGATAACCGCAATGCCCATGTTGTGATTAAACAGCTGCGCAAACTGCTGATGATGCGTCGGCCCAAACGGTAAACGGCGCAACATAAAGTTTTTTACGGCGGTTTCCACCGGCGCCGAGCCACGCAGCACATGCAAGGTGTAGCCACGCACAAACTCGTGCTCGGGCCTGGTTTCGTAGAATTCTTGCGACAACAAACAACAGCCTTGCGGCCCCAAACTGGACTGCAGATCCTGTGCAAACAAGCCTTCGACATACGCCAGCGGGTGCACCATCAAATACCGGCCGACCACGTCGTGATTATTCAGCAAGCCGTGCGGAAAACGGGGCGAGCGCGACTGCAACAACAACCGCGGCGTGCCGACACCGCTGGCGGCCAGCACCACCACTGCTGCGCCGATAAAGCGGCGTTGACCGTTGGCGTCGAGGTACCAAACGCCGCGGGCGCGATCTTGCCCCGCCACCAGCTCGGTGACAATCTCAACCACTTGGCAGCCGGTGCGTAGTTCCACCCCTTGGCGCAGCGCCTGTGGCCAATAGGTCACGTCCACGCTAGCTTTAGCGCCTTGGGCGCAGCCGGTGTTGCACGGCCCCAAATTGATACAAGGCGCGCGTCCGCCGTGGTGTTTGGTATTGATCGCCGCATACGACGGCCACCAATGCCAGCCCAGCTGGTTAAAACCGCGCGCCAAGGCCTGGCCGCCGGCACCCAGAGGCACGGGCGGCAGCAACGACAGATACTCCGGATACGCCGGGTCGCCGACTAATCCAGCGACGCCCATCATCTGCTCGTTGAGTTGAAAATACGGCTCTAATTCTTGGTAGCTCAACGGCCAGTCAGCGCCGACTTGGTCTAGCGAATAGGTAGCAAAATCAGACGGATGAAACCGCGGAAAATGCCCAGAATACAAAATGGTACTGCCGCCAACGCCGTTAAAATTAGCTAGCGACACGGCCGATTGGCTGCAGTCGATGGGGTAGTCGGCTTTGTTGCGCCGCACATTCGGATCGGAACTAGCGCTGTGTTCGCGGGTTAGCTCCCAGTCGACACGGGTCGATGGATAGTGCGCGGGGTCGACGCGTTCGCCTTGTTCTAAACACAGCACCCGCAGCGCGCCACTGCGGCTTAAACTCCAGGCGGCCGCCGCGCCACTGGCGCCCGAGCCGATGATTAGCACATCGACGTGTTCTGGCTGCGCCGCGCTGGCCTTGACCTGCTCGGTCACTGTCAGTCCGCCTTTTTCTTGGGCAGATACTGCTCAAGAATTTCTGGGATGGTGATCATCATTTCGGCTTCGCAAGCCACTTCGCCTTTAACGCTGGCCACGCCTTTGCCTTTGCAGATGCCGCGTTTCCACGACAACACTTCGCAGTGCAGCTCGAGCGTTTCACCGGGCAGAATTTCGCGGCGAAACCGCACTTTGTGCTCAAGTGCATGCGTCACTTTGCCTTTAAGGCCCGGCAGCGTAGTGATGGCGACGGTGAGCATTTGCGCCAAGGCTTCCAGTTGCAGCGCGCCTGGCATATTCGGGCCACCGGGGAAATGCACCGGGAAATACCACTCGTTCATCGTCAGGTTTTTATGGCCTTTGGCGTACTGGCCTGGCACCACTTCGGCGACATGGTCAATCATCAAAAACGGATAGCGGTTGGGTTGGTATTCCTGCAACTCGACACAGTTAAGGCTGAACTTTTCCATCAGAGACCTCGTATGAGTTATTGATTCTGCACAATTTAACGGATCTCGATGACTCTGGACAGACTCGACAGCAAATCATAGCCATCCCAGAACAAGCCCATGTCGATCGCGTTGCCCACCGGCACTATCCGGTCAATGCCGCGCAGCTGTGATGCCAGCAGCCACTGCTGCAGCTGCAATGGCTCTACACCAAAATAACACAAGGTTTGATAACGCTCGTTCACTACCGCCGCCAACGGCGCTAGCGACGGCAATTCGATTTCAATCAAGGTGCCAAAATAACCACGCAGTTGTTCCGGCGCATCGGGCAAGCGGGCCAGCGCGACGCGGGTCAATAAGCCCGCCGCGCTGCCGTGTTCGGTGTGCACCTGGCGAATTTCTGGATGGGTGAGCACAGCGTCAAACGCATCGACCCATTTGTTCATCTGGCCAATAGCGCTGAGTGCGGATCTGTCACGCGCAACGGCGGCCAGTGCTGGCCACAAGCGCTGCTGCGCCTTGGCCACAGCGCTGCTAGGCTCGCTGGCGGTTTGTGGGTTGGCTGCGTGTGAAACTAGTGTCTGCGGAGATGGCGATTGCAGATCTAGGCTAGGCGAGTCTGCCGCCGCATGCAGCCAGACAAACAGTTGCGGCGATGAACACGCCGCTTGATCTAACAACAACACATCGTTAAACAGCTGCTGCGCTAACCGCGCCAATCCTGCGTCATCCAGCGCCAGCACGGCGGTTGGCGATAACAGCGCCAGCGAATAGCGATCGGCAAACGCCACCTCG
Organism: Rheinheimera sp.; assembly: GCA_003482455.1. Taxonomy (GTDB): domain Bacteria; phylum Pseudomonadota; class Gammaproteobacteria; order Enterobacterales; family Alteromonadaceae; genus Pararheinheimera. The sequence continues at coordinate 6,862 of DMYW01000046.1, read as the reverse complement.
CGACTGCGACTGGGCGTTTTAAATTGGCGCATATGGGCAATGGTGGCATCGCCGCCCCAAATCATCCGGCCATCGGCCTGCGCCAGCAAGGCGGCTGTGATGACATCATCGTGTGCGTACCGCAGCAGCAGCAAGCGACTGCGTAGCGCTTCATGCGTTGGCGTTGCTAGCAACTGCTGAATGTGCTGCACAATCAAGTCGGTTGACGGCGACGGTTTAGATGACAAGCGCAGCACCGAGCTGTTGCCAGCCAGCAGCGCAAACGCTAGCGAAAAGGCAAAATTTACCGGCACATTGGCCGGGCAAATATGCACCACCAAACCCAGACCAACTCGCACGTCGGCACTGGCTTTGGCTTTGAGTTGCTGCAAATTAGCGGCGCGCAGCCAGTACGCCAGCGTGACCACGTCGGGCAACTTGGCGGCCAGCGCCGGTTTCATCAGGGCTTTGCCTAAGTCAGTTAAAAAAGCCAGCGCCGGTTCGTGCCACACCGGCCACGGCTGGTTAGACAGCTGCTCAAATGAGCCGGCCAGCAGGTCGAGATGCGCTTGGCGCTCAGCGGGAATAACTATCACTACAACCTCGCACTTCGGCGTGGGCGATACGCCCATCCACCGCAAAATACACGCCGTGGCGACCGCACGGACAATCATCGACGCCAAGCACTCGCCCGACATCTTCCGTCAGCAGCACATGGCCTGGGTAACTTTGCGGCAATAACGACGTTAATTCCAGCAAGCCGGTCTCGCCAATGCTAAGCAGTTGTTGGCTTAGCACATCGCGCACCCGAATGTCGGCCCACACCGGGCAGTGCAAATGGCCTTCGCTACATTCCATAAAAATGGTGCCGGTTTGTTCCACCATGCCGTAGTAGTTGTGCACGCGGCGAATGCCGGTGACGCTGGCCAAGCGCTGCTTAAATTCGTCTTTGCTCACCGCTGCGTGTTCCAGTTTTTTCCAGCCACCGCCGTGGATCAAGATGCCATGCGGCAGCGCTAAACGTTGGCCGCGTTGCTCCAGCGCCAGCACCAAATGCAGCCACACTATGTAGGTAAAGCCAAACAGCAGCACTGGGCCTTGGCCAAACCGCTCGATAAATTCGGCGATCGCTTGGTCGTTTAAGCTCATGTCGTCGTGAAAGGCGTAACACAGCTGGCGGCCATACATCGAAAAGCCCAGCACGCCGGCGGTGCGCGCCGAAAATTTCAGCCGGTCTTTCACCGTCGCCGGGCAATCCAGCACCAGCATCGGCAAGCGATCTTTGCCGATCAGATCCGTGACAATACGCGACAGAATTTTGGTTTGCAGCGCCGCGGTGGTTTTGTCCAACACGATCCGCGACTGCGCGCCGCCGGTGCCAGATGACAACATGGTTTTCACCACCTCGCTGTCAGGCACGCTTTGCAGCGCATGCAATTTAAACAGCCGCACTGGCAGCGCAAAACGCGCTGGGCTGCTGGTTGAATCTATGCTGGTTGAAGCTGTGGTGGTTGAAGCTGCGCTGGTTGAGGCTACGTGGGTTGACTCGTCGAGCATCGCAGCAGACGTCGCGATGTGGGCGTTGGTTGCCTCTGCCTCGCTGGCTGTCGCAATCGGTGCGCCGACGAATGCGTCATACAGCTGCCGATACGCCGGGCAGGCTTGATAATGCCAGCGCGTCAGCTGCGCGACCAGCGGGTTGAACTGCGCGGCTTTTTCCGCTTGCGTCCATTGGTAAACGGGCCACTGCGTCATGGCCTCCAGCGTGGCTGGTGACAGCCGTGCGCTGGCCGTTTCGGTTGCTGTTTCATGCGCTGCTGGCATGCCCAACGCCACCGGCGCTTCGTCAGACGGGCTTAGTTCAAGCATTGATAATCCACCTTGCCATTGGCCAACCGCGGGATCTGCGGGATCCGCCGCACCCGCACAGCCGAAAAATGCACGCCACACCAAGCGGCGACTTGCTGCTGCAATGCGCTGTCTGCAGCATCGCTAGTGTCTTCAGTCTCCGCCGTTTGCCAATGCACAGTTAACGCATCATCCACGCCGGTGCACACCGCCATCACGCCGGTCTCGGCCAGCAATTGTTCCACCTGATCCAACGAAATGCGGTTGCCAAAAATCTTTAAAAAGCGTTTTAACCGGCCGGTAATGTAATAAAAGCCATCGGCGTCGCGCCGCGCCACATCGCCGGTCGCTAGCAGCTGTTGGTTGTCATCGCCACGCGCTAAATCGTCGGCGCATTGCGCATAGCCAAGGCAGACGTTGTCGCCTTGATACATCAATTCGCCTTCGACATCAGCCCCTTGCAGCACCTGGCCTTGCGCATCACGCAGCCACAACTGGCCGCCTGGAATGGCCACACCAATGCTGCCTAGTTTGTCGGCCAAGCGCTCGCTGGGCACATACGAAATGCGCGGCGACGCTTCGGTTTGACCATACATCACCACCAAGCGGATCTGCTTGTCGGCGCAAATCGGCTGCAATTGTTGCAGCAATGGCAGCGCTAAAGCGCCACCGGCTTGTGTCATAGTGCGGATCTGATGCAGCTTCATTCGCGCTAAACGCAGCTTCAGCAGCATCTCGTAGTGATACGGCACGCCAGAAAAACTGGTCACTTGCTGGGTTTCTACCGCGTGCCAAAACTCCCGCGCCATCAGGCTGGCGTTGGTCAGCACCACCGAACCACCCGCAGCTAAGTGACTGTTTAAAATCGACAACCCAAACGAATAACTCAGCGGCAAATGTGCGATCGCCCGTTCATGTGGCCCCAGTTGCAAATACGTGGCGATCGCGTTGGCATTGCTGACTAAATTGGCTTTGGACATGCGCACCAGTTTCGGCGCGCCGGTGGAACCTGAAGTTGAGGTTAAAAAGGCTAAATCTGGATGCAGTGGCGGTTGCGCTTGTTGATTCTGCCAACTTTGGTAAGGCGCGCCCTCGTCATGCCAATCCAGCGGACAAGGCTGAAACTGCGGCGGCAGCTGCATACTGCGGCTTGGCGGCGCCAGCAGATAACGCGGCTGATACAACTGCAGCAAATTGTGCAGCTGGCTGTCGGCTAGGTCCGCCGGCAACAGCATCACCACATGGCCATATTCCAGCGCGGCCAAGTACCAACGCACCACCGTATAATCATTGTGACCGACGATAAACAGCAGCGAACGCGGTTGCAGCAAGGCGGCCGCTTGCGCTATGTCGTGGCGCAGCATCTGATAGGTAACGCACTGGCCGTCGCTGGTGATCACAGCAGGCGTGGCGTCGGCATGGACGAACAGCGGCGATGTCATGAGGCCTCCTGAAAAACTGCTGTGGTTACTGTCGCGCATTTGCTGGCGCTTGTCACTCGTGTGCATTCTCTATCGACGTGTTTGCCGCAAGCTTTAGCGCGGCGCCGCCGCTTGCTCAATTGCCGAACTTGGCGCAGTATGAAGTTTTTCACGCAGAACCCCAAGCAGAATCATGGACATAGCCTCAACTCCTTCCTTGGATTTAGCCCACGGCGAACAGATGCTGGCGCTGTGCAAACAGTTGTATCCCATTTGCCGCAGCCTCACCGGCGACGGTTTTCGCCAGTCGCTGCGCCTGTTGCAACAGCAAGTGCCGGCGCTGCAAATGCACGAGGTGCCGTCGGGCACGCAAGTGTTTGATTGGACTGTACCCAAAGAATGGAACGTGCGTGAGGCCTGGATCAAAGACCCGACCGGTCAAAAAATTTGTGATCTAGCCGTGCACAACCTGCATTTGATGGGTTATTCGGTGCCGGTGCATTGCAGAATGCCGCTAGCCGAGTTGCAAGCGCATTTGTATTCGTTGCCCGAGCAACCCGATGCCATCCCGTACATCACGTCCTATTACAAAGAACGTTGGGGGTTTTGTTTAACGCAGCAGCAACGTGACGCGTTAATCGAAGGCGATTACGAAGTGTACATCGACAGCAGTTTGACCGATGGCAGCTTGACCTATGGCGACTTGTTGATCCCAGGCGACAGCCCACAAGAGATCCTATTGTCGTCGTATTTATGCCACCCTTCGATGGCCAACAACGAATTGTCCGGCCCAGTGGTGACGATGGCGCTGGCGGCTTGGTTGCAGTCGTTGCCGCAGCGCCGCTACAGCTATCGCATTGTGATCATTCCAGAAACCATTGGTTCTATTACCTATTTAAGCCGCCATGTCGCCGCGATGAAGGCGCGCACCATCGCCGGTTTTGTCGTGACCTGCATCGGTGACGAGCGCACCTATTCGTATTTGGAGTCGCGCCTTGGCAACAGCAAAGCCGACCGCGTGGCACAACATGTGTTAAGCCACTTGCAACCCGACTATGCCCGCTACAGCTTTTTAGCCCGTGGCTCGGACGAGCGGCAATATTGCGCGCCGGGTATCGACTTGCCAGTGTGCTCGATCATGCGCACCAAATACGCCGAGTACCCGGAATACCACACCTCGCTGGACGACTTTTCGGTCGTCACCGCCAACGGCTTGGCAGGCGGCTTTTTAGCGCTGCAACAAGCGCTGAGTGTGCTTGAACACGACGCCTATTACCGCGCCACCGTGTTCGGCGAACCACAACTGGGCAAACGCGGCCTGTACCCCACCATCAGCACCAAAGAAACCACCCACATAGTTGCCAACATGATGGACCTGCTGGCCTACTGCGACGGCCAGCACAGCCTGCTCGACATCGCCGAACGCCTCAATGTCAGCTTCTTTACCTTGTTGCCCATCGCCAAAAACCTCGAAGCCCACCAGCTACTGAGCCGCAGCCTGCAACCGACCGGGTGATGGCGGCTAGATAGCTGCTAGGTTGCGGGATATAGCGGGGCGAACGCGGGGAGCTCGCGGGGAGCTCGCAGGGAGAAAGAGAAGAAACGGCTGAGCAGCCACGAAAGGGCACGGCTAGGGGCTTTGCTGGCGCATTTGCTGCGGTGTTTATCTAGCTGGATTCGTCGAATGTTGGAATAGTCGAAAACAGGCTGAGTAGCAAATTGGATGAGTCAAAAGCTTGCTGACAAGAAAGTTTGAGTTCGTTAATTCACAGGGGTGTTTGGCTTTGGGGGGAACGCCACACATTCGAAAACATCAGGATGAATGACCGGTAGAGCATGTTCCCAAACTCGGCCGTCCAGATCACGGCATCTAAATTCCTGCATTGCCGCGCCGGTGACGCGGATGTTAATCTTACGGCGTCCCCCATTTACACATTGCCATCGCCACAAGGAGCCCCCTGGTGTCTAACATCAAATATCTGTTGTCATTTGTCCTATGTCTTATGTCTTTCAATAGTATTGCGGAATGGGCATCCAGCCTTTATGAGCCGATGCCAACGCAGATTTTATGGCGAAGTGATATAGACGAGCTTGAATCAGACTTTCAAGCTAAGTTGGAGCCGCGATACCTAGACGAGCAAAAAAAAGAATTCACCTATGATTTAAAAATCTATGGCATCAGAAAAGGTGAAAAATACCTTGCTTATGAAGAAAAGGACCTTGGTTACCGGATATATAGTTTGACTACCACCGCACAAGGTTATTCACCGTTAATTATTGTTTCTGCCGATGATGACAAGGGCGAAAAGGTAGTTCGGGGTTATCAATATAAAAATGGAAAAGTCACACGTGGTGCTTTTGTTCGATCGCTTCGCACTCCTGAAATAGCTCTTTACCCAGGTGAGTCCGGCCTGCTTGTTGTTTACTCTAAATTTAACGAGCAGCATTCGGAAAAGTTCTATGTAGCTATTTTTACTGATCGAACTTGGAAAATTAGCAACGATGAGCGATTTGCGGCTAGTTACAATAAGAGATTCGGTTCCTTAGCCCGGTAGACAGGAATCATCGCCGGTTAACATCGTATTCTTCTGATTGAAAACAGTATTTTGAAGAATTAAAGATAAAATAATATCTATCTGATATTAAACAAAAAGCCCATCTCAAAGATGGGCTTCGCTTTTATATATAGGCCGTCATATTAAAGTCGAATCTCTATGAGTTGCTTGTTATATGGCGGCAATAAGAGTTTCAAGTTCAGAGGCGCAAGGTGTTCCCTATGATGCCTAAGCCGATCAAAACCCAGTCACAAGCCTGCGCGCTGCGTGCATACGTGACACTTACCCCTGCAACTAGGCATCGCTGGATCAGTTTTACGTCTGCATGTTATTTACAGTAGCGCTGGTACAAGTCCATGTACTGAAACACATTGTCACTGGCTTCTGCGCGCATATCCATTGTCAGGTTGGCGGCATTTTGTCGCACATCGTCTGTCGCTCGGAAAGCGTCACACCAACTCACATCAAACATCACCTGCGCTTTAATAATGCCGCTAACCAGCTGTACTGTGTAGCTCTTGTTGTTCTTAGCCAGCGCTACCTCGGCAAAAGCCATCGCACCTTTTGCATCGTGCCGATTTTCCGACGCATTGATATAAGCAATCGCCAATAAAATGTCGGCTGGAGCTTGTTTAATGATCGCATCTTCGCTGTTGTAACGGGTGTTCTTCTTTAGGTAATCAACAAAGGTTTTTGTGTTGTTTTTACCATCCGGCGTCCAATTTAATTCATTGATGATCGCCATCTTCACGTCAATTGGGTTCTTTTCATCAACCAGATATTGCATCAACTGGTCGTTTAACAACCCCGCAGTGCCTTTGGCCACTTGCACTATGGCAACATCAGCATAAGCCGATGATATTTCAGTTGATGTAATTGGCGAATCTGCGTGCGCAGGTGTCAAAAACAAGCTAAAGGATAACGCTAAACATAGTTTTGATAATTTTTTCATGAGATCTGAAGCACAAAATGAAAAGGATTGGTTAATGCTAAAGCTTTTATCATACACAGCTATATGTTGCAATCGGTGGGTTTTGGCTGAGGTATCCCCAGAAGTTG
>DMYW01000050.1:324-21990 GCA_003482455.1 Rheinheimera sp. | reverse complement strand
CTTCCATCAGTTCCTTTTCTTTCGCCGCTAACACTTCGTCAACTTTTTTGACGAACAGGTCGGTCAACTTTTGGATTTCATCTGATGCGCGGCGCTCGTCATCTTCACTGATTTCTTTTTCTTTCAGTAAGGCTTTTAAGTCCGCATTGGCATCGCGACGGATGTTACGGACCGCAACGCGGGCGCCTTCGGCTTCGCCACGTACCACTTTGACTAAGTCACGGCGACGCTCTTCGGTCAGTGGTGGCAATGGAATGCGCATGCTGGTGCCTGCGGTGACTGGGTTCAAACCCAAGTCAGAACTTAAAATGGCTTTTTCCACCGCTTGGATCAAGCTGCGGTCAAACACGGTAATCATCAATGTACGTGCGTCTTCCACCGAGACGTTAGCGCATTGCTTGAGCGGTGTATCCACACCGTAATAAGACACATGGATGCTGTCTAACAAGCTTGGGTGAGCGCGGCCAGTGCGGATTTTAGACAATTGGTTTTTCAGCGCTTCGACGCTTTTTTCCATCCGGCTTTTGCCGTCTTTCAGAATATCGTTAATCACGGAATTGTTCCTTTTATCGGAGCTAAATCGAAAAGTTGCGGCTAGTTTACTGTAAATTTTCCGCGTGGTCGATCACTGTGCCTTCCGCTTCGCCCATCACCACGCGTTTTAACGCGCCTGGTTTGTTCATATTGAACACACGAATTTGTAAGCTGTGGTCGCGAGCTAGCGTAAATGCGGCTAAATCCATCACTTTCAGCTCTTTGGTTAACACTTCGTCGTAGGTCAAGCCTGTGTACAAAGTCGCTGTTGGATCTTTGACTGGGTCGGCAGAGAATACGCCGTCAACTTTAGTGGCTTTTAACACGGCATCGGCTTCAATTTCGATACCACGTAAACATGCAGCAGAATCTGTGGTAAAGAACGGGTTGCCGGTACCGGCAGAGAAAATGACCACGCGACCAGATTTCAGCAAGCTGATGGCTTCCGCCCAGTTATAGTCGTCACAGACGCCTTTTAAATTAATCGCTGACATCAAACGCGCATTAACGAATGCACGGTGCAAAGCGTCGCGCATGGCTAAGCCGTTCATCACAGTTGCCAGCATACCCATGTGGTCACCGACCACGCGGTTCATACCCGCTTTGGCCAAGCCTTCACCACGGAAAATGTTACCACCACCGATGACGATACCTACTTGAATACCAAGCTCGACTAACTCTTTGATTTCAGTCGCCATGCGGTCAAGCACTTTGGGATCAATACCAAAGCCTTCATCCCCCATCAGGGCTTCACCACTTAACTTTAAAAGAATTCTTCTGTAGGTTGGTTTTGGATTAGTGCTCATGCGATCCCCATCATGCCGTTGATAGTTAAAATTGTTGTGCCGCGTTTGGTGGACAGCAAACCGGCTTTCACTGATTAAAAAAAACCGCGGCTGGCAAGCCAGTCGCGGTTATTTTAGCGTGTATTACGCTGCATACAGCTAGAAATTACTTCTTAGCCGCTGCGATTTGAGCAGCAACTTCAGCTGCGAAGTCAGTTTCTTGCTTCTCGATACCTTCGCCTACTTCTAAGCGAATGAAAGAAACTGCTTTTGCACCGGCTGATTTCAGGAAGTCAGCTACAGTGATGTTTGGATCTTTAACGAACATTTGGCCAGTTAATGAAACTTCGCCAGTGAACTTCGTCATACGACCAACCACCATCTTCTCAGCGATTTCTTTTGGCTTGCCTGAGTTGATAGCGATTTCGATTTGGATTTCTTTCTCTTTGGCTACAACGTCAGCTGGTACTGACTCTGGAGTCAGGTAAGCTGGGTTGTTTGCAGCGATGTGCATTGCAACATCTTTTGCGTGCTCTTCAGTACCGCCTTCCAACACAGCCAGAACGCCGATACGGCCAGAGTGCACGTATGCACCGATGTTACCGCCTTCAACCACGTTGATACGACGTACGTTGATGTTTTCACCGATTTTAGCAACCAGTGTTGCACGAGTTTCTTCAACAGAAGCACCGTTCAAATCAGCTGCGTTGATCGCGTCTACTGTGAACAGTTTGTTGGCATGAGCTAAGTCAGCAACAGCGTTGGCGAAACCTAAGAAGCTTACGTCGCGAGCAACGAAGTCAGTTTCACAGTTGAACTCGATTGCAACAGCGTAACCGTTGCCAACGCGAGTGATCACCACGCCTTCAGCAGCGATACGGCCAGCTTTTTTAGCAGCTTTGGCTTGACCGTTTTTACGCATTAATTCGATTGCTGCTTCGATGTCACCTGCAGTCTCTTCCAGAGCTTTTTTGCAGTCCATCATGCCAGCGCCAGTGCGCTCGCGTAATTCTTTTACTAAACCGGCGGTTACAGCCATGGGGAATTCCTCGTTTCAATCAGATTAAGCAACAGGGGCGTAAGCCCCCGTCTAGCATAAAAGTGGGTCAGGACAATCAGATGACAGCCCTGACCGCCGCTGAATTACTCAGCAGCGACGAAGTTGTCAGCTTCAGCTTGAACTTCGATGTTCTTCTCGCGGCCTTCTGCGATTGCAGCGTTAACAGCGCTCAGGTACAGCTGGATAGCGCGGATCGCGTCATCGTTACCTGGAACGACAAAATCAACACCTTTTGGATCAGAGTTGGTATCAACGATAGAAACTACTGGGATGCCCAGGTTGTTTGCTTCTTTGATAGCGATATGTTCGTGATCAGCGTCGATTACGAACAGAGCGTCTGGCAGACCGCCCATATCTTTAATACCGCCCAGGCTCTTTTCCAGCTTGTCCATCTCACGAGTACGGTCCAGAGCTTCTTTTTTGGTCAGCTTCTCGAAAGTACCGTCTTGGCTCTGTTGTTCCAGATCTTTCAGACGTTTGATTGATTGACGAACAGTTTTCCAGTTAGTCAGCATGCCACCTAACCAACGGTGGTTTACATAGTACTGGTCAGCTTGCAGAGCGGCGTCTTTGATAGCTTCTGATGCAGCGCGTTTGGTACCAACGAACAGGATTTTACCTTTTTTCGCAGCTACTGACTGGATGAAAGCCAGTGCGTCGTTCATCATTGGAACAGTTTTTTCCAGGTTGATGATATGAACGCGGTTACGAGCACCGAAAATGAACGGCTTCATTTTTGGGTTCCAGTAACGAGTTTGGTGACCGAAATGTACGCCCGCTTGGAGCATATCGCGCATTGAAACTTTAGCCATGTGAGTCATTCCTCTTTAGGGGTTAGGCCTCCATACATCCCATAAATCCGACTGAAACAGAGTTCCAGCACCCCGGTTTATGTGACGATGTATGTGTGTTGTTTACATTAATTGGATGTCGCAATTGGGTGCTCGTAACGAGCTTTTACCGCGGTAACAACGTGGCGTTGCTACAATTCATCGGCTTTATTTGCCAAATTGCGGCGCGCTTTATAACATATCGGCCCCTGAAACACAATGAATTGTGTAGTTTTGCAGCAGAGAGAGACTGAATGACCGCGATAATCAAGACCCCGGATCAAATCGAAAAAATGCGCGTAGCAGGCCGCTTAGCCGCTGAAGTACTGGAAATGATCGAACCGTACATCAAGGCAGGCGTCAGCACCGGCGAGCTGGACCGGATTTGTCATGATTACATCGTCAATGTGCAACAAGCCATCCCTGCCCCACTGAATTACCACGGCTTTCCAAAATCGATTTGTACCTCGGTCAACCATGTGATTTGCCATGGTATTCCCGCCGATGACAAGCTGTTAAAAGACGGCGACATCGTCAACGTCGACATTACAGTGATTAAAGACGGTTACCACGGCGATACCTCAAAGATGTTTATGGTTGGTAAACCATCGATTTTGGCCGACCGCTTAGTGCGCATCACCCAAGAATGTTTGTATTTGGGGCTGAAAAAGGTCAAAAACGGCGCCCGTTTAGGCGATATTGGTCACGCCATTCAGGTGCATGCCGAGAAACACAATTATTCCGTGGTGCGCGAATATTGTGGCCATGGCATTGGTGAAGGCTTCCACGAGGACCCACAAGTGCTGCATTACGGCCGCCCTGGCACAGGTGACGTTCTCAAAACAGGCATGTGTATCACGGTCGAGCCGATGATCAACGCCGGCGAGCGCCACAGCAAATTACTGAAAGACGGCTGGACGGTTGTAACGAAAGATCGTAGTTTATCAGCTCAGTTCGAACACACCATTTTAGTGACGGACACGGGCTGTGAGATTCTGACCTTGCGTTCAGATGACACGATTGAGCGAGTTTTGACAGCGGACTAAGCAGGTGCGCTGTCCCTTTGGGTAACAGTGCATGACTTCGACGCCTTCTTTTGAGCAATCTGTACCGGGCCAGTTTACCCTTGAGAGCTACAAAAAATACTTCGCCGACTTTCTGGACTGGCTGAAAGTCGCCTCTAAAACTCAATCCGTCAATTCCCTTGTTAAAGCCCGCGCGCGCTTTATGGACCAAGTGTTATGTGCTCTGTGGCGCCACTTTGGTTTGGCTCAGCATCAAGGCTTGAGTTTAATTGCCGTCGGTGGCTATGGCCGCGGTGAACTGCATCCGTTTTCTGATATCGACTTGCTAATTTTGGCCGACTCGCGCCTATCGAAGCCGCAACAAGAACAAATCGGTCAATTTATTACCATTTTATGGGATTTGCGCTTGGAAGTCGGCCACAGTGTGCGCACGGTCAAAGAGACCATCACCATCGGTAAAGACGACATCACAGTCGCCACAAATTTGTTGGAAATGCGCTTTTTAACCGGCAACCAGCCGTTGTTCGCGCAGCTTGAAGCGGAAGTCAGCAAAGACAGCTTCTGGCCCAGCAAAGACTTTTTCCAAGCCAAACGCCATGAACAACAAGGTCGTCATGCGCAATATCACGGCACAGCCTATAACTTAGAGCCAAATTTAAAAGCCAACCCAGGTGGGCTGCGCGACATTCAAACCATCGGTTGGGTGGCGAAAAAACACTTTCGCACCAAGACCATGCGAGAACTGGTGGCCCATCAATATTTGACCGAAGACGAATACCAAGAGTTGATGGAAGGCGAAGGCTATTTATGGCAAATGCGCTTTTTCTTGCATTTAGAAGCCAATCGTAACGAAAACCGCATTTTGTTTGACTATCAACCGGCCGTAGCGCGCTGGCTGGGCTTTGGCGATGACGGCAAAGTGTCGGTAGAGCGGATGATGAAACGCTTTTTCCGCACTGTGCAACGCGTCAATGAACTCAACGAAATGCTGCTGCAGCACTTTGAAGGCAGCATCTTAAAATCCAACGGCAAGCAAAAAATCACCCGGCTCGATGATCACTTTGAGATCCACGGCCACCTGATTTTCGCCCCTGACAAAGCGGTGTTTTCACGCCGTGAAAATATCTTATTGATGTTTTGGCACATCGCCAATCAGCCAAGCATCCATGGCATTCATTCGGAAACGTTGCGGTTGCTGCGGCAAGTTCGCCGCCGCTTGATGGGTGATTTGCAAGACTACGAAGTCTGTCGTCAGCTGTTTTTAGAAATCATCCGCCACCCACATGGCATGGACCGCGCCATCACCTTGATGCATCGTCACGGTATTTTGGCGGCTTATTTGCCGCAGTGGCGCAACATTGTCGGCCAGATGCAGTTTGACTTGTTCCACGCCTACACGGTGGACGAACATACGCATCGTTTGCTGAAAAACTTGTATCGCTACACAGATCCTGACTATGCGCAGGAATTCCCGCTGTGTACCGAAATAGTCAAACGGATGGAAAAACCTGAGCTGCTGTATCTCGCCGGCATTTTCCACGACATTGCTAAAGGCCGAGGCGGCGATCACTCGGATTTAGGCGGCATCGATGCCAAAGAATTCGGCAAGATGCATAAGCTCAGCGACTTTGACACCAAATTGATTGTCTGGCTGGTGGAGCAGCATCTGTTGATGTCGGTCACGGCGCAGCGCCGCGACATCCACGACCCTGCCGTCATTGCCGAATTTGCCGAAAAAGTCCGTGACGAAACACGTCTGAACTACTTGTATTGCTTAACCCTTGCCGATATTCGCGCCACCAACGACAACCTGTGGAACGATTGGAAAGGGTCGCTGCTGCGCGAGCTGTATTTGGGCACGCAAAAGGCCTTTCGCCGTGGTTTGGAAAAGCCGATGGATTTACGCGACCAAATTCGCGAGCATCAAAGCGAAGCGCTGCGTTTATTGGCCGAGCAAGGCATTTCCGCCACGCAAGTCGAGCCGCTGTGGGCCAAGTTCAAAGCCGACTATTTTGCCCGTTACAATCCGAAACTGATCGCCTGGCACACCGAGCACCTCGTCGCCCACACCGATTTTAGCAAACCGCTGGTGCTGGTCAGCCCGACCGCCATGCGTGGCGGCACCCAAGTGTTTGTGTATACCGCCGACCAACCTAAGTTGTTTGCACGGATGGTTGCCGCGCTCGATAGCAAAAAAGTCAGTATTTTTGATGCGCAAATCATGACCAACAAAGATGGTTTTGCCATGGATACCTTCGTGGTGCTTGAGCAAACCGGCGCCGCGGTCACGTCCACGTCACGCATTCAAAGTTTGAAAAAAGCGCTGGAACAGGCCATCGCCCAACCGGATTTAGTGATCAATCACAAAGCGCGGCCGAACAAACAACTAAAAGCCTTCCACGTGCCACCGAAAGTGACCTTTTTGCCAAGCGGCAACAAGCAGCGCTCGATGGTGGAATTGGCCGCCTTAGATATGCCTGGGTTGCTGGCGACGATTGGCCAAGTGTTTGCGCAATGCGATATCAATATCCACGCCGCGAAAATCACTACTATTGGTGAGCGCGCCGAAGACTTTTTTATGATTTCTACCCAACAGGACCAAGCGCTGTCGGCAGACGAACAAGCGGAACTGCGCAAAGTCCTGATCGACCATTTAACTGATGCAACTGAAGGCTAAGAAAGACCATGTCTGATTTAAAAACCATTATCGAACAGGCGTTTGAAGATCGCTTGTCGATCACCCCGACCACAGTCAGCGATGAGATCCGCCATGCGGTCACAAGCGCCATCGCCCTCCTCGACTCTGGCCAGGCGCGTGTCGCCGAGAAGATCGCCGGCGAATGGGTCACACATCAATGGCTGAAAAAAGCGGTGTTGTTGTCATTTCGGATCAACGACAACCAAGTGATGGACGGTGCTGAAAACCGTTTCTTTGACAAAGTGCCAATGAAATACGCCGACTACAGCCATGAACAATTTGTCGCCGAAGGTGTGCGCGTCGTGCCACCAGCCGCCGTGCGCAAAGGCAGCTACATTGCCAAAAACGTGGTGTTGATGCCGTCGTACGTCAACATCGGCGCTTACGTCGGTGAAGGTTCGATGGTTGACACTTGGGCGACCGTCGGCTCTTGTGCACAAATTGGTAAAAACGTGCACTTATCGGGCGGCGTCGGCATTGGCGGTGTGTTAGAGCCACTGCAAGCCAACCCAACTATTATCGAAGACAACTGCTTTATCGGTGCGCGCTCTGAAGTGGTCGAAGGTGTGATTGTTGAAGAAGGCGCGGTACTGTCCATGGGCGTGTACATCAGTCAATCGACCCGTATTTACGATCGTGAAACCGGCGAAATCACCTATGGCCGCGTGCCAGCTGGCGCTGTGGTTGTGCCTGGTTCCATTCCAAGCAAAGACGGTTCGCACAGCTTGTACGCTGCCGTGATTGTCAAACGTGTCGATGCACAAACTCGCGCCAAAGTGGGGATCAACGCCCTGCTGCGCAGTATCGATTAACGCATAAAAAAGGGCGAGCGCTACAAGCAACCGCTCGCCCAACCTCACGCCGCTTCGCGACGCAAGAATAAAAGCCTGCCTGAGCAGGCTTTTTCGACTTCGCAATGCGCCAGGGCGCACATTGCGAAAGGGACCTGCCCCGCGGCGGCTCCACCGCGGGGAACACACGAGTTAGAACGAGAGGCGAGCGCCCACAAAGATCGAACGGGGATCCTGCCAGTCGTTTGGCGTACCAAACGCACCAAAGTCGCCACCAGCCTCAAGGTCCTCATGACCAATCGCTGCTTGATTATTGAGGGCATTTTTGATGTCCATAAACATTTCCAGTTCATAAGTATCATCGAAATCAATGGTGTACTTAGCACGCAAATCTAAACGGCTGTATGCTGGGCCTGTATATGCACCTAGGTTGTTTGGCTGCAACCACGCCGTTGTATAACCCATTTGCGTTGTTTCTTTTCCGCTTTGTACTGGCAAGTGGCGACCTGAAATCAGCGTCGTTTTGCTGTACATTGCGCCAGAGGTCCAGTTAAATACGGCACCTAATTCCAAACCAAAGTCAAACTCGTACGAGCCCGCCATCTTGAATTGGTGGTGCACGTTACCTGGTTGACGACCCCATTGGTTAGGCGCTCGTGGGTCGAGAATTTCCCAGTCGCCTTGGAAGTCAGCATTAGAGTCTGAGTTGGTGTTACCCCATGCATCGTTATAGGTGTAGGACATCAGCGCCTGCCAACCATCCGCTTTCCGTTTACGAAAGGTGGTTTCGAACCCTTTATATGTCCGCTCGCCACCAGCCAAGGTCGCAATCACATAGTTTGAAACCGGCATCTCATCGTAGCCAAAATAACTTAATGGTAGTTCAAGAGCAGACCCTTTCAGAGTATTGGTATACAAATCCAGATCGTAATCTTCTAAAACATCATGAGTTTCACGTTCGGTATAAGTGAATTCGACGCTTAGCAGATCTGTTAAGTTTTGAGCGAAACCTAACAACCGCTCGTCAGTGAATGGCGTCTTCGTCGTTGGCGCGATCAAGGCATCTGGCATGGTGGCTCCACCGCGAACCCGGAACGTCAACCAATTACCATTGATAAAAAACTGCTCATTCCGGACAGGGCCTGATAAGTTACCTGCAAAGTCCGTCATATTACCGCGGATCGGGTCATAATAACGGCCAACAAACGCGGTGACTTTTGAACTACCATCACCATGAATGTCATAAGCAGCGCTTAATCGCGGAGCGATATCCCAGCCGAAAGTGAAAATTTCATTGCCATTTGAATCAATGTGTTTCCACTGCTCTGCACGCACACCACCATTGACGGATAGCTTGTCCAGTTCCCATGTATCTTGCACGTAGAAATTTGTCCCTTGGATTTTCATTTCCACGGGTGCTGTTTGTGCTTCAACCACCCGATACACGTTATACACGTTGTTCGGGTTGCCTGCCGTTGAATTGAAGTTCAGAGCCCCCAACTCCGCGACTGAAATAGTGTTGTTATGGTCGGTATCCAACAAGGCAAGATGTGCCGCTTTGTTAGGGTTTGAATCCGACATGATCGCATTTATCAGCCGGGAAGAATCTGCAGATACGATTTGACGAGACCCTTGCCAACCTGCTGCCAGATATTGCTGCAGCGTTGCACCTTGGTTAATAGAGGTATATTGCACACCGCCATCAAACTGGTCATCTTGGAAATCACCAGTATCAACTCGAGAAATACCACTTTTGAAAGTATGTGTGCCTGACGCTCCAGCGTCTAACACGTACTCTGCCGTTAGTTTGTATTCCTTGCGATCACGGAACTCGACAAAGTTCGAACCACGACCACCAAGCTGTTGCATTTCAGCCGTTGGCTTTGGCGCGCTAGGGGCAAATGCAACTTGGTTTCTGACACTGTGCTCTTTAGCAAGCGTTGTGACTTCGCGTTTATGGAACGCATATTCAGCTTTTAAGGTTAAATCGTCAAAGTTATGCTGATATTCCAAGTGGTATTTGCTACCACCTTCTCTGCGAGTGAAGTCGCGGTTATTGAGGATACTGCCATCACGAGAACCATTTGTTTTTAACGGATCGTTAAAGAAACTCAAAGTTACATAGTCAGCATCGGTAAGCTGCCCAGTAAGTTTAAAGAAACCCAACGTTTTTGATTCAGTGACATTACGCATCCACTGATCAGTCCCTACTTTGGTTACATCATCAGAACGCGATTTCTTTTGGAATGAACCGAAAAACCATAGTTTATCCTCAACAATTGGCCCGCCTAAAGTTACAGCAGTGTCATATTTCGAATAGGAATCCGCTTTTCTATGGATGTTTTCAGCGATCATGCTTTCGGCTTGTTTGTAGTAGTTCACCGAACCATGGAACTCGTTACCCCCTGATTTGGTGGTTACACGAGACACAAGCCCTGAACCGCCTTCATATTCAACCGGCACGGCACCCGTGATCACGTTTTGCTCTTGAATGATCTCTGAGTTGATATCCCCGCCAGCCACGCCAGACACGTTATCGGTGACGTTAATGCCATCAAGGTAATAGACGTTATCGGTTGAAGTGCCCGTGGAGCCACCGACGTCCGAATAGTTCACACCCGATTTAGAGGACGGGTTGCCTGAGTCAGAGGGTTTAACCCCTGCAACCAATTGCAAATAGTCTTGGTAGTTACGACCTGTCGGTAACGAGTCAACCAAGTCCAGTGTAAGGTCCTGCCCCACCACGGCCGACGTCGTATCAATGGTCGCGCGGCGACCCGTCACGGCGATGACTTCATCAACTTTAGTGGCGCTGGCTTTGCTTAATTGGAAATCCAAATCGCCGGATTTGCCGGAGATAACGAGCACCTTGTCGGACGCCACTGGCGAAAAACCATCGCGACTAATTTCTACTTTGTAGTTTTCGGAAGGGTCTAAACCAAGCAGCCGCACGAACCCTTGGGCATCGGTGGTTGCTGTCTTTTTCACCAAACTGTCTGGCGTGTGCACGTACACTTTAGCGCCGGCGACGGGTTGACCGTCGGCATCCGTCACTTTCACCCGCAGGCCGCCTGTATCGGCCATCACCGCCATCGACATTAACGCAGACCCCGCGAGCACCGCGCGCACGCTGCGGGCTAACAAGGATTTTTGTCTCACATGTTCCATAAATGACTCCCGATCTTGCAACGGGGAATACAGGACGGCAACTCCAAGCAAGGCCTGAGTTCTCAGCAATCCCCGAATAGATGCAGTTAGATTTGTTATTGTTTAATTTGCGAAACATTTTGTTACCGCAATTAACATTAAACACACATCAACAACACGCGCAAGAGCTGAAAACCACAAATAAAATCACATATCTATCATATACATTACATAATTACCTATTTTAGGCACATTTTGATGGCAATCTTGCCGATAAAACACATGAACTGCGCGGCCTCGACAAGAGCTGACGACAAAACAAACCTTTAGTTTGCAAATTTGTATTAATTTGTAACTGGCACGCTAATTTACCTTGCGGGTACTAATTCTGCGATCAGCGGAATAATCACTTGTTGTTCCAATAACTTATCCCACTGCCACAAGGCCCAAAACGCCGCAGGCTCGCGCAAAGGCGCATAGACCACGAGCCTTTGCCCGGAGATCGGATGCACGAGCTCAGTGTAAACACAATGTAAAAGCAGCCGTTGATTATCGAGGTGCTGCCGGAAAATTTGATTCTGTTTGCCATCACCATGGGTGGTATCGCCAAGGATTGGATGAAACAGGTGCTTCAAATGACGGCGGATCTGATGTTTGCGCCCGGTATGCGGCTGGCATAACACCAAACTGTAGCGCGAGGTGGCGTGACGCGCGTTCGCAATTGGCAATTCAATATGGGCGAGCGGCCAAAACGAGGTTTGTGCCGCTTGCGCTGGTTTATCTTGGCGCGCTTTGGCATCGGCGATGTCATCCAGCTCTTCGACCAAGGGGTAATCCAAATACAGCGGCTGTTTAAAATAACCGCGAACCACCGCCACGTAAAACTTGCGCCAACTGTGTTGTTGCTCGGACATCTGCCGCGCAATGTCGGACGACAACGCAAACAATAAGACGCCCGAGGTCGGTCGATCCAAACGATGCAATGGAAACACGTGTTGACCGAGCTGGTCACGCAAGGTTTGCATGACAAATTCAGTTTCGTGTTTATCTAAAAACGAGCGATGCACCAACATGCCGGCTGGCTTATTGACCGCAACCAGCCACTCGTCTTGAAACAGGATCTCAAGCATGTGTTGGCCCTTGTTGTGGCTTGGACAGCAACGAATCTAGTGCATGTAACACCTGAATTAAGCCTTTGACCTCTTGGCCTTCATACACAACTTCAGCCATCGGCGTGATCTGCATGCGTGTCGGCAGTGGCTGCTTTGTGGCCACTAACGCTTGCATCCGTGGCAAAAATACAAACTGTAACCAGCTAGCAAAAGGCATGGTATCGACACAAAACGGTGCTTGGCTTTGCAGCGCCGAAGCAGCAGGCGCAGTGTCAGACCAGAGTTGGTGCTGTTGCAGCTGCCAGGTCAACTCATCTAACAACTGCTGTGTTTGCTGATACAAATCCATGCTCACCTCAAAAAAACGCGGATTTTAGCACAGCCCCTTGCAAAGGCTGTATCGCGTCAGCATGATCTGGCCAGGAGGAGTTGTTATGACCATGATTTGGATGCTGTTGTTGCTGATGTTAGTCACCTACGGGTTTATCGCGCAGCGACGACAGGATGAAATAGCTATCGCTCACGCGATGAAAGAATGTGTACGCCACCAAGTGCAATATTTGGATTGCGCGCGTAGCAACCACACCTTTGTAAAACAGGGCGGCGCTTGGCGCTTTCGCACTATCTATTTGGTGGATTTTAGTGGCGATGGCCACAGTCGTTATCAAGCTACTATGCTGATGAAAGGCAACCGCTTAGCCGCCTTTGAGATGCCTGCGTACAAAGCGCCTAACGTGGTATTTTTGCAGTAAGTTTGCCGGTCAAAAAGTCCGCTAGCATCACCCAGTCGGCCAGTAAGCTGTACGCGGGGTATTTAAAGGTGGCGGGCTTGTTGTGCTCGACGAAGAAATGGCCGATCCAAGCAAAACCATAACCAATCAGTGGTAAAAACCAGGCCAACTGCCACTGCCCCGTAACCACCATATAGCCAAGCAACGCCAGTACACTCAAGCTGCCGACATAGTGCAAAGCACGGCACAGCGGCTTTTTATGTTCAGATAAGTAATATGGGTAAAATTCGCGGAAACTGTGAAATTTACCAGGGGGTTGCTGCGACATACTGGACTCTAGCGCCGTAAAAAAGACTAGCGTTAAAGTGCAGCAGCGGCGATTTGTTGTCAAGACAGCAACAAAAAGGCCGTCACTCAGGACGGCCTTTATTGGCATTGCCGCGAGTATCGCGACTCCTTCAACTTACATGCTTTGGTAGGCTTTTTCACCCCAGCCTACTAATACACCTTTTTTGAACACCAGCGGCGTACATTCGTCTTTGCTGGTTTCGCCGTCGCTGTGACGGTGGTTGGTGCGGTAGAACAGCACCTCAACCGCTTCGCCTTGGCGCTGGAATGTTTCGACAAATGCTGGCGAACCTAAGCTGCCACGCACTGCAGAAATCGGCGCACCTAAAGTTAAGCCGTTGATGTAATTCAAATTCGCTTGTTGTTCTTTTTTCCAGTTTGAATCGTTGTCATCCCAGTCACCTTCGCCGTTACCGACAGCAACAACACAACCTGATAAAGAAGACACCACAGCAGCAACAGTCAGCAGTTTTACAAAAGTTTTCATAGTATGATTTCCTATTGGGATTGTTTTAAACGATGGGCATCGTTGTTTTGTTTGATAGAGTGGCACGATTCAAGGACAATGCCAAAATGTAAAGTTTTTCAAATCAATAACATAGAAACACTTATGCACAAGCTACAACCTAACAAATGGCGAATTTCGCTAATTTTTAGTGAGAATAATTAGATGAGTTCCGATTTAATTCTGCAAATTAGTCAGGTGGCGCAGCAGCTGCGCAGTGAAGGCAAAGCCGTGAATTTAGCGCTGGTACGCGCTCGGCTGCCTAGTACTGATCCCGCCAAACTGTTTTCGGCATTTCAGCACTGGCGCAACAATCCACAACTCGATGTTCCAGCTGCCGCGCCGCAGCCAGCAGCCGCCACCAGCGCGCAAGCCAATGAACCTGCACTGCAGGCGCAGTTGCAGCGCATTGAAGACAAGCTCGACCAGCTGCTTGCCCTGTTAGACAAACAAGCGCGCTGACATGTGGGTCGCCGAACTCTGTTTTAAAGTCATCGCCGACACTAACTACGCCACGGCGGAAGCGGCGCTGCGCACTTATTTAGAAGCGCTGATCTTCCAAGGCCAAGTGTTGGGACGCGAATGGCCAACCCATTTTGCCCAAGACAGTTTTTTTTGTCGGGTGGTGCTGCCAAGCCAAGACGCCTTGTTACCTCTGTACCACAGTCAACGTGGTCAAACGGCGCTGGCACAGCTTGGAGCTGCCGGCTTGAGCTACCCGCAGTTAGCTATTTTGGGGCAAGATCTGATGTCCAATCATACAGATCCGTGCCACCAAAACGGCGAACAACCCGCGGCGTACATCTGGTACAGCCGTTTTGCACAAATGAATTCGGTACTGTATTGCGCTGAGCACTTCGCACCGGTGCCGCTTTACCAAGCGGCATTTCGGCAACACCAAGATTACGAAGACGTGATCCGTTGGCAATTGCAATTCCAAGCGCTAGACGAAGTGCAGATGCAACAAGCTTCAGTGTTGCCGAGCACGGAGCGCTCGTTACAAGGCTTACATAGTCAATTGAATCAACAAGGACGGCAATTAGCCCGCGAATGCGCAAACGCCTTGCAGCGAAGCGTCTATTACGCTTTGTACAGTGGCACTAGCGCAGATTGTCAAAACGAAACAAGCAAAATCTGTCCAAGCTGCGGCGGCGCTTGGCGGCTCAACGAGCCTTGGCATGGCTTGTTTGATTTCCGCTGCGATCGTTGTTATCTGGTTTCCAACATCGCATGGCAATGCCAAGGCTAGCGGTGGGTTAGAAACCGGCTTTACAAGGCTAGTCGCGCACGCAATACGCAGCCGTATAGGGTCGATTGACGAGGGGTCGATTGATTTTGTCTGTACGAGCCTGTTCGCCTAACCGCTCCCTCAAGTAAGAGCCCCGAGGGCGCTTAGCAGGCGCTGCGTTTGCTCCCAGCACCTGCGAATTACGCTTGACGCGGTGCCAGTTGCAGCAAGAACTCCAGCAAGGAATCCGCCAGCTTCTGCTGCACTTCACGCCCAACTTGTTCTAGATACACTTCGCCTGTGCTATTGAGGACGGAGAGCATAAAATCATCGTCATCAGTAATGGCAAAAAATAATGTATCACGCTGTTTTAATTGACGTTTCATCATCAGGTGGGCAATTAAATTTTGCTGCAGACGCTCGGCATCCGAATCATGCCATACCATCAAGAGTTCTGCATTGCCGCGCGGATGCGACACCGGCAAACCGCCGCCATAAAACTGCCCAAAGAACTGCTTAAATTGCGCGTTGAGTGTGATGTCTAGGCCGCGTTCCACACCACTGAAATCCACCGGCGTTGCCATAACACAAGGCCACCACGCCACTTGGTCATCAACCACATCACCGTACTGGGCTGGCGAGACGTGCGCAGGATCGACCCAACTTCGCCAGATGTCGCCATTTAATTGCGCTTGTTGCTGAACTTTTTCAACTAATTCGCTGTACACCGTAGCCACGGTCAAGGTGCTGTCATGCATCGCTGATACTGCCTCTAAACTGCTTGTGCTAGAATCGGCACATCTTACGCGTGAATTTATAGCTATGACAAAAATTAATGAATCCGAACTCGCCCATTTAAGTCTTGGCAAAACAACAGCCTACAAAACCGACTACGACCCATCCCTGCTGCAGCCTGTACCACGGCAGCTGGCGCGTGACATCATTGGCATCGCCGCTGACCAGCCGCTGCCGTTTGTTGGCTACGATGTATGGCATGCGTATGAATTGTCATGGCTCAACGTACAAGGCAAACCGGCAGTCGCGTTGGCGACTGTCACTGTGCCGTTTGACTCGCCAAACCTGATTGAATCCAAATCGTTTAAGTTGTATCTCAATAGTTTCAACCAAACGCGCTTTCAAGACATCACAGGTGTCTATCAAGCCTTGCAGCAGGATTTATCGCACTGCGCCGGCCGTAAAGTCGATGTGGTGCTGCATCATGTCAATGAACTGGGCTCGTTTCAGCCAACCTGGTTGCCAGGTCGTTGTATCGACGATCTGGACGTTTCAATCACGGACTACGACTACAACCCAGCCCTTTTGGCGTGCGACCCCACGCAACAAGTGGAAGAAAAACTGCATTCGCATTTGCTGAAATCAAACTGCTTGATCACGTCGCAACCGGATTGGGCCAGCCTGTTTATTCACTACAAAGGCGCCAAAATCGACGAAGCGAGTTTGCTCAAATACGTGATTAGCTTTCGGATGCACAACGAATTTCACGAGCAGTGTGTCGAGCGGATCTATCAAGATCTATCAAAATTGCTGCAACCCGAGTTTTTAGCGGTCTACGCCTGTTATACCCGCCGAGGCGGTTTGGACATCAACCCACTGCGCAGCAGCCACCCTTACACACCGCCGAATATTCGGCTGACGCGGCAATAGTCGGCTTGCTGCCATAAAAAAACCGCGCCAAAGCGCGGTTTTTTATTGCCTCAACCTAGGGTTATTTCGCCGGCTTTGGCAGATCCACGCCTAGCCAGGCTTTGTGAAATGCTTGTTGTGTTTTGCTCGGTTTGGCCACAGGTTGCACTTTCGGTTGACCGTCTGGCACAGCGCCTAATGTTAACTCCAATTCCACTAAGCGACCTGAACGAAACAGGCTAACGCGAATTTTGTCGTTCGGTTTAAAATCTTTCAAACGCTCTTCCAAAGGCGCTTTCAGTTTTAAACCATTGATCGCGATGATCTCATCGTCAGATGTAAAACCTGCCCGCCAAGCAGGGCTGTCGCGCAGCACTTTACTGACTTTTTCAGGGCCTTCTTTATTGCTGCTGGTGATCCCAGTAAAGGCTTTTTGCCCTTTCGGGTACACCAATTCGAGGCCAGCAGCCGCCAGCAAGGCTTTGCTATCGAGCTCCATCGGCGTTTCAACTTGCGCTTGCCAGAATGGCTCTAAGCTATCGCCTGTTAAGTCCTTTGCAATGGTTTTTACATCGTCAGCAGTAAAGGCCGTTGTTTTGCCAAAGCGTTGATATAACTCGTTATGTAGGGTGCGATAATTAGCTTTTAAACCGGAATTATCCAGCAGCCATTTGTCCAACATCCAGCTAACTAAGTAGCCTTCGGAATAAATGTTGACGCTAAAGTTATCCGCATGATCGCCCGGTAAGCTAATCCAATTGTCAAAACTGCTCTCTGCCACCGACTGTACTTGCGCACCTGGCAAGCGCGAAAATTTATCCAGCGCCTTCGCGATATCGGCATAAAACTCTTCGTGGGTCATCAAGCCTGCGCGCAGCAACAGCTGATCTTGGAAATAACTGGTTGAGCCTTCCGAGATCCATAACAGCTTGGTGTAGTTAGGATTTAAAAAGTCATACGGTACCATTTCGCTGGGGCGATAGGCTTTGACGTTCCATGTGTGGACCAGCTCATGAGACGCGGTCGCCAGAAAATCGACATAATGCTCCCGTTTTTTGAAAGTAAAACGGTCACGCTGGATCACAGTCGAATTTAAATGTTCCGTCGCGCCGCGCACTCCATCAGTGGCATGCACGATAAACAAGTAGTTTTGATAGGGGTAGCCCTGCCAAATGCTGTCGGTTTGTTGGACGAGTTTCTGCAAATCAGTAACCATTTGCTGCGAGTCATAGTTACCCTCGCCCCAAATCACCAACTCATAATCGCGGCCGTCGGCTTTAAAAGTGAAACTTTGATGGATCCCGGTTTCAATCGGCGAATCAATCAGCACGTCGTAGTTGGCCGCTTTGAATTGATGGGCGCCTAATCGTGGCATGCCCGACGTGCTACGCCACTCTTTTGGCACTTGCAAGCTGACCAACGCTTCTTCTGCGCGGCTTTGCTCGGTAAACATCAAATAGGCCGATGCGTCAATGTAAGCATGGGTCTCGTCAATGTGACGGCTGCGGCCCCCGAGGGCGTTAGCATACACTTGGTATGACACCGTCAAGCGACTGGGTTTATCCAACTTGACTTGCCAAGTGCTCTTTTCAGATTTCTGCACCGGTAACTCTTTACCGGATTCATCTTTCACAACGAAACGACGCACACCGTTGGCGAGGTCCATAATTTCATACTTGCCGGTGCGCCATGCCGGCATTTTTACTTCAACAACACCTGCTTGGTGTGGTTCTAACTGCATTTCAATATCGGCTAAATGGTGCGATGGCTCGGTGATCCGAATGGTGTAACTGGTTTGTGCCCAAACCGAGCCTGCGCACAGCAACGAGAGCGCTGTAGCGATACGAGTGAATGTCATAATAACTCCTTAGTTTTGCAGTCAAATTACGGCAAAAACGTCGCGCTGACCAGCCACTGTCAGACCAGTCGCCAAAAAAATCTGATCAGATTTTTGTAACCACCGCTGAAAACTTACAAAATAACTTTTACTTTCGAAACGAAATATGGTTAAATTGTCGCCGTTGATGATTACGGCATCAACCCAACCAACGCTGTGAACAGGATTAACGTTATGAACATGCTGACCTCTGTTGAAGAACAAAGCTGGTTACCCTACTACTTGACTAAAAAATAAGGTCGAACAACGACCCAAAAAGCCGACGGCAAGCAATTCCCGTCGGCTTTTTTAATTCCTGAGCTCGAAGTGCTGCGCTTTTATCGAAGTTGCAGATATACTTAGCCCACTAACTGCATTAGTTTTGCCGGTATTCAGACGTGGTAGATTCGGATAACCAACTCAAACAACAGCTATCCAGCGCCGTTAAGGCTCGAAAGATGCTTGAAGATACATACGAAAGTCAGTTCAAAATACTGACTCAATTTGTTTCACGGCTTTCTCTGGTGTGCAAAGGCATCGACATTGAGCTGGACAACAAGCTTGCGCGTTTCCGGCAAGAATTGGCCAATGGCACCGATTTAGAAAAATTGTTGCCGCAGCTTGAGCAAACCTCTGAGCATTTAAAAACCCTCGAATCCAAACAACAAGTCGAAGTCCGCAAAGCCCAAGCCACCATTAGCGAAGCAGGTAAATTACTGCAAAAACAACGTGGTTTACCCAATCAACTGCGCCGAGATTTACGCGAGTTGTTGTCCAAGGTCGAAGAACCCGGTCCAAATATCCAAAGTTTTATCCCGCACCTGACCCATTTAACCGAGCTGTATCACAGCGCGCTCAATGCCAAACAAGGCGCGGATATCGAAGAAATCACCGACACAGCACGTCAAGACACTATCTGTCGGCAGATCAGCGTCGAACTGACTAACTTGCTAAGCGAATTGGCGTTTGAAGGGCACTACGCCAAAGAAATCGAAGCTATTCGTTTAAGTCTACTGAGCGAATTGACGCTGGAAAAACTGCTCGAAGCCTGTTTAAAGACTATCGAAATCATTATTTCTAGCATCAATGAAGAGCGTCATTCGGCGCAGCACTTCCTGCTGAAACTCAATGAAGCACTGACATCAGTGCAGCAGTCGCTGGTCACGTCACTAAAAAGCAGTAACAACATTCGCGAGAAAATGGCGTTGCTCAATCAACAAATTGAGCATCAGATCGCGGTTCTTGGTAAAGAAACCCAAAGCGCCAAAACGCTAGAGCACCTGCAAACTCTCGTCACCGAAAAACTTGGCGCCATCAGCAATTCGCTGCGTGAAAAAGAGCAGCTAGAGCGCCTTGAACGTGAAACCATGCTCTCTGCATTGCAAGAAATGGATAAGCGTTTGAAAGAACTGGAAGAAGAAGCCGCACAATTCCGCAAACGTTTAGCCGAGCAAAAATTCCGCAGTCTGCAAGATGCTTTAACCGAATTACCTAACCGTGCCTCGTTTGATGAACGTTACGAGCTGGAACTGAAACGCTTCAAACGCTACGGTAAACCGCTGTCTGTGGTACTGGCTGACGTTGACCATTTCAAAAACATCAACGATAGTTACGGACATAGCGCTGGCGATAAAACATTGAAAGTTATTGCAAAAGCATTACGTCAGAGTCTGCGAGAATCTGACTTTATCGCGCGTTATGGTGGTGAAGAGTTCGTGTTGTTGTTCCCGGAAACTCCGCTCGAAGATCTGGAAGGCCCGCTGAATATACTGCGCGAGAAAATTAAACGCATTCCATTTAAATTCAAGGATCAGAACGTTCCGATCACCATTTCTTTCGGAGCGACACAAGTAAAAACTTCAGATACTGGCCGCGCCGCCTTCGACCGTGCTGACGAAGCACTATACGATGCCAAACACGCTGGGCGCGACAAAGTCATTTTCCGAAGTTAAATGACGGCCTGAACAGATCCTCAGGCCGCAATGACTTGAGGAGTCTGTTATGCATGTGCAATTAAATCCGCTGGGCGCGATGGACTTATTGTCCCAATTAGAAGTCGACGCGCTGAAACAAAACGCCAGTAACGATACCTTCCGCTTATTCCGCAACTGTTGTTTAGCTGTGCTCAACGTGGGTTCTCACACCGACAGTTCGGCAGAAATTTATCGGCAATTCGCTGATTTTTCAGTGAATCTTGTCGCTCGCGAACGCGGCATTAAAATCGAATTGTTTAACCCACCGGCATCTGCGTTTGTCGACGGCGAGTTGATCCGCGGTATTCATGAACATTTGTTTGCCGTGCTGCGCGACATTTTGTTCTACCACACTCGCCTCGGCGCTGATCAAAACAAACTCGATTTATCCAACCCAAGCCACATCACCCATAGCGTGTTTGATATTCTGCGTAATGCGCAAGTCATAAGCCCCGGCGCTACGCCAAACATGATTGTCTGTTGGGGCGGCCACTCCATCAACGAAACTGAATACAAGTACACCAAAGAAGTCGGCTATCAGTTAGGCCTGCGCGGTTTGGACATTTGTACCGGTTGTGGCCCTGGCGCGATGAAAGGCCCGATGAAAGGCGCCACCATTGGTCACGCCAAGCAACGCAACGACAAAGGGCGTTATTTGGGGTTGACCGAACCGAGCATCATTGCCGCTGAACCACCAAACCCAATCGTCAATGAACTGGTGATCCTACCGGATATTGAAAAACGCTTGGAGGCTTTCGTCCGTGTAGCGCATGGCATCATCATCTTCCCCGGCGGCGCCGGCACAGCCGAAGAGCTGTTGTATCTGCTTGGCATTATGCTGAATGAAAAAAACCGCGACCAAGTGCTGCCGGTGATTTTAACCGGCCCCAAACAAAGCGAAGCCTACTTCATTGAATTAAGTCGGTTTGTTGAAAAAACGCTGGGAGCTGAGGCATTGAAGTTATTCCAAATCATTATTGACGACCCAGTCAAAGTGGCGCAAACCTTAAAACAAGGCTGCCAAGACGTGCGTAGTTTCCGCAAACAAGTCGGCGATGCTTACCACTTCAATTGGACCTTGGCGATTGAACCGGATTTCCAACATCCATTTGCGCCAACCCACGACAATATGGCTGGACTTGATTTGCACCTCAATCAAGACAAAGCGCGCCTCGCGGCAAACTTGCGCCGGGCATTTTCTGGCATTGTTGCCGGTAACGTCAAAGACGAAGGGATCAAGGCGATTAGCAAACAGGGACCGTTTGTGTTGTCGGGTGAACCGGATTTAATGGCATTAATGGATCAGCTGCTAGAGGCGTTTGTTAGCCAAGGCCGGATGAAACTACCGGGTAGCAAATACATTCCTTGTTATCAAATCA
>DMYW01000050.1:0-129 GCA_003482455.1 Rheinheimera sp. | reverse complement strand
CGCAGCAGCCCTGACATTCCTTGCATCCAAGCTGACATCCCGCCCATCTTCGTTTACAGTTGCTCAATCATGCCAACTTGGCGCGTTATTTGAATAACCTACACGCGCAGCGGCAAAAAAATGACACTC
>DMYW01000034.1 GCA_003482455.1 Rheinheimera sp. | reverse complement strand
ACTAAACCGATGATGATTTCATCTGACACCAGCTGACCGGCATCCATCACTTGTTTTGCGGCGAGGCCCAGTGGCGTACCTTCTTTAATCGCAGCACGCAGCATGTCACCGGTGGAGATTTGCGGGATCCCGAATTTGTTCATCAGAAACTGCGCCTGAGTCCCTTTCCCTGCACCTGGGGCACCCAACAAAATAATTCGCATACAAAAACCTCAAAGCTGGAGATAGATCCGATCGTTGTAAGGTTTGGATCTTTACACAATGTTTATCATCAGACAAGGAATTTGTCGGATTTTCCCAGCTCGTCCGAGAAGTCAACAGCACCTTGGTACTACCTTGGTCGAGCCCTTGCAGCACTTGGTCTTGCTTGGTTTTTGCACAACAGCGCGGTAGCTTGCTGCCCAACATGCTTCGATTATTCGACCAAAGTTGCACATGCTCGGGCAGCTGAAAGCCGACAGAATCAACGACAAAACCGCCGCTTGCCCGCGTTACAGAGAAAAAAAGCCCAGCAAAAGCTGGGCTAAGTTGGGAACTTGCGGTTGCGACAACTACTTGGTCAGTTGCAGCAACAATGTGTTTAAACGTGTGACAAAGCTGGCTGGATTCTTCAAACTGCCACGTTCTGACAATAACGCTTGTTCCAGCAGCACTTCCGCCCATTGTTTGAACTGATCTTCATCCGCCACATCGGCGATATGCTTGACCAGCGCGTGTTCTGGGTTCAGTTCAAAAATCGGTTTTTGCTCTGGCACTTTTTGCCCGACCGACTCCATCAACTTGATCATCTGCGTGCTCATGTCGAACTCATCGGTGACCACACAGGCTGGGCTGTCGGTTAAACGATGGCTGACTTTGACGTCTTTGACTTGCTCGCCCAGCGCTTGTTTGAAACGCTCGGTGACTGAAGCAAATTGCTTCTCGGTTTCTTCTTGAGCTTTTTTGGTCTCTTCATCGTCTAATTTCGACAAATCCAAGCCGCCTTTGGCAACCGAACGTAGTTTTTTACCGTCAAAGTCGGTTAAATGTTGCATCAGCCACTCGTCGATACGATCGGACAACAGCAACACTTCGATGCCTTTTTTGCGGAACACTTCTAAATGCGGGCTGTGTTTGGCCGCTTCATGGCTGTCCGCCACCAAGAAATAAATCTCGTCTTGGCCTTCTTTCATCCGGCTGACATAGGCTTCTAAGCCGACTTTTTGATCCGCGGTATCTTCATGCGTTGAGGCAAACCGCAGCAGCTTGGCGATGGTTTCTTTGTTGGCGAAATCTTCCGCTGGGCCTTCTTTGAGCACTTGACCGAATTCAGTCCAGAACGTCTGGTAATTGCTTTGATCTTCGGCCTTGGCCATTTTCTCCAGCATTTTCAGCACGCGCGATGTACAGCCTTTGCGCAGGCTTTGGGTCACTTTGGTGTCTTGCAGAATTTCGCGCGAGACGTTCAGTGGCAGGTCGCTTGAATCCAGTACACCTTTGATAAAGCGCAGGTAACTTGGCATAAATTGCTCGGCGTCATCCATGATAAAGACGCGTTGCACATACAGTTTTAAGCCATGACGCGCTTCGCGGTTCCACAGATCAAATGGCGCTTTTTTCGGCACGTACAACAAGCTGGTGTAGTTGGTGTTGCCTTCAACCTTGTTGTGGCTCCACTCCAGTGGCTCTGTCCAATCGTGTGAAATGTGTTTGTAGAACTCGTTGTATTCGTCATCCGACACGTCCGATTTATCACGCATCCAAAGCGCAGTGGCTTTGTTGACGGCTTTCCAAGCACCTTCGGTCGCTGGAATTTTTTCGCCGTCTTCTTCACGCTCTGGGCTGCCTTCTTCCCACATTTCCACTGGAATGGAGATGTGATCAGAATATTTGGTGATCACAGACTCGAGTTTCCACTTACTTAAGAACTCGGTTTCGCCATCGCGCAGGTGTAGGATGATGTCGGTACCGCGGCCGGCTTTGACAATCGGCGCCAGGCTATATTCGCCCTCGCCTGCCGATTCCCACTCCACCGCAGCGTCAGCTGGGTGACCGGCTTTACGCGTGCGCACTGTTACTTTGTCTGCGACGATAAAGGCCGAATAGAAACCGACACCAAACTGACCGATTAATTTGGAGTCTTTGCTTTGGTCGCCGCTTAATTGCGAGAAAAACTCTTTAGTGCCTGATTTGGCGATAGTGCCTAAGTGGCTGATCACTTCGTCACGTGTCATGCCGACGCCGTTGTCGCTAATGGTGATCGTTTTAGCATCGGCATCAAAACTGACCCGCACGCGCAACTCGCCATCGTTTTCATACAGATTGGCATCCGACAAGGCTAAAAAGCGCAACTTGTCGGCGGCGTCTGACGCGTTGGAGACTAATTCACGCAAGAAGATCTCTTTGTTCGAATACAAAGAGTGGATCATCAATTGCAACAGTTGTTTGACTTCGGCCTGAAAGCCATGAGTTTGTTTTTGTGCAGTTTCAGTCATAACAGCTCCTTTTTTAACCCTTGTCGCGGCCTTGAGGCCGTCTGCATCTACATTGGGCAAGCGTGCTTGCCACAGGATGTTCGGGATATGGGGATGGCTGTTGGTTTTTCAAGGCGGACGATTTACACCCACAGCAGGTCGGGTGATCGTCGAAGCGCAGCAAGAAAGGTTGGCAGCGAGATGGTCTAGTCGACGCAGCAGTCGATGCGGGACAACGGCGAAGCGACTCAGCGCACCCCGCCCTTATGTCTTTCAAGCAAACAGCGGCGCTCGGTTATACCTGTTTGCGGCCACTAAAGGCGTATGACAAGGTATTGCCATCGACGTATTCAAGCTCGCCGCCGACCGGCATACCTTGGGCCAACCGACTGACGGCCACTTGATGTTTGCGGCACAGCTCAGCCACAAAATATGCGGTGGCTTCGCCTTCAACCGTCGGGTTGGTCGCTAAAATCACTTCGTCAAATTGCGCTTGGCTGAGCATAGCCGCAAGTTGATCGAGGCCTAATTGGGCGGGTCCAATACCGTCAAGCGGCGATAGCAAACCGCGCAGCACAAAATAACGACCATTGTACAAACCAGTATGTTCAATGGCATAGAGATCGGCAGAACTGGCGACGACGCAGAGCTGGCGACTTTGGCTGCGACTGACATCGCCGCAGATGCTACAGAGTTCTTGCTCACAGAAGGTTCGGCATTGCTGACAACTACCAACGCCTTGCATCGCAGACGTCAACGCATCGGCTAATTGCAAACCACCATCACGATTACGTTCCAGCAGCTGATAAGCGATGCGTTGAGCCGACTTAGGCCCAACCGAGGGGAGAATTCGCAGCGCGTCAATCAGGCGCTGCACTTTCGGTGTATGGCGGGCCATCAGACTTAGAATGGCATCTTAAAGCCTGGAGGCAACTGCATGCCGCCAGTCACCGACGCCATTTTTTCTTTGCTGGTTTCTTCGACGCGACGTGCAGCATCGTTAATGGCTGCGGCGATTAAATCTTCCAACATGTCTTTGTCATCTTGCATCAAGCTGTCGTCGATGCTGACGCGGCGCACGTTGTGGTTGCCTGTCATTGTGACTTTGACTAAACCTGCACCGGCTTCACCAGTCACTTCCAAACGGGCGATTTCTTCTTGCATGCGTTGCATTTTGTCTTGCATCGCTTGGGCTTGTTTCATGATATTGCCCATGCCACCTTTAAACATAATTCGTTCTCTCTTACGTTTGGTTAAACTGCACTGATGCGACGAGCTGCCGCATCGGCTTACTCAAGTGGCGCCACGATAATTTGTTACGCCAGAAAACTCAAGCCAGAAAATACTTGGCGGCCTGTACGCGACCAGCTTAGCCACTGCAATAACTGGCAAGCTGTCGCACCAAACCTGCCACACGGATTAATGGACTTCCAACGAATCCGGCAGCCAATAGCCATCAAATTGCTGACACAACGACGTTAGCTGCGGGTCTTGTTGCAGCAGCTGTTCGACGTACAAACGCCGCGCTTGGTTAATCCGTTCTTGGATCGCTTGTGGTGATGTTGGGGTGTGTTCAACAAATTCAACCGTCACTGACAACTCTCGACCGTACGATGCACTTAAAACTTGCCGCAGCTGTTCTCGGTTGCGCTCCGAATCCAGATGTTTTTGGCTTTGCGCCACGCGCAACTGCAAGGCATCGCCCTGCTCAATACATTCGCTGTGTAGCAAAAACAACCGCATCAAGCCACCGATGCGTAGTGTGTCAATGCGCGCCGCCCAAGCGTCCACTTGCGCACTGGAGCGCACGGCAAAATTATCGGCAGAAATGACGCCATCAAAATACAGATTGTGCTCGGTGTGCTGTTCCACTTCGGCGATTTCTTCGCTGGCAAAATCAATCTGTTGCTCTTGTACGGGCAGGCTGTCTAACAAGGCATGCCTGATCGGCTGCGGTTGTGGTTCCTGCCATTGCCAGTCGAAAGCGCTGGTGTCGACCACTTCATCATCGTCATCTTCAGCATTCCCACCTGCTGCTGCGCTACTAGCTTTGGTATAGGTAGGTTCTTCATCATCGACATCATCCGATGCTGTTGCGCTATCTATCGTCGTTGATTCCACGTCAGTCAATGGCAGCACGTCAGCTGGAGCGGCCATCACGGCCTGTTCGTTATGACGTTCAGATCCGCCCTGACTGACCGAAAGTGCAGCTCGAGCTTTATCCAGTGCGGCTTGCGCCCCTTGCGCTGCTTTTAGCTGATTTGCTTGCGCTTCTTCTGGAGTCAACCAAGACGGCACATCAGGTGCGTCTGTAGCGGTTTGCGGCGCGCTCGTTGATGCAGGTAATTGCGTGGTAGACGCAGGTAACTGCGTGTTGGGCGCCGCAGTGGTAGGCGTGGAGATGCCAGACACAGCAACTTGCGCAGGTTGTTGTGTCTGAGCGACAGCAAGCTCAGTTGGTAATACGGGATTTATTGCGGTAGGCGTTGGCGCACGCGCAGGCTCGACTGCAGGTGCAGTAGCTGCCGTGCTATGGGTCTTTTTTACCAGTTCAGGCGCCCCAACCGCTGGCATGCCACGACGCGCTAAAATACGCGCAGTGACGGCATCAATCGCTTGTTCGGACGAAGGCTCTGCCGCGGCGGTCTGCTCTGGTACCGCGTCCTGCCATGTGGGCTGTGCTGTTGCTATTGGCGGGGCAGCTTCCACTGCGCTTGCAGGCGGCTGCGCACTATCATGCTGCTGCTCAGCTTGCGGCGGGGCACTAGGTTGGCTCCCTGCCACAACGGGTGGCACAACCACCTCAGGCGATTTGCTGGCAGAGTTTGAGTGTGCAACAACGTCATCCGTTGGCACACTGGCCGCCGCTAAGGCCGCGGCCCGTGCGGACTGCGCGGGAGCTTCAGTGATAGCACCCGGTACAAAGGCAATAGCCCGAAGCAGAGTCATTTCCAGCCCTACTCTAGCATCAGGTGCATAAGGTAATTCTTTTTTGCCCGTCAACAACAACTGGTAATACAGCTGGATTTGTTCCGGCGCGAATTGCTTGGCGACTGCGCGCACAAAAGCCGATTCCGTGAGCGCCAGTTCAGACGCGGACAACTGAAATTGGCTTAACGCACTTAAATGCAACAACGACAACATGTCATCCAGCACATGCGCAAAATGACTATGTGCTTGGCACAGCTGCAACAGATGCGTTTGCATACTTGCTACATCGCGGTTTAACACATCCTGCAGCAATAACTCAGCCCAGCTTTGCTCTAAGTAACCGAGCATTTCGCGCACTGGGCCTAGTTGAATGTCGCCATTGGTTTGGGCAATAGCTTGGTCCGTTAAGCTCAGTGAATCACGCAAACTGCCTTTGGCCGCACGAGCCAGCAGCGCTAATGCATCATCGTCGGCTTGGATATGTTCTTGGCCTAGAATGTGTCGCAGATGGTCTTTGATCTGAGTTTGACTAAGTGCTTTGAGGCTAAACTGCAAACAGCGCGATAACACAGTAATTGGCAGCTTTTGCGGATCGGTTGTAGCCAGTAAAAACTTCACATGTGGCGGCGGTTCTTCTAACGTCTTAAGCAGCGCGTTAAAACTGTGCCGTGACAACATGTGCACTTCGTCGATTAAATAGACTTTATACCGACCACGAGTCGGCGCGTATTGCACGTTATCCAGCAAGTCGCGCGTGTCTTCAACTTTGGTGCGGCTGGCTGCGTCAATTTCTAATAAATCAACGAAATAACCTTTATCTATTTCAATACAAGCACTGCACTTACCACATGGCGTTGCTGTGACACCGATCTCGCAGTTGAGGCTTTTGGCGAAGATACGCGCTATGGTGGTTTTACCGACACCACGGGTGCCGGTAAATAAATACGCATGATGCAGACGATTGTTGTTCAGTGCATGGATCAACGCCGATTTGACGTGGTCCTGCCCAACCAATTGACCAAATTGTTGTGGCCGCCATTTGCGGGCCAGCACCTGGTAACTCATCTGCACCTCATGCGTGTTCTAGCAGGACTGGCCGACGGCAATTAGTGGCCGGCGAAATCCACCAATGCCAACACCTTCAATCCCAGCGCTTCTAGACGTTTAGCGCCGCCCAAATCAGGCAAATTGACAATAAAAGCCGCATCGGCAACTTGACCACCTAAGCGACGAACCAGTTTTGTTGTGGCATCAATAGTACCACCTGTAGCCAATAAGTCATCTACTAACAGGACCTTATCGTCGGCCGTGATCGCATCAGTATGGATCTCTAACGTATCCTCACCATATTCCAGCTGGTAGCTTTCAGCAATCGTCGCGCGCGGCAGTTTACGCGGTTTGCGTACCGGTACAAAACCGACGCCTAGTGCATACGCCAGCGGCGCACCAAAAATGAAACCGCGTGATTCAGTACCGACGATTTTGGTAAAGCCTTGGCCTTGATACTGTTGTTTTAAAAATTCGATTGTTGCAGCGAACGCGTCGCCATCTTGCAGCAAGCTGGTGACATCACGAAATAAAATACCTGGTTTTGGATAATCCGGTACGCTGGCGATCACATCATTCAAACGTACGGCGAGGCTTTTTGCATCCATCTTTTTTCTCTTTGTTCAGTCAGATAAAAAAACCGCCAAGTGGGCGGTTTTTGTCGGTGCGGCTGTCAGCGATTAATGTGACAGGATCCGCGCCCAAGTTACTAATGGAGGTAAACACAACAGAACTGTGAAAACCACCACAAACGCAATCAATTGCAGTGCATTAAATGATTCTTTGAAATTCTCATCGGCCATGGCCAGAGCTCCGCAGCAAAAATAAAAGGGACGTTAATCATACTCGGTTTTCACCCTATCTGCCACGTTCGCAGCGGCACAGCCCCTAAAAAGCCACGGTTTTTTTCTGCCAAATCGCGGAAATACTCCAAGCGTTTGATCTGTATCAGGGCAAAGTTGGCATTCAGAGTCAACAATCCACCTATTCGTTTGAATTTGTGGAGAAGCGGTATGCCTCAGTCTCTTACCCCATTGTTACGCTCGAGACTGCTTAGCGAGTTGGAACTATTGCAACAGGATATCTTG
This sequence comes from Rheinheimera sp., assembly GCA_003482455.1. Classification (GTDB taxonomy): domain Bacteria; phylum Pseudomonadota; class Gammaproteobacteria; order Enterobacterales; family Alteromonadaceae; genus Pararheinheimera. The sequence continues at coordinate 32,187 of DMYW01000034.1, read as the reverse complement.
CATTATTTAGCCGCTGACCACGTCGCCGAGTACCAGCAGCTGCATCAGCAATTGCAAAAGCACCCGACCACGCATTGGCCTGATTTAATGAAAAAGTGGCAAACACCTGAACTACAGGAAAAAAGCCAACGCCTAGAACTGGTGCAAGCAGCACTCAGCCAAATGGACATGGGCCTGTACGGCTTGTGTTCCGATTGTGAATGTCGGATTGAACGTCAACTGTTGATGAACGACCCAGCTCGTCAACGCTGCGCCGCGTGCGAGACCCTGTATCACGAACAACTCGCCGAATAGTCAAACATGAAAAAACCTGCTAATTCAGCAGGTTTTTCTTTAGTGCTTCAAGTACAGCCCGCATGAAGAGCAGCCCATGAATACGTGGTCTATAGCCCAACCTCACTGAGTTGCTTTACCTAGCCTCGCCATCAAGCCTGCTCAAAACCTTGCCGTGCCGCTGGCAGTTTAATGTCAAAGTGGATATCAGTTTGCGATTCGCCTCAAGCTTGGCTCAATAAGTGCTGGGCTACAGATCACCAAAGCCCGACCATCACCCTTTTTAATCGAGGCGTTAACACGCTGCTGGTATGTGGAATTTGTGGAATTGCTGAATTGCTGGCGATTCAATTACAGCCCACAAAACAGTAAGCAAAAAAAGCCAGCGTTTCCGCTGGCTTTCTTATTAGGTCAACTGTGACTCAGAAATTAGAACTTCTGAGACAGTTTCACGAAGTAACCACGACCGAACAGACGGTAGTTCGATTCATCGGTGTTCGCGTTGAACGCGTTTTCGATGTATGGAGGTTCTTCGTCAGTCAAGTTCTCGATACCAACTGACACAACAGTACCTGTTGGGAAGTTGTACTGAGCGCTGATGTCATGGTAAACCATTGAATCAACTGTCGCGAATGCATCTGGGAAACCGTCAGCATACGTGAAGTTTTGCGCGTTGTACTTCATCTTACCGTAGTAACCTAAGCGGTAAGTTACGTTCAGGTCATCGTAGTCCCAAGACGTTGCGAAAGAGATCTTGTCTTTGTGATACGAAGTATCGTCAATGAACAGACCTTTCAGTTCAGTCAGCGTGAATGTGCTGGTTGAACCATCATACTTCTCGTCTTGACGGCTAGTGAAGCGAGTCCAAATTGTGTTGAAGTTGAAGCGACCGAATGAAGTATCCAGTGAGTAGGTAACTTCAGTATCGATACCTTCTGCTTTCTTCTTGAACAAGTTTTGTGTTTGACCCAAGGTGTAAACCAGTTCACCTTCAGAATCACGCACTACGTTGTCACACAGACGAGCAACACCACCACGGTAGCAACCATCTAATGAGTCACCAACTGCGATTGAGTCGATTACGTCATCGATGTTGATACGCCAGAAGTCAACTGTCAGACCCAGACCTTCTACGAACTCTGGAGAGTAAGCGAAGCCTAATGTGAAGGTGTCACCAGTTTCTGGTTTCAGGTTGATGTTACCACCAAACTTACCTAACTGTTGGCTATCCAGGTTAGCAGTACCGCCGTTTGGAACGCCGTCAGCTAAACAACGAGCTTTCAGTTCAGCAGTTGCACCAGCCCAGTCATCGCTGTTACATGGGTCGATTGCTGATGGGAAACCATCAGACAATGGGCCAAACAGGTTACCCATAGTTGGTGAACGGAATACTGTACCGTAGTTAGTACGCAGTAACAGACCGTCGATCACTTCCCATGTTGCGCCTAATTGGTACGTGTTTGCAGTACCAGCGTAGTCGATTTGGTCGTGACGAGCGCCTGCTTTGATTTCAACGCGTTTAGCGAAGTCTTGGTCAGTGATCAGTGGGAAGTTCCACTCAGTGAATACTGACTTAGTCGCTTTTTCTGCGTTCTGAACAACTTTACCTTTGTTACCAGAAACAACTGACAAGAACTTGCCTGAGTCAACTTCGTTTTTGGTGCTTTCGCCGAAGTATTCAGCACCGAAACCGCCGTTTGCCATGCCGCCTGGTAATTCGAATACGTCACCACCAGCCCATGCAGTTACTTGCAGTACATCGTAGATGTAGTTGCTAACTAATGGAGCTGAAACGTAATCTAACATTTCTTGAGTGATTGAACCTGGGCCGCCGAACACGTTCATTGACACACAACCACCGATGATTGCAGTTGGAGTACCGCAATACACTTTACCGTCAGCTGCTTTGAATGATGGGCCTAAGGCGTTAGACAGGTTTGGACCGAACAGTTGACCGTAGTCGATATCTGTTTCGTGATCCAGACCGTAGTTCGCGCTTACATCGTAAGTCCAGCTATCCAGACCTTTGATATCACCTGTTACACCAACAACTTGTTGGAAACGAGTGATGTCTTGAGTGAAGATACGTGGAGCTTCAACCATACGACGACGTGAACGAGTTACGTCAGCGCCGAACGGGTTGTAGTAGTTGTCTTTTGACACACCACGACGGTCAGCGCCAGTTGCTGTTTTCACAGCGTAGCCTGGGTCGTTCAGTGTATCGTATGGAGTTGGTGCCAACTCTTGGTTTGAAGTACGTTTGTTGATACGAGTTTCTGAATAAACAGTTGTGGTATCGTTTAACTGGAACTTACCTTCCACGAATGCGTTCAGCTTGGTGTAAGGAGTTTGGATCAAGTTCACTGGGTTGTAGTTGTAAGTATCGTTAACTTCACCACCACCAACGAAACGGCGCATATCAGCGTTTGTAGCTACGCCACCGTCACACTTGCCGTTTGTCCAAGTACCTGGACGGCCAACGACTGTGAAGTTACCGCATGGTGTTGAACCTGAACCCAACATGAATACGTTGGCATTGTCGCCAGAGTAGATTGGGCCGTTGTCGATGAAGCTTTGAGCACCTTCAGCATCCAATACGTTGTATGGCGCTTGGAAGAATTCCCAACCTACATCGCCTTGGTAAATTGGTTTTTCTTTAACCCAGTCTACGCCGAATACGATGTTGCCTTCGCCGAAGTCTTTACCAGCAACGATGTTGATGCTGTTTTGACCTGAAGCGTCAACGTCGAAATATGCTTTTTGCATTGCAGAAATTTCAACGCCTTCGAAGTTTTTCTTGGTGATGATGTTTACTACACCCGCAACGGCGTCAGCACCGTACGTTGCAGAAGCACCGTCTTTCAGAACTTCGATCTTTTCGATCATTGAACTTGGGATACCTTGGAAGTCAGAGCTTACAGCACGACGACCGTTCACCAGTACCAGAGTACGAGATGAACCCAGACCACGCAGTTCGATGAATGTACCGCCGCTACCACCGTTGTTGGTAGTAGTCATGGCTGGAGAACCAGACATGATTGGGCTTGATTGCATGAATTGACCTACGTCCTGAATACCCATGTTTTTCATATCATCACCAGTGATGGTGGTGATTGGGGTAGCAGTTTCTAAATCGGTACGTTTCAGGCGAGAACCTGTAACTTCGATACGTTCTACTTTTTTGGCTTCGTCAGTTTCTTTTGCAGCTTCTTGTGCAAAAGCTACGTTTGACATAGCGGCAGAGGCTGCGCCAAAAGCGATAATCAGACGCACGGCAGCTGCTGTTTTGCTAGCTTTAAACATTGTTTTCTCCCTGGACCACTTTAAGTGATTTTTTTAAAAGGCATCATCACGATCGCCCGTTGTCGACAATCCGGGCGAAAGCCACTTGGACTGACTCGTGTGACTGCCTGATAATAAAGTGGAATTTTTGGGTGGGTCAACCGCTTTTACACAATTTCTTCGACATTCTGAAAGTTTTTAGGAACTATTTCAGAAATTGAAAGTCATGCAGAACAGCTGTAACAGTTGGTTACAGCCTGTTAAGAAAACAATATATGTCACTGTTTTTAAATAATATAATTTGTATTCAACTAAATCCTACCCCATGAACTCTGTCGATAATTCCACCAACACTAGATAAATTTTCACCCACACCAAATGGCGATTATTTCGGCAACCAGCGTCAAAGAACCGGTGCAAAAGTAAACAAAAGTAACCAACCTGTACTGGTCGAACCAATATTCCCTCGAATTACTTTGCTGCAAATTGCGAACTTTTAGATTATTGGGCACTCTCGCCTCGGTTTTAGGTGGAACTGGTCCCATCAATTGCGCTTTGTTGGGGTTCAACCTACAATCCGCTGTACATCTATACATAACTTTTTAGCCATGCTCACCGATCACGACAAACAACAAATTCGCACCATCCATCAGGCGATCCGCACTGCACTGCCCGGCTATCAGGCGCGGCCGAGCCAAAATCAATTGGTCGCAGACATGGCGAACATAGTGGCGGGAAGTTTTCATAACTACGATCGGATTGGGCTGATTGAAGCAGGGACGGGCACGGGTAAATCAATGGCCTATTTACTTGCTTGTGTGCCACTGGCACTTAGCCGTAAAAAAACGCTAGTGATTTCGACCGCCACGGTGGCACTGCAAGAACAGTTGGTAAATAAAGATTTGCCGTTCTTTCAACAAGTCTGCCCCACGCCGTTCGAATTCAGTTTGGTCAAAGGGCGCCAGCGTTATGCCTGTATGCATCGCTTGAACAGCCAACTGCAGCAAGCCGACTTTTTCCAACCAGAGTCCCCCGCCAAGTTACAAGCCTTGGCCGAGCATTGGAAAAATCGGACTTGGCTTGGCGATCGTGATAGCTTGCCTGAAGCCGTGTCCGACGCTTTGTGGTATAGCATCTGCGCCGACAACGTGCATTGCCCGAGGCATCACCCAGCGCATCGCAATTGCCCATTCCATTTGGCGCGGGCCGAAATCGAAGAAAGTCAGGTGTTAGTGGTCAACCATGCGTTGCTGCTTGCTGACATCGCATCTGGTCCAACTGTGTTGCCGCCGCTGGAAGATTGTATTGTAGTGCTGGATGAAGCCCATCATTTGGCGGATGTCGGTCGCGAGTTTTTCGCTGCGAGCGCGCAGCTGAATCTCGACGCAGCGCAGTTTGATGAAAAAATACAAAAGCTCAGCAAGGTACTATTGCCGCTATTAGATGCCGGTGAATACAAAGCTGTGTTGCAACTCGCTGACGCTCATCAAGCGCTGCAAGTAGCACTAAAGCCTGTGATCCGCGACTTACCCACGCAGTTGTTGGGCAAAACCGAACGTCGATTTACCGACGCTTTGTTGCCCGAGCTTTGGCAGCGCCAAACGGATGAACTGGTGCTGCAAAGCGGCAAAGCGCATGCAGCGCTAGAGCAACTCAATACCGCGTTAAATGAGCACTCGGGCGCGGGGCGGATCAAAAGTGCCACGCTGGCGCAAATTCAACATGAATTGGTTTTTTTACTACAAAAATTCAATGACCAACAATCCTTGTGGGCCGCATGGTCACAGCCTCAACACAAACAAGCGACGCAAGCGCGTTGGCTCGTCAGTCAGCAAGATCGAATATACGGCCACAGCTGTCCGCTGTCGGTGATGCTGCAACTAGAAGACATTTTGTTTTCGCAGGCACATGCGGTGCTGTTGTGTTCTGCCACTCTTCGCAGCTTAAACTCATTTGATACCATCAAACGTGAGTTGGGGTTGATACAACACGAAGGTCTGAAAGAAGTGGTGGTCGACTCGCCTTTTGCCTACCAAGAGCGTGGCTTGATCCATATACCGCAGCTAAACACTGAGCCCACCTCCGATGCATTTACCGATGAACTGATCCAAGTGCTGCCTAAATTTTTGCAACAAGATCAAGGTAATCTCGTGCTGTTTGCCTCCTATTGGCAAATGGAACAAGTCGCCAAAGCGCTGCGTGAGCGTGGCTTTAGTTTATTGGTGCAAGGGGAAGCTGGTCGTCAATCGCTGCTGGATTTGCACAAAATGAAGGTCGAATCCGGGCAAGGCAGTATTTTATTTGGCACACAAAGCTTCTCGGAGGGGCTGGATCTGCCAGGCAAATTACTGACCAATTTGATAATTACCAAGTTGCCATTTGCGGTGCCAACATCCCCATTAGAAGAAGCGATGGCCGAAGCCATTGAAAAACGTGGCGGTAACCCGTTTTTGCAGCTGACAGTGCCAGCAGCGGCGCGTAAACTGGTGCAAGCCTGCGGCCGGCTGTTACGTCAAGAACAAGACCAAGGCCGGATCACCATTTTGGATCGCCGTCTGGTCAGCAAATCGTACGGCAGCGCCATGCTCAAAGCGCTGCCGCCGTTTCAACTTCAAATAGACTAATCTATGGACTTTTTGTTAGATCCCACAGTGTTGGCTTTGCTGTGCGCGGTAGCGTTTTTTGCCGGTTTTATCGATGCCATAGCAGGTGGCGGCGGCTTATTAACTGTCCCTGCGTTATTAACCGCCGGACTACCGCCGCATTTGGTGCTTGGCACCAATAAATTAGCAGCAACCTTTGGCTCGGCGACTGCCTCTTACACTTATTACAAAAAACGCTTATTTGACCCTGTGTATTGGCGACATGCGCTAGTGTGCACAGCAATTGGCGCCTGTATTGGCGTATTGGTGGTTGATCAAATTCCAAAACAGACACTGGAAAAAGTGTTGCCGCTGATTATTCTGGGAGCGGCCATCTACAGTTTGTTTGGCAAAGTGCAAAGTGACGATCAGCATGACTTGCCTGAAGACAACGCCAAACTGCGCTGGCAACAACGCCTGCAGGGTTTGGCGCTGGGCTTTTATGACGGCATCGCAGGCCCTGGCACCGGCTCCTTTTGGATGGTGTCGAGTATGGCGCTGTATAAAATTAATTTACTGCTCACCAGCGGCCTTGCCCGCAGTATGAATTTTGTCTCCAACATTGTCGCCTTAGTCACGTTTGGCTTGCTCGGCCACATTCATGTTGCCTTAGGTTTATCCATGGGGGCCTGTTTGATGATTGGGTCTTATTTTGGCGCGCACACCGCGATCCGCTTTGGTAGTAAATTGATCAAACCTTTGTTCATTTTGATGGTGATGGGCATTGCCTCACGGTTGATCTGGCAAACTTGGTTCAGCCAATGACCGAAACGAAATTGTGGCAACAACTCGCCGCCCAACTGACCCAACTCGCCGGCCAAGCCGTGATGGTTGATCGCAAATTCGGCAACGCACCACCGGCAGATTGGTTCGCCACGCGATTGTTCCACACGCATTCGCCTCATTTGTTGGATTATGTACAAGAGTCGCAACAGTTACTGCAACGCGTCCAGCAGATGCCAACCACCCATAGTGGTTTTCGGTTGTCGCTGGAGAAGCTGGCCATGCAAGTCGAAGCGCTGACCCGCGCTTTTGCTGCGGCTGGCCTGCGCGAAAAAGAGACTTATCGGCGGCGAAAACCCAAAACAGCAACGGCGAAAACCACTGACGCCGCCACCGCACAGCGGCAACGAGCCGGTGAATTATTGCGCCAGTTAGGTGGTACCACCCATGCACTTTATGAAAAACTCGCCGAATATCATGAATTTGAACGGCGGCTGCTGCAGATGGTGGATGAAGCTGCGCGCCAAGCAGACGACATACCGCGACAGCTAGCCTTGCACGCTCGCCTCGGCCGCTGCCGCAAAGCCATTGCTGAACTTGAAGCGGAGATCCAATGGGTCGAACAACGACAACGCCAGCGCTGATCTACCACGACTGCTACAGCGATCTGCAACTACCTGAACGTCATCGCTACCCGATTGGTAAATATCGCGCTTTGTATCAGCGCTTATTGGCCGCTGGCGTACCTGCGTCAGCATTTATCACCCAAAGCATACCTGCAAACCGCCAGCAGCTGTTGTCGGTGCACACTGCAGGCTACATCGACGCATTATGCAGTGGGCAGATAGATCCCAAAGCCATGCGGCGCATTGGTTTTCCTTGGTCCGAGTTTTTAGTCAAACGCTCTCTGCAATCCTGTGGCGGCACTATTAACACAGTGCACGCGGCGTTGACGCACGGGATCGCCATCCATCTCAGTGGCGGTTATCACCATGCATTTGCTGACGAAGGGGCTGGGTTTTGTCTGTTTAACGATCTTGCGATCGCCGCGCGCGAGGCGCTGCGCAGCGTCGACAAGGTGCTGATTTTTGATTGTGATGTGCACCAAGGTGACGGCACCGCCTTGTTGTTTGAAGGCGAGCCACGAGTTATCACCGCGTCCCTGCACGGCGAGAAAAATTTCCCCGCGCGCAAACAACATAGCGATTGGGACATTGGCTTAACCACGGCATGTGATGACGCCAGTTACCTCAGCAGCGTCGATGAAAGTCTGCGCTATTTGTTACACCTGCATCAGCCAGACTTAGTGATTTACGATGCTGGCGTGGATATTCACCAGCATGATGACCTTGGTTTGTTAAACGTGAGTACTGCCGGCGTGCGCGCGCGTGATGAACTGGTGCTGCGACACTGCGTCGATGCCAACATCCCGGTTGCAGCCGTGATTGGTGGTGGCTATCAGCGCGACCTACAAGCACTCACCGACGTGCACCTGCAGTTGTTTGCGGCAGCGTTTACCATCAGCCAACCTGCCCTCGCCGACGCTATCGATCAACAGATCGCCAACCGCGCTGTTTGAATCGCTTTGCAGACCACCGAGCCGCACTGACAGAGCCGGCAAACTCGACAGTCTATTGGAGGGATAAAAAAAGGTGCCAATCACGGCACCTTTTCGCACGAGCTCAGCCTACATCCGATCATTCTTGACCGGCGAAATAGAACCCCAGCTGCCGGCGTACCGACGTTGGCAGTTGCGGTAAGCTGGCTTTAGGCACCAAAAAGGTCGCCATATGGAACAAGTCAGTGAAAATTCGGTTTTTCTCTGTGGTGCGTTTTAAATAGTCATGGCCACTGGAACCACCGGTGCCGATCTTTGTACCCAGCATCCGTTGCACCATCATGGCGTGTTTGTAACGCCAGATCGTCAAGTTTTCGTCGATTTCGGTCAGGCACTGCAACACTTGGAACGGCAAGTTAAACACCGGCTCTTCTTGATACAAGCTGATAAACAGCGCCGACAACATGGCTTTTTGGCTCAAGCGGAAACTACCTTGTTGCTGCAGCTCCGCGTATTGCGCACCATTTAACAAAGCGTCGAACTTAGCTCGAGTGCGTTCAATCTCATTGAGTTGCAGTGTACGCTCTTGCTCTGGCATCCCATCAATCGAACGCACTGTGGCTTCATCTTCTTGCAACATGGTGCCAGTGACTTGTTGATACAGCTGCCAAAAGCTGAAATCGCCAAACTCTAAAAATGGCATCCGCTCCAGCCAAGCTTCAACGCGTTCAAACAAACTCGGCAGTTTCTCTAGCGCTTGCAAGAATTCACGGTCGCGTTCATTAAGGCGGTTGTAGAAAGAGTCCTTATCAAAATCGATGCGGAATTCACTTTTTAAGCCAAGGCCGATTTCTAACATTTTGAATTGAATGGACTGAAAACCAGAGGCTGGCACTAAGTAGTCGCGAAACGACATAAAGTCCTGTGGCGTCATGGTTTCCAGCACACCGATTTGCTGGTTCAGCAATTGCTGAATGCTAATCACCCGCTTTAGCTTGTGCACCACACCAGTCAGTTGCTGGTCGAGCACTTGCTCGTTAGCAAAAATCTCCATTACCGACTTCAGTTCATGCAGGATTTGCTTGAACCATAACTCGTAGACTTGGTGCACTATGATAAACAAAGTTTCATCATGGGCTTCGTTGCCGTAGACCGCTGATTGCGGTAGCTGCGCCGATAAAATGCGATCGAGATGTAAATAATCGCCGTAATAACAAGGTTTTGTATTTTTTTGCATTGATTGTTACCTTCAGGGCCCTGCCCTTTGTTGACGCTTCGAGTCTACCCATCGAGGGTGGCTTTGTCAGCCCTGTGACGTGAATGGCAAAACTTGGCGAAAGTGTTTATGCTGGTGTACAGTTCGTGCAGAAATCAGAACCACCGTGGAGAGACTGATGAAGTTACATGATGATATTCACAACTATTACGAAAAACTGATGCTCGACCACCTGATCGAATTGGGTCTCAATGAAGAACACGACGTGGAATATTTAGCGGATTTATGCTGCATCACGTTAAACCAGCTGCCTTGCAAATATATTCGTTACGAAGTCGACATGGCGTTTTATTTGCCACAAACCGAACGTTTTGAAATGGTTACTCGGGTTAAAGAAGCGGTCGCTAAAGCGCGGGCTTTTTTAGACAGCCCTGAGAACAAAAAACTCGACGATGTGGTCACTGACGCCGAATAATGTCGAGATCACCATCTGATCACGCTAGCATCCACGCTGATGCTAGCGAGTCCGCCCCAACTTCGACCACCCAGTCATCGTCCGCCAATGAAACACTAACCAGCGTCCCGCTAGCTCAAGCGCCTGCGCATGTGCAATTAGCGGTCGATTTGATTTACTTGCTGGAACAGCATCAATTATCACCGGAGCTAGTGCTCAAAGCGCTACGTATTGTCGAGCAAGATTTTGCGCGCAAAGCGGCTGATCAGGTTACGTCTAGTTAGCGTCGCCGCGACGGCAATTACTGCCAAGGTGTGTGACACGCACGTTTATGCATTAAAAACGGACTTGATAGCTCCAACTCTTAACGCTTAATGTCGCCAATGCTGGCTGTCAGTATTTAGCTGACCAGCTGTACACAGGCGCAAATTATTAAAACCACGCCAAGGTTGTGCTTTGTAAAGGATGCCAAGAGTAGATTAAGGCGAAGGGCCGCGTCGATGCCGGCACGAAATATCTAAAATGGGGAGTATTCGAAGTGGGTGGTAGCCTTACCAGCCACATCCCGGCACATAGGTCATCTGCTGCGGCTGCTTCCTTCCGGACCTGACCGAGTTCACAAACTACTATTGCGGGAGGACCAATAAGGCCACCATAGTGTCGTTAGTCAGCAGACGCTGTCTAACGGTGCGCCGGCATTATCCAAAAAACATCTGCAGAACACAACCGACAATTACACAATTCAGAACTTTTCCGGGAAACGCGGTGTCATCTGCTGAAAAAATAGGCGCATTTGCGCACAATCGGCGGTGAAGTCATCGCTAGGCCAATACTCGGGCCCAACTACCACTTGTTTGCTTTGAAAATCAATACCAAGCGCCAAAATAGGAACGCCAGCACCTTTGGCGATTTGCCAAAACCCTGATTTAAACTGCGCCACTTTATGCCGCGTGCCCTCAGGCGCAATGCCCAGCACCAATACCGGTTGTTCGGCAAACTGCTGCACCAGCTGTCCGACAATGCCATGTGCGCTGTCGCGCCGTACCGCAATGCCACCGAACTTGCGCAGTAAAGACCCCAAAGGCCCAACAAAAATGCTGTGTTTGCCTAGAAACGAAATGCGCACGCCCAACGCCAAGGCGGTGGCCATCGTGATGATAAAATCCCAATTCGACGTATGCGGCGCCACCGCGATCACCATTTTGTGATGGTTCGGCAGTTCGCCACGCAAACTCCAGCCGAGGCGCTTGAGCAGTCTTCGGGCAAAGCCTTGCCAAAAAGGTAAATTGTGTTTTGGTAATTGAGGGGCGAGTTCAGGCCAGTGGTTCATAAGTGCTCCTGCTGGCCTGAATTGTGGTTGGTGTTATTTGGCCAGTAACGTCTGATACTGGGCCAACAGACGTTTGAAACGCAACTGATTTTTTTGCCCCAAACGAATCATTTGCTTATGGGCTTGTGACAGTTTTTCCGTTTCGTCATCGGCAAAACTGTAATAGACGCTCGACAGTTTTAACGCAGGGGCGTCAGCAATTTCTGGCGAGTTAATCAGCACTTTGATTGCCTGTTGCAGCTTGTCTTTAAACTGCGCATCGCCATAACCAAGCTCACTGTAAGCCGCTTGCAGCAGTGGATACAACTCGCGATACACAGTGGCAACTTGTTCGGCCGGTACAGATTCCAACAAATCTAAATAAGGACTGTATCGCGCGTAGTTGGCAGGGTCTAATCGATAGTTATCGCCTTCGGCTTTCGCTTTAAAATCTTGTTTGGGGCTGTGGAACAACTGCTGTTGCAAGGCAATGCGACCTTCGGCGATGTTATCCACTTGTACCACAAAACGCCGGATCATTTCTTCCGTGACAAACAAGCTGGCAAGGCCTGGTTTCCATTTCAGCCCCAGCAGTTTTTCTTTGACAAACGCATCTGAGCCGTCCAACGCTGGCAGCGGCGTGGTCGTTGCCACGGCCTGCTCGTCACCGACGTCTGTGCCAGCATCATCGGCTTGCGCGGCGATTGGATCTTCTTTCGGTTCTTGATTGGTCAGGACATCTGCAGGTTCGGCGGGCTTGGGTGCCTCGACTTTAGGTTGCTCCACGGGTGCAGGTGGCAGCGTAACAACTTCAGGATCGCGGCCCAACAGATACCAACCCACACCGGCTATCGCAACGAGAGCGACCACAGGCACGATAACATTTAGCGATGACGAGGACGACTTTGACATGATAAAGCTCCACTACAGAATTTTGCTTACTGTACCAAAGACCAGCGTCGCTTTTGAGAGTTCCGTTAGAAAAGTTTTCTATTCAATAGCTTGCTACGAAAAATTGCTGGTCAGCTATGGTTGAAAAGCTTTCAATCATCACGCATAGTTGCCCTTAGACCCCTAAGTTTTGCAGCATTATGACGATTGCACATAGCAGCGATGACAAAACAGCTTTGTTACTGACCGGTGGTGGTGCCCGCGCCGCCTATCAAGTCGGCGTGCTGAAAGCGATCGCCCAACAATACCCACGCAACAGTAGCATTCCGTTTAAAGTCATTTGTGGCACTTCCGCTGGCGCTATAAACGGTACAGCCCTCGCCTGTTATGCCAGCTGCTTTCACTTAGGGATTCGCAAGTTGGAATGGGTATGGAATCATTTTCGCGCATCCCATGTCTATTACGCCGATTACCCACGGGCGACTTGGCATTTAGTGCGTGGTTTTTTGAGTGCTTACCAAGCCGACTACGCAAACCCGCGGCCAGTATCTTTGTTCGACAATCGACCACTAAAACATCTGTTGACCGAGTTATTGGATTTAAAACGCCTCGATCGCAATATCGTCGGCGGTTATTTGGACAGCGTGTCAGTCACGGCCAGCTGTTACAACACAGGTGATTCAATTACTTTTTTCCAAAGTAACAGTGCTAGCGAATGGCAACGCTCGAAACGTTTAGGTCAACGCACCTTGCTCGGTGTGCATCACTTGATGGCGTCTGCCGCTATTCCGCTGGTGATGCCGTCGGTACGGATCAACCAGCAGTATTTTGGCGATGGTTCGGTCAATCAATTGTCGCCACTAAGCCCCCCTATCCACTTAGGGGCAAACCGTATTTTGATCGTAGGTTTAGAGCAACCCAGGCGCCGCGAGCACCTGGCGCTGATGCCGCACCACCCGAATTTGTCGACTATTGCCGGTCACTTGCTGGATACCATTTTCTCGGACACGCTGAATGCCGATTTAGAACGGATGAATCGGATCAATAAAACGATTCAAACCTTGCATCAACATGGCATTGAATCAGAACTCAAACCGGTCGCAAGTTACCTGATTAACCCATCGATTAACTTTAATCAGTTGGCACGCGAGCACTTCTTAGAATTGCCAATGGCGGTACGCACCTTGCTGCGCACCATCGGTATTTCACAACACTCCGATTCGTCATTGGCTAGTTATTTGTTATTTGAGAAGAAATTCACCCGCGCCTTGATTGAGCTCGGGGTCAACGATGCGATGAAACAAATGGATGCCATCATGGCGTTTTTAGAACCAAACCAGCCGCGTCAGCCAACTTAACAAACATTTACGCCACGCCTACTTTAGAAATTGCCATTCCTGCCGATACGCCAATTAACTGACAATGAGTCTGGCACAGTTTCTGCACCAGCAACTCAAGTTCGATTTGCAGGAGTTCTACCATGGAACTATTCAGCCTCTCAGATATGTCGTTTGCCCAAGTGCCCAGTTATGCAGGTATTACGCCGCCTCCAGCCTGGCAACACGGCCTTATTGCTAGCCAAGGATTGGTTGAACAACTGCAAACCACATTGGATTTGCAACAACAGTTACAGATGGTCTCAATGGCCGCCGGCAAAATCGTGCCGCTGTGCGGCATGAGTTTGCAAACAGGCGTTGGCGAATTTGCCGCACCAGGGTCAGTTCGTGGCGATTATGAATACCGCAGCATGTTGGTGTTACACGAGCAATGCTTGGGCGAGGTGATTTACAGCAGCGACCAAGCGATCAGTCCACTGTCGCAACGCCGTCTGATGGAATTGGAAAGCCAATGGCTGTTTGCGCTGCGTAACGCGTTAGTTGTGACTCGGTTACAACAACTTGCGCTGCGCGATACGCTGACAGGGCTTGGCAACCGCCGCTATTTTGACGAAGCCTTCGCGCGCTCGTTACAACTTGCAGAACGCAAGAATCAACAAGTGGCGTTGGTGCTGTTGGATTTAGACAACTTCAAACAAGTGAACGACAACTTTGGTCATCATGCCGGTGATGATGTGTTGTTGGCGGTGGCCGACGCGATGCGCAACACCTTGCGGGCTTCCGATACATTGTTTCGCTTTGGCGGTGACGAATTCGCAGTGCTGCTGTGCGGCGAAGATGCACAAAGCGTCGAGTTAGTCGCTCACCGGTTAGTGAAATCGATTAGCAGTCACCATCAATGTGAAAAGTTCAACGTGTCCGCTAGCGCCGGTTTAGCCTGCTATCGGACAGCTGACACAGATAAAACCTTGTTTGGTCGCGCCGATGCAGCGCTGTATCAAGCAAAACTGGCCGGCAAAAATGCCGTCCGCAAAGAAGAAACACTTAGCAGCAAACAAGCTGTCGGTTAAGTATCTTCTAGAAGGTGGTCGTGGCAGCTCTAGACGCTCTGGGCTAAGGGCTGCCAACACAACCAAAGCCCTGTCTGTTCAGGCACCGCACTGCCAACCCCCAGCATCCAACAGACGTCACGACGTTCCGACGACAGCGACATAACCGGCAATTGTTGACGCAACCAAGGCGGCACTTGTTGCTCTTTGCATAAATCCTTCAGTGCCTTAGAGACGCCGCGACCCGAAGGCGTCAGCCGCCGATTCAGTTCGCCCACACTGAACCAATACTGCGTTGCTGCAGGGCAAGGCAGACCATGCCATGGCGCTTGCGGCGGCTGCTCCGTCAACTTTAAGTGAAAACCTGCAAATGAAAAGCCCAAACGAAGATCAGCAACACTCATGCATAGAGTTGACGTCACCGGAATGTCGGCAGGTCTTGCTTTAGATAACAGCAGGTAGTCGTTATAGCGACGAAGCCGCAGATCACCGAAGTTTATTTGCGGCTTGGCATCGATGCGGCTGGTGGTGAGCTGCAGCCAGAGATCTTGCAGCTGCGGTAGCTCGAGTAAAGGTTGATACGGCGCTAACCAGTGTTTCAGCAAGCTAAGCTGAACCTGTTGCGGATGTTGTTGCAACGCGTCTAAGCGCAGCGGCGCTTCGCAAAAATCTGCCCCCAATGCTTGCCAGCGTTGCTGAGCTGACACGTCTCGCAGCGCGGAAAGCTGCTGCGCAATGTACACACTTTCTTGTTGGTAAGCGTGCTGCAGGTGCGCCACCGAACGAGCCGCCGTTTTACTAAAATGCGCAAAGCGCTGATGGAGAAGTGGCATGATTTGCTGACGCAGAAAATTTCGATCAAAACTGCAGTCGTGATTGCTGGGGTCTTCAACCCACGACAACTGCAAAAAAGTCGCCACTTGTGCAAGCTCCGCGCGACTAAAGCCAAGCCATGGCCGCAATAGCAGCCCTTGGCCACATGGTTTTTCGGCGGCAATACCAGCAAGGCCAGCCAAGCCAGCCCCACGTTTTAATGCCAATAATAAAGTTTCGACTTGATCGTCGGCATGATGGCCGGTCAGCAGCAACGAACCCGCAGCCAAGTCACGCGAAAGCGCTTGATAACGCGCTTGCCGCGCTTGCGCTTCGATATTGCGAGTCGCATCAGAAATTTGCACCTGCGCTAGGTGAAAGTTGACCCGCCACTGCCGGCAAAGCTGTTCACAAAACTCCGCAAACTCGGTGGCTGCAGCCTGTAAGCCGTGATTCACATGCATAGCTTCAAGCGCCATGGGTAATGGGCTATGCACTAAACGGTGCAGCAGCAACACGGAATCAAGGCCGCCACTGAGAGCCAGTCGCACCTGCCGTGGCGCTGTTGTCGTTTGTTGGGCTTGCAGTGTCTGTGCAGACTGCATAGTTGTCTCAAGCAGAGGCGTATGTTGGTGCAGTTGGAGATGGCCCAGCAGCGCCTCATGCAGTGCTTGATCTAACGCGGCTAATAATTCAATCGACTCGGTCATGGTTGTTCTTTAAATAAAAAAGGCCGCTGCTGCGGCCTTTTCGCGTGATATCACAGATTAGCAATAACCAAATGACATCAGACGTTTATAGCGGCGATCCAGCAATTCATTGACCGATAGTTTGTCGAGTTTCGCCAGATCACGCAACAGCGCTGTTTTTAAACTTTGCGCCATTTGCTCGTGGGCACGGTGCGCGCCACCGAGTGGTTCATTGATGATTTCATCAATCAGACCCAATTCTTTGATACGGCCCGCGGTAACACCCATAGCTTCAGCGGCCAGCGGCGCTTTTTCGGCGCTTTTCCACAAAATCGACGCACAGCCTTCTGGGGAGATCACCGAGTAGGTACTAAATTGCAGCATGTTGACTTGATCGCCGACACCGATGGCCAATGCACCACCTGAACCACCTTCACCGATCACAGTACACAGCACTGGCACTTTTAAGCCGGCCATCACTTTTAAATTACGGGCGATGGCTTCACTTTGACCGCGCTCTTCAGCGCCGATCCCAGGATACGCACCCGGCGTGTCAATAAAGGTGATGATTGGCATGTTAAAGCGCTCAGCCATTTCCATCATCCGCAACGCTTTGCGATAGCCTTCAGGCTTCGGCATACCGAAGTTACGTTTGATTTTTTCGGCGGTGTCGCGGCCTTTTTGGTGACCGATGATCATCACTGGACGATCATTCAGGCGAGCTGTCCCACAGACAATCGCCGGATCGTTGGCGAAGGTGCGGTCGCCAGCAAACTCGTCAAAATCGGTGAAAATGTGTTTGATATAATCCAGCGTGTATGGACGCAGTGGATGACGCGCCATTTGCGAGATTTGCCAAGGGCCTAATTCTGCAAAGATTTTTTTAGTCAGCGCCAGGCTTTTTTCTTTGAGCTTGTTGACCTCTTCTTCCAGGCCAATGTCAAAATCACCATTACGGCTGACTTTGCGCAATTCTTCTATTTTTGCTTCAAGTTCCGCAATCGGTTGCTCAAATTCCAGATAATTCAGCATCATGGAGCGTTTCTACCTACTAGTTGAATTCAAGGTGTATTGTTGCCAATTGTTTTAGTTCGTGCAACAAAGCATCAGCGGGGGTCACCCACCAGTCTGTCCCTAACGCGATTGTCACGGCGCCTTCCTGGCGTGGGTATCTCAGTTTGACCGGCACAGTCCCTGCCTTATAGTCACTGAGAACCTTGGTTAATTTGGGCACCACTTCACTGTGTGGTCGCCCCGTGTTGAGATCAATATTCAATGCTTTCAAGCACTTCTCGCGTGCTTGGGTGATCTCGACCACGTCGCGGCCGGTCATTGTAAGGCCACCACTGAAATCATCAAAGCTGACCTGTCCAGAAACCACCAAAACTTTGTCTTTTTGCAGCAGATGCTCGAAGTTCTCGAATTGTTCGGGGAAAAATCGTACATCTAAGCGTGCGGATTTGTCATCCAACTGTACTAAGGCCCAGCGCCGGCCCTTTTTGTTGATCAATACCCGCACACTGACCACTAAGCCACAGGCATGCACCGTTTGGTCACGCCGTGTTGGCGTAAAGTCGACCAATCGCGCCGTGGCATAATGTGAAAGCTCCGCCAAATAGCGGTTGATTGGATGACCCGTGAGGTACAAACCCAGCGTTTCGCGTTCGCCTTCCAGCCAGACTTCGTCCGGCCACGGCGGCACTTGTTTAAAGGCTTTGGCCGAATTTTCCGGTTCAGGCGCGAGCATGCCAAACAAATCGTTTTGCCCAACGGCTTGCGCTTTGGCGTGCTGATCGGCGGCTTTCATCGCTTCTTCCAGCGATGCCATCATCGACGCGCGATGTGGGCCAAGTTTGTCCATAGCACCGGCGTAAATCAGTTTTTCAATGACCCGACGGTTCAAGCGTTTTAAATCAACTCGGTTACAGAAATCGAACAAATCAAAAAATGGTCCACCGGCCTCACGCGCTTCAATAATGGCTTCGATTGGGCCTTCGCCAACGCCTTTAATCGCGCCAATGCCGTAGACAATATGGCCTTGTTCGTTGACGGTGAACTTGTATTGACCAGAGTTTACATCCGGCGGGATCAGTTTTAGCTTCAGGTTTTCGCATTCATCGACCAAGGTGACGATCTTGTCGGTGTTGTCCATATCGGCGGACATCACAGCCGCCATAAATTCCGCCGTGAAATGCGCTTTCATCCACAGCGTCTGATACGACACCAAGGCGTAGGCGGCAGAGTGCGATTTGTTAAAGCCGTAACCGGCGAACTTCTCTACCAAGTCGAAGATTTTCATCGACAGTTCCGCATCCACGCCGTTATTCACAGCGCCATCGCGGAAGGTATCGCGTTGCTTGGCCATCTCTTCGGGTTTCTTTTTACCCATAGCCCGGCGCAGCAAGTCAGCGCCGCCCAGCGTATAGCCCGACAGTACTTGCGCGATTTGCATGACCTGTTCTTGGTACAAGATGATGCCGTAGGTTGGCTCTAAGATCGGTTTTAGCGATTCATGTTGCCAGGTCGCATCCGGGTAAGAAATTTCTTCGCGGCCTTGTTTGCGGTCGATAAAGTTATCCACCATGCCCGATTGCAGCGGGCCTGGGCGAAACAGCGCCACTAGAGCGATCATGTCTTCGAAGCAGTCTGGCTTTAAGCGGCGGATCAAATCCTTCATGCCGCGCGATTCGAGCTGGAACACCGCAGTGGTTTCCGCTTTTAGCAGCATATCGAAGCTTTTTTTATCATCCAGTGGAATTAGGCTGATATTAATGGGCTTTTTACCGGTGCGAGCATGCCGCTCGTTCACCATGTTGACCGCCCATTGCAAAATAGTCAGTGTCCGCAGGCCCAAGAAGTCGAACTTGACCAGACCCGCGTATTCGACGTCGTTTTTATCGTATTGCGTGACCGGGTTTTTCCCTTCGGCGTCGCAATACAGCGGAGCAAAATCGGTAATTTTGGTCGGTGCTATCACCACACCACCGGCGTGTTTACCGGCGTTACGAGTGACGCCTTCCAAGCGGCGCGCCATGTCGATCAGGTCTTTCACTTCTTGATCGGCGTTGTACATCTCAGGTAAACGCGGCTCTTCGATAAAGGCTTGCTCCAGCGTCATGCCGGGTGTGGGCGGAATTAACTTGGAAATTCGATCAACAAAGCCATACGGATGACCCAGTACGCGGCCCACGTCGCGGATCACCGCTTTGGCCGCCATGGTGCCGAAGGTGATAATTTGCGATACCGCTTCACGGCCATACATTTCGGCCGTGTGTTCAATCACTTCGTCACGCCGATCCATACAAAAGTCGACGTCAAAGTCTGGCATCGACACCCGCTCAGGGTTTAAGAACCGTTCGAACAGCAGGTCAAACTCCAGCGGATCTAAGTCGGTGATTTTCAGCGCGTACGCCACCAGCGAACCTGCACCCGAGCCCCGCCCCGGCCCCACCGGAATATCATGGTCTTTTGACCACTGGATAAACTCCATTACCACCAAGAAGTAGCCGGGAAAGCCCATTTGGTTAATCACATCGAGTTCGACTTGCAAACGCTCGTCATATTCGCCGCGTCGCTGCGCCCGCACCTCGGGGTCTGGGAATAAAATTTCCAGGCGCTGTTCCATGCCCTCGCGTGATTTCATCACTAAGAAGTCGGCATCGCTCATGCCGCCGGTTGGAAAGGCAGGCAGGAAATATTCGCCAAGCCGAATGGTCACGTTGCAACGTTTGGCAATTTCGACCGAATTGGCAAGTGCTTCTGGAATGTCAGCAAATAGCTCGCACATTTCCTGCTCTGATCGCAGGTACTGCGTCTCGGAATATTTTTTCGGCCGGCGTTTATCTTCCAGCGTAAAGCCATCGTGAATAGCCACACGAATTTCGTGCGCGGAGAAATCGTCTTGGGTTAAAAACACCACTTCATTGGTGGCAACCACCGGCAGGCCTGTCTCCTCCGCCAGCGTCACCGCCAGCTGAATGTATTGGTCTTCGTCGGGACGGTTGGTGCGAATGAGCTCTAAAAAAAACCGGTCTGGGAAATGGGTTTGATAAAACTCGACTAATTGCGCCGCGCTGGCTTGGTTGCCCTTGAGCAACGCTTTGCCCAGTGGCCCTTCCCGACCACCGGATAACACAATTAAACCTTGCGCATGCTCGGCCAACCAGTCGTGTTCGATCTGTGGTTTGCCATCGACATGGCCACGCACATAGGCCTTGGAAATCAACATGGTCAGGTTTTGATGGCCAGTATTGTCCATCGCCAGCACCAACAAGCGGTTGGCCTCACCTGGGAACAGCGGGTGCTGTGCCCATAAATCGGCGGCGACAATCGGCTTGATACCGCCTTCATTACAGGCTGAATAAAAGCGCACCATGCCGCACATGTTCATTTGGTCACTGAGTGCCAGCGCCGCCATGCCTTGCTTTTTTGCGGCGCCGACAATAGGTTTGATTTTACTTAAGCCGTCCACCATCGAAAAATCGCTGTGCACGCGTAAATGGACAAACCTAGGTTCCATACCTGTTATCTCTCTGCAATATCACGCACCGGCCGAAAACTGCGGCGATGCTCTGGCAAAATACCAAATTGTTGAATAGCCGCTACATGCTCAGCGGTTGGATAGCCCTTGTGGCCGGCAAAATTGTATTGCGGGAATAATTCGTGCAGCGCCGCCATTTCGGCATCGCGCGCCACCTTGGCTAAAATTGACGCCGCGCTAATCTCAGGCACCAACGCATCGCCTTTCACCACCGCGCTGGCGAAGCCTTTCAGGCCATTCGGTACGCGATTGCCGTCAATCAGCACCCACTCGGGCTTGACCGACAAGCCAGCTACAGCACGTTCCATCGCCAGCATGGTGGCGTGCAAAATATTGAGTTCGTCAATTTCATGTACTTCAGCACGGCCGAGACTCCAGCTTAATGCTTTTTCTCGAATTTCATCAACCAGCAATAAGCGTTTCTTTTCACTGAGTTTTTTTGAATCGTTAAGGCCAACGATTGGTCTGGCAGGGTCCAAAATCACCGCAGCTGTCACCACAGCGCCGACCAGAGGGCCACGGCCGACTTCGTCAACGCCAGCAATCAATTGATAGTTTGGACGAATAAAGTCGGTCATTGCAGCACCTTGTGAATCACGGCCGCCGCCTTCGCGCTCGCGTCTTGGCGGATCTGTTGATGCAATTGTTTAAACGTCTGCTGCGTCTGTGCGCCAACGTCGCCAAACAGCGGCGACAGCGCCGCATCCAGCGCCTGTGGCGTTACCGCATCTTGCAGCAATTCAGGCACTAAGGCGCGCTTGGCTAGTAAATTCGGCAAACTAAAATGATCGACTTTGACCATCCGACTAGCAATTTGATACGTCAGCCAATTGGCACGGTACGCCACCACCATAGGTGTTTTGGCCAGCATAGCTTCCAAGGTGGCGGTGCCGGAAGCAATCAGTACCGCATCGGCGGCTTGCAGCGTTTTGCGCGCTTGTCCGATCAGCAACTTCACCGGCAAATCCGGGGCGACGGCGTCTTTCACGGCTTGGTAAATCGCCGCTTTTTGTTCCGTCACCATATTACAAACCAACTGCAAATTTGGCTGTTTCGCTAATTGCAGCTTGGCCGCTTCGAAAAAATCAGCGGCGAGTAGCTTGATTTCATTGCTGCGGCTGCCAGGCATTAACGCCAACAGCGGCTGCTCGGCGGCAAACCCAAGTTCAGTTTTCAGCGCTGCTTTGTCGACATCCAGCGGCATTTCATCAGCCAAGGTATGACCGACAAACTCACACGGCACCTTGAACTTGTCATAAAAGGCTTTTTCAAAGGGCAGCAATGCGAGCACCATGTTGGTGGCCGCTTCGATTTTGAAAATGCGCTTTTGCCGCCATGCCCACACCGATGGACTGACGTAATGCACGGTTTTAATCCCGGCTTGTTTTAGTTTCAGCTCGACTGGCAAGTTAAAATCAGGCGCATCAATGCCAATAAATACGTCCGGTTTTGCCGCCGTCAGCTCGCCGAGAATTTGCTTTCGCACTTTCAGCAAGCGCGGCAAGCGGCCGAGCACTTCGACAATGCCCATCACCGCTAACTCTTCCATATCAAAACTGGCTTGAAAACCTTCGGCGCGCATGCGCGGCCCGCCAATGCCGATAAATTCGGCATCTGGGTAATAAGTTTTTAAAGCTTTGATCAGCGATGCACCTAAGATGTCACCTGAGTGCTCACCGGCGATCATGGCGATACGCAGCTGTGTCATAAAAATCCTTGCCAAAAACGACAAGGCCCGTTGCCGGGCCTTTGAATTAGCGAATAATGCCGCGCGGGGCGTTCTGAATAAAGTCGGTGAAGGCTTTAATTTCAGGTAACTCGTTAGCTTTTGCTTCGAGTTGGCTCAGCGCTTCCGACACGGTTAAGCCTTGACGATACAAGGTTTTGTAAGCGCGTTTAATTTCCAACACAGCTTCACTGGTAAAACCGCGACGCTTTAAGCCTTCGCTATTAATGCCATTGGGCACTGCATGTGAACCATGCGCCATCACATAAGGCGGCACATCTTTGACCACAATAGAACCGCCACCGATAAAGCTATGCGCACCGATATGGCAGAACTGGTGAATGCCACTCATACCGCCCAAAATCGCCCAATCACCGACATGCACGTGGCCAGCGGCCGAGGCATTGTTGGCGAAAATGACATGGCTGCCAATCACGCAGTCATGGGCGACGTGGGTATAGGCCATAAACAAGTTGTGGCTGCCAATGATGGTCACGCCTTTATCTTGGATAGTGCCGCGATGCACAGTACAACTTTCCCGGAAGATATTGTGATCGCCAATATGCAATTCCGTCGGTTCGTTGTTGTACTTTTTGTCCTGGCAGGCTTCGCCAATGCTACAGAACTGATAGAAGTGATTACCGCGACCGATATAAGTTGGGCCTTTGATCACAACGTGTGATTCGATCACACAATCATCACCAATCTCAACACCAGCCCCGATATAACTAAATGGACCAATGCGTACGTTGTTACCTAGCTTGACGCCAGCTTCAATCACTGCACTTGGATGTATCATGTTACAGTTCCCTTCTGGCGCACATAATCTCAGCAGAACAAACTACCTGTCCGTCTACTTTCGCTTCGCCATGGAACTTCCAAATGTTACGGCGTTCAACTAAGAACTTCACTTCAAGAATCAATTGATCGCCAGGCACGACCGGCTTTTTAAAGCGAGCTTCGTCGACCCCAGCAAATAAATACAATTCGTTTTCTTTGCGTTCACTGACCGTTTTGAAACCCAAAATGCCGGTTGCTTGCGCTAAGGCTTCCAGAATCAATACGCCTGGGAAAATTGGTAAGCCGGGGAAATGGCCAGTAAACATAGGTTCATTAATCGACACGTTTTTCACCGCCGTCAAGCTTTCGCCTGGTGTGAAATCGAGTACGCGATCAATTAACAAAAATGGATACCGATGCGGTAATAACCGCATGATTTCTTGAACTTCCAATGTGTTAAGACTTTTGGTCAAAGTGAACCTCGAAATTAATTAGAGCCAGCATTGCTAGTATCAGCACTGCCAGCGGCGGCTGCTAGGGTTTCGACTTGTTTTTCCAAGTCACGCAACCGTTGATACATTTGATCCAAACTCCGGAACCGTGCGCTGTTTTTGCGCCATTCCAGGTTGGTTTGCGCAGGCGTGCCGGACGAATACACACCTTTTTCGGTGATCGATTTGGTGATCATCGACATACCGGTAATGTGCGCACCATCGCAAATTTCCATATGCCCATTGATGCCACAAGCACCACCGATCACACAATAACGGCCGACTTTGGTACTGCCAGCGATCACTGTACAACCAGCGATCGCGGTGTGGTCACCGATTTGCACGTTGTGGGCAATTTGCACTTGATTGTCCAAAATGACGTTGCGGCCTATCACTGTATCTTCCAGCGCGCCGCGGTCAATCGTCGTGTTCGCACCAATATCGCAGTCATCACCGATGATCACTGTGCCGACTTGTGGGATCTTCAGCCATTGTCCACGTTGATTGGCAAAACCAAAACCGTCGGCGCCAATGACAACACCACTATGCACAATACAACGTTGGCCGATTTGCACCCGATGAAACAGGGTTACGTTGGCCCAGATTTTACTATCTGCACCAATCTGTGCACCTTGCCCTATTACAGTTCCCGCGCCAATTTGCACGCGATCACCAATCACTGCACCCGCTTCAATCACTACATTGTGGCCAATGGCCACATCCGCACCTAATACCACATCAGCGGCAATTTGCGCTGTGCTGGCAATACCTGTCGGCGCGGCTTGCGGTGTTGTATCGAGTAGTTGCGCGATTTTAGCAAATGCAACATAAGGATCTGGCACGACAAGCGCGGCAACTGGACAATAAGCTTGATCTGCGGCAGTAACCAGAACCGCGGACGCGCTCGTCTGTTCCAAAAACTTGCGGTATTTGCTATTGGACAAAAAGGCGATCTGGCCTTTGGCAGCATTTTCTAATGTGCCAACGGCGCTGATCGTTTCAGCGCCGTCGCCATGCAGCTGAGCACCGATGTGCTCAGCCAAATTTTGCAAAGTGTAAGCCATTATTGGGCTTTACTTGCCTGTGTAATCACCGCTTGGGTGATATCTAACTCAGCTGCCGCGTGCACTGCGACACCTTTAACCAGCACTAAGTCGTAGCCACCAGTGCTCACTACTTGTTCAACCGCTTTTTTCACCGCAGCGTCAATTTTCACCATTTCTTCGCTTTGGCGTTTTTGTACCGCTTGCTGATACGCACGACCGCTAGTTTGCAGCTGCTCGTACTGTTTAGCCATTTGCGCTTCCAGATCTTTTTTCTGTTTGTCACTCATGGTCGCGCCGTCACGCTTCAACTTCTCTTGGTTGTAAACGAAGTCGCCTTCCAGTTTTTTCAATTCAGCTTGTTTTGGGCCAAATTCTTTTTCCAGCGCTTCTCTGAGTTTGGCGGTTTGTGGCAATTTATCACCTACGGCTTGTATATCAACCACGGCGATTTTTAATTCTTTTGCACTAACCATGCCTGACATCATCACGGCTGCCAAAACGATGGCGGTTTTGCTGAATGTTGACTTCAACATAATATAAATAACCTCAACTTATAAATTTTAGAATGTTGTACCGATGTTGAAACTGAAGTTCTCTTGCTCGTCACCTTCATATTTGCGCATAATTTTTGCCAAACTGAAAGTCAACGGGCCCATCGGCGAAATCCATTGAACACTGACACCCGCGGTCACACGAATCATCGACGGATCTGAATAATCCACCAATTTCGGTTGGTTGTAACTTGAAGTAATGGTTTGCGTCAAGTTACGGTAACGGCCGATATCAAATTCGGTATCCCAAACGTTACCTGCATCGACGAACAAACTGGTCCGGATCGAGTTGGCATAGTCTTCTTTGACAAACGGTGTTGGAGTGATTAATTCCAACGTCCCTAATGCCATGGCATTACCACCAAACGAGCGTAATGAAACACTGTAGGTATCATAACCAGGGCCGGTCGGTAAACCAGGGATTTGACCCGTGATTGGATCTGGCATGCCTGGAATACTCGAAACAGCACGGTACACTGCACGTGGACCGATCACGCGGTTGGCAAAACCACGGAAGTTTTGACCACCGGCGTAGAAACTATCATTAAATGGCAACGTATAGTCATAGCCGTCACGATCGCCGTAACCATTACCGTAGCCAAGTTCCAACTTACTTAAGAAGGACCATGCATGGTCATTCGACAGCGGAATGTAATGACGTGCTTCGAAGTTCGTTTTGAAATACGTCAGGTCTGAATTTGGCGTCGTGGCTTTGATGCTCGCGCCAACATAGCTACCGTCCGTCGGGAACATACCGCGGTTGAGCGTACTCATCACCCAACCCGTGGTCAATTCGTAGTTGGTGAATTCGTATGCTGCGTCAGGATTTGACGCGTCAATTAACACACCACGGAAGTGGCGTAACTGATCAAACTCAGTGATCGAGTTGATCTCGTTCCATACCACGTTGCCACCAAAACTCAGCCGATTGTATTCGTTTAATGGGTAGCCAATGTTGGCACCAAAACCATAGCTCTTTTGGTTGTATGCTTCTAAACCCGCTTTACTACCGTCAAAGTCCGAATAGAAAACGTTGCCACCTAACGACACAGCATCCAAGGTGAAGTATGGATCGGTGAGGTTCAAGCTAATCGATTTCTGGTATTTGTTGGTGTTCAGGCTGATCCCTGCGGAGTTACCCGATCCCATAAAGTTTTGTTGTTCGATACCGAACTGGAACGCTAAACCTTGGAAACTACCAAACGACACACCGGCATTGAAGCTGCCTGACGGCCGCTCTTTGATTTTGAACGCAACGTCAACTTTGTCATCGGTCCCGACAACGTTTTTGGTTTCGAACTCGACCTTTTCAATGTACGGCAACCGTTGGATCCGTAGCTTCGACATCTCTAAGCGATCATTAGATAACCAAGCGCCTTCCATCTGCCGCAATTCACGACGGATAACTTCGTCTTTCGTCGATTCGTTACCCGCAACAGAGATCCGGTTGACATAAACGCGTTTGCCCGGCTCAACGTTGATGGTCAGTGCAACTTCTTTGGTTTCGTCATTGATATTGGTCGAGGTACGCACCTTGGAGTTAGCATAACCGAAGGTCGCCAAGAACTTAGCGATACTCTCTTCGGTGTAGGTGACCAAGGCGCCGTTATATAGTTGGCCATCTTTCAGCGGCAACAAGGCTTTGATGAATTCATCTTGACCAATCAAATCCCCGACAAAGTCGATGCCTTTGATTTTGTATTGCACGCCTTCTTTGACTTGCAGCGTGATATACACAGAACCTTTGTCTGGGCTCACCGCCACTGTGTTCGATTCGATATCAAAACGCAGATAACCGCGGTCCATGTAGTAACTGCGGATTTTCTCCAAGTCACCTTTTAAGGTTTCTTTTTGATAGCGATCCGACGACAAGAAACGCCACCACGGCAGGTCAACCAATGACTCGGTATCTTTCATGATCTCTTTATCAGAGAACAGTTCATTACCGACGATGTTGATTTGACGCACGGATGCTGCATCACCTTCTTTGAAATCGATTTTTAAGTTGACGCGGTTACGCGGCAAATAAGTCAGCTTCACTTCAACTTTGGCGTTGTATTTACCGACACCGTGGTAGAACTCAGTGAGGCCGTTTTCAATTTCACGAATGATAGTGCGGTCAAGCTGTTCACCAACGATGATTTTTTGGTTAGTGAGCGTTTCGTTCAGCTGTTCTTCTTTGATGTCTTTGTTGCCATCAAAAGTTACTTCGTTGATGGTTGGACGTTCTTTGACCTTGAACACTACGGTCGAGCCATCGCGATACACAGTGATATCTTCGAAGTGACCCGCTGCGTACAGCGTTTTAATACTTTTCGACAGCGTGTAATCAGTGACGGTATCGCCGATATTAAACGGCAGATTATTCAATGCGGCACCGAGCGCAACCCGCTGCAGACCTTCAACCTGAATATCCTTGACTACAAATGCTTGTTCAGCGAGCACCGCGTTACTGCCAGAGGCCAGCAACATGGCGGCGACTAATCGTTTAATTGTCATTGTTTTGGACTACTTGTGATTAGTTATAAATAACGAGAAATATCGTTGAGCAGCGCAATTCCCATTAACATCAGCAGAAGGAAGGTTCCAATCTTTAAACCAACTTCCTGCGCTTTCTCAGAGACAGGTTTTCCGCGGATAAGTTCCACGACAAGATACATTAAATGGCCGCCATCCAAAATAGGCAATGGCAGTAAATTTACCGCACCTATGTTGACGCTGATAATCGCGAGATAACTCAAAAAGGCGATTAAACCAAAACTTGCGCTCGTGCCTGCCCCATCGGCAATTGAAACCGGACCACTTAAATGCCGCAAAGACAGCTGCCCTGTCAAGAGTTTCCCAAACATGCTAAAGCTATTGCGCACTAATTGCCATGTATCAGCTATCGCTTCAGGTACTGCGCTGAATGGGTCAAATTGACGTAACAGCTGGTATTGTTCTGCAACGGGTTGCACCTTCGGCGATACGCCTAAAAAGCCGCGCTCAGTGCCATCCGCCAACACAAGCGCTTGCGGCGTAGCGCTCAGCTGCTGTGTCATGCCTTGGCGCTCTATGGTCACTTGCATGGTTTTATTCGGGTGCTGTTGGATTTGCGTCTCCATCTCGCTCCACTGAGTAAGAGGCACGCCATCCACGGCAATCAGCTTATCATCGACTTGCAAACCCGCGGTATCCGCCGCGGAACCGAGCGTGACACGAGCGACTTCCAGCAGTGGCTTAGCCGTCACAGGCACAATACCCAGGCTATCAAACACTGTTTGTTTTTCCGGATCTAGGCTCCACTGCGTTAAATCAAAATGGAACTCGCGGCTTTCTTGCGTTTGTTCATCGACGACACTGACACTGGCGCTGTCATCACCTAAGGACTCTAGCATCAACAACTGAAAATCTTGCCAATCATGCACTGTATTGCCATTGACCGCGCTGATGCGCGCTCCTGTTGGCAGTTGCGCCGCCGCCGCAATCGAATTGGCTTTGATTTCAGCTGCAGCAGGCACCAAGGTTGGAATGCCTTTGAGCAACATAAACCACACAACGACTATCGCCAGCACAAAGTTAGCCACAGGACCGGCAGCGCTAACCACCATGCGTTGCCACACCGGCTTTTGGTCGATACAGCGGTGCTTTTCAGCGTCTGGCATGTGCTCATCTTTACTCAGCGGCATCGCCACGTAACCGCCGAGCGGGATCATCGAGAAGGCGAATTCGGTTTCACCACGCTGCCAGCGCAACAAAACTTTGCCAAAGCCAAACGAAAACCGCTGCACTTTGACGCCAAAACGGCGCGCCGCGTAAAAGTGACCGAACTCGTGTACTGTGACGACCACACCGATCACAATAAAGAAAAACAATGAATTCCAAAGCGCTGACATGACTAGAGACTCTCGTGAACGAAGGCTTGGGCATAACGTCTAGCTTGCGCATCGCAGGCCAAAATGTCTTCTAAGGAGTGCACTGCCTGCAGCGTTGATGCCGCTAGCGTGCGTTCGTTGATGCGCGCGATGTCGGTAAAACGGATTTGCCGTTGTAAAAACGCCTCGACCGCGACTTCGTTCGCGGCATTTAGCGTCGTGGTAGCGGCTTGTCCTTGCCGACACGCTTCGATAGCCAAATACAAACATGGGTATCGTGTCGCATCGGGTTCCAAAAAGGTAAAGGATGGCACTTCAAAGAAATTCAGTGGCTTGACTGGCGCAGCAATCCGCTGTGGAAACGCCAGCGCATGGGCGATCGGCGTGCGCATGTCCGGATTGCCCATTTGTGCAATGACCGAACCATCCGAATATTGCACCATCGAATGGATAATACTTTGCGGGTGGATCACCACTTGAATGTCATCGGTTTGGCAATTAAACAACCAACGCGCTTCGATAAACTCTAAGCCTTTGTTCATCATGGTTGCACTGTCGACCGAGATTTTCTTGCCCATCGACCAATTCGGGTGTGCGACGGCTTGTTCAGGCGTGATGGCGTCAAACAATGCCAATTCGGTTTGCCGAAACGGCCCGCCACTGCCGGTGAGCAGGATTTTGGCAATGCCATGGTCGGCGAGTGAAGCGCTATAGCATTGTTGCTGCATAGGCGCAGGTAGACATTGAAAAATCGCGTTGTGTTCACTGTCGATCGGTAACAAGGTGGCGCCATGCTGGCGAACCGCATTGATAAAGAGTTCGCCACTCATCACCAGTGCCTCTTTGTTAGCCAGCAGAACTCGTTTACCTGCCTTGACTGCCGCAAGTGTTGGCAATAAACCGGCTGCACCAACAATCGCCGCCATCACGGTATCCGCATCTGGATGCGCTGCTAACTCAGCAAACGCCGCGGCTCCCGATAACACCTGCGTCTTGCTGCCACGTTGCTGCAACTCTGTCGCCAGCCAGCGGGCGTCGCTCTCGTCAAGCAATGCCGCATACCGCGGCGTAAAGCGCAGGCACTGTTCCAACAATAAGTTCTTTTGACGACCACCGGTGAGCGCAAATACCTGATACAACTCAGGGTGCATGGCGATCACATCAAGCGTGCTACAACCAATGGAGCCTGTCGCTCCAAGGACCACCACTTGCATCGGCATTAGATGCCACCTAATGTGGCCACAAACAAGGCAAATAGCGGCGCGGTTGCGGTCAGACTATCAATACGGTCCATGATGCCACCGTGCCCTGGGAAAATACTGCCGCTGTCTTTCAAGCCTGCCACACGTTTAAACATGCTTTCGGATAAGTCACCAAACACCGACAAAATGGTCAGCAAGAATGCTGCGCCGTACCAAATCGCCGTTTGTTCTGGCCAGCCTTGGTTGTATGCAACCCCCGTGACCAGCAAAAACACAAAACCTAACCCGCCAAAGAAACCTTCGAGGGTTTTGCCTGGACTGACATCTGGCAACAACTTGTGTTTGCCAAACGGTTTACCAATCAAATAACCACCGATATCCGCTGCCCAGACGATACCAAGCATGCCGAAAATAAGCCAAGCGCCAGTAAAAGGTGATTGTTCAATGTTGACAAAACGCACCAGTAATACAGCAACAAAACTGGGGACTAATGTCAGCAAACCCATCACAGCTTTAATCGCTGTGTTATGTTCCCAGAGTGCCCGAGCACGTTTGAAATTCAGCACCAACAAAATGGCTGCAAGCCACCAAGCGACACCCAGCCACAAGGCATTGTCGGCAAATAGATTTGATTGTGCAGGCCACAACAAGTTAGCTGGTACTGCCCAAGCGCAGCCCGCATAAATAACTGCAAACAGTGCAGCAAACGCAGCTCTTACTGCAGTGGCTTGCCAACCGCAAAATCCTGCCCATTCCCATGCGGCCACGGTAAAGGCCAACCCAACAAACAGCGCAAAGCCTAGCGGTGGTAAATAGAATACGGCCGCCAAGGCAATTGGCGCGAGGATCAGAGCCGTAAGAACTCGTTGCTTAAACAAAATCGTTATCCTTATTTTACGCCCGCTAATTCGCGGATCTGTGCGCCAGTGCAGCCGAAACGACGTTCGCGGCTAACAAAACTAGCGATGGCATCAGCAAAGACTTGCTCGTCAAAATCTGGCCATAAGGTATCAATAAAACACAGCTCCGCATAGGCGGCCTGCCACAGTAAAAAGTTACTAATGCGAATGTCACCGCCGGTACGGATTAATAAATCCAACTCGGGCTGTTCGGCCATTTGGATCAACGGACTAAGTGCTTGTTCGGTCACATCCTCAGGTTCAATCAGACCGGCTTTCACTTGCTGTGCCAGCTGACGAGCAGCGTTGGCTATATCCCAACGTCCGCCATAGTTGGCGCACACGTTTAACGTCATGCCAGTGTTGCCGGCGGTCAGCGCTTCAGCTTCCGCGATTTTGCTTTGCAAGCTGCTGCTAAACCGACTGGTGTCACCGATGATTTTTAGTTTGACTTGATTGCGGTGCAACAGTTTGATTTCTTTGCTTAGCACAAACATGAACAGCTCCATTAACGAGCTCACTTCATCTTCTGGCCGACGCCAGTTTTCACTGCTAAATGCAAATAAAGTTAATGACGGGATATTCAGCTTGCGGCAAAAACTAACGGCCCGACGCACAGCGTCGACCCCTTTTTTGTGGCCCCAAACTCGTGGTTTATGTTGACGCTCAGCCCAACGACCATTGCCATCCATAATGATGCCAACATGGCGCGGTAAACCAGCGAGGCTGAGGTCCTGAATTGAATCTGTCATAGCGGCTGCCTGTAATGCGTACATCAACAAAAAAGCGCCGCGTAGCAGGCTGCACGGCGCTTTCTATCATGCATGGAAAGTCATTAGACTTCCATCAGTTCCTTTTCTTT
>DMYW01000055.1:31781-99497 GCA_003482455.1 Rheinheimera sp. | reverse complement strand
CGGCAATCGCCTACGGCGGATAGTGACCTTGTCGGACAAGGTTGCGGCAATACGGACCCATTCATCTGGAATATGGTTGGCAAATACTTCCATCCGAGCGACGGGCTCGCCGGACATCTCAATGACTTCGGTTAAATCCTGAATTAGCGGCATAAAAAAATCCGGAACCTATGACGGGTTCCGGATTTTCCTACACTGGCAGGATCGGTCAAGTACTCTTAACTGATCTGCATTGCCGCATTCCCGGGCTTTTTAACTAATCATCAGACGTAAAGGATTAGCAGTACACAGTGGTAAGCCGTGTTAATGAGTTACTGGTATTAAAGTTACACTAAGTAAGCAGATGTCGCACTTTTAGCTAAAGCGGCAGGCATTGGTTTTGCGCCAATACATTATCACACAACAATTAAGTTGATGCCTAGCCACGTTGCAATCACTGTCTACGCGGTCAGAAATTAGATCTTAAAACTCATATCTAATGAAAATAAAAATCCCCCGGAATACCGAGGGATTTTTAGAAAGAATGGCTATCGTTTGACAGCCAATTTACTCGCAGATTATGCTTGCTTTTTGTTGCGGCGTGAAAAGCCCAAACCTAACAAACCTAAACCCAAAGCTGCAACTGTAGCTGGCTCAGAAACAGTGAATGTTTGGTTACCGTCATGTGTAATAGTGAACTGTTGAGAAGCACCAGCACCTGAATAAACTGGACTGAAACCAGTGATTGATTGCACAGTAACAATCAGGTTTGAGTATGAGTTAACTGGGCCGAATACTGACAGGTCAGTGCCACCGACTTTGAAGTAACCTGGAGTCGCGCTGAAACGCAAGCTTACATTACATGAACCTACACCTGACACTGCAGAAACACCACAATTACCGCCAGCTACGCTGAATGTACCCAGAGTAACTTTAGTCGCGTTGTCTAACACGCCATTTTTGTTTGTGTCAGCATACAGACTTACAGAGCCGCCGCTGAACAAGACACCCAGCATTGGGCCAAAGAATGGAACGTTTTGTAATCCAACTTGACCTGTTAAGGTGTAATCCAAGAACATCTCGTATGCAAGAGTCGCTGGAGTTACGATAGTAGTACCTTGTTGGAAGTTTACTAACAGTGTATTACCGAACTCAGAAAAATTATCTAACGTTGAGTCTACAATACCGTTACCAGTGTCAGTTTGAGTCACGTGTGACGTATCTGGTTTCCAGTCGATAGTATCGAATACGACACCTGTACCACCCAATGACGTATCGTCAAAGTTGATCAGCGTTGCATTGGCATTCATACCTGTCATGCCAGCCAACAGTGTCAGGGCGACTAATGATTTTTTCATGGCGTTATCCTTTTTCAATAACTTAGATATTTACGTTGAGGCATGACGTCTCAAATTTGTCCTGCTAAACCAATAAAGCACATTACGTGCCAACTTTAAAATGATTGTTAGACCATTGATTTTATTAGAAATAACCTGATTAACACCATATAAACAATCGATTCTGTAAAAAAAACTGACGTGACCTCGATTGAACTTTCCGAAAGTCAGACGAAAAAAAAGCTCCTTTCGGAGCCTTTTTATCTGCATGCATTTTAATCAACTAACAGTTTATCTAAATCAAGTCGGATTGAGCGTGATTCAGGGAGTGTCGAACGCCCTAACCTGCCGAAAAACACTTTATTTTGATAAACATGGGTTGGGAGCATAGCTACTAATTGAGCATCCATTTTAGCTGCATTTGATATCGCTACAGGATTAGTTGAAAACTCAACGCGATGCTTGAGATAGCTAGAAAAGATCACTGGTGTTTGCTCTGGCTGGAAACCCAAGCCCAGTTTTGCAGCCGTCAGCCAAAAACGCTGTAGCGCACGACCAGCTTGCATATGGTCATCAAGACCATCGACCGTGTTTTCGGTATACAACACAAAGTGTGCACTGCACCGCAAAGAGGTGACAAAATCTAACTGGATGCGAGGCAAAATGGTACCACCTAAATATTTTGCCATGAATTCAAAACGTTCCCACTTGCCAAGCGTCCACTTCATCAACTTCGCAGTGACTGCATCTACGCCTAAAGCTTGATCAGGAATTTTATCTTTACTGAATTTGGCATCCCACTCGATGATTTTTGAATGAACGTCATAACCCTCTTTCATAATCAAGCGAGTGTAGGCATTGCCATACATCAGTTTGGCAACTTGCCACTTTAGCTCAGAACCCTCAAACCAATGCACTTTGACGCCAGCAGGTAAGCTTGCTTCGAGCTCATGTTTTTCTTGTATTGTTAGAGACCGTGTACCCATCGGTTTACGCTGCACAGATCTCAGTTCTATATATGGTGCCAGGGCATCAGCGTTAATTGATGCATCCGCGACCAGTTGACAACTATAGATGGGATTACGCTCATCACTTCGATCAATCTTGGTGATCTCTAATCGATAGCCACGAGTGCTAGCAGCAATAGCAGCTGTCTCTAACAAAGCGCCATGCGCCATGTTACTGGCTTCACCTTTTAAATCATACACAACCCAATCACGGGTATCCGTCGCGAGCACATCGAAACTAAGTTCCCCGGTTCGTCTAAAACGCCATACCTGTGTGTTGTCTCCACTCGGAGCCCAACGAGCTTGATCCAACACAAATAGCAGCGGATCTGCAATAGGTTCGACGCGAGGCGGCTGTTGGGGAGCTTGATTCAAAAGCATCTTAGTTCCAATCGAAATCGCTAACTTATTCAACCAGTTATTATTACCACCTGGTCGCCAGGAAATTTTAAATTTATTCCGATACGCATCGAATTGCAGGCATCTAGGCGCACTAACCACCGAGCCTCGATTCAAAATCAACTTCAACACTTGAGTTGCAGCTACGCCTGCGCACAACTCACATGCCATGATGGTGGACGGTCCTTTCTTGGCAGGCAAATTAATTGCCTCCGGCACCACCAAATAAGGCGAGTGCAGACGCCCTGGCGACAAACCAACAAAAAAACGCAGGTACTGTTCTTGTTCGCTGTATCCCTCCATTTGGAAATACTCTTCGAACGTCATACCACCTGGCACAAAATTTAAGTTAGATACTCCCATTCCTAAAGGCGCACACGTCACCGCAGGAATACCTGCCTTATAGGCTTTGTCAAACATCAAGCGCCGGATCTGCAATGCAAAAAAATCGAGTCCGTCGACGTAGACATCTACACCTTTTAAAAAGTCATCGATGTTTTCTGCGGTAACCCCCGCAGGAAATTCGACTATTTCTACGTTTGGATTGATATCTCGTGCCATTTGGATCAAGGTTGCGAGCTTAGGTTGACCAACGGATGACATTTTGGCACCGGCCTGACGATTGAAATTTTCGACGCCGAATTCATCAAAGTCTGCCAAGTGAAAACGCGTAATGCCCAATCGAACCAAGGTAATTAAATGAGCCCCACCAACGCCGCCCATACCTGCGATGGCTATTCGTTTTTCACTTAACAAACGCTGCTCAGCCAGTGTTACCCACCCAATGTTTCGGGAAACTGCCTGAAAATAATCATAACTGGCTTGCATAGTTATTTGTTCCAACCATTGTGATACGGATACAAGTACATCTGATTTTCAAGCTGCTTGCGCAACATGTCGTACAGCTCACGTATTTCAGGGTTCAAATGCGCAATAAATTTGGTCCGAGGGAGGTAATACAAGGCGCGGATACCGTGATAGTCCAACTCCTCACCTACTTGTTCAAACAGAAATCCAAGTCGCTCTAACCGTCGCTTTAGTCTGGGCTCGACGACTACGTACATAGAGTCATGGTTACAGAGATCAGCAAAGGCTATGACTCCAAGGTAAAGGCCTATTGCGATATTTGGGAAATTGCGGCGTTCTTCTTCCGAGAATACATCAGACGTTGGGTTTAAATCATTGACCACAAAAGGAACATTTTGCTCGCCTAAACGACGCCTAAATGCTTCAGGAACTGCCAGTCGCGAAATCTCACTAAATGAACCACGGACCAACGCATCAAAGTCAATGATGTTGCTTTTAATCTTGTCTAGTACGTATTTTTCAAAGGGTAACTTCAAATGTGGCGCAGATGGTGGCGGAATAACCAGCCGAGCTGTTCCTGCATACTGACCTGTGCGTTTATGCAACAACAACAAAGCAAACGAATAATCGTCACAATCGTCAGTTTCCCATTGACTTTCACGAAGCGGCTCCCAGCCTAGCTCCTCACAATACACAGCATGACGAATGCGAAATGATTCCTCTCGCAGTGGTTGGGTGGATGCAAATACAACTTGAAAATACTGCTCAAAATTTTGCGCAAGCGTAATGGTGGTCATTTTCTTTCCCGATACTGACTCTTTGTAGTTAAGTTACCAGATTAGTTACGAAAAATTACTGATTTAAACCAATTTTTTATCGGCAAAGCCATACGACGACAGGACTGTTTGGCTGGAAAGTACACTTTTTAACTTAATCGGAATGATTTCTTTCGCTGTTCTGTAACCAATTTCTCTTAGAAACTCTTTTTTGCTGCTATCGATATCGAAATCAACTGCCGAAATGGTGCCCGTGTTAATCACTACAGTGTTATGCCAATACTGAGCGTGCACATATTCGCGGGACATAGCATTCATAAATGTTTGTATGAGCATTAGCACATATGAGATCAGTGGAAATAAACGCCGTTTTGGCACAGGTTTATCGTCACTCTCGCTCTTCAATCGGAAACAAATGACCGGCAACCCTTTGCCAGACCAATCTCGATGCAACGCATCCTCTGCTAAAATGACGCCATCCGCCATCACATGATTGTCGAAGGTTTTGAAAGAAAACAACAACGGAATGGACATCGAAAAGCGCACTGCTTTGGACACTTTCATCTGAGGAGTTAGCTGTCTGTTGAATACGACCGGACCGCCGCCATTGATATCAGTAGCTAATACATGTAAATCCAATTCGAGTTCTGAAAACGTTTTGCCATCAAGCTGCAGATCAAGCCAATCTTCAAACACATCCCCCGATGATAATCCCCCAGTTCGAAGTAAATTGAGCAGAGAGCCATGTTTGAATTGTTTGAAGTTAGTGTTAAGGGTTACTTCACGCATTTGCTGCAGGTTTTTCCCCGTAGCTAGCATTGCTGCAACTATGCTACCACCCGACACACCCACGAGATGCTTGAATTCAAGGCCTAACTCGTCGATCGCCTGCAAAATACCAAGATAGCAAGGCAACCGAGTCCCGCCGCCGGAAAAAATTGGCACGATCTGTTGCTTTGTCATAGTTACCTGTGTCGAGCCATCCATCTGTTCATTCTATGTTCAGTATGGTTCAATCCAACAAAGTTGCGAATCTGATTTCTTGTCGCAAATCTGTCAGGTACACTCACCTATAAGTGCAACGGAATTCCTTATGAATCAACTCCTAAGACTACTAATTATTCAGGTATGGCTGGCATGCCCTTTCAGTCTATTGGCAAACCATCTACCACAAACGATCAATTCTGTGAAACCGTCGATTGTTGCTATAGCGATAGAAGATCCAATCGGCCCGACACGCTACAAACTCTTAGGCACTGGATTTGCCATCAATGATGGCAGCACTATTGTGACAAACGCACATATGTTTCAAGCGAATGTTACAGGACAACAAAGGTTCGTTGTGTTGTCTGGCCAAGGAAACACCAGTAAAAACCATATGATTTTAAAGCATAAAGTTTTCGAACACTTCGATTTGGCACTGCTCACAATAGATGGAAAACTCCCGTCACTCAAACTTGCATCGGATGAACCAGCCGCAGAAGGAACCGACCTAGCATTCACCGGCTATCCAATCACCGATGTACTTGGTCTCTATCCTGCAACACACAGAGCGACACTTAGTGCCGTCACTCCTATTGTCATCCCACAAATCTCTTCACAAAGTATCAGCGCTGAAATGGTTCGATTGCTCCGAGACCCAATCGTAATTTATCAACTAGACGCAACAGCATATCCAGGCAATAGCGGTTCGCCACTGTTCGATGTAACGTCGGGGCATGTCGTTGGGATCATAAATATGGTCTACGTTAAACGAACAAAAGAAGCTGTATTAGCTGACCCCAGCGGCATCTCATACGCAATCCCAGTACATTATCTACATTTTGCAATAGCACACTTTAATGATCATGAGTGATTTTGACTTAGCTTCCATTGGTTTTGGCCTAGCCGCAATTGGCTATCTGCTGTTTTGGGCACTGTTATTAACGGTTAAAGCACGTAACACGCAAAGGCATCTGCTCGCGGTATACGCATTAATGTCGGTACTGTGGGGGATTTATTACGGCATGTCTTCACCGATGCCGTTTTCTGTTGACGCAAGTTTTCTGCTAGAAACGAGCCTGCAGACGGTAACACTGCTGTTTTTTCTTTCTGCGCTGAGCAGAGCAGATATAAATGCTAAGCAGTTTTTTAGGAATAAAAAAATCGTCGTTGTGACTGGCAGCATGATTATATGGACACTAGCCAATCTACTTCTTGCTCTGCCATTTTCCACTCGCTTACTAGGCGCAATTCTTATTTCGGTTGTTTCCTTGTCGGTTCTCGAAACTCTATATCGAAAATCAGCTGAGAAGCGTTGGCAATTTAAGCCATTGTTGCTGGCATTTGGTATCAACCTTTTGTTCGACTTCTATTTATTCGCAGAAGCTGTACTGCTCGATCGAATCGTTCCACAAACATGGATGGCTCGGGGCTGGATCCACTTGGTGACCCTGCCGTTACTCGTATTATCCATAAACCGAATCAAACATTGGGGGATAAACGTCTATATCTCTCGAGATATAGTGCTACAAAGCTCGTTATTATTGGGAGCCGGACTGTATCTGTGTCTGCTTGCTTTCGCAGGCTACTACATCAAATTTTTCGGTGGTAGTTGGTCCACATTGCTACAAATCATTTTCTTAGGCGTAGGCGCGACAGCGCTCATCGTTGTTGCGTTTTCTGATGCCATACGACGAAAAGTGCGAGTCTTTATTGAAAAACATTTTTTCGCCAACACATTTGATTATCGAGAAAAATGGGTTGAACTTACGCGGCAATTAAACAAAGTTTCATTAAGCGAAGTAAATACATCTGAAATCTGCTTGGGAGCTATCTGTAAGGCGATTGGCTATTCCAATGGGATCCTTGTGAAGTGCACTCGTACCGATTTGCAGTCATTAGGGCAACAGGGGAATATTGATTTCAACCGTGATGCCATTAAACTTCTGCATCGATATCAACAACGCTTCGACAACAAAAATTGGCTCATCGACTTTAACGACCACAAAGATGCTGAAGTCACGAGCCTGCTTCAACAACCCACAGCCATTGCAGCGCCATTTGCTCTTTTAATCCCTATCTTTAAACAACAATCGCATTGGGGCTACTTCCTGCTCAAACCGAACCCAACCGAATCTCTACGATTGAACTGGGAGCTCAGAGACTACTTGAACGCCGTCACGGAGCAAATATCAAGCTACCTTTTCATGGCCGAAGCATCTCAGCAACTCTCTGAAAATGCACAGTTTGTCGCCTTTAGTCGCATGTCAGCGTTTGTGGTTCACGACTTAAAAAATGTAAAAGCTCAAATTGACATGTTGCTAAAGAATGCTAAACGTCACAAACATAACCCAGAATTTATTGATGACGCATTTACAACAATAGAAGCAATGCAATCTCGCCTGCAAAATATGCTTAGTCAGCTTACGAACAAGCAAGGTGCCACAGACCAAGTTCGAAAAGTTAATTTAAATCAGTTGGTTGATAGATTGATTGTAGAACGGTGTCATTCCTTTCTACCACTGCCGCTGAAGAAATCAGACGCCGAAGTGGAGATACAAATTGATGCGGAGCGGCTTGAAAATGTGCTTTTCCATTTAATCGATAATGCTCAGCAAGCCACGGAAGATGACGGGCTCGTTTTTGTCAGAATTGGGCAGGACTCGTTTTATGCAACCATCGCAATTTCTGATACCGGTAGTGGTATGTCTGAAGACTTTATTAAACATCGTTTGTTTAAACCATTTGATACTACCAAAGGCAATGCTGGTATGGGTATTGGGGCTTATGACGCGTTGACTTTTGCCGAACAAAGCGGCGGGAGTTTGACTGTCGCAAGTGAAGTCGGCAAAGGAACTACCTTTACTATGCGACTTCCATTAAGATTAACACACTCCTGACACATGGAATGTAGAATGAAAACTCTGTTATGTATCGATGATGATTTGGGTATCCAAAAGCAATTAAAATGGAGCCTTTCTGACTATGAAGTAGTTTTTGCCGACAACCGGACTTCTGCGCTACAACAAGTCAGGCGATATGAGCCGGCGGTGGTGACACTTGACCTAGGTTTACCACCGGATCCTACGAACGCTTCAGAGGGGCTAGCATGTCTCAACGAAATATTACAGGCATATCCAGAAACAAAAGTGATCGTCATTACCGGGAGTACTGATACAGAACATGCTCTACAAGCGGTAGCTCTCGGTGCTTATGATTATTATCAAAAGCCTATTGATGTAGACGTACTTAATATCATTATTTCTCGTGCATTCAAGCTCAGTGAACTCGAAGCAGAAAACAAAGCTTTGCGTTCAAGCAATCTAAAAACCCAAGATATAATTGGCAACAGTGAGCAAATATTGAAAGCCTGCCGCATGGTGGAAAAAATTGCTCCTACGGAAATTACCACGCTGCTGCTTGGCGAGTCAGGAACCGGTAAAGAGGTGTTTGCTCGCTCGATCCATAAACAGAGCCCACGCGCTGAACGGCCGTTTGTCGCAATCAATTGCGCTTCAATCCCCGATAACTTATTGGAAAGTGAACTCTTCGGCTATGAAAAAGGCGCCTTTACCGGTGCCCATAAGACAACGCTTGGTAAAATCGAAACAGCCAACGGCGGCACACTGATGCTCGATGAAATAGGCGATATGCCACTGCCCTTACAAGCTAAGATGCTGCGATTTTTACAAGAGCGCGTCATAGAAAGGGTTGGCGGTCGACATGAAATTGAAGTAGATGTTCGTGTTATTTGCGCAACTCACCGCAATTTGGCTGAGATGGTCAGTGAAGGCTCTTTCCGAGAAGATTTATACTATCGGGTTAGTGAGATTACCCTAAACATCCCTCCGCTTCGCGCTCGCGGACAAGATATTATTGTCATCGCTAAGTCACTTCTGCATCGGTTTAATGTAGATTTTAATACCAATATTCAAGGGTTTACAGAAGACGCTATTACGGCAATGCTTGCACACCGATGGCCAGGCAATATTCGTGAATTACAAAATAAACTAAAGTCTGCAGTGATTCTGGCTGACGGGAAATACATTTCCGCGGAAGATTTAGGTCTCGCCGCAAATGAAGATTTGCCGAAATTACCAACCCTTCGTAAAGTAAGGGAACAGGCTGAAACTCAGGCAATTCGTCTCGCATATAACTTTGCCAATGGCAATTTATCTAAAACGTCTGATCTTCTTGGTGTAACGCGGCCGACTCTCTATTCTCTGATCGACAAATACAAAATGTTGGACCTACGTCCAGTCGACGCTGATGATGACAAAATTTCAGCGGACATCTAGCGAGAAACAGTGTTCATAACCTGTAATGCCAGTTAGTTAAGCTGATTGGCATTACTTTTAATTAAATGAGCCTTTAAAGACGAGCTGTAGAAACAAAAATGCAAACCGTCGTTAGCGGGTGACGATCCTACCTCAGCAGTAATTACAGAGTGATTACCGGGAATGAATTTTGTTACCGCGCTCGATGCACTTTCACTAATTTAGCTAAGTGTTTACATAAAAAACGCTTAACTGATTGGAGTGAATCATAACCAAATCTTTTTAACTTAAAAAAAAAACCGGCTTTCGCCGGTTTTTTGTATTAGTTCAGCTTAATGCCTTTCTTACCTGCTCGTTCTTTCACGTAAGGTCCCCAGCTAGCCGCCATTTTTTCTTGACCGTTTTTACGGGCCAATTCAACTTGGCGATAAGCCTCAGCCATCTTACCTTGATAGAAATACGCACTGATCAGGTCAACATGCACCTTGCCTTTGTCTTTTACACCAACTTCCAGCGCCTTTAACAGTGCAGTGACTGCCTCAGCGTTAAGGTTAGCATACAACAAGGCACTGCCTTGACGACGGTAGAACTCACCATCGTTTTCCATTTGACCTAACATGCCGTAGTATTCAGCAGCTTTTTCGAAATTGCGTGCAGAGCTATACGAGCTAGCGATCGTACTTAGCACACCACGTTCTTTCTTCAACAAGCCAGATTTGAGGTGTTTTTCTAACACTTCAGCAGCACGATATGGAATGTTGTTGTTCACGTATAAGTTAGCCAACAACTTGATTTCGTTTTCTTTTGTCAGGAAACCCTGTTTATAAGAAAGCTCCATCACCGCCAATGCGCGATCATACTGCTCATCCAAGTTGTAGAAGTTAGCCAATTGAATCCAAGCGCTCTTCTCTTCTGGAAACACAGATACAACAGTCTCCAAAACACCGATGGCTTTCTTGGGTTGTTTCAATTCGTAGTAGCTACCGACTTTCATCATGTACGGTTCTTTACGAGGCGCTTTAAAGTGCGCGATGGCACGATCAGCTGGCTCAATAACCTTCTGATATTGCTTCATCTCGTAGTAACAGTTCGCAATACGCATATCAACGTTTGGATCTGTCTCGCCCGTAAAATCTGACCACTTGTTGTAGTAGCTAATAGCTTCCTGGTACTTCTTGTTAGAGAGATACAGGTCACCGATCAGCTTCAAACCGCCTGCTTGATCATTAAAGCTAAGAACATCTTCTTTCATCGCTTTGATCAAGTAAGAAATTGCCTTTTCAGGCTCCTTCTCGGCGTACAACTTGCCCATAAAGTTGTAAAGGTAAGCGCGGTCGAATGCAGCAGATGGCTCCAACGGAGTCAACAGTGCAAGAGCCTCGTTTAGCTTATTCTGGCCATAGAGTTCGTACGCTTTACCGATCGCTTTACCGACTTTTTCACCAACCGCCTGCGACTTCTTCGCTTTACGTTCAGCAATTTTAGCCTGATCCGGCGCCGCGAAAGCCTGAGAAACTGGCAGAGCCATCACACCAACAGCGGCGAACACCATCAATGCAGAAGACAGTTTATTCAACTTCATAATTAACCTCCTGCATTTTCCAGGTTAAAGTCCAAACGAACTTTCTGACCAGTTTGTTTCAACGCCTTTCCGTTTTCGATTTTCGGCTGGTATTTCCAGCGCTTCAAAGCGCGGATTGCTTCTTTATCGAACACGCGTTTCGGCTCTGCTTCAATAACTTCTACTTCGTCAACAGTGCCATCTTCCATGATGGAGAAGCGCATCACTACGTAGCCGTTAATACCATCACGCGCAGCTTGAACCGGATATTTAGGTTCGATGCGCACGATCGGGGTAGCATCACCATCCCGCATCATTGCGGATGAAGGATCGCCAATACCAGCATTCGTCGGACCAACATCAATTGACGGAGGAGCAAACGAAACCCCACCAGTGTCAGTTGTTGACGGTTCCGATTGGATCTGCTGTTTAGGCGGCTCCGGCGGTGGCGGCGGCGGTGGCGGCGGCACACGCTGACGTTCCTGAGCTTTTGACTCAGGAGGTGTCGTGTTCAGTTCAATAACGATTTGTTCCTTTTGGACATTCTCGACAAAGTCACCACTTTTCACGAGAAATGCCATTAACACGAACAGGAAAAACGTTATTACTGCACCGACTATGAGTGAAAGTAATAACCGAGTCATATTACTTGTTCTCCGCCGCGACAACGATTTTCTCGATGCCAGCCAGCTTGATTTGATCCATGACTGATACAACTACACCGTGCTTCGCTTCTTTATCGGCTTGCAGGACAACCGTATCGGTTGGAGATTCAGCCAACATTTTTTCAATCGTCGCACCAACCAGTTCGATGTCAACTGGGCGCTTGTCCAACCAAACTTCGCCTGACGCTTTCACTGCTACGAACACAGTGGCGTTTTGCTTAGTTTGAGCCTGAGACGCCTTAGGACGGTTTACATCAATACCCGCTTCTTTAACGAAGGAGGTTGTTACAATGAAGAAGATC
Source organism: Rheinheimera sp. (assembly GCA_003482455.1). Taxonomy (GTDB): domain Bacteria; phylum Pseudomonadota; class Gammaproteobacteria; order Enterobacterales; family Alteromonadaceae; genus Pararheinheimera. The sequence continues at coordinate 87,406 of DMYW01000055.1, read as the reverse complement.
AGCATGATGAATACAACGTCCAGCATTGGCGTCAGGTCGATTGCTGCTTCTTCGGCTTCACGTCTTGTTTTACGAGCCATAAGTTACTCTCTAATCAATGATGCGGCATGCTGTCTTCTAAAAGATGCACAGCTTGCTTTACCTTATCTTCCAATTTGGACGTTACAAAAACACCTGACAGCGCAGCAACCATACCAGCCATAGTTGGAATTGTTGCCATCGAGATACCTGATGCCATCATACGTGGGTTTCCTGTACCAACTAACGCCATGACTTCAAACACGGCAATCATCCCGGTAACAGTACCCAGTAGACCGACCATCGGACATACTGCGACAAGTGTCTTAATAACATTCATGCGTGCGTTTAATTCAACGCTTGCTTGCGAAATCCAAGCTTCACGAATTTTATGCGCATACCATGAGGTTGTGTCAGCACGAGCATTCCAATCACCGATAATCTTATCGCGCATAATTGGATACTCACGAAACACAAACCAAAAGCGCTCTATAATCAACATCCACATGACGAAGAGCACGAAGGCAACGATATATAACACGTTACCGCCGGTTGCGATAAAACCCCTGACAGATTCCCAAAGCTCTATCAGGCTATGCATTACGCTTTCTCCTTCTCCGCATGAGCAGCGATGATACCAGCGCTTTGCTCATCCAGGATGTGCAGTACAGAGTTTGCTTTAGATTGTAACAGTGAGTGTAAGAACAACAACGGCAGAGCACACAACAGACCTTGAACAGTAGTTACAAGTGCCATTGAAATTGAGTTCGCCATGATTTTCGGGTCGCCTGTACCGTGCAGAGTGATCATTTGGAATGCACCGATCATACCCAATACTGTACCCAACAGACCTAATAATGGACCTACTGCAGCGATCAGCTTCAGAATACCGATACCGGCATCGATGCTTGGTGTTTCACGCAGAACTGCTTCATCAAGTTTCAGCTCTAAGTTCTCTACGTCAACGTTTTTGTTGTCGTGGTAAACTTTTAAGATGCGACCTAATGCGTTATCAGACTTAGGATTTGTCAGATCTTTTAATTGTGCATTGATCTTCGATTGTGCACCGCTCAGCGCGATGAAACGAATTACAGCGATCAATAAACCGATGGCCAGTAACGCAGTGATTACATAACCAACTAAGCCACCAGCATGGTATTGCTGTTCCAGCGTTTGTTCCTGAGTTTTCATTTTCAGGATACCGCCGCCTGTTGGGTCAACGTAAACAGGTTTTAACTCACCACCAGCAGCGTTTTTGAATGCTACCGCATCTGCAACCACAAAGCTTTCTGGTTGTTTGCGAAGAGGAGCTACTTCTTTTGTCTCTGCGTTGTACAGAACATAACCGTTATCATCGATTAAGTTAAACGAACCAACACGAACTAGAGTTGCTTTGGTTTTTGAGCCTTCTGGGGTAACTACATCGGCTTCGAACTTCGCAACTTTGGCAGACTCAGTCATTTCTGTTTGCAGAGCAATCCACAACTCTTCTAATTCAGAGATTGTTGGCAGCTGTTTTGCAACTGACAGGTTTTTCAGCAGAGCTTCACGACCTGTGTATTGAGCGCTAATGTTTGATTGAGCGATTGAACCGATTGTCTCAGTTGCAGTACCACGAACGATACCGAACATTTCACCCAACGTACCTTTTGCTTGGTCTAACTCGATTTTCTTAGCAGTGATTTTGCCATCGTTGTCAGCAAACTGTTTCAGTAATGAGTTACGACGAGCTTCTTCAGCAGCGAAAGCAGCTTTTGCTTTATTCAGCAGAGCTTGCTTGTCTGCGCGATCAGACATGAACTCTTGTTCACGAGCAGCATCCAATTTAGCGTCAGCTACGCGGTTTTTCTTCACTTGTTCTAACAGTTGATCCAGCTTTGCTGTATCCGCAGCTGCGTTTAAACAAACGCCAGCAGACATGGTCACAGCAGCTGCAATTACTAAACCTTTAAACACTTTTTTCATTTATTCTTACTCCGCTGCGAATACTGGAAGTTTTAACAGTTCTGGAGCAGCTTGTTTACCAGCTACGCGAACCGCCATTTTGGTAGATTCCAGGTATTCTGGATCTAATTCTTCCCATGCATTGGTCTTCTTATTCCACATCCAAGCATGTTTATCATCAGTAGACAGAGCTAAGAAAGCGATACGTCCAACGTAAACGAAATTCACTGTGCGCTCTTGACCGTCAACGTTCAACTTGTCTGTGTAAGTTGCAACGACAGTACCCAAGTTTTTCTCAATCTTGTAAGCGTCCAGCACCAAGCGGTACTGTTCAGAAGTATTGATTGATGGGTTGACCAAATACTCGCGCAGGTGTTGTACACGCTCTAAACGCTTAGTCAAATCAATCGGCATATCCGCTTTGATAAACGCTTCTAACGTATCAACCATCTTGGTCATCAAAGGAATGATACCTTGCTTAGTTCCTTCGATTGTGCCGATTTGTTTTTGTAAAGAGTCGATCTCTTCGACTTGGTTTTTCACCTGCTCGTTTACGTTATCGTTGTAAACTTTCAGGTTTTCAGTTTGCTCAACCAAGGCACGATATTCAGCCAACAATTCTTGTGACTGTTCGTAGATGTTGTTGACTTTTTCCTGAGATGCGGCTTGTGCTTTCGCGTTATCTGCGCCTGCTTTTGTGATATCGGCGACAGAAGCTGCAAGTGCAACTCCGCTGACTAAAGTGACGGCACCAGCTAAAGCTGTTGCAATCAGGCTTTTACGGATATTGTTGTTAGACATAGTTCCCAACCAATAATTGCTGATTAACGTAACCTGTTTTTAGGAAGCTAACTTTGTAAATAAAGATAGCCTGGTTAGAGGGTAAACCGCCCGCATCATTGCAGCAAAAAAGCGGGCTGTCAATAAGAGACAGACCGTCTACCACAAATGTTACAACGAAACATTTGCTAACAGTTGTACCCAAATCATCAAGGTTTAACGGTCGAAAACCTTCCGTTAAACCTCTATTGATATTTCTGCTTATTTAATGTTCGGAATTAATTTTCCTGCATCATATAAAGCAACCATCTGATCGAGGGACAGAGGTTTGATTTTGCTGGCTTGACCAGCAGCACCGAATGCCTCATATCGATCTTTGCAGATGGCCATCATTGCTTTTACCGACTCTTGGAAATATTTCCGCGGATCAAACTCTGATGGATTTTTTGCCAAGTAACGACGAATAGCACCTGTCGATGCCAATCGTAGATCGGTATCAATATTGACTTTACGGACGCCAAATTTGATCCCTTCTTGGATTTGCTCAACCGGCACACCATAGGTCTCCGGAATATCACCACCAAACTCGTTGATAATAGCCAACCAGTCTTGTGGTACAGAACTCGAGCCATGCATCACTAAATGAGTATCAGGAATACGCGCGTGGATTTCTTTGATACGGTCAATCGCCAGAATGTCGCCTGTCGGTGGACGACTAAATTTGTACGCACCATGGGAAGTGCCACAAGCGATTGCTAATGCATCTACACCCGTTGCTTTAACAAATTGCGCGGCTTCTTCAGGGTCAGTCAGCATTTGGTCATGGCTTAATGCACAATCAGCGCCGATACCATCTTCTTCACCTGCAGAACCTGTTTCCAACGAACCTAAACAGCCCAGTTCACCTTCAACGGACACGCCACAGGCATGCGCCATCTCAACAACTTGACGTGTGACTTCTACGTTGTAAGCGTAGTCCGCTGGAGTTTTGCCATCTGCGCGCAATGAACCGTCCATCATCACCGATGAAAAGCCCAGTTGAATTGAACGCTGACATACTGCCGGCGAAGTGCCATGGTCTTGATGCATCACCACAGGAATATGCGGAAACTCCTCAACAGCAGCCAGAATCAAGTGGCGCAGGAATGGAGCACCAGCATATTTACGAGCGCCTGCTGACGCCTGCACAATAACAGGGCTGTCGGTTGCATCTGCAGCCAACATAATGGCGCGCATTTGTTCAAGGTTGTTGACGTTAAACGCCGGGACGCCGTAACCAAATTCTGCGGCGTGGTCCAACATTTGACGTAACGAAATTAATGCCATGACTTCCTCACTTTTTTGTAGGGTAAGAGTTTTTTAGTGCGCATTGACCACTTTTGGGTCCGGCTCATTCGAATGTCTCGATGGCGTCTTTATTGCGGCAATAAAAAGCAACACTTATAACATTGTTATTACACGCTTTTTGCGCGTTCTTCAAGGATCTCTACAGCTGGTAGGACTTTCCCTTCTAAGAATTCAAGGAAGGCACCACCGCCTGTAGAAATGTATGAAATCTTCGATTCAACACCGTATTTGTCAATTGCAGCGAGGGTATCACCGCCGCCAGCAATACTGAATGCGTCGCTTTCGGCAATGGCTTGCGCAATAGCTTTAGTACCGGCGCCAAACTGGTCAAATTCAAACACGCCAACCGGCCCGTTCCATACGATAGTGCCGGCAGACTTCAGAATATCGACCAATGCTTGCGTACTGTCAGGGCCAATATCAAACACCATATCGTCAGCTTCGATGGCTGACACAGCTTTTAAGCTAGCCTCGGCTGTTTCGCTAAACACCTTGCCACACACCACATCTGTTGGGACAGGGATGTTGCCACCAGCCGCCTTCGCCGCAGCCATCAGTCGTTGTGCTTCAGGGATTAAATCCGCTTCATACAAAGATTTACCTACAGAAGCGCCATTGGCTGCAATAAAGGTGTTGGCGATACCGCCACCAACAACCAGCTGATCGACGACTTTCGACAGCGATTCTAATACGGTCAGTTTAGTTGAAACTTTTGAGCCACCGACAATCGCCACCAACGGACGTTTAGGATTTTTCAATGCAGCGGCAAGGGCATCTAATTCGGCAGCAAGCAATGGACCTGCACACGCAACAGGTGCGAATTTGGCAACGCCATGGGTTGTAGCTTGTGCACGATGTGCAGTGCCAAAGGCGTCCATCACGAATACGTCGCATAAGGCGGCGAGTTTGCGCGAAAGTGTTTCGTCGTTTTTACCTTCGCCTTTGTTAAAGCGCACGTTTTCAAACACCACGACTTCACCAACGGCAACATCGACGCCATCCAAGTATTCAGCAGCCAAACGTACCGGCGCTGTTAAAGCGTTTTTTAGGTAGTCAACCACCGGTTGCATCGAATACTCCGCATCATAAACGCCTTCCTCTGGACGGCCTAAATGCGAACACACCATCACGCGAGCGCCTTTGCTCAGCGCCAACTCGATAGTTGGGATAGACGCTTTCAAACGCGCATCTGAGGTTACTTTGCCATTTTTAACAGGAACGTTTAGGTCCTCGCGGATTAACACCCGTTTGTTGGTTAAATCTAAATCGGCCATTTTAATGACTGACATGGCGCTCTCCTTGTTCAAGTTGATTTGAAATGGGTTCATTAATTGATTTAGTCATTGCTAATGCAGTGTCGATCATACGGTTGGCAAAGCCCCACTCGTTGTCACACCACACCAAACATTTGACCAAACGTTTGTGACTCACTCGGGTTTGCGAACCATCGACAATGCACGAATGTGGGTCGTGGTTGAAATCAACGGACACCAGTGGTTCTTCGGTATAATCCAAGATACCCGCTTTGAGTTGCAGTTTTGCTGCTTTGAGCACGCGATTGACCTCATCAACAGTCACGTCCTGATGCAAAGTGACCGACAGATCCATCGCCGTGACGTTGACCGTGGGTACCCGCACGGCAATGGCTTCAAAGCGTCCAGCTAGGTGCGGCATGATCCGCTCAATACCGCGGGCTAATTTGGTGTCAACGGGAATAATGGATTGGCTAGCCGCACGGGTACGGCGCAAATCTGGGTGATAGGCATCGATCACTTGTTGATCATGCATCGACGCATGGATCGTCGTGATAGTCCCGCTCTCTACGCCAAACGCCTGATCCAGCACGTGCAGCACAGGCACGATGCAATTTGTTGTACATGAACCTGCTGAGACTACACGCATCGTTGGCATCAACTGCTGCTCGTTGACACCGCAGATTATAGTCGCATCCAAATCGGGACCGCCTGGATGTGAAAACAACACCTTGCCAGCGCCCGCTTCTAGATGTTTCATCGCATCCGCTCGGCTGGAATAGACCCCAGTACACTCAAGGACGACATCCACCGCAAGTTGTTGCCACGGCAACAAGGTCGCGTCTTGCTGATGCAACAAAGTGACGGCTTGGTTGGCCACATGAAGCAGGTTCCCTGTCAGGTGTACAGGAAAGTCAAACCGACCGTGACTGCTGTCATACTTCAAAAGGTGGCAAATACCTGCATTGTCAGCGAGCTCATTGATAGCCACGACTTGGATTTGTTGCTCCAAACCTCGTTCGAAAATCGCCCGCACAATACTGCGGCCAATACGACCAAACCCATTGATGGCAACACGAATTGTCATGCGTTGTGCAGCTCTCTTTGAAAAATGAAACAAAAAGGGGCATCAAGCCCCTTTCTCATTGACTCACGCCAATAACGACTCGGCAGCCTCAATCACTGCATTTGTCGTGATACCGAAGTATTCAAACAGTTGTTCTGCCGGAGCTGACTCGCCAAAGCCGGTCATCCCGATCACTTTGCCATTTAAGCCAACATACTTGTACCAAGTGTCAACAATACCCGCTTCCACCGCTACGCGTTTGGTAACAGCCGCTGGCAACACAGCTTCACGATAAGCAGCATCTTGCGCTTCAAACACATCGGTCGACGGCATAGAAACGACGCGGACTTTGCGACCTTTGGCCGACAACGCTTTATATGCTTGTACTGCTAATTCTACTTCTGAACCTGTGGCAATCAGAATCAGTTCTGGTGCCCCGTCGCTATCAAGCAGCACATAGCCGCCACGGCGAATGTCAGCAACTTGCTGCGCGCTGCGTGGTTGTTGTACTAGGTTTTGCCGCGTGAAGATCAGTGTTGATGGGCCGTCGGTGCGTTCAACCGCCGCTTGCCAAGCGACCGCCGATTCAACTTGGTCACATGGACGCCAGTTCATCAAGTTTGGCGTTACGCGCAGCGCTGCCAATTGTTCAACCGGTTGATGGGTTGGACCGTCTTCACCCAGACCAATCGAGTCATGTGTGTAAACAAAAATAACCCGTTGTTTCATCAGCGCAGCCATCCGAACTGCATTGCGGGCGTATTCCATAAACATCAAGAAGGTTGCGCCGTATGGTACAAAGCCACCATGTAACGCGATACCGTTCATGATGGCTGACATACCAAATTCACGCACGCCGTAAAACAGATAGTTACCAGAAGCGTCATCGGCAGCCACACCTTTGGAACCTGACCAAATGGTCAAGTTTGAACCGGCTAAGTCAGCCGAGCCGCCCATAAATTCAGGTAACCAAGGCCCAAAGGCGTTCAGGGTGTTTTGCGAGGCTTTACGTGTAGCAATGGTCGCAGGATTGGCTTGCAACTGTGCAACGTAGGCATTGGCTTTTTCTGTAAAATCCGCAGGCAACTCACCTGACAAACGACGTTTTAATTCAGCAGCCAGCTCAGGGAAGGCTTTGGCATAGGCGTCAAATTTCTGTTGCCAGCTTTGTTGCGCTGCCGAACCTTTGGCTTTGCCATCCCAGCCCGCATAGATTTCTTGTGGGATGACAAATGGAGCATGTTCCCATTGCAAGAATTCACGGCTAGCAGCGATTTCGGCATCGCCTAACGGTGCGCCGTGACAATCATGGCTTCCTGATTTATTTGGCGAGCCATAACCTATGATGGTTTTACAGCAGATTAATGTCGGTTTATCCGTAACGCTACGCGCTTCGTCAATGGCAGCGCGGATCGCTTCGCTATCATGGCCATCGACATCGGCAACTACGTGCCAGCCATACGCTTTAAAGCGTGCTGGTGTGTCATCGGTGAACCAACCTTCGACATGGCCGTCAATAGAAATGCCGTTGTCATCCCAGAAGGCGATTAATTTGCCAAGACCTAATGTGCCAGCCAAAGAACAAGCTTCGTGCGAAACCCCTTCCATTAAGCAGCCATCACCTAAAAAGACGTAGGTGTAATGGTCAACCACGTCGTGGCCAGGACGGTTAAACTGCGCTGCCAGCGCTTTTTCGGCAATCGCCATCCCAACTGCGTTGGTAATACCCTGCCCCAACGGGCCTGTTGTAGTTTCAACGCCCGGTGCATAACCGTATTCTGGGTGGCCCGGAGTTTTAGAATGCAACTGACGGAAGTTTTTCAGGTCATCGATGCTTAAGTCATAACCAGACAAATGCAGCAGTGAGTAGAGCAACATAGAGCCGTGACCGTTTGACAGGATAAACCGGTCGCGGTCTGCCCATTTCGGGTCTTGCGGGTTATGTTTTAAATAATCACGCCATAAGACTTCGGCGATGTCGGCCATGCCCATTGGGGCACCTGGATGACCAGATTTGGCTTTTTGCACGGCATCCATACTCAGAGCACGGATCGCGTTTGCGAGTTGTTTGCGGGACGGCATTGTCACTCCTGCTTAATTGTCAGATCGTATATCCAAGGAATTGCGATGATGAAGCTCTGACGGCTGATTATGGCATCGCTTGTTATGATTTACGCGGATGGATGTATCAGCCATTTTCCCAGAGCTAGCGCCGAATGGCAATGTAAAAAGCCAGTGAAGCGACTGATCTGCAACAATAGTTCAAGCGTAGGTTAGTCCTTGACGTCGAAACATCCCAACGCAAGTGCGCTTGTATAGGCTTGAAAAGGCCCCAAATCCACGTGCTAACGGCCACAAAACCGACTACTTTGAACTTGAAACAGGCATTAAGACGTCCGGCCGTCAAAAAGTGCTGGCGCCATCGACACTGTTTCTCTAAAATACGCAGCCCAAAATTTCGGCGGCTAACCAAGGGTGTAGTCGCCAGAAAAACCGATTAACTATCAACTAGAGTGAACACGTACATGGCTCAACATATTTTCACCTCTGAATCTGTTTCTGAAGGACATCCGGATAAAATCGCCGACCAAATTTCGGACGCGGTGTTGGATGCCATCCTGGAACAAGATCCGAAAGCCCGTGTCGCCTGCGAAACATTTGTCAAAACCGGTATGGTACTGGTCGGTGGTGAAATCACCACTTCAGCTTGGGTTGATATCGAAGAGTTAACTCGTAGCACCATTCGCGAAATTGGTTATGTCCATTCGGACATGGGTTTTGATGCCAATTCATGCGCCGTGTTAAGCGCCATCGGTAAACAATCTCCAGACATCAACCAAGGTGTTGATAAAAAAGACCCGAAAGAACAAGGCGCTGGTGACCAAGGCCTGATGTTCGGTTACGCCAGTAACGAAACTGATGTATTGATGCCTGCACCGATCACCTATTCACACCGTTTAGTACAACAGCAAGCTAAGGTGCGCAAAGACGGCACGCTGCCATGGTTGCGCCCAGATGCCAAATCACAGCTGTCATTTATCTATGAAAATGGCAAACCAGTGGGTATCGACGCCGTCGTGTTGTCAACGCAGCACTGCGACACGATTTCCACCGCTGATTTGCGTGAAGCTGTGATGGAACACATCATTAAACCTGTGTTGCCAGCTGAATGGCTGCGTGAGAGCACCAAGTTTTTCATCAACCCAACCGGTCGTTTTGTGATCGGCGGCCCGATGGGCGACTGTGGTTTGACTGGCCGTAAAATCATCGTCGATAGTTACGGTGGTATGGCTCGTCACGGTGGTGGTGCTTTCTCGGGTAAAGACCCTTCTAAAGTGGACCGCTCAGCTGCCTATGCAGCACGTTACGTGGCGAAAAACATTGTTGCTGCCGGTCTTGCTGAACGCTGTGAAATTCAAGTGTCATATGCCATTGGTGTGGCAGATCCAACATCCATCAGCGTTGAGACTTTTGGCACGTCAAAACTGAGCGAAGACCAACTGATTAAGCTTATTCGCGCTCATTTTGACCTGCGTCCGTATGGTCTGATTGAGATGCTGGACTTAGAGCGTCCAATTTATAAAGCAACCGCTGCCTACGGTCACTTTGGCCGCAACGAGTTCCCATGGGAACAAACCAACAAAGCCGAAGCGCTGCGCGCTGATGCTGGTTTATAAGCTCAGCGGTACTGGCATCGATGTAAAAAAGGCAGCTTAAGCTGCCTTTTTTATTATTCATAATTTAATTATTCATCGTGTTAGTTGTTCATGACGTTCATTGTTTCTAGAGGAAAAGCTCATAGGGCTTAATGCCCTGCTTGTCCCAAAGCGCCGATGTAGCGCCAAGATGAGCCTATCAACGACCATCGCCTTGCCAGCGAAACCAATAAGTTGCCAGCAGTAAAAAACCGACAGTCATACTCACTAGCACCAACAAGTGCTGTTGTACATCAGCAAAACCAGCGCCATCGAGCATAATGGCCCGTGCCGCCCCCACCAAATGAGTCAGTGGTAACAGATTAGCGAACTGCTGTACGGCAGGCGCTGCGCCTTCCAAGCTAAACCAGACACCAGAGAGCAGCATCATAGGCCAAGTCGTTAGGTTTAACATGCCGCCCGCAAACTCTTCACTGCGCACTCGACTGACGATCAGCAAAGCTAATGAAATCATCGCCAGTGCGCCCAGCACAGCTGTAAGTAGCAAGAGGCCAAGCGAGCCGCGCATCACAAACCCCACCAAAAAGTAACAGGCCGTAAATAGAAAACTGGCGATACACAGCACAATCAACAGACGTGAAACGACTTGCGCCGTCAAAAACTCAAACGCGGACAACGGCGTCGCTTGCAGCCGCTTTAACACTGAGTTTTTGCGATAGCGCACCAACACATAACCAAGCCCAAACAAACAGGAAAACATCATGTTCATGCCGATAATGCCAGGCACTACAAAATCGACATACCGAATGGCTTGACCACTCACCGTATGTTTGGTCAGTGCCGGCCATTGTTGCAGCAGGATTTTTTCGACCAAATATCCTTTCGGCGAGCTGTCGTTGACGTAATACTCGGCATTCATTGGATCCAGCAGCAGATCCAATTCGTGGTGGCGGACTTTGTCTTGGGCTTTATTGATGTCTTGATACCGGACAAATTCAACGTATTTGGTTTGCTCAATCGCGGTCAGTTCCTCGATTGGCATAGAACTTTCCATCACGCCTACTTTAAATTCGGCTTTTGGGTCTCCTGAAAAGGCCGCGGCAAAGCCAACGACCAACAAGATGGGGAACAACAAGTTCCACAGCAGCGCCGTGCGATCACGCCAAAACTCGATATTGCGCGCCCACAACACGGCTTTAAAGCGCTGAAAACTGATCATACGTTAGCTCCTTGTAATGAATGTCCAGTCAGCTTTAAAAACAAATCATCCAAATTTGCCGATTTGACATAAAGACCGGTCAACGGCCAATTACAGGCAAGCAGAGCGCGGATCGTTTGTTCCGTATCTTGGCTCGTGATGACAAAAAAATCACCTTGCACGCGGATCGGCGCGTCCACTGACGGCAGTTCGCCTTGGTAAGGTAAATGCAATTCACTGCCGGCGAAATGCTCGGCTAGCAGCGCTTTAGGCGAGCCTTGGGCGATGATTTTGCCGTGATCGACAATCACAATGTCATCACATAGCATTTCGGCTTCATCCATATAATGCGTGGTCAAAATGACGGTACAGCCTTTGCCTTTAATCGATTGGATCAACGACCAGAAGTTGCGGCGAGCATGCGGGTCAAGACCGGTGGTCGGCTCATCGAGAAATAGAATTTTCGGCTGATTGACCAATGCCAGCGCAAGCAGCAACCTCTGCCGCTGACCGCCCGACAGTTTGCGGTGATCCTGGTTTAAAAATTCGCTGAGCTCACATAATTCAATCAGTTCAGCGATGTCCGCAGGTTCTGCATAAAACGATGCAAACAATTTCAGTGTTTCGTGCGTGGTTAAAAAATCTTGCAGCGCCGTTTGCTGAAACTGAATGCCGAGCGATTTAAAGTGCTGCGCCGTCGCTGGTTGGCCGAAGTAGCGGATCTCGCCGCCATCAGGCTGCACTATACCTTCGAGCATTTCCATGGTGGTGGTTTTGCCCGCCCCATTCGGACCAAGGAGCCCAAAACACTGCCCCGGTTGCACTGAAAACGATAAGCCATCTACGGCCGTTACATCGCCATAGCGCTTACGTAGCCCAGCGACTTCCAATATTGCCGACATCCTTCACTCCCGCATTTATCTCTTTGGCTGGCGCTGTTACCATAACGCTTTTTTACGTTGGGAACGAATGCCGATGCGCACTGTGCGAATTTATCATCCCGAACCGCTTGAACTGCAAGCTATGTGTGAATTAACCGAAGATGCAGCCAATCATGTGGGCCGCGTCCTGCGAATGCAAGCCGGTGAATCGGTTACTTTATTTAACGGTGATGGCTACGACTATAGCGGCGTCATCCATGCTGTTGGCAAAAAAACAGTTTCTGTCGCATTGCATGCTCGTGAGTTCCGCGACGTCGAGTCTCCTTTAAAAATCCATTTGGGCCAAGGCATTTCCCGCGGCGATCGGATGGACTTTGCCATCCAAAAGGCAGTAGAACTGGGTGTCACCGAAATCACGCCGCTGTTTACTGAACGTTGTGGTGTGAAACTGGATGCCGAACGAGCCGAGAAAAAACGCGAACAGTGGCAAAAAATCGTCATTGCTGCCTGTGAACAATCCGGCCGCGCTGTGGTTCCAGTGGTTCACCCGCTGACTAATTTATCCAACTGGTTAGCGCAACAGACTGATGAATTAAAGTTGACCTTGGATCCGTGGACCTCCGCCACCATTAAAGGCTTAGCCCCAACCCAAGCTCTACGCTTGGTGATTGGTCCGGAAGGTGGGTTTAGCGATGCAGAAGTCCTCGCCACTACCCATGCAGGTTTTCAAGCCGTGCGTCTAGGCCCTCGCGTGCTGCGCACAGAAACCGCGGCACTGACCGCGATCGCTGCACTGCAATTACAACTGGGTGATTTAGCGTAATAGACGCCATCCCCTCGCCGACTAAGGAGCGCGATGTGTACAAATTAGGCATAGTGATGGACCCTATTTCCGCCATCAATATCAAAAAAGATTCCAGTTTTGCCATGCTCGAGCAAGCGCAAGCGCGCGGTTATCAGCTGTTTTATTTTGAAATGGCCGATTTGTATATGCTCGAAGGTCGAGCCTTTGGCCGCGCGCGGCCGCTGACGGTGCAATATGATTACCAACATTGGTACGATTTGGGTGAACCTTCGGATATGCCACTAGCTGATCTAGACGTGATCTTAATGCGCAAAGACCCGCCGTTCGACACTGAATTTATCTACGCGACCTACATGTTAGAGCGCGCCGAAGATGAAGGCGTCTTGGTCGTCAACAAACCGCAAAGCCTGCGTGATGCCAACGAGAAACTCTTTACCGCTTGGTTTGCCGAGCATACGCCAAAAACGCTAGTTAGCCGAGACAGTCAACGTTTAAAAGCGTTTTACCAAACCGAAGGCGACGTGATTTTAAAGCCACTCGATGGCATGGGCGGCGCGTCGATTTTCCGCTTAAAAGCTCAAGATCCAAATGTCAGTGTGATCATCGAAACCTTGACCAATCACGGTCAACACTACGCGATGGCGCAAACCTACATTCCAGCCATTGTCGATGGCGATAAGCGCGTATTAGTGGTCGATGGCGAACCTGTGCCTTATTGCTTGGCGCGTATTCCTGCGCAAGGCGAAACCCGCGGCAATTTAGCTGCCGGTGGTCGTGGCGAAGCGCGGCCGCTGTCCGATGCCGATTGGGCTATTGCTAAAGCAGTTGGACCAACGCTAAAAGCCAAAGGTTTGATTTTTGTTGGCCTCGATATTATCGGTGACCGGTTGACTGAAATTAACGTCACCAGCCCTACCTGTATTCGAGAAATCGAAGCCGCATTTGATGTATCTATCACCGGCATGTTATTTGATGCCATTGAACGCCGCTTGGCGGCGCGTACCGCAGGTTAGTTTGAAGTAAAAAGGTTTAATGTGGACTCATTACAGAACCAGTTATTAGTGGCGATGCCAAGTCTGGACGACCCGTTTTTTGGGCGCACCGTCACTTATATCTGTGAACACAACGATGAAGGCGCAATGGGCATAGTGCTCAATCACCCGATTGACCTATCTGTCAGTGAATTGTTAACTCAACTGGATATTGCTCATGACGGTCAGAGCCTCAATGCCAAACAAGCCGTAGTAGCAGGCGGTCCGGTGCAGCCGGATCGAGGCTTTATTTTGCATAGTCCTAAGGCTGGTTATAGCAGTAGCATATCGCTTAACGATGAATTGATGCTCACCACGTCGCGGGACATTTTAGAAGATTTAGCCAGCAGCAAGGCGCCGGAAAAGTTTTTGCTGGCGCTAGGTTATGCAGGCTGGAGCGCCGGCCAACTAGAGCAAGAGATCGCTGACAATAGTTGGTTAGTGTTGCCCGCTAGCTCGTTAGTCATTTTCGATTTAGCCCATGATGAAAAATGGCAAGGTGCCGCGCTGCACAATGGCATTTCGTTGTGGCAACTGAGCAACACAGCAGGACACGCCTAATGAGTACCATACTCGCCTTTGATTACGGTCTGAAAAGTATCGGCGTCGCAGTAGGCCAGCGCCTGACTGGCACAGCCAGCACACTTAAAGCGCTGAAAGCACAAGACGGCACACCGAACTGGGATCAGATTGACGCGTTACTGAAGGAATGGCAGCCCGATCTGGTGGTCGTCGGTTTACCACTGAATATGGATGGCACCGAGCAGCCCTTCACGGCGCGCGTGCATAAGTTTATCAACCGCTTGCACGGACGCTTTGGGGTCAAAGTTGTGGCGCAAGATGAGCGATTAACGACAGTGGATGCTCGAGCTGAACTGTTCTCACAAGGTGGCTTTAAAAAGCTCAGCAAAGATGCGGTCGATTGTTACTCCGCCAAGTTAATTTTGGAGAGCTGGTTTGACAACAACCCAAGTTAAAACGGGCTTTTATCAGCACTACAAAGGGCCATACTATCAAGTGCTTGGCATCGCCCAACACAGTGAAACGGCAGAGCAACTGGTGGTTTATCGGGCCTTGTATGGCGAATTTGGATTGTGGGTGCGCCCAGTCAGCATGTTTACCGAAATAGTCGAGATCGCCGGACAACAGCGACCACGGTTTGCTTACCTCGGTGATACAGATCCGCGATAGCTGCTGGATAGGCTGATGGGACAACACCGATAAAAAAAGCTGCATGATGCAGCTTTTTTTTCGAGCGATGACAACTTGGCGGGACCAGCCATTATTCTTTCGGTTCCAAACCATCGACGGTCACGTTGGCGAGGAAGCCTGCTCCAGCCGCTTCATTGTTACGCAGCTTGATCATCAAACGTAAATCGTTTGGCGAATCGGCGTGGTGCAACGCATCGGCGTAGCTGATTTGATTCCGTTGATACAAGTCATACAGGGCTTGGTCAAACGTTTGCATACCAAGTTCCCGTGATTTCGCCATAACCGCTTTAATTTCGTCAACTTGGCCGCGTTTGATTAAATCAGCCACTAACGGCGAGTTAATCAGCACTTCAATTGCTGCCATTCGCCGTGAACCGTCCGCAGTGGCAACCAGTTGTTGCGCCACGATGCCGCGTAAATTCAGCGCTAAATCAAACATCAATTTGCCGTGTTTTTCTTTGGGCACTAAATGCATGATCCGGTCAATCGCTTGGTTTGCGTTGTTGGCATGCAGCGTTGCGATACACAGGTGACCGGTTTCGGCGAAACTAAGCGCGTATTCCATAGTTTCTTGACTGCGGATCTCACCGATCAATATGACATCCGGCGCCTGCCGCAATGAGCTTTTGAGCGCGGCATCAAACGATTCAGTGTCAATACCAACTTCCCGCTGGGTGATCAAACTTTTGCCGTGCTCATGCACAAATTCGATCGGATCTTCAATGGTTAAAATGTGCCCGCGGGAGTTGCGATTGCGATAGCCAATTAACGCCGCTAACGACGTCGATTTACCGGTACCAGTACCACCAACAAACAGTAACAAGCCCCGTTTTGACATAATCAGTTCTTTCAGTACCGGCGGAATGCCTAAACTGTCAACATCAGGGATTTTTGTAACGATCCGCCGCACCACCATCCCGGCTTGGTCACGTTGGAAAAACGCCGAAACCCGGAAACGGCCCGCTTCGTTGGCAATGGCGAAGTTACATTCTTTGTGAGTCGTGTATTCGGTCTGCTGTTTTTCCGTCATGCACGACAAGACCAACTTCAGCGACATGTCCGCATCGATGGGTAGCTCATCGATTGGCTGCAATTCACCGTTAATCTTCGCCGAAACTGGCAAATTCGCCGTGACAAACATGTCCGAGGCGTTTTTTTCGACCATGACTTTTAAATAACTGACTAAGTCTTTCATGCTGCTTAGATCCGTCCCATTGCCCCAAAGGCGTTTTTATCTTGCGCTTTGGCCATCGCATCTTGTTTGGTGATGATGCCGCGGTTCACCAAGTTCAGCAGACATTGATCCATCGTCTGCATACCATGCGCGGCACCGGTTTGAATAATGGAATACATCTGTGCGATTTTATCTTCGCGGATTAAGTTTCGGATCGCCGGCAAACCCACCATGATTTCATGCGCCGCGACACGACCGCCACCGACTTTTTTCAGCAGCGTCTGCGAAATAACGGCGCGCAAGGATTCAGACAACATAGAGCGCACCATGGCTTTTTCTTCGCCTGGGAACACGTCGATGATCCGGTCAATGGTTTTTGGCGCCGATGTGGTGTGCAAAGTGCCAAACACTAAGTGACCCGTTTCTGCAGCTGTCATCGCCAAACGAATGGTTTCTAAATCCCGTAATTCACCGACCAGAATCACGTCCGGGTCTTCACGTAGCGCAGAGCGCAGCGCATTATTAAAGCTCAACGTATCGCGATGCACTTCCCGTTGGTTGATCAGTGACAGCTTGTTGGAATGGACGAATTCGATGGGGTCTTCAATGGTCAAAATGTGGTCATGGCGCGACGTGTTAATGTAATCCACCATAGCCGCCAGCGTGGTTGACTTACCAGAACCGGTCGGCCCTGTCACCAACACGAGGCCGCGCGGGTTTTCGGCAATGGTTCGAAACACATCTGGCGCACCCAAATCATCGAGGCTTAACACTTCGGATGGAATGGTACGAAATACCGCTGCAGCACCACGGTTTTGCACGAAGGCGTTGACACGAAAGCGCGCAAGACCAGGCACTTCGAACGAGAAGTCCGATTCGAGTTTTTCTTCGTATTCTTTACGCTGTTTGTCGTTCATGATGTCGTACACGAGGGCGTGTACATCTTTGTGCGTCAGCGGTGGAATATTTAAGCGACGAACGTCACCGTCGACCCGGATTAACGGCGGCACACCGGCTGAAAGGTGTAAATCCGACGATTTGTGTTGTACGCTAAATGCTAATAATTCAGTAATATCCATGACATCCATACTCCGGTGTAAACAGAAAAAACCTTGTAAGTCAGGCCTCCATGCATAACACCATAGCAGAACGCGTTGCAAGCGCCCAGAGCGCGCTTGGACAATTTAAGACCAGTCAGACGGTGAAACTCATCGCTGTCAGTAAGACCAAACCCAGCAGTGACATTGAACAAGCGTATGCCGCAGGTCAACGGCACTTTGGCGAAAACTATGTGCAGGAGCTAGTCGGCAAAGCACAAGCGCTCAATCATTTAACAGATATCGTCTGGCACTTTATCGGTCCCATTCAATCGAACAAAACACGTGACATAGCGCGCTTTGCCAGGGTTGTTCATAGCGTGGATCGCCTAAAAATCGCCGAGCGTTTGTCCGCGCAGCGCCCTGCTGATTTGCCGCCTCTGCAAGTCTTGGTGCAGGTCAATATCTCCGATGAAGACAGCAAATCTGGCGTCCCGCCGAGCGACGCTTTGGCACTTGCTGATGCGATCGCTCAGCTACCCAACTTGCAGCTTGTCGGCTTGATGGCCGTGCCCGCGCCAGCAATTGATGGGGATAACAGCCACGCCTTTGCTCAGATGCAGCAACTAAGCACGCAACTGCAGCAAAAATATGCAAACGCACAGGAATTGTCGATGGGAATGTCAGATGACTGGCAACAAGCCGTTGAATTTGGCGCAACTATGATAAGATTGGGCACAGCCATTTTCGGCGCGCGGAATTATGCACATGAATGACAATACAGTAGCCTTTATCGGCGCCGGCAATATGGCGCGATGCATTATCGGCGGCATGGTAAAAAACGGTTACCCAGCCGAAAACATCATCGCAGCGAATCCTTCCACTCCCAAGTTAGACGCTTTAAAAGCAGACTTTGGCATTGAAGTCACCCAAGACAATATCCTGGCTGTACAAAAAGCGGATGTGATAGTGCTCGCGGTCAAACCGCAAATGATGGCAGATGTCTGTAGCGCCTTAATCGCAGGCGCACCCGAAATTCATGAAAAGTTGTTTGTAACTGTAGCAGCGGGCTTACCGGTTGAACGATACGAGCAATGGCTAGGGCCGGTGCGATTAATCCGCACCATGCCAAACACGCCGTCCTTGGTGGGTTTAGGAGTGACAGGTATTTTCTCTAGTCGTTGTTCTAATTACGAAAAATCCTTTGTTGATGCCATGTTTGCCAGCGTCGGCAGCACAGTTTGGTTAGAACAGGAAGCACAGATCAACCATGTGATCGCAGTCACAGGCTCAGCCCCCGCTTATTTCTTCTACTTTATGCAAGCGATGCAACAAGTAGCACAAGAACTTGGTTTTGATGCGGAAAGTGCCAAAGCTATGGTTAGCCAAACTGCGCTTGGCGCTGCGACTATGGCCGCCAATGCCAGTGTGCCGTTTGCCGAATTGCGCGCCCAAGTTACCAGTAAAGGCGGCACCACGCACCAAGCCATCGAAACCTTCCGTGAGGGCGGCCTTGAAAAATTAGTCCGAGATGCCATGTTAGCGGCAATCGCCCGCGCCGAAGAAATGGCGAAAACTTTGTAACGACGTAGGATGTTGACAATGGAAGCAATGGTTTTTCTGGTCAGTACAGTTTTTAAAATCTATTTGATGTTGGTCATTTTGCGCTTTTGGTTACAAACGGTTCGTGCCGATTTTTACAACCCAATCTCGCAGATGGTGGTGAAAGCAACCAATCCTGTATTGATCCCGCTTCGTCGTGTGCTACCAAGTATTGGACGTCTCGATACCGCCAGCATTGTATTGGCCTTGTTAGTGTCGGCGCTTTACATGGCGACTGTGTTTTTTATCAAAACCGGCTATTTGCCTTTGATGGCCATTTTCGTTACAGCCTTTAGTACTTTGATTTTTGAAGTGCTGGATTTAATGTTTTATTTAATGTTGCTAACCGCATTATTGAGCTGGTTTAGCCAAGGCCGTTCACCGGTTGAGTACCTGATGCGGCAATTGACTGAACCTTTGCTGGCACCGATCCGTAAGGTATTACCAGCGCTGGGGCCTGTCGATTTATCCGTGATGGTGTTTTTGATCGGCTTGCAGTTCTTCAAAATCTTGTTGTCTGGTTTTCTACCAGTCGCGCTGTAAGTACGAGTTGCATGATGGCGGCATGGCGCTGGCTTGGCCACGATTTAGAGTTATCGTTGCATGTGCAACCCAAAGCCAGCCGCGACCAATTTGTCGGTTTGCACGGTGACGCGGTGAAATTAGCCATCACAGCACCGCCAGTGGATGGCAAAGCCAACGCCTACATCATTAAGCTGTTAGCGGGTTGGTTTGATGTGACCAAAGCGTCGGTGGTGTTGGTTCGCGGCGATCTGAGCCGGCAAAAAACTTTACGGATCCAACAGCCGAAACAATTACCTGTAAGTCTGGTAGCTATTGGCTTGCAGTATCCGGAATAAACTCGAGTTGCACGATAACCATCACAGTCACTGATGGCATCAAAAATCAATGCACCGCTGTGCTTTGCAGCATTGGCTGCTTTGGAGTCTTATATGCGTCTATTTGTTAAAGCGTCGATGATCGCCTGTCTGGTTTTTGGCTTGAACTCTCAGGCTAAAGCCGAGCAAATGCAACAACTTGGCAATTGGGATGTGCATTACATTGTGCTGCCAACAACCATGCTCGAAACTGACATTGCTAAGCAATATCAATTAGCACGCAGCAGAAACTACCAATTTTTGAACATTTCGGTATTAGACCATCAGTCCCAAAAGGCACAAGCCGTTGAAATTTCAGGCGAAGCAGTTAATTTAGCTGGTCAGCAGCAAACACTGACATTTCGTGAAATCAGCGAAGGGGACGCTCGGTATTACATTACCGGCATCGAAGCCCGCTCTGAGCAAAAAATGCGTATTACGGTACGCGTACGGCAAGGCAACACAGAACAAGTGTTGAAATTTGAACAAGACGTTTACCCGGAATAATCTCGTGAAAAAATTAGTCCTAGCCACTGGTAACAAAGGCAAAGTCACCGAACTCGCAAACTTGTTGCTGCCATTGGGCTTTGAAGTGATCCCGCAAACGCAGCTGCAAGTGCCTGACGCGGACGAAACAGGCTTGAGCTTTATCGAAAATGCCATTTTAAAAGCGCGCCATGCGGCGGCACTGACTGGTTTGCCAGCACTGGCTGATGATTCAGGTCTGGCCGTCGATGCCCTTGGCGGCGCACCTGGCATCTATTCGGCACGATATGCAGGCGTACACGGCAACGATCAGGCGAATATCGAACTGTTGCTGCAAAATCTGGCGGAGGTTGCAGCCCCTTCGCGCACCGCCCAATTTCATTGTGTGCTGGCGTTCGTGCGCCATGCCAATGACCCAACACCATTGATTGCCCATGGTATTTGGCACGGTGAAATCAGCAACAGCGCTCAAGGCGATGGTGGTTTTGGTTATGACCCAGTGTTTTTCGTGCCGGCGCTTGGTCAAACTGCCGCGCAGTTAACAAAAGAACAAAAAGCCGCGATCAGTCATCGTGGTAAAGCTTTGCAGCAATTGGCGGCACAATTGCGGGCGCAGGTTGGATCGCTTTGAAGTTGAACACGCCGCAACAATTACCGCCGCTGTCGTTGTACGTGCATATTCCTTGGTGCGTGCAAAAATGCCCATATTGCGATTTTAACTCGCATGGCTTGAAGTCTGATCTGCCAGAACAAGCATACGTTAGTCACCTGTTGGACGACCTTGATCAGGACCTGCCCTACGTACAAGGACGGCCACTGCACAGTATCTTTATCGGTGGCGGCACCCCGAGCCTGTTTAGTGCCGAAAGTATTCAAACCTTGCTGCACGGCATTCAGTCCCGCATTCCATTTGCTGCGGATATCGAAATCACTATGGAAGCCAACCCTGGCACAGTCGAAGCTGCGCGTTTTGCTGGTTATGTCGATGCCGGGGTGACACGTTTTTCGATTGGCGTGCAAAGTTTTCAAGCAGAGCAACTCAAAGCACTTGGCCGTATCCATGGTCAAGATGAAGCCTGCCAAGCCGCAAAGCTGGCACAGCAGTTACGCCAAGGTAAACTGCAAAGCTTTAACTTAGACTTGATGCATGGTCTGCCGCAACAAACTATTGCGGCTGCAATGGCCGACTTGCAACAAGCCATCGATCTAGCGCCGCCGCACTTGTCTTGGTATCAGCTGACCATCGAACCCAACACCGCCTTTGCCTCGAAACCGCCGGTGCTGCCGGAAGATGATTTGTTGTGGGACATTCAAGAACATGGGCATGCACTACTCACGGCTGCGGGTTATCAACAGTATGAAACCTCTGCCTATGCCAAACCCGGTTTTCAGTGCCGGCATAACCTCAATTATTGGCGTTTTGGCGACTATTTAGGCATTGGTTGTGGCGCCCATGGCAAAGTAACACTGCCGACGCAAAACCAGGTGGTTCGTACTGTCAAAGTAAAACACCCCAAAGGCTATATGGATTTAACCAAGCCGTATCTAGATGACTGCACTACTATCGCTCTTGATGATTTGCCATTTGAATTCTTTATGAATCGGTTCCGACTGCTCGAGCCTTGCCCCAAAGTCGAGTTTAGCGCCTATACCGGGTTGCCGGTCGAAACCGTCGCGCCAATCCTTGCCAAGGCCGCCGCACTTGAGTTAATAATCGATAGCGAAACCGACTGGCAAATCACCGCCAAAGGTGTGCGCTATCTTAATGAATTGCTTCAATTATTCTTATAAAAAAGGACTACTTTATGCTGACCACCCCACGTTCAATGCTCGCGGTTGCGATCGCATGCTCGTTGCTGACAGCCTGTTCGCCTGAGCCTGCAAACGCGCCAACGGCGACAACCCCAGCCGCAGCGACCGCAAGCGTTAACGAAAACGACAAAGCGAACGCGTATTTCGAAAAAGCCTTTATGGACGTGGTGGCCTTAAGCCCGATGGGATTGACGCAACTCGGCATCAAACAAGATTATGACAAGTGGGATCAACTGACCGACGGACAAGCTGAAAAAGAGCTAGCGCTGGCCAAAGCGCAACTCGAAGGCTTAAAAGACTTAGACGTCAGTAAACTAGATGCGCAAACATCGCTTAGTTATCAACTGTTTAAGCAACAACTGCAAGACAAAATCGCCGACGACCAATGGCGTTTATACAACTATCCAATCAATCAAATGTACGGTTGGCATTCGATGGTGCCTTCGCTTCTGATCAACCAGCATTTGATTGACAACGAAAGTGACGCCAAAGCCTATATTGCCCGGTTAAATGGCATTGTGCAGCTGTTTGAGCAGTTAAAAGTCCAGCTGGATGCCCGCGAAAAGCTGGGGATTATGCCACCGAAATTTGTTTACCCATTGGCGATCGAAGCCAGCAAAAACATCATCACAGGCGCGCCTTTTAGCGATGGCAAAGACAGCACCTTGTTGGAAGACTTTAAAACCAAAGTGAACGCGTTAAAGCTCGATGACCAAACCAAAGCCATGCTGGTCAAAGAAGCACAAATCGCGCTGACGTCTAGCGTCAAACCCGCTTATGAAGGCCTGATCAATTACCTTGAAGCACAACATCAACGTGCTGGCACTGATGACGGCGTCTGGCGGTTTAAAAATGGCGAGGCGTTTTATAACAATGCGCTCGCCCGCACTACCACAACCTCGATGACTGCAGACGAGATCCATCAACTGGGCTTGTCGGAAGTCGCCCGCATCCATGGCGAAATGCAAGCCATTATGAAAAAGACTGGCTTTAAAGGTGATTTAAAAGCCTTTTTCGCCTATATGCGCGAAGACAGCCAGTTCTACTATCCAGACACAGCCGAAGGCAAAGCAGCGTATTTAGCGAAAGCGACCGATATCATCAACACCATGAAAGGCCGCTTGGATGAACTGTTCCATATCAAACCGAAAGCGGATTTGATTGTCAAAGCAGTCGAACCGTTTCGTGAAAACTCAGCCGGCAAAGCCTTTTACGAAGCGCCATCCATGGATGGCAAACGCCCTGGCACTTATTACGCCAACCTGCATAACATGAAAGACATGCCGAATTACATGATGGAAGCGCTGGCCTATCACGAGGGCATCCCGGGGCATCACATGCAAATCGCTATAGCGCAAGAGCTTGAAAATGTTCCGAAATTCCGCAAGTTCGGTGGCTACACCGCGTACGTGGAAGGCTGGGGTTTGTACACTGAACTGCTGCCGAAAGAAATGGGCCTGTACCAAAACGATTATGCCGATTTTGGTCGCCTCGCGATGGAACTTTGGCGGGCCTGTCGCTTAGTGGTTGATACCGGCATTCATGCGAAGAAATGGACACGTGAACAAGCGATCCAATATTTGGTCGATAACACGCCAAACGCGCCTACCGAAGCGGTGAACGCGATCGAGCGTTATATCGTGATGCCATCACAAGCGACCGCCTACAAAATTGGCATGATTAAACTGGTGCAACTGCGTGATAAAGCGAAAACGGCGCTTGGCGACAAATTCGATATCCGCGATTACCATGATGTAGTGCTAAAAAATGGTGCTGTGCCATTGGACGTATTAGAACAACTGGTTGATCAATATATTGCGGATAAAAAGGCCACCCAGGCCTAATCTGCACTGCACGCGGGGCGGTTCGCCGCCCCTGATTGGGTGGGATTTGTATGATTTTATTGCACTTGTACCAGCCCGAATTGGCTGGATGGCAAACCGGCGATCTGTCGATGTTAAAGTTACCATTGCACGGCGACCAAAAGCTGTGGATTGACCTAACGCACGCCAGTTACCACGAGCAACAACAAGTGCTCACCCTCTTTAAAATTCACCCCGTGATCGCCGATGACTATTTGCGTGAACGACATCCGCCCAAACTTGAGTCATTTGATGGGTATACCCTGTTGTTACTTCGAGCATTTGCCGGGAAAGATTTCCATAATTATCAAGGCCATGCGCAGCTTAGTTTGTTGTTTTCTCGTCAGGTGTTGTTGTACAAGCGACAGCTTCCCGACGAAGAGGCGCACTGCATGTTGCCGGACTTTGACGTGCACAAACCCGTCAGTCCGATTAAAGAATGGGTCAAACAATACATTCATGCCGTGTCCGCCAGCTATTTGGAAAAGCTTATCGGCTTTGAGGATGAGCTGGGTGATCTCGAAGATCGGATGCTCACCCAAGGCGATGATCATAAGATGTCGCAGATCATGCGCTATCGTTCAGTGTTTCGAAAACTCGATCGTAACCTCGCCTATCAAAAAGAAATGTTTGCCGACATGCTGACCACCGAATCTGATCATGCGTTTACCTCACAATTTCAAAGCGTGGAACTGCGTGATTTTTATGAAAAATTCGAACGCCTGCATTCGATGACTCAAATGTATTACGACCAACTTGGCGATCTGGTCAGCGGTTATATGTCGACCTCGTCGCATCAAATCAACGAACGGATGAAGCTACTCACTATGGTGTCTTCCGTGTTTATCCCGCTGACCTTCATCGTCGGGGTGTATGGCATGAACTTCGATAACATGCCAGAACTCCATTGGAGTGACGGCTATTTTTATACGCTGGCCGGTATGGCCATTTTAGCGCTTGGCATGATGCTTGGTTTTAAATGGAAACGCTGGTGGTAACGACTGGTTAGATTTTCAGCAAACAGCGCCGAGCCTCACGGAAATGCGCGCTCAGCACTGGGACTGAGTGGTAACGCTTGGTATCATCAAATGCTCACGTAATGGATACATCCGCATGCATGAATCGCAACTGCTTGATATCGAAGAGATAGTCCGCGACAGCTTTGATGAAGACGAAGCTGGCCATTTGGCCGAGCGTCTGAATCAGTTGGAACCGGAAGAACTGGCAGTTGCGCTCGAATCCTTGCCGCTGGAACAACGGATGCAAGCTTGGCATCAGTTAGAACTCGAGCAACAGATCCAAACCTTGCACCACATGCGCGAAGACGCGCGGCAAAATATCTTTGACCGCTTAGCCGACGAAGAATTATCCGTGCTAGTGGATGGCATGGACGTCGATGACTTAATTGAACTGCTCGATGAGCTCCCCTCAGCCGTGTACCAAGCGGCATGCTCCAAACTCGATGCCGATGATAAACGCTGGCTCGCGACCGCCCTTGCCTACGATGACGACCAATGCGGTCGTTATGCCGACCACGATGTGCTGACCATCCGCAATAACAGCAAGGTGCGTGATGCAGTACGGATGTTTCGCAAACTGCACGAAGACGCCGAATACCAAGACAGTTTGATGGTGGTGGACCGCACTGGCCGTTTCTTTGGTTTGTTGTCTGGAACTCGCTTGCTCGGTCAACCTTCGCATTTGCCGATCGTCGAGTTTATTGATGAAGAAGTGCCGCAAGTGCAAGGCGAGATGCACTTAGACGAAGGCTCAGATTTAGTCGCCCGTTCCGGCTACACAGCGCTACCGGTGGTCGATAGCGAAGGAAAGTTGCTCGGCCGGATGTCGATCGGTGAAGCACTCGAGAACCTGCGGCGCAGCCTCGAAGGGCAGTTCATGCATACTGCCGGTTTGGATGAAAATGAAGACTTGTTCGCCCCAGTGATCCAAAGCGCGAAAAGCCGCGCCATTTGGCTTGGAATCAACCTTTTAACGGCTTTTCTAGCTGCATGGACCATTGGCTTATTTGAAGCGACCTTGCAGCAAGTGGTCGCCCTTGCTGTGTTGATGCCAATTGTTGCTAGTATGGGCGGTATCGCCGGCTCGCAAACCTTAACGCTGATTATCCGCGGCTTAGCGCTTGGCCAAATCACCCATCAAACCTATTTTACCTTGCTGCGCAAAGAACTTGGCGTCGGCCTGATCAACGGTGTGATTTGGGCACTGGTGATCTTTGCAGTGACTTGGCTGTGGTTCGGGGACGCCATTATCGGCGCTGTTATCGCGATGGCTATTGTGATCAATATCTTAGTGGCCGCTTTTTCTGGCGTGGTGATCCCGATTTGGTTAGAGAAATTTAAGATTGACCCCGCCCTGTCAGGCTCTGTGATTTTGACAACCGTGACCGACGTGATCGGCTTTTTCGTCTTTTTAGGGTTGGGCAGCTTGTTGCTGCTATAAGACTTACCGCTATTTTCCGTTTTGCCTGAACAGCTTACTGTGTTTTGTGATCAACACAGCTACAATCAAACTGTCTCGCTGCCTTTGGAGTTGCAATGAAAGTTGCCGTGTTATCCCGTAACGCCGAGTTGTATTCAACCCGGCGCATCCTCGATGCTGCGTATGAGCGTGGTATCAAAACCGATGTGTTAGATCCAACCGCCTGCGCCTTGTCCATTCACCATGAGCAGTTAAGCATCTTATACCGGGGGCAACCACTGGAAGACTATGATGCAGTAGTGCCGCGAATTGGCACCTCAATCACCGCGTATGGCACGGCTGTGCTGCGACAATTTGAGATGATGGGCTGCTATTGCCTGAACACCTCCGATGCGATTTTACGTGCCCGTGACAAATTAAGCTCGCTGCAGCGCATGGCTGGTGCCGGCATTGGCCTGCCAAAAACCGCCTTCGGCGACAAGCCTGTGGATATTCCACGGCTCATTGAAACCGTCGGTGGCGCCCCGCTGGTGGTGAAGTTATTGGAAGGCACGCAAGGCATCGGCGTAGTTTTAGCGGAAAACCAATCAGCCGCCGAAAGTATCCTAGAAGCCTTTATGGGCTTGAACGCTCCGATCATGGTGCAAAACTATGTCAAAGAAGCCAAAGGTGCCGATATTCGCTGTTTTGTAGTCGGCAATAGCGTCGTTGCCGCGATGAAACGTCAAGCCAAAGCCGGTGAATTTAGATCGAACTTGCATCGGGGCGGTTCTGCCACGCCAGTGCGTTTAACTGCAGCGGAGCGCAAAACAGCCCTTCACGCAGCGCGTTGCATGGGTCTGGCGGTCGCTGGAGTGGACATTTTACGCTCAGACCAAGGTCCTGTCGTGATGGAAGTCAACAGCTCACCCGGTTTGGAAGGCATCGAAGGCACCACCGGCGTGGATGTGGCCGGCGCTATGATGGACTACTTGTTGCGGCAATTGCAGGATAAAAAAGGTAAAAAGCTATGACAGAATCTGTGCAAGTCCCCGTCGTGCAACCTTTCTCGTTTGGCAATAGTGTGATCCAACCCGGTCAGCGCATGGTCGTCGACATTCCGTTTGGCAAGCTCTATACACACACCGAACTCAACATTGGTGCTCATGTGATCCACGGTAAAAAGCCCGGCCCGGTACTGCTCATCACCGCAGCTTTGCATGGGGATGAAATCAATGGGGTGGAAATTTGTCGGCGCTTGTTAAAACTACCAAAACTCAATCAAGTCCGCGGCACCGTGATTGTTGTGCCCATCGTCAACACCTACGGATTTGTGCAGCAAAGCCGTTATTTGCCAGATAGACGCGATTTAAACCGCAGTTTCCCTGGTAGTGAAAAAGGCTCGCTAGGCAGTCGAATGGCGTGGCAATTCACCGACCGTATCCTGAAAAAATGCACGCATGTGATTGATTTGCATACGGGGGCTATCCACCGTTCGAACTATCCACAAGTGCGGGCCACCTCCAAAGATAAAGTGTCACTTGGCATGGCGGAAGCCTTTAACGCACCGCTGATCATCAAAGCCGCCAGTCGCGATGGCACAATGCGCGGCACTGCCAATAGCTTAGGTATCCCGATCATTTTGTATGAAGCCGGTGAAGCACTACGCTTTGACGAACAAGCCATCAACATCGGCGTGCGGGGCATTTTGAATGTGATGCAGTCGCTGGGCATGCTGGCGAAAACGCGCAGAGCCACGCCCAAAACCAACTCGTTATTCTCGAAGAAAAGTAGTTGGATCCGCGCCGAACATGACGGTATCGCACGTTATTACCAGTCACTTGGGCAAATAGTGCAACAAGGCGATGTGCTGGCGCATATCTATTCCCCCTATTCCGACTTTGAAGTCGCGGTGACGGCGCCATTTTCTGGCATAGTGATTGGCCGTAACAACCTTCCTTTAGTCAATGAAGGTGAAGCGTTGTTTCATATTGCGGAAGTCAGCGAACTTGGCGAAGCTGAAAAAACACTAGATGCAATTAATGATGAAGTCGACGGCGCCATGCCGGCGGTATTAGGTGGTGATTATGGCGTCGTCTAACGGCGCCATTACCGCACTCGCTTAGTGTTTCTCAACGACGACGTCGTAACTTGCCAACGCGGGTACTTGTTTTAACAGTTCGTTTTCGATTTCATTCAGTTCACGCAAACGCTGACAAAACAAAATAGATTTCTCTTCAAGTTCTTCAGCTTTTGCATCAAGTCCCATGTTAATTTTACTCACCAGCGTTTCAACACTTTGCCAGTCTTCGGTTTCAGGTTTTTCGAAGTTGTCATCCGTCTGCCGTAACGCATCGCGTAGCGCTTCCCATACCGCACCAACGGTGTTTTTAGCGAGCTTATTCAGGTTTTCTTTTAACTCTCCGTGTAAAAAGCTATCCATTTCTCTGAGGCTTTGCGGGGCCAAATAAAAATGCTCACCACTGCGCACAAATCTCGACATGATTTGGTAAGTGGTTTCGCGCACCAGCGCTTTCCATTCTTCTTGTTGCTGAGCGTTACCCACCCCAATCAGCATATTTTCGATGGCGGACAGGCCCAGCTCCATGCTGTCAACGGCAATGCCGACCACTTGCGGCACAATTTTACGCAGGCCTTGACTGAATTCCGCTAGCCTCGCTTGCGCCTGTGGATCTAGGGCCTGCGGCTCTCCTTGCACGAACAATTGACGGTCGTCATTGATTTGATATTGGGTACGGTCGTTAATCAAAATGCGGATTTGATCTGGCGAAATCAATACACCATGGCCAAACGCCATGTTGCATTCACTGGCCATCGCCGGTGCGGCAAACCATAACAAAGCACAAAGCTGCTTAAACATCGGCGACTCCACAAGGCTAAAACCACTAGTGTATCAAAGGGTAGTTACCAGAAAAGCTGCACAAAGCGCAACTATTGGGGGATTGGCCGAAAACTAATTACCAGACCAAGGCTCGAGCACTATATGCGAACCATCAAAGGCGATCTTAGTGCCACTGTGCTCTTGTTTCACGAGATAGACTTCTTCACCAATTCGCACGTCCACGCCGACAAAAATCTGCTGTCGCGCTAACAATGCCGGTTGCAGCATCAGCTCAGATTTCAATTGTTCCAATTGTTTGATGTCTTGCGTCAGTGCTAACAGAATTTTCTTTTGACTATCAAATTCTTGCACCAACATTTGGATCTGAACTTGTGAACTTTCAGATTTCTCCATTTGCCGCATAGCCTCAACGCCACGCCGGATCTCTTCCATTTCTTGGCGGATTGATTGTGCGGTTTGTCGCAGCGAAACTAATCGCTCCAAAACGGGTTGAATTTTCCGATTAAAGCTAACTAATAGGCGACTCTCCGAGGGCGACCCTATAGCGCCAGCAGTTAGGGTTTGCTCCAGCATAAAGCTGCCGCCTACGACCTTACCCGATGGTTTGTCTGCTTTGCCAACTAAGACGGATTGCGCATTCACATGACAATGGTGAAGTTGCTTCATGGCATGGAAAAAGCCACCAGCTTCAATCGCTGCATATTGTGCGAAGCTACAGCTAATATTGCCACTTGCTCGCACCACAGTGCTATACACTTCGGCATCCCCGTAGTGCTCTTTCACAATAAAGTGGACTCCCTGTGCATGCAGCTTTTGTTCTGATTCTTGTAGCTGATGACCGATAATAGCCCCACCAATTTCAATATCGCCGCCGGCTTCAATTAATGACCCTTCAACCGTGCCTTTGATATAAATATTGCCGCCAGCAATGACCTTCATACTTTCTGTGACGTCACCATTGATAATCACCGAGCCTTTGAACTGTATATGCCCAGTGGAAAGATCGACACGTTTAACGGCATAGATCTCATCAACATAGGCCGAATTATCCGCAAGACGAGGCATTCCATCCCGCGTGGCGATGATGACATCAGGGTCTTGCGGACTCACACCGACACCTTCTCCCAATTGCCAAGGAACTAACTGCCCTATTGGTGCCGTTTGAACTTGTCCCTTTACATTAACACCATCAATACCAGGGCTTGGGGGGACTCGTCGTAAAATAGGTTCACCAGCATGCACAGACGGTAAAACGCCAAAATCTCTCAAATCGGCGGCTTGTTCATCATGTGTCACTGGACGCTGTAATCTGGGGCGCAATCCCTCAACAAGAGGTTCTAATCGAGAGCTGCCGCCTGGTTGCATAACACGTCCGATTGCGACGACCCCAGGCACTTGGGTACCTGGCTCAGCACGACTCGCAGCACTGACCAACGCAATGATCTGGTCACGTTGAAAACCAAAAGTCACTCCAGCTTCTTGCGCAAGTTTGACTAACTCATTGGCAGAAATAGGTTGCCCACCCCATGCGGCCGTAATAACTGCCTTGACGACCATTAAGTCGTCGGCGATTTGAAAACTGACATTGGCATTTTTTCTTACAGCTAAACGACGTTCTAATAAATAGCCTTCGGGTAATCGTTGCTCGAGAACGTCCTGAACACAGGTTTGGTAGTCGTCGAGTAAAGTCTCTAACCACTGTTGATTGATCTGCCAGCGACCAAATGGCGATTGGCTAAATTGAGCTCGCAAGTCAGCCGCCGTCAGTGGCTCAGGCGAAACCCGAACCTGCACTGACAGCTCATCATCAACGCGGAGAAATTCGATACTATTCATACGCTGCATTTATTTACGCTGGTTTGTTAAATGAACCAAAAAAGCGTAAATAATGCAAGCTGTTAGCGATAATGAGGGAAGTTAGATAGCTAAATGTAGTTTTCTTGGTGGACACGGATGAACAACTCGGTCCCCACTTTGCTGTAGTCGATTTTGTATTCTTTGTTGTTTAATGCTTGGATGAACAACAATGTTTTTGTTTCACCGAAGACATCGACACTACCGATATCAACGAGTTCAAGATAACGTTCTTTCGCTTCAACCCGGTTGGCTGGAACCGATTCAGTGAAGATTCTCACACCCGTGCGGGTCACCAATACGACAGGTTCGCCATCATTGTTGATCAAAACCAGATCGACTTTTTTTTGTTTGTGAATGATCGTGTTGCGACCGCTAACTAAAAAGGGTTTCTCATAAGTGTTCATCGGCAATAATTCCGTACAAAAACAGCAATTTTTAGCATTATGACCCAGGGGATTAGTCGTGTCCAGAACAGCATTGCGACGAATTTTGCAGCCGTTTCTGATTTAGATATAGACAAATCTGCGTTGGTTGCAACTCCAAAAAGTCTGCTGGGATAAACAAATCATAATTCCAAGCAGCCCTTAAATGACTCATACGGTGGGCAAACATCGCTTGCACCCCACGAAAAGTCTGCTGTTGGCCTTGAAAATCGCCCGTTTCAACCAGTAGGTCACTTGGGCATTGGCCGGTTGGACATGCGTGCCGCATGCCAATTAGCAACAAATCACGCTGCTCGATCAGCAAACGAACAGCTAATCGCAGCGGCACTTGTTGTAAAAACTCATCGTAGCTGTGCAGTCGAATACCGATATAGCCACTATCGCGACCATCCAACGAGGCGATACCAATTCGACTAATCAACTGCCAAGGTAATAGATAACTTCCAACATTGTGAATGTAACGCATGCCATCATCGCGAGCGTCAATACATACGACCGGTGCAGCAAGTTTGCGCCCGCCAACGTAGAGCGCAACGAGTTGCAGCAACATCAGCAATAACCAGACTTGCGTCGGCGCAACTTCAGGCATTAATTGATACAAAGTGACGAAAATCACCAAGGCAATTGCCGCACTCGTCATCAATGCCGCACCGCCTTTCGCGCTGGCAGCTTTGACTTGTAGACTAGAATCCACCATGCAAATACCAATACATCATCAACGCCATCAGGCAAGTCCACACCAAGTAGAATCGAATCATCCTGCAGCGTTCACATTGCTTTTTATTAGACATTTCTCACCTAATACGACCAAAGCCCGTGTCAGTGCGATAACAGATACCAACTGTTACGCCCCTTTTTCATACAATAGACCAGTTCTAGTTGCAAAGTTTTTCATGGAGTTGCAGTGTCAGCCAAACAATCTCGCCTTATTTGGGTGTTTTTAATCCTTCTTGCTGGTTTTTGTGCCTATTTACTTGTCCCCAAGGCCGCTACAAGTGGCAAACAGAAATCCGCTGACCAAGCCGTCATGGTCAAAACTGAACAGGTATCGACTCATCGCATAGCGCGCGAAATTGACGCGCTTGGCAATGCCATGTCGTTTGCCTCCGCCCGCTTAGTTGCCTCCAGCAGCGACTACTTGGTGGAATTGAATGTTGAAGAAGGGCAACTCGTCAAACAAGGCCAACTGATCGCGCGCTTTAACGATACGGAAGAAGCGGCACGACTGGCTGAATTAAAAGTGCAATTAAGTGAACAAAGTCGCCAACTGGCGCGTTTAAAAAACTTAACTAAGTCACAAGCCAGCGCTATGTCGTTATACGACGAGCAAAATGCCAAAGTGGAAGCCACCCAAGCGCAAATTGCCGCTTTGCAAGCCAAAATCAGTGAGCTGACCATTCGCGCGCCGTTTGACGGCATGTTGGGTCTGCGCCAAGTCAGCCAAGGTGCGTACTTAACAGCCGGGACCGAAATCACCACTATTGATGACTTGTCGCGTATTCGAGTCGAGTTTAGTGTCGCGGAGCAGTATTTGTCAGACATCAAAACCGGGATGAAAGTGACCGGCAGCTCGGCGGCGTACCGCAACGAAAAATTTACCGGCACCGTCTCGGCGATTGACCCACGCATCGATGAAGTCACTCGCACAGTACGCATTCACGCCATTGTCGATAATCCTGCGCTGAAATTGCGTCCTGGCATGTTGCTGAAAATGCAAGTGACCTTGCAAGAAGCGGACGTGTTAGAAATTTCAGAAAAAGCGATTTTACCGCTGCAAAGTCGCCATTTTGTGTTTGTAGTTGGCAAAGACCAAAAAGTTAAACAAGTAGCCATTGAAACCGGTCAACGTCGGCCGGGTTCTGTCGAAGTGGTGTCAGGGCTGAAAGCCGGCGATGAAATTGTCACTGAAGGCGCGCAGAAGCTGCGCACCGGTGTGCTTGTTGAACGTGTGGGGCAATAAGCATGTTGTTATCGGATATCTCAGTCAAGCGGCCGGTGTTTGCCACGGTCGTCAATTTAATTCTGGTTATTTTCGGCATCGCCTGCTTTATGATGCTGCCGCTACGCGAATTCCCCGATATCGACTCACCGATTGTCACTATCAGCACCGATTACCCTGGCGCCTCGGCGGAAATTGTCGAGTCGAAAATCACCCAGCCGCTGGAAGACTTAATCAGTGGCGTCGAAGGCATAGTCAACGTCTCGTCCAGCAGTCGTGTTGGCCGCTCCAACGTGACGATCGAATTTAATATCAACCGTGATATCGACGCAGCGGCCAACGACGTGCGTGAGCGGGTCAGCCGCATTACCGAGCGCCTGCCCGACCAAGCCCGCCAGCCGCAAGTGGTCAAAGCCAACGGTGATGACGACACCATCGCGTGGTTCTTGCTCAGTAGCGACACCATGTCGAACTTAGAACTGACGGACTACGCCAACCGCTACATAGTCGAGCGTTTTTCGGTGGTTGATGGTGTGGCCCGTTTGCAAATTGGTGGCGAGCGCAAATACGCACTGCGAATTTGGCTGAACAAAGATGCCATGGCGGCGCGTAACGTCACCGTCGAAGACATCGAAAGCATGCTGCGCAGCGAAAACGTCGAGTTGCCAGCCGGCAATATCAAGTCCGCTGACCGCGATTTTATTGTTCGAGTGATCCGCACCTACAAAACCCAAGATGATTACCGCCGCATGGTGGTGAAAAAAGGCGACAACAACTATCTAGTGCGCTTAGGCGAAGTTGCTGATGTGGTGCTGTCGGCTGAAAACGAAGAATCTGAGTTTCGTAGCGACGGCAAAAACGTATTGGGTATTGGCATTATCAAACAGTCCAAAGCCAACACCTTAGATGTGGTGCGAAACGCTCGCGCGGAAGTGGAGCGGATCAAAGCATCCTTGCCCAAAGGCACCACGATCACGCCCGGTTATGATTCTTCGTTGTTTATCTCCGAATCCATTCACGAGGTGTACAACACACTCGGCATTGCCATGGTGCTAGTGGTATTTGTGATTTTTATGTTCCTTGGCAATGTGCGGGCGACTTTTATCCCGGCTATCACAGTTCCAGTCGCGCTGGTAGCAGCCTTTACCGTGTTGTATGCGTTGGATTTTTCGATTAACTTGTTGACCTTGCTGGCGCTGGTACTCGCCATCGGTCTGGTCGTTGACGACTCAATCGTCGTGCTAGAAAACATTTATCGCCGGATTGAACAAGGCCAACATCCGCTACTTGCCGCCTACCACGGCGCTCGAGAAGTCGGCTTTGCCGTGGTTGCCACCACCTTAGTACTGATTTCAGTGTTTGTACCGCTGGTCTTTATGCAAGGTGACCTAGGGAAGTTATTCACGGAATTTGCACTGGCTGTCGCGGCTGCGGTGGCATTTTCGGCCGTCACTGCACTGACCTTATCACCGATGCTTGCTAGCAAAATGCTGACCACAGGCGGTAGCAAATCAGGCTTTAGTCACGCTGTGCATGGGGCGTTTCAACGTATTGAAGCCGCTTATTTGGCGCAGTTACGCATTGTTACGGTACACAAATGGCCAGCGATGGCGGTGCTTGGCTTGTGTACGCTTGCCAGCGTGTTACTGCTGCATCGCCTGCCTTCGGAACTGGCACCGCAAGAAGACCGAGGTGCGTTTTTTGTCATGATGAGCCCCGCCGAAGGCGCTAGCTTCCAAAGCAACCAAAAAAACATGCGGTTGATTGAAGACATGCTGCTGCCCTACTACGAAAAAGGTGAATTAACCCGCTTATTGATCCGTGTGCCAGCGTTTGGCGGCACCGGCGGCATGGCGATTGTCAACAGCGAAAACTGGCACAACGGCCAGCCGCGCACCCCTGAATTGATGCTAAAAATTGGTAGCGAACTGAACAAACTGCCTGACGTGCGCGCCATCCCTGTGGTGCGTGGCGGCTTAACGGCCGGTCGCGGCGGTGGCGGTGGCCCAGGTGGCGGTCGTCCGGTGCAATTTGTGATCCAAGGCAATACCTACGAAGAGCTAGCGAAGTGGCGTGACATAGTCCTCGCCAAAGTCCGGGAAAACCCGAAACTGCTGATGGTCGACCATGACTACAAAGAAACAGTGCCGCAGGTATTGGTGGATATCAACACCGAACGGGCTGCTGATTTGGGCTTGACCGTTGGTGTGGTGGGTCGTGCGCTGGAAGCCATGCTGGGTGGCCGTCGTGTCACCACCTTCCTTGATCGCGGCAAAGAATACGACGTGATTTTAGAAGGCGCCGACGATGAATTTACCAAGCCAGGCAACATCACCAATGTTTATGTGCGCAGCGCTGCGACCAAGCAATTGATCCCGCTGGATAACTTAGTCACCTTGCGTGAAGAAGCGACGTCATCAACGCTTAACCGCTACAACCGACAACGCGCCATCACCATTTCTGCCAACTTAGCGCCTGGCTACAGCCTCGGTGAAGCACTGGAGTATCTAGAAAACGTGGTGCGCACAGAAATCAAAGACGTCGGCGGCATCGATTACAAAGGTGAGTCGCTGATGTATAAAAACAGCGGCGAATCGACGGTGTTTATCTTTGTGCTCGCACTGGTCATCACTTATTTGGTTCTTGCCGCCCAGTTTGAAAGCTTTATTCACCCCTTGGTGATTATGCTGACGGTGCCGCTTGGCCTCGCCGGGGCGCTTGGCGGCCTGTACCTCGCCGGCATGACGCTCAATATCTATTCGCAGATAGGTCTGGTGATGATCATAGGGTTAGTGGCGAAAAACGGTATCTTGATTGTCGAATTCGCCAACCAACTGCGGGACGCCGGGGTGGAGTTCATGCAAGCGATCCAACAAGCCGCCGTGCAGCGCCTTCGCCCTATCACCATGACAGCGTTTACTACAGTGATGAGTGCTATCCCACTGATTGTCACCAGCGGGCCTGGTTCGGAAAGTCGGATGGTGATCGGTATGGTGATTTTCGCCGGGGTAGCGTTTGCTACTTTCTTGACGATTTATGTAGTCCCCGCCGCGTATGTGTTGCTGGCGCGCAACACAGGCTCACCGAAGAAAATCGAGCAGCAATTGGCAATCCTCGAGCAGAAAAAGTAAATAAATCCACGACATAACCCAGCTTCGGCTGGGTTATTTTTTATGGTTTGCGGCATATACTGCGGCACTGCTGCGCCAGCTTTGTTAGAATCCAAGCATCTTTGGCTGTGAAAAACCTAGGTCTCATGCCCGCTTTGCTTCTCGTCGACCAACTCCAAGTGCAACGTCAGCAGCAGTCTGTGCTGCGTGGCGTTAGTTTTGTTGTCGGTGCAGGTGAATTAGTGGGTGTGCTCGGGCCCAATGGCGCCGGCAAAACCAGCTTGTTGTTGGCAATTAATCAAGAACTGCCGAGTCAGGGTACTTTGCAACTTGCTGGCCAAGCGCTGGCGATGCAAAGCAGCGTCCAGCGCGCCAAACAGCTGGTGCTGTTACCGCAGCAGCAAACGGCCCCCGATGCGTTAACCGTGCGCCAATTTGTCGCGCTCGGTCGCCTGCCCTATCTGCACTGGTATTCACCGCTGGATGACCATGCTGTGGAAATAGATAACGCACTCAGCCAATTTGACTTAGCGGCTTTGCAGCATCGCCGCTGTGAACAGCTCTCAGGCGGCGAGTGGCAACGCTGCCAACTCGCTCGACTCGCCGCGCAACAAGCGCCGCTGTGGCTGCTCGATGAACCCGCCAATCACTTGGACGTGCGACATCAACATCAACTGCTGGCGCAATTAAAACGCCAGCAACGCAGTGTGGTGGCGAGCTTTCATGATTTGACGTTGGCCGCTTGGTACTGTGACAAGTTACTGCTGCTGGCCAATGGCGAGCAACGCGCGTTTGGCACGCCTGCTGAAGTGTTACAAGCGGACCTGTTAAGTGACGTGTATCAATGTCCGTGTGACGTGAGCTTCGATGCGCAGCAGCAACGACTGCGAGTGCAATTTTTCCCACCCAAGGAGCTGGCATGAGCAAGTTTTGGCTTGGCATCGCCTGCTGTTTAACGGCGGCCATGTTGTTATCTTTGCAATTCGGTGCTGTGCCCGTATCCCTGCAGTGGCTATGGCAAACACCCAGTAGCGAAGCGCAACAACTGGAGGCGCAGATCCTCTGGCAATTGCGTTTACCACGCATCGCCCTCGCCTTTGCCGCAGGCAGTGCATTGGCACTAAGCGGCGCTTTGATGCAAAGCATTAGTCGCAATCAGCTGGCCGATCCCTATTTATTTGGCTTGGTGTCAGGAGCAGGCGTTGGCATTGCCCTCCAACAATTATGCTGGCCGCTTGAGGGCTGGAGTCTACCGCTCGCCGCATTCCTCGGCGCGCTCGCAGCAGCTTGCCTGGTGCTTGCTTGTATACATCTCAGCCGGCAACGCAGCGTATTGCAGCTGCTGCTAGCAGGCATTGCGGTGTCGTTTTTACTCAGCAGCCTGCTGTCTTTGTTGCTGTATCTGCAATCGAATTTAGCCGCTGGCAAAATTTTGTTTTGGTTGATGGGTAGTGTCGCCAACGCCAGCTGGAGCGCCGCGGCGCATGTTACTTTGACGCTCTGTGTGTCGAGTTTGTTGCTTTGGCGTTTTCGCCGAGAGCTGCTGGCGCTATCGTGCAGTGAAACCTTTGCCCGCTCCGTCGGTGTGGCGGTCGGAAAAGTTCAGTTGGTCAGCTTGCTGATCGTCTGCGCCTTGACGGCCGTTACTGTGGCCTATTGCGGCGGTATCGCCTTGGTAGGCTTGGTGATCCCACAACTGTGTCGCTTGCTCGTTGGTGCTCATCTGTATCGGCTACTTCCCGCCAGCGCCATGGTCGGCGGTATTTTTTTGTTGCTGGCCGATACCAGCTCGCGGCTGGTACTCACCAACCAAGAACTGCCGCTGGGAGTGGTCTGTTCTGGCGCAGGAGCCGTATGCTTCCTGCTGTTGTTATTAAGAAGTTCAAAGAATCATGCTGGATAAACAAACCAAACATCAACAACGCCAACAACGACTGAAAGAGCAAGTCGATGCCCGCGTTGCTAAGGCACACATCGACAAAGGCTTGTTGTTGGTGATCACTGGCAACGGCAAAGGCAAGTCCACCGCCGGGTTTGGCTGTGTGTGCCGCGCAGTGGGGCACGGTTACAAAGCTGCCGTGGTGCAGTTTATCAAAGGCAGTTGGGACAACGGCGAGCGCAATTTGCTGTCTCACCACGGCGTGCCGTTTGCAGTGATGGCGACAGGCTTTACTTGGGATACCCAAGACCGCGCCGCAGATATCGCTGCAGCGACCGAAGTCTGGCAACAAGCCAAGCAGTTTTTGGCCGATCCAAGCATCCAACTGGTGTTGCTTGATGAATTAACCTACATGCTCAGCTATCACTATCTACCGCTAGACGAAGTGCTCGAGGCCATTGCTAAGCGCCCAGCAATGCAGCATGTGGTGGTCACCGGCCGCGCCTGCCATCGCGCTTTGCTCGACATGGCAGATACCATCAGCGAAATCGACAATGTCCGCCATGCATTTGATGCGGGCGTGCGGGCGCAACAAGGGGTCGATTGGTGATCCGGTGGGCCTGTTGGGCATGCTGCTGTCTGCTGCTTTGCTTCGCCCCAAGCGTGGCGGCAGCGCGTTTAGTGGTGCTGGCGCCTAATTTGGTCGAATTGCTGTACAGCATCGACGCCGGCTCGCAGATTGTCGGCACGGTCGAATTTGCCGACTACCCAGAAGCAGCCAAACAGCTGCCGCGGCTGGGCAATTTCCAAGGGATCCAGCTCGAAAAAATCATCGCGTTAAAACCCGACTTGGTGCTGTATTGGCGCTCGGGCAGCAAACCGCAAGACATCGAATCCTTGACGCGGTTGGGGATCAAAAGCGTCGGTTTTGAGCCGCAACAGCCGGCAGATATTGTCGGATTGCTCAAGCACCTTGGCGAGCTTACAGGCCAGCAACAAAAAGCCCAAACGCTTGCCAAACAAACCGAACAACGCCTTGGCGCATTGAAGGTTTACCAACAAGGCCGCACTGTTTCGGTGTTTTATGAAATTTGGCATGACCCGCTGACCACAGTCGGCAGCAACGATTGGCCGGCGCAAGCACTGAAACTTTGTGGCGCTGTGGCTAGCCCCGCCCTCACCACCGCCTATCCGCAAGTCAGTATCGAGCGTTTGGTTGCAACCCCACCCGAACTGCTTATCTTGCCTAGTTCAGTCAACGAGCCGCGAGCGCATTTTGACTATCAACAATGGCCAGCGCTTTCAAAACTGCCGCAACTCACGGTCAATGCAGATTTATTGCATCGTGCGACGCTGCGCACTATCGATGGCATAGAACAATTATGCCAAGGCATTGAGCGGCTGCGTCATCAGGCGCGCTAAGCGCCTCAGTTTCGTCGTGCAGGCCTCTGCACTAGCTCCACATGCCCGGTGACGCGGGCGCGTTGCACGCAATGGCGCAGCACGAACGGGCTATGTCGCCACATACCTCCAACCGCTGGTTACCAACTCTGGTTACAAACCGCTATTTACAAACATAGGTCGCCAAGGCTTTTTGCACGGCCAAGATGTTGCTGTCTTTGGCAAAGGTTTTGCGGATCGGCTGCTCGGTTGAAGATAACCACAACACCAACTCCGACTCGAGATCAAAATGCCCTTTTGTTTCCGCGGAAAAACGCACGATTGAACGATACGGTATGGATTGATAATCGACTTTCGAGCCCGTCAGCCCCTGTTTATCAATCAAAATCAGCCGGCGATTGGTAAATACAATCAAGTCACGGATCAAGCTAAACGCAATATCTATCTGCTCACCATCGGCCAACATGCCGCCAATTTCTTGCTTGACGTCATCAATATCGGCAACGCCTGCGTTACCAAACAAACCGCTAAATAATCCCATGGTTGTACTCCTTGCTGTTATCAGAAAACTTGATCGGCTCCGCACAAGTTACTCTTGCCGGATCCACCACTGTGCCGCTTGACGTCCTGCCAAATAGGCATTTTCAACCCGGCCACCAAAACTCCAATCACCGGCCACCACTAGCTGCTGCGCCAAATCGGTATAGATGCCTGGCTCGGCGACTGCGTCATTGATATTGGCATACAACCAACGCTGCGCCACCAAGGCCTCAACGTGCACCGGCTGCCCTAGCATGCGTTCAAGTTCCAAGCAGCCTAGCGCTTTAAGTTCTTGAACATCGATGTCTAAATGCGTTTGGGTAAACTCGGCCGTGAAATGCAACAACCAAATTTGCGGCTGACTTTGACGCGCCGGTTTGGCGCTTTGGCAACTGACCCACCGCAACAAACCTTGGTTAACAAAAATGCCTTGGATGTCCGAAACAAGTGGCATTGACGTTACCAGCTGCAGCGCCCAACAAGGCTGCATCAAGGCGTCAGGGATCGCATGTACGGCGGCCACATCAATCAAGTTTTTGGCCTGTGGCAAAGGAGTGGTCACCAGCAAACCATCAAAGCCTAAATATATTGCACCATCGTCACTGGTCAATTGCCATTGACCTTGTTGCATACTGCTATCGTTGCTTTGTTGATATTGGCAATTGGCGATGCGGCACTGCGTATGCAACGGCGTATCGCCCAGCAATGCCTTTACGGGTTCGTTCATGGTTGGCGTGCCGACATAACGAAGTTGCTGGTCAGGCGATGGCTGCAGTTGCTGGCCATCCCAAACTGCGGGGTCAAACTGCCACACCGCCACCTGCTGCGCTTGCTGCCACAACGCCACCTGCGCTACAAAGTCTGTGTGCCGCGCGGTGAAATATTGCGCGCCCAAATCCAGCGGCCCGTAGTCAGTGCGTTTTGAACTCATACGACCGCCGGCACCGCGTGATTTTTCAAACACAGTGACCATAAAGCCGTGCTGGCGCAAGGTTGCCGCCGCCGAGGCGCCTGTCATGCCAGCACCAATAATTGCGATATGTCTCTGTTTTCTCATGCAAGTTTTCCAAGTCGTACGTTGTTTGTGCAAAATGTCACTATACTACGGCAAGGCTGTAAAAACAGATCGGAGTGATCATGCTGGAAAAAATTACCCTAGGCGCAGGCTGTTTTTGGTGCATTGAAGCTGCTTTTAATTCGGTGCGAGGTATCGAAAGTGCCGTGAG
This sequence comes from Rheinheimera sp., assembly GCA_003482455.1. Lineage (GTDB taxonomy): Bacteria > Pseudomonadota > Gammaproteobacteria > Enterobacterales > Alteromonadaceae > Pararheinheimera. Next base: position 45,688 of record DMYW01000055.1, on the reverse strand, counting down.
TGGCTACATGGGGGGCTCAGCGGCAACCGCCAATTACCAAGCCGTCTGTGGCGGCGACACAGGACATGTCGAAGTGGTGCAACTGACTTACGACTCGAATCTTATTGATATCAAATTGATTTTAGAAATGTTTTTATACCTACACGACCCGACCAGCATGGACAAACAAGGCAATGACGTTGGTTCGCAATATCGCTCCGTGTGGTTTTATTACACACCGCAGCAACAACAAGTCGCTGAACAATTGATCGGCAGCCTCAATGCCACCGATGCTTATTCAGGCGAGCCGATTGTCACACAGATCCGCGCTGCCGAGCCATTTTATGCCGCAGAGAGTTACCATCAAGGCTACGTCAATGCGAATCCACAACAGCCCTATTGTTCCTTGTTGGTCGTACCGAAACTGCATAAGTTTCGCAAAGAGTTTTCGGCCTATTTGAAGCAACCGGGATTGTAAAAAAAAGCCCCAAAACTGGGGCTTTTTCGTTCCTGCTTAGAACAACGTCGTTTGCACGCTAAGAGAAAACTCGCGACCTGGCTGAAAATAATCACCGTCAGTGCGATAGTTACGGTCAAACAGGTTGTCGATCGTCAACCGCACGACAGTTGTTGGCGTCCATTGATAACCAACCCCAGCATTCACGGTATAACTGGCGGCCACTGTTTCTTTGCCTGTGGCTCGGCTTTGCACCTTGTCACGATAAGCCAAGCGACCTTGATATTGCCAATCGCCACGCTCAGTACTGAACTGATACTGGTACTTTTGTTTGGGAATGTTCGGCAACACTCGGTTTTTCGTTACTTCATCGACACCATCTGTGTAGGTGGCCAACAACTCGTGCTGGATATCAGCACCGCCGAGCGCCGTAACAAAACCGACCGTGTATTCAAATCCAGTCAGGCGCGCCGCTGCGATGTTCTGGCTTTGCCACACTGCGCTGTTGTACGCGATCATGTTGTTTAAGTTACGTTGGAAATGCACCGCATCTATGGTGACTTGTGCCTTGCCTTGTGGCGTAAAACGCACACCGGCTTCGCGAGACAACGACGTTTCTGGCAGTAAATCTGGATTACCAAAGTTTGGGTAATACAAATCGTTGTAGGTTGGTACTTTAAAGCTCGAGCCTTGGTTGACGCGGGCTTGCAGACTATCAGTTAATTGGTAGCTGGCACCCCACTGATAGGTTTGATAGCTATCATAGGCTGACACATGGTCATGCCGCAGCGCCGTGTCTAAGTGCAACGCGTCCAACTGCCATGACAGAGCCGTAAAGGCGCTCTGGGTTACGCGGTTTTCGCGCACGTATGCATCGCCAGACGTTGCCACCTCATCGCGTGTGCGGTTGACGCCAATTAACCAATCGATGTCTGCACTAAACTCAAGCAAACTTTGCGCGTCCAGTTCTTGGCGCTTGGTGATGTAGCGGTACGAGGCGCCGTTGCCATAGGTCAAGCTGTCATCACGACCAAGGCCGGCTTTAACTTGCGTACTGACTTGTTTGAGTGCAGTGCCTATTGGCGTTTGGTAACTCACCGCCACTTGGTGTTGATCTTGGCCGGTTTTCGCTTCATCCGCCCCTAAGCCCCACGCTGGGTTAAAATCAAACTGGTTATAACCACGGTTAAGTTGGCTTTGCCAACTGATATCACCTCCGGCAAAACCTTGGCGGATGCCGGTGCGGACAAATCGATTGCGAAAGCCATCGCGGTCCGTATCAACGCCAGCTTTATCCAATACATGAATGCCGTCGGCGCGGCCGTACCCTGCTTGCGCAAATAGCTGAGTTTGCTCGATGCTGGTGGCGCCTTGCACCGAGGTCTCCGCCAAGCCATGACTAGCGACTTTGGCTGATAACGTCACTCCAGAAGCTTTGCGAGTCGTAATGGCAATCACACCGCTGACCGCATCCGAACCATAGAGCGCAGCACGTGGGCCGCGGATCAATTCGATTTGTTCGACCCCATCCAGCGGCAACTGCGACAAATCCATATAGCCAAGCGTCGCTGACCCCACACGCATGCCGTCAATCAGTACAAGTACATATTTAGAACCACTACCGCGGATAAAAATACTGCTGGTTTGGCCGCGACTGCCCTGCCGCGCCACTTCCACACCCGGTAAGCTTTGTAGCAGTGACGGTAAGTCTTTTGGCTGACGCAACTCGATGTCATCGCGCGAAATTAAATTGACGCTGGCATTGACCTGCTCAATGCGCTGCGGCTGACGCGTGGCATAGATAGAAATACGTTCGATTGGTTGTGAGGTAGAAGCAGAGGTTGCTGCAGACGTAGCGGCAGCACTGGCAGCCGCCAGTAACAATAACGTTGACATGAAAACTCCTTAACACACGCCCACCGCATGCGAGGTTGATAGACGTTTTCAGGCCGGTCTCCGGGCTCATGTTGCACTCCAAGGAGTCACACTCAAGCCTTCCCATCTAAAAGACAGTGGCATCAGAGCATGGGGGTTAACCACAAGCATTTACCGTTGCGGGGGCAGCGCTGGACTTGATAAATCGCACCAGCTTCCCGTTTCACTGCGTGAAGCAGCACCTGAAAAAAGCGGCCACAGTGTAGCGGCCGCCGGGGGAAAGTCAACAGAAATCCAGACGTCTAGTCTGGGCAAGGTACCGCCATACGGGCGGCGGTACCTCGAAGTGCGCGGTTAATCGCGGAAGTTTTGGTACTGAAATGGCTGGCCCAAATCGCTTTGACGTAATAAGGCAATCGCCTCTTGTAAATCATCGCGTTTTTTCCCTGTGACGCGAACTTCGTCACCCTGGATGGCCGCTTGCACTTTAATCTTACTTTCTTTGATCAGGTTGACGACTTTTTTCGCCATTTCCTTTTCGATGCCTTGTTTGAGCTTTAACTGTTGGCTACAGGTTTTGCCTGAAAACACCACTTTCTCCGCTTCAAACGAGCGCACATCAATGCCGCGTTTCAGTGCCTTCGACGTGAAAATATCGCGCATTTGCTGCAGCTGGAACTCTGCATCGGCTTTCATCGTCACAGTGGTATCTTTTAATTCGAAACTGGCTTGCACGCCACGGAAATCAAAGCGGGTTGAAAGTTCACGGTTGGCGTTGTCAACGGCGTTTAATACTTCTTGTTCGTCCACTTTGGAAACAATATCAAATGATGGCATTACATCCTCCTTTCACAATATGGCTGCGATTATAACCATAATCGCTTTATAATCCGACCCTTGGTATTTATAACGGAGTAATAAATGAGTGCAAGTGTCTGGCGAGTCTTGTTTTTTTCTGCCTTGTTTGTCGCAAGTTGGGGCTTTTTAAAGGATGTCTCAGGCATCCCATCAACCTGGATGCCGAATGACAAAGTCATGCATGTACTCATTTTTTTGGTGTTGACCGGTTTGTTTCGCACCGCCTTCCAAACCAAGTGGTGGCTGCCCGTCATTTTGATGGCCGTCTACGGTGCTTTGATTGAAGTACTACAAGGCATGACACCGGTACGCAGTGCCGACCCCATGGATTGGCTCGCCGACATGACTGGCGTGTTGCTTGCCATGCTGATTTGGCCCAAAGTACAACCATGGCTGACGAAAACAGCCGGTTAACTAACACATGGATAGCCCACTGATGAGCACCCCCTCTTCGCCCCACCATGGCCCCATCGTGATCGTCGGACAAGGCGCCATCGCTTTGTTAGCGGCCAGCCAATGCGCCTTGGCAGGTTACCCTTGTTATCTGCAAGGCCGGGCGGCCGCATCTCAAACGGCTATGCCGCTCGATTTTCGTCGTGGCCAGCAAAACTTTCCCTTGCTGTTAAGCCTGCGCCCCGCCCATGTCAGCAAAGTGGCAGTGCTGCTGGTTTGTGTCAAAGCCTACGACGCTGTTGCCGCCTGTAGGCAGTGGTTACCGCTGTTGGCAGACGATGGCTGCTTGGTGCTGTGTCACAACGGCATGGGTACGGCGGATGCAGTGACAGCCATGCTTGGCAAGTCACAGCAACTTTGGCTGGCAAGTACCACGCATGGCGCACTGAAAACAGGTCCGCATCGGCTGGTGCATACCGGCCTTGGAGCCACCATGTTAGGACCGGCAAACTTAGCTGCCAAACAGGCGTTTGCCACCCCAGCCGCGACACTGATTGATGCCATGCAAGCGGCATTGGCGCCTGTAACGCTAACACCCAACATCGCGGAGTTGTTGTGGCAAAAATTACTGGTGAATTTAGTGATTAACCCGCTGACTGCCCTGCACCAATGTCGTAACGGCGAATTACTGGCCGCCGAATTTCAGCCTCGTGTGGCGGCACTGATTAACGAAGCCGTACAGGTTGCAACAGTGCAAGGTATTGCGATTGAGCAAGCTCAAGCCAGCGCTTTGGTGCGACAAGTCATGCAACGCACCGCCGAAAACTACTCGTCGATGCAACAAGATGTGGCGATGCATAGGCGCACTGAACTGGCTGCTATTACCGGTTTTTTACTCAAGTGCGCCAAGGTACAGCAGCTTGCCGTGCCTACACATCAGCAGCTTTACGACGAGCTGACTGCAAGGCTAGAGCCCTGGCAATACCAATAAAAAAGCGCCTTGCGGCGCTTTTTTAACGTTTAGGTTTGGTGTACACCCCAACGTTTTGATAGCCCTGCTCTTGCAGCAGCAAAGCCTGTAACTTGCTCATGACCCCACGTTGGCAGTACAGGTAATACGCCTGGCTTTGGTCCAACTCGCTAAAACTACTGGCCAGTTTGTAGAACGGCAGCTCAATCACCGTATGGCCAGCAACTTCCAGTGGCGCGGCATCGGTTTCTTCGGTCGAACGGATATCCAGCACCACGGCGTCCGCCGGCAGGTTAGACTCCGTTTTAACCAGCTGCAATTGCTGCTCGGTTTGGTATTCCACAGTGCGAATATCCAAAATTTTCGCTTCGGTGGCGGCTTTTTCAAGCACACGGAAGTCAAACTTGGTCTCAGCAGCTTCGACGTCTTTCAGCACGGCGCTAATGGTTGGGCTTTTGGAAATAACGCCACAGTACTCAGGCATACCTTTAGCCAGGTCTTCGGTACCAATATCTCGCGCCATGTTGATGATTTCTTGTTTGTCTTGATAAATCAGCGGACGCAGCACCAACATGTCGGTCACGCGGTCAATCACATTTAAGTTGGTGATGGTTTGACTGGCGACCTGCCCAATACTCTCGCCTGTCACCATGGCTTTGATCCCCATGTGCTCGGCGACTTGCGCACCGGCGCGCATCATCATGCGCTTGAGCACGACGCCCATCAGGCCCAAATCGATCGTCTTGAGGATTTCATCAACCACAGGCGCAAAATCCACCGACACGAATTTTACTTTGTGCGACAGGGAGAACTTGTTCCACAGATAAAACGACATCTGCCGCACGCCCGTTTCATGCGCCGGACCGCCCAAATTGAAAAACAAAAAATGTGTGCGAAGACCTTTGCGGATCATCAAATAGCTGGCAACAGCCGAATCGAAACCACCAGAAATCAAACTCAACACATCGCCTTGGCTTGGCAGCGGAAAACCGCCCATGCCTTGGAAGGTCTGGGTTTTCATGATCAGTTGGTCAAAACGCACTTCTAACTGCACTGTGACATCGGGATTTTTCAGTTGTACACGCGCCGATTCGATATGCTGGTTCAAACCGCCACCGATATAACGCTCGGCATCGATGGAGCTGAAATCATGATTGCCATTGCGGCGCACGCGCACCACAAAGGATTTCCCTTCTAATTCATGGCGATACTGCGCCAGCACTTGCTCAAAAATGTGATGCAAACTGTCATAAGTGGCCGAGCGCATTTCGGAGAATTGCACTATCCCTGGGATACATTGCAGGTGTTCAATCATCTCAAGACGCAACTGCGCATCGTCTTTATCAACGCGCACAACGAGGTGATCATAGTTGTTGTCGACTTTGACCTCAGGGTCTAAGCGCAACATGATGGTCCGAATGTTTTGTTCCAACAACTTGGTCTGGCGCTTACGCACAGACTTACTTTTGATGGAGATCTCTGGGTGCAGTTTGATAATAAATTCGATCATGATGGCGCCGGGCTGAAAAAAAGGCGCTGATTATACAGCGCCTGAGGAAAGATTTCGACCCATGCCCATTAGTTGGGCTTTTGCTGACGTAATTTAATCGGCTGCGACTCTTTCGCTTTACCTTGCATTACCGAGATCTCGACGCGGCGATTGCGTTTGCGATGCTCCTCACTGTCATTAAGCACTAACGGGCGAGTATCAGCATGTCCCACGACGACTAAGCGTTTTTTGTCTAACCCGGTGTCTTTCAACATTTCTACCGCCACCGATACCGCTCGTTTGGCGGATAATTCCCAGTTATTCGCATTGAGCTCATCGGACACTTGCAATGAATCAGTATGGCCACTGACGGTAATTTCCCCCGGAATATCCCGCAGGATCACCCCAATTTGCTGCAATATTGGCTTAAATTTCGGCTGCACGAACGACGAGCCCGACGCGAAGGAGCCGTCTTCTTTCACTCGAATAATAATTTGTTGACCAAGTGATTCCAGCTCAATAGCACCGTCTTGAATTTGCTGTTGCATCTGCTCAGCAATTTTCTTTAGCAATTCATTGGTTTGCTGGACATCTTCGCCATTGGATTCACCAGCTGACGCTGCAACTTTATTGTCGGTGTTGTTCGATGCGCCGCCTTGCTTATCTTGTTGTTGCTCTTGCGAGCCGCCGGACTTGTCCGCGTCACCGGGCTGAAATTCAATGGTTTGTTTGGTGATGTCCATGGTTTGTTGCTGAATGGTATCGATGGGTGTTGGGTCGGGTTTGCCTGGCCGAAATTCCATCGCGATGACGCTGGTCCCCTTAGGGATATCTTTAACGTCAATTTTGTTTTGCACACCAAAGGCAAATGCCATTGAACCGGCAATTTGTTTGTATTTCTGTACGTCCATTTCTGAAAACGACAACAACAATACGAAAAAGCACATCAACAACGACATTAAATCAGCAAAGGTTCCCATATAAGCGGGAAGCCCCGGCGGCGGACACTTAGGACAATCCGACATGGTGTTGCTCCTTAGGCCGCCGGCTCGCCTTTCGGCTCACGTTTACTGGCTTTTAAGTAGTTGCGCAGCATCCCTTCAATCACTTTCGGGTTTTGGCCATCTTGAATGCCCATGATGGCGTCGAGAATGAGCTCGTTATTGGTTTTTTCCTCTTCGTTGCGCAGTGCCATTTTGTCAGCAAGTGGCATGAAAATACAGTTAGCCTGCATGGCACCATACAGGGTAGTTAGCAATGCTACGGCCATCGACGGGCCGATGGACTTGGGATCCGACATGTTCGCAAGCATGGCCACCAAACCGATCAGTGTTCCAATCATGCCCATCGCAGGGCCTAAATCACCCAGTTGCTTAAACATACCGACATATTCGCCGTGACGTGTGTAAGTAAGCCCAATGTCTTTTTCTAGTGTTGAACGCACGACGTCCGCATCGTGACCATCAACTAACATATCAATCCCCTTTTTCATAAAAGCGTTGGGGATCTCGGCTTCTTCTAGTGCTAGAAAACCACCTTTGCGAGCTGCATCGGCAAGTTGCACCGCCTTTTCAATCAAAGCCTCTGGCGAATCCATCTTGAACATAAAGGCTTTGCCGATAGCTTTACCGGCAGCGCCAAATTGCGCCAAGGTAAATTTCATTAGTAACGCGGTTGCACTACCACCAAACACGATAACAATCGAAGGAATGTCAACAAACATCGCTAAATTACCGTTGGAGCTTAAATCTAAAGCCCAAACCATCACGCCGATAGTGGCGATAAATCCGATGACGGTTGCTAAATCCACAATAAAACTCCTCTGAACTATCGTGACACGCTTTTTTTCCAGTCTAACCGCAATATCGGCGAATACTATTGATCCATTAGCAATTTTTCCTAATTGCTGGAAAAAAGTCCGTCTGTAAATCCTTTCTGATTGACCGGTAAGCCAGAAAAAGCTACCTTTGCGCTCTGTTTTAAGTGAGGTTCAGCATGTCCAAAAAAGCCACTGCAGACAGCTCGTTTGAGCAAAATATCGCCGAATTAGAGGCGATAGTGCAAAAGTTAGAGCACGGCGAGTTAGCCTTGGATGATGCCCTGCAACAATTTGAACGTGGCGTCGGTTTGGCACGATTAAGCCAACAACAACTGCAACAGGCCGAGCAAAAAGTACAAATATTGCTGCAACAAGGTTCCGGCGAACAACTGCAGCCATATGAATCCTAATTCTGAGCACATCGTCGTGAAGAACACCCAACTAAGCCAGATCCAACAGCATGTGGAACAGGTGATGCAGCAATTGCTGGATAATCGCCCCATCAATGACCCACAGTTGCTTGATGCCATGCGCTACAGCTTATTACTTGGCGGTAAACGCATCCGGCCTTTTTTGGTCTACTCCGTAGGTGAAATGCTTGGCGCAACACGCCACGACTTAGATGGCCCTGCCGCTGCGATCGAATGTTTGCATAGCTATTCACTGATCCATGACGATTTGCCGGCGATGGACGATGACGATTTACGCCGTGGTAAACCCACGTGCCACAAAGCATTTAATGAAGCCGTTGCCATTCTTGCAGGCGACGCCTTACAAACCTTAGCCTTTGAAGCGATTTGTTTGCATCCATACCAGCACGTAGCGCCGCCACAAGCGCTGGCGATGGTCCAACAGTTGTCACTGGCATCTGGCTACAACGGTATGTGCGGCGGCCAAGCGGTCGATTTAGCCCATACCAATAAAGCCATGACTGTCGCCGCATTAGAGCAAATGCATCGGTTAAAAACTGGGGCCTTGATTGAATGTGCCGTGCATTTAGGTTGGTTAGCAGCGCCAAACCGTCTGCCGCAAGAATTGGCCGCATTGCAGCGATATGCTCGAGCGATTGGCCTAGCGTTTCAAGTGCAAGATGATATTCTCGATATCGAGGGGGACACTGTCACTCTCGGTAAACCGCAGGGTTCCGATCAACAAAGCAATAAAGCAACCTACCCTGCGCTGCTTGGCATGGATCAAGCGAAAGCCAAAGCCCTACAATTGTATCAAGACGCAGTCGATGCCCTGGCAGAGCTGCCTTATGATACACGCGAATTAAGTCTGCTAGCGCACTACATTGTGCACCGCAGCTTTTAACCAAGGTTAGTTATGTCACTGGATATCAAAGATTACCCACTGCTGGCCAAAGCCAATTTGCCACCGGAATTGCGTCAGTTGCCGCAGGAGCAACTGCCAAAGGTGTGTCATGAACTGCGCGATTATCTATTGCGTTCAGTCAGTCAAAGCAGTGGCCATTTTGCGTCAGGTCTTGGCACTGTTGAGCTAACTGTGGCATTGCACTATGTCTACCAAACGCCATTTGACCGGTTAATTTGGGATGTCGGCCACCAAGCCTATCCGCACAAAATCTTGACCGGCCGGCGCGACCGCATGACCAGCATTCGTCAACTCAACGGCTTACATCCGTTCCCATGTCGCGAAGAATCTGAATACGACACCTTAACCGTTGGCCACTCCTCCACATCGATCAGTGCTGCGCTTGGTATGGCGTTGGCTGCTCGCGTCGAGCAGCAAAACCGCAAAGTGGTCGCGGTCATTGGTGATGGTGCTATTACAGCAGGTATGGCGTTTGAAGCCCTGAACCATGCTGGAGAAGTCCGCCCTGATATGCTGGTGATCCTCAACGATAACGAAATGTCGATTTCGGAAAACGTCGGCGCACTCAACCGCTATTTTGCGCGTATTTTATCGGGGAACTTCTACACCAGTCTGCGCGAAGGTGGCAAACGCATCCTCAGTGGTATTCCGCCATTGCATGAATTAGCTAGCCGCGCCGAAGAGCATTTTAAAGGTATGGTCACCCCAGGCACTTTCTTTGAAGAGCTTGGTTTTAACTATATTGGTCCAATTGACGGCCATGATGTGGGCACTTTGGTCGATACCTTGCGCAATATGCGCCAGTTAAAAGGTCCGCAATTACTGCATGTTGTGACCAAAAAAGGTAAAGGCTACGCGCCCGCGGAACAAGACCCGATTGGCTATCACGCCGTTAGCAAATTTGACCCACAAGCAACTCAGCCTGCGGCGAAAAAAGCCTCCTCACCAACCTTCTCGAATATTTTCGGTCAATGGGTGTGCGATATGGCGGAACAAGACAGCAAATTGCATGCGATCACGCCTGCAATGCGCGAAGGTTCCGACCTGGTGCAATATTCCAAACGCTTTCCTGAACGCTATTACGACGTGGCCATTGCTGAGCAACACGCAGTCACGCTGGCCGCAGGTCTGGCCATTGAAGGCTTAAAACCAGTTGTCGCCATCTACTCTAGTTTCTTACAACGTGGCTATGACCAGCTGATCCACGATATTGCATTACAAAATCTGGATGTGACCTTTGCCATCGACCGCGCCGGTATTGTCGGTGCGGATGGCGCCACGCACCAAGGCGCCTTTGATATCAGCTACATGCGTTGTATTCCAAATTTGGTGATTATGGCGCCTAGCGATGAACTTGAGTGTCGGCAAATGTTAAGCACGGCCTATCACTACCAAGGCCCTGCGGCGGTGCGTTACCCACGCGGCTCTGCAACTGGCATTTCAGCGGGTGCTGCGCTAGACACGCTGACTATCGGCAAGGCAAACGTAGTGCGACGCGGCAGCAAATTGGCCATCTTGGCGTTTGGCCCACTGCTGCATCATGCAACAGACGTTGCTGAGCAGCTAGATGCCACGCTAGTAGACATGCGATTTGTTAAACCGCTGGATCTAGAGCTGTTAAAACAGCTCAGTGCAGACCATCAGGCGTTAGTGACTCTTGAAGATAATGCAATTGCCGGTGGTGCTGGTTCTGCTGTAAACGAGGCTGTCGCGCTGTTGAACCTGCGTTTCAAATTGTTGAACCTGGGGATCCCAGATCACTTTGTTCGTCACGGCAGTCAAACCGAGCTGTATCAAGAATTAGGCCTCGATGCGACTTCGCTAAGCCGTCGCATTGTAGATTGGTTGTAAGCCAACGTCGCTTTCGTATCGATAAAAAAAGCAGCCTCGGCTGCTTTTTTGTTTCATATTCAATGCTTTATACCAGCGAACCGTCTTTACCGGACGCTGTTGCTAAACTAAACCAAGCTACACCGTCGGCCAGCAGTTTTTCCACTTGCGATTCGATATGTTCGTTTTCTTCAAATTCAAACGCATCAACATGACGGTCAAATTCAATCGTCGCGACGGCATTGCGGCCGCTGTGTTTGACATGCAATAACGCCAGTTCGGCTAAACGCAGCGAGACTTCCCAACCAATCAATTGGCCGCCCAATAAGTCCAATGGATAGATGGAATATCCGACTGAACATTGCAAATGAACGGCTCGACCATCCGGCAACACCATCGGATCTATAGTGATTAAGTCACGCAAACGCACCGAAAACTCTGTAACCAAGTCCAGCGCTACGTCCCGAAGCACAATTAAGAATTCGTCGCCGCCATAGCGCACCACATAGTCAGAACCACGCGTTTCGCGAATTAATAGACCGCTAAGCTGTTGCAAAATCGCATCGCCGGCGTTGTTGCCGAATTTGTCGTTTAATTGTTTGAAGTTGTCTAAATCTAAGTGGATCAACGCGATACATTTGTTTTGCGCCAGCATAGACTCACGATTGCGTTGATAATGCTCGATATCCTTCGGCAGCTGATCAAATAAGAAACGACGGTTGCGCAGGCCAGTGAGCGGATCTTTGTGAGTCAGCTGACTTAACTCTTCATTGACTTCGTTGAGGCGTAAGTTACTGCTCTCCAACTCAACCGTGCGTTGCTTGACTAAGCGTGTTAATTCTTCTTCGCGACGTTGCGTGTTACGCCGAGCTAGCCACAAGACGCCAGCCAAAAGTAATAAGCCGAGCATCAACCATAAACCGCGATACACGCTGGTTTCATCAAATCGGCGCGGGATCACCAATTCCAGAGTCGCGGTGGCAGCTTGTTCCCAACTCTGGTTTTGGTTGCGACTTTGCACCACAAAGCTGTATTCACCGGGTGGTAAATTGGTGTAAATCGCTTCTCGACGGTTGCCAACTAAGCGCCATTCCGCGTCAAAACCGCGTAGTTGATAACGAAATTCCAGCGCGTCTGGCCGGCGAAATTCGATAGAAGTATACCGCACCGTTAGGTCGCGCTGACCGACCTCTAACACTAAGCGTCGTTGTTTGGGTTGTACCGAATACAACGAAGTGCTTTGTACTTGTTCAATCAGGGGTACGTTTTGCTCGGCACTGGCCGATTTTAACTGCTCCGGCACCGCAACAACCCCTTTGAGCGTTGGATACCATAATTGGTCTTGCCACAAAGCAACCTTGCTATGACCTGCACCATTACAACAACGTCCGGGCGCAGTGCCCAATTGCCGCTCATAAGGCGTTAATACTTCTTCAAAAGCACTTTGGTCCGTAGGTGAACCTGTCAGCAACGCGGGTTGAAAGCGGAAGATCCCTTTGAGCGTACTGACCCAAACAGCCGCTGTATCTGCTTGTTGAAACAGTGAAACCACGGGTTCATACGGCAAGCCATTACCGGTATCGAATTGCAACCAGCGTCCGTCGCTGTGCCACAAGAACAAACCATCGTCCACAGTGGCGACCAACAAACGGCCATCCTGCAACGGCAACATGGTGGTGATAAAGGCATTGTACAGATTGCTACCGACCCCTAGACGCAGCAGCTTGCCATTGCGGAACTGATAAGCTCCACGCGTCGTGCCAATCAACAATCGATTCGAGACCTCTTGCACAAACGTGATGACCGAGGAATCAAACTCGCTATTTAATTCAAATGGTTGCAACGATGCGCCGGCTTGCCAACTGTATAAACCTTGACTGGTCGCTAACCAGTAGCCCCCTGCGCTTCGAGGTTTGATGGCTTTAGTTTTGATGCCTTTGAGTTCAGGGACTAGTGGTGTAAGTTCACCTTGTGGGCTTAATAATTTGGGGCCTGTGTCCGTAGCTAAATAGATAGCTTCTGAAGTAAATTCTAAGTCCTGCACCACGGACATAGCATCGTCAGATTTCACAGGAATGGCCGTGAATTTCTGATCGGCGGACAGATAGCCAATTTCCTGCCCAGTGGCAACAAACAAACGACCGTCGGGACTGTTGGCGACACTTCGCACGGCAATATCCCGTTGCCCAGCCCCGACAACTCGGGTAATTTTGCCGCGTGACGCGCGGAACAAACCATCCGAGAAACTAGCGAGCCACACGTTATGCTGTGCATCTTCAAACATGTCCGCAAACTGCGTCGAAGTCCCAAGTGCATCCTTGCTGACAATCTGCCAGCTTTGTCCAGCATGGCGGTGATACAGGTTATCGTAAGTTGACACCCAATCACCGTCTTGGCTGTCACGCATCAACTGAAAAATCGACGCATCTGCGCCGCCTGGCAAATCACAATGATGAAATTGACCAAGTTCGTTTAAATAAAAAAAGCCTTGTTCACTGGCCAGTTGCAAGGTGTCATCACGGTAGGCCAAATCGTAAATCGGATGCTGGGCTAATTCAGGTGGAAATGGGATACGTTCTAATGCCCCGCCTTGTTTAAACTGATACAGATACTTGCTGGTCGTCACCCACACGCTACCTTGCACAGCAAGTACTTGGCCAACAGTTTCTTTGACTTCATCAACTCGGCTGACTTGGCCATCGCGCACGCGAAACAAGTTGTCTGCAGCAACCCAAATCTCGTGTTCGGAGATCTCAATAATGGCCGTCACTTCGCCAAGGATGTTATAGCGGTCAAATTTGAGCGTTGTGGGATTTACTCCGGAAAGGCCACCTAAAGTGCCTATCCAGATATAGCCACTTTTGTCGGTATAAAGTTTGGTGATGATATTACTGATCAGCTG
>DMYW01000055.1:0-31489 GCA_003482455.1 Rheinheimera sp. | reverse complement strand
GTCCATTGTTTGATGTCGTAATCAAAAATGGACTGTTGAGTTTGGGCGTTGAGCTGGCCAGCCACCAACACGAACAGCAGACAGCAAAACACTCGAAGCATAAGATTTCAGTTCTACAAGGTAAGCGAAGGAAACAACCAGACTACACTATGCAGCAGCGCGCACGCCAGTACTCCGGCGACCAAATCATCGAGCATGATGCCAAGCCCACCATGCAGATTTTCATCAAACCAGCGAATTGGCCAAGGCTTTAATATATCCAGTACACGAAACAGCACAAAACCAATCAGCAGCACCGGGCCACTTAACGGCACGGCGAAAAATGTGATCAGCATGCCTGCCCATTCATCAATGACGATCCCGCCGTGGTCATGCACGCCTAAATCCTTGCTGGTTGAGTGACTCACGTAAATCCCCAACAAGCTGACCAATCCAATTAACGCCAAGCCGTAGATAGGAGCCAAACCAGATGCCAACACACACAACGGCAATGCAGCCAGTGAGCCCACAGTTCCCGGCGCTTTGGGCGCTAAACCGCTACCCAGACCTGTTGCCAACCAATGCTGCCAGCGGGTTAAGTCAAACGCTGTTTTCATGCGAAATGTTGATATCCAGAATGTTCATAAGCAAAGGGTTGATCTCCCTGTTTGAGCTCTAACCGCCCTGGCAAGCCGGTGATGCGACCAATACAGGTCACGGGCACACCATAAGGCGATAATAGCACTTCCAGCGAACCACGACGGGCTTCTGGCACTGTGAACAATAACTCATAGTCTTCGCCACCGGATAAAGCACAGCGCAATGCTTGGTCCATTGGCAAGGTGTCCCGCAGTGCCTGCGACATCGGCAGTTTGTTGACATCCACTACAGCGCCGACGTTTGAGCGCTTTAAGATATGCGGCAAATCACCGCACAAGCCGTCCGATACATCCATGCAGCTACTAGCAATTGCACGCAAGGCCTGTCCTAACGCGACGCGGGCGGTTGGGTAATGAAATTTTTGCAGCGTCGGGCCGCGATGTTTTTTGCTGATCTCGACCTGGCCTTGCTCGACCAATAAACCGAGCGCCGCGTCACCTAACGTACCGGTGACATACAGGTAATCGCCGACTTTCGCACCGCTGCGTGTCAATGCCTTGCCACGAGGAACTATGCCTTTGGCGCAAACCGTCAGTGTCAGTGGCCCTTTGCAGGTATCTCCGCCGACCAGCTGGCAATTGTAATAGTCGGCTGTTTCGCTCAGACCTTCGGCAAAGGCTTTAATCCACGCCTCATCAGCGTCAGGCAACGTGAGCCCCAACGACAGCCAACAAGGCTCCGCCCCCATGGCCGCTAAGTCACTAACATTGACGGTCACCAGTTTGTGGCCCAGCGCGCGCGGGTCGACATTAGGGAAAAAATGCACGCCTTGCACCATGGTGTCGGTGGTGACGACAAGGTCAAACCCTTCACGGACTTGCATCACAGCGCCGTCGTCACCGACCGCGATGCTGACATCGTTCCGTTTATAGCCAGCGTTGCTGAAATACTGTTCGATTAAGGCAAATTCGCGCATAAAAAAGCCGACTTTCGCCGGCTCTCCATCAAGAAGTTATTGAGGCCGGAATTGTTTAACGGCTTTGTCGAGAATGCCGTTGACGAACTTGTGACTATCGTCCGCCGCGAATTCTTTGGCCAATTCGATGGCTTCGTTGATGACGACTTTGTAAGGCACGTCTTGGCGGAACTTCAGTTCATAACCGGCAACCCGCAAAATAGCTTTTTCTACGTGATCGACTTCATCATAAGGACGACCAGCAAATGGCGCCATCACTTCATCCAGCACTGCAACGTTGACGGCAACGCCACGTAACAAATCTTGGAAATAACCCACATCTAAATGTTTGGTATTGGTTTCTAGCAACAGTTGTTGCTCAATATCACCGATTGGGTTTTTGCTGAGTTGCCAGCTGTACACAGCTTGCACAGCCAGCGCACGTGACGCACGACGTACGTTTGGTTTCATCAATCTAACCCTTAAATTTGCGCTAACACGTTAACCATTTCGAGCACAGATGCAGCGGCTTCGCCACCTTTGTTGCCCATTTTGGTGCCTGCGCGTTCAATTGCTTGTTCAATGCTTTCTACAGTTAACACACCAAACGCGACCGGAATGCTGTGTTGCATCATCACGCTAGCGATACCTTTGGTACATTCGCCTGCGACATATTCAAAATGCGGTGTACCACCACGGATCACTGCGCCTAACGCGATGATCGCATCGTATTTTTTGCTTTCTGCAACTTTTTGGACCGCCAGTGGCATTTCAAATGCACCAGGGATACGGATCACAGTGATATCGGCATCAGCCACGTTACCTACACGCTTTAACGTATCGATAGCACCTTCGAGCAAGCTTTCGACGATAAAACTGTTAAAACGAGCAACCACGATGGCGAATTTTTTACCTGGAGCTGAGTAGCCGGCTTCGATCACGTGCATGAGAGATCCTCTTCATTCGGTTCTAGCAAAAAAAGGCCGATATTGTATCACAACATCGGCCAGTTAGTTCTACATTATTCGGTTATTCAGAAACGTAGTCGACAACGTCAAGGCCAAAACCTGATAACGCATGATAACGTTTCGGTTGCGACAACAAGCGCATTTTACGCACGCCAAGACTTGCCAAGATTTGTGAACCAACACCGACATTGCGGCTTGCGCCTTGATTGCGCGCCGGCTTGACGGCCTCACCGCGGTCCTCTGCGGCAAAAGCTTGTACTTTGGCAATTAAATCAGCGGTGGTTTCTTGTTTACCTAACAAGACCAACACGCCACCTTCCGCTTGGATACGTTTCATTGCATGCTGCAGGCTAAAACTGCGATTGGCGCCGCGAGTGCTAGCTAACAAATCACTAAAAGTATCATGCAGATGCACTCGCACTAACGTCGGTTGTTCGGCGTGAATTTCACCTTTGACCAGTGCAAAATGCAGTTGGTTGTCGATGGTGTCGCGGAATGTCACCAAATCAAACTCGCCTTCAGCCGTTGGCAGTTTGCAGCGTTCGACCTGTTCGATAGTGGTTTCATTGAGGTTACGGTATTCAATCAAATCAGCGATAGTGCCAATTTTGATGCCGTGTTTCGCAGCAAAAATTTCCAAATCAGGCCGGCGCGCCATAGTGCCGTCTTCGTTGAGGATCTCAACAATCACAGCCGCGGGTTCTAAGCCAGCCAACCGCGCTAAATCACAACCGGCCTCAGTGTGCCCCGCACGCACTAACACCCCACCGTCTTGCGCCATTAACGGGAAAATGTGTCCAGGCTGCACTATATCCATTGGACGAGCATCGCGCGCGACCGCAGCTTTGACAGTACGAGCTCGGTCGGCTGCAGAAATACCTGTCGTGACGCCTTCTGCCGCTTCAATCGAAATAGTGAATGCAGTGGCAAACGGCGATTTGTTTTTATCCACCATCAGTTGCAAATCTAGTTGTTTACAGCGCTGACGCGTTAAGGTTAAACAAATCAAACCGCGGCCATGCGTCGCCATAAAGTTGATCGCATCAGGCGTGACATATTCGGCTGCCATCACCAAATCGCCTTCATTTTCACGATCTTCGTCATCCATCAAGATCACCATCTTGCCGTTACGGATGTCTTCGATAATTTCGGCGGGTGTATTTAAATGCATAATTCACCTAGGGTTGTGTTCAGAGGAAGCCGCTTTTGGCTAATAAATCCAGGCTAATGCCCGTGTTTGAATTCGTGCTAGGCGCTTGCAACAAACGCTCTAGATAGCGGGCGATCAAGTCCACTTCGATATGGACCTGCGAACCCGATTTCAAGTCCGCAATGGTAGTTTCTTGTGCTGTATGCGGCACAATCGTCAAGCGAAAACCATCAGCGGTCAGTTCATTGACCGTCAAACTAATGCCGTCAATCGTCACTGAGCCTTTGTGCGCGATATACCGCGCCAGTTCTGCCGGTGGAGTGACAAATACCTGCCAAGAATTGCCAGTTTTTTCAATTCCTTTAATAATAGCGATCCCATCTACATGGCCACTGACCAGATGCCCACCCAGTCGCGTGGTTGGCAGCAGGGCTTTTTCTAAATTGATACGCTGGCCTTTTTTGTAGGAACCAAACAAGGTCTTGGACACTGTCTCACCCGACACATCCGCCCGAAACGAGGTTCCATTTAACGCTGTGACAGTCAAACAGACGCCATTGCTAGCAATACTGTCGCCGAGTTTAACATCCGAAAAGTCTAAGCCCGGCGCATCAATCCAAACCACAATACCTTGACCACTCGCCGCGCTCAGTTGGGCTATGGTACCTGTGGTTTCAATAATTCCTGTAAACATAATTCGCTTCTTGTTTGTTATGCTGTCGCGTGGCGCTCAGTCCTTCGGGGGAAAGAGCATTAAACCTTTACAACTTAAGGATTCGAGGTTGCAACCAATCGAGCAACC
The DNA here is from genome assembly GCA_003482455.1 of Rheinheimera sp. Classification (GTDB taxonomy): domain Bacteria; phylum Pseudomonadota; class Gammaproteobacteria; order Enterobacterales; family Alteromonadaceae; genus Pararheinheimera. The sequence continues at coordinate 27,035 of DMYW01000055.1, read as the reverse complement.
ATACGAACATCACCACCGATTAAACACACATCGTGCCATTGCCAACGCGGCGCACTGGCAAGTTCAGTCAAGGTCGGTAATGCGAGCAGCGGCTTAGCACCAGCACCTAGCAGCACGGGTGCTTGATAGACTATCAATTCATCGATCAGTTTGGCATGCCACATCGAGCTTGCCAGTTTGCTGCCCGCTTCCACAAAAATACTATTGAGCTTTTCTTGGGATAAGCGTTTGAACAACTCATGAAGATCGAGCTGTCCCACCTCATCAAGGCCAATACGCCAGCGCTGCACCTGTCGTGGCAGCTCGCTTGGCAGCTCTAAATCGGGCCAGCTGCTTGGCTCACCACAATGCACCAACACAATATCGCCGCCGGAGTAAAACAGCGGTTCATGGCCAGTCAATCGGCAACGCCGGTCTAAAATAATCCGCAGCGGCTGTCGCAATTCGCCTGACTCTAGCCGATTTAAATCATCGCGGCGCACCGTCAACGTCGCTTTATCGGTTTTGACGGTTTCCGCCGTCGATAAAATAGCGCAGCTGCGGGCTCGATAGGCTTGCACGTCAGCCCGTGCGGCCTCCCCAGTCAGCCATTGGCTCTGGCCATTGGCGAGCGCCACGGCACCATCGAGACTTGCCGCCAGCTTTAACCGAACCAGTGGCCGTTGCTGCTGCATTTTAAACAAAAATTCTGGATTAAGTTGCTGCGCTTGTTCTGCCAACAAGCCAGACGTCACTGAGATACCGGCATCTTGCAACAAAGCCAGACCGCGCCCTGCAACTAATGGATTCGGGTCGGTCATCGCGGCGGCGACACGCGTCACCCCCGCCTCAATCAAACCAAGTGCACAAGGTGGCGTGCGGCCGTAATGACTGCATGGTTCCAACGTGACGTAGGCAGTAGCGCCTTTTGCATGCTCCTTCGCTTGACGAAGTGCGAACACTTCTGCATGCGGCCTGCCCGCTTGCTGATGAAAACCCTCGCCGACAATGACGCCATCTTTGACAATCACACACCCCACCGCAGGATTGGGGGCGGTTGAGCCTATCCCTTTGGCGGCGAGCTCAATGGCTCGTTGCATAAAATACGCATCGTCATGCATTAGGGTTTGTCTCCGGTACGGGTATCCAAACGAGCAATGGCTTCACCAAATTCTTTAATATCGGAAAAGGACCGGTAGACTGATGCAAAACGGACATACGCCACTTTGTCCAGATGCACCAACTGCTCCATGATCAATTGACCGATCAGTTCACTTTGTACTTCACGTTCACCAGTGGCTCGGAGTTGTGACTCCACTTTAGAAATCAAGGTTTCTACTTGCTCCAGCGGTACTGGACGCTTTTCCAGCGCGCGCATCAAACCGGCACGAAGTTTGTGGTCATTGTAGGGTTCACGCGAGCCATCACGTTTGATGATCCGCGGCATTACCAGCTCGGCCGCTTCAAATGTCGTAAAGCGTTCATGGCATACGGTGCACTCACGACGCCGCCGCACCTGGCAACCTTCGGCAACTAACCGTGAATCGATCACTTTGGTGTCATCGGCACGACAAAACGGACAATACATCGTTACCTCCGGTTTCAAACCTTGCTGCTGTTGGCGAACAACAGTCTAACCTGTTGAGCACTATAACAAAATGGCCGCTAATTGCGGCCATTTTCAGTCATTCACTCAGCATACGCTTAGGCGTAAACAGGGAAACGGCCACACAGCTCAGACACTTGACCACGTACTTTAGCGATCACAGCATCATCACCACGGCTGTCTAACACGTCACAAATTAAGTTAGCAACAGCGCGCGCTTCACCTTCACCGAAACCACGGCGAGTGATAGCGGGTGTACCGATGCGGAGACCTGATGTGACAAATGGTGAACGTGGGTCGTTCGGCACTGAGTTTTTGTTGACAGTGATGTGGGCTTTACCCAACCATGCGTCTGCATCTTTACCTGTGATGTCTTTGTCGATCAAATCCATCAAGAACAGGTGGTTTTGCGTGCCGCCAGAAACGATTTTGTAACCACGTTTCTTCATCTCGTCGCACATGGCAACAGCGTTTTTCAACACGTTTTGTTGATACGCTTTAAATTCTGGTTGCAGCGCTTCTTTAAACGCGACTGCTTTGGCTGCGATGACGTGCATCAACGGGCCACCTTGGCCGCCAGGGAAGACTGCAGAATTCAGTTTCTTCTCAATTTCTTCGTTTTTGCGCGCTAAAATCAAACCGCCACGTGGGCCAGCCAGAGTTTTGTGCGTGGTGGTAGTCACAACGTCCGCCACTGGCACTGGGTTTGGATACAAACCTGCCGCAACTAAACCAGCAACGTGAGCCATATCGACCATCAGATAAGCACCGACTTTGTCCGCGATGTCACGGAAACGTTGCCAATCGATGATGCCTGAGTACGCAGAGAAACCCGCAACGATCAGTTTTGGTTTGTGTTCCAGCGCTAACGCTTCGACTTGCGCGTAGTCAATCACGCCAGTTTCTGGGTGAAGACCGTATTGCACCGCTTTGTACAGCTTGCCTGAAGAACTGACGTGTGCACCGTGCGTTAAGTGACCGCCATGTGCCAAGCTCATGCCTAAAATGGTATCGCCTGCGTTTAACAGTGCTAAGTACACCGCTTGGTTGGCTTGAGAGCCTGAATGCGGCTGCACGTTAGCGAAATCAGCACCGAACAATTCTTTGGCACGGGCAATCGCTAAATCTTCAGCGATATCCACGAATTCACAACCACCGTAGTAACGCTTATGCGGGTAACCTTCCGCGTATTTGTTGGTCAACTGCGAGCCTTGCGCTTCAAGCACGCGTGGGCTGCAGTAGTTTTCAGAAGCAATCAGTTCGATGTGGTCTTCTTGACGTTTGGTTTCGTCTTGAATGGCTTGCCATAATTCCGGGTCAAAACCGGCGATCGACATATCACGCGTTAACATGGGTTCTCCTGTTGTGGCACAGTCGCGACTAAAGTGGGTAAAAAAACTGCGCCGCATCATACATCGAATCGCTGCAAGTTGCACACTCAATTAGCCGTCCATACCGCTGCAACATGCAATGTTGAACGTAAAAACACGCGACAGTCGTCGCAAGTCAGTTAGTTTGCTGCATTGTTCTCTTTACAAAACGGATTGTTGCATTAATATAACTGTATATTCATACAGCTAGTTATTCCCTGCTATGCGCAAGATTATTCACATTGATATGGACTGCTTTTTTGCCGCCGTTGAAATGCGCGACAATCCGAACTTGCGCGACATTCCCATTGCCATTGGCGGTAGCCGGATAGAACGTGGTGTGATTAGTACTTGCAACTACCCTGCTCGGGCCTTTGGAGTGCGCTCGGCCATGCCAACCGGTCAAGCGTTAAAACTTTGTCCGCAGCTGACATTGCTGCGCGGCGACATGGAGAAGTACCGCTCTGTCAGCCAACAGATCCAAGCTATTTTTTATCGGTTTACCGACAAAATAGAGCCGCTATCGCTGGATGAGGCCTATCTTGATGTCACCGACAGCCCGCATTGTCACGGTAGCGCCACGCTAATTGCAGAGCGTATCCGACAAACCATTCTGCAAGAGACAGGACTTACCGCTTCGGCTGGTGTTGCTCCTAACAAGTTTATTGCCAAAATTGCCAGCGATTGGCACAAACCTGATGGCTTGTTTGTCGTAACGCCAGCGGATGTTGAGCAGTTTGTCAAAGTCCTACCACTTCGCAAGATCCCAGGTGTGGGCGCGAAAACCGCCGAGCGACTCACCAAATTAGGGTTACATACCTGCAATGATGTACGCCATGCCGATATAGCCATGCTAATCAAGGAATTCGGGAGTTTCGCAGAGACCTTGCTTCAACGCAGTCAAGGTATTGATGACCGACCTGTCAATATTGAAAGGGAACGGAAATCTATCGCTGTTGAACATACGTTTAGCCAAGATTTGGCAACACTAGCAGAGTCCGACGAGCCACTTTCGACCCTCTATCAAAAACTGGTGAAACGAGTCGAGCGATCAGGTGCTGTCGATCAGATCCAAAAAATTGGCATCAAACTCAAGTTCAATGATTTTCAACAGACGACTATAGAGCGGCAACATCGCGAGCTTTGTTACCGCACACTTAGTGAGTTACTTGAGCAAGCTTGGCAGCGTGGGCAAGGAAAGACAGTTCGTCTTCTTGGGATCCAAGTAGCGCTCAAAACAGCTGAGCAGCAAGCACAACTGGGGTTTGATTGGCAATAGCACAACTTTAGCCACGCCATACCCTAGTTGAAACGCACAGTCGACACTCTAGGAGAGCAATTAATCCAATAGTTCTCAGATCAACATAGCGAAACTTAGCTTCAAACACTTGGTTAACTATCGTGAACGCAAATCGCTTGCATGGAATTTGCTTCACGTGTGACATCGATTGACTTTATCTGTTTTGGACAAAAGCCGTGGGGCTTGTCAGTAAGATTGGCCGCTGAGCAAGCCATCTTGACTGGCTCGGGAAAATAGACAATCTATAAATTCAATATAAACAAATGCTTGTTCTATTTTACGACGCACTTCCTTCATAAAGTCGCCATTTTACAAGCAACAAAAAAGCCGGTTTAAAACCGGCTTTTTCAATTCAGCACCAAGGCTTAGGCAACGACTGTTACGTTCTCAGCTTGAGGGCCTTTTTGGCCTTCAGTAACAACGAAAGTAACTTTTTGGCCTTCAACCAGAGTACGGCGGCCGGTACCGTTGATAGCGCGGAAATGTACGAATACATCTTTGCCGCCATCACGAGCGATGAAACCATAGCCTTTATCTTCGTTGAACCACTTAACGGTGCCGGAAATCAATTGTGACATAACTTTCTCTTACTTTAACTAACTTTGCCATATATCTGGCGACTTAAAATATTACCGGCCACGTTTCGAGCTAGTACTATTCTCAACCCATTATGTGTGCGAGCACACTATGGGGTCAATAGAAAACGCCGTTACAACAGAAAATAAAAACTATTTTCTGTACACTGACCGTACCTGTTGATTGCAAAAACCATAAATATCAATCAGTTACCTGAAAAACACTGGTCATTTTGTGCACAACACTTGCAGTGTAGCACCAAATTCCGTAGAAAAAACAATCGACTTAATTAATTTTTTGCTTTTTTTTCACGATTAAAGCGCCGTCGTCGCCGCCTTCAAAGAAGGCCTTTTTCTTTTTCGGCATCGGCGCATCACCATCCAAAACGGCCTGCTTCACCACCTTTTTATTCGATTTGTCAGCATTCGGTGATTTTTTGGGTTTCAATGGCGTGGTTTTTACTGGAGACATTTGGCCATTAAACTTTGCTGCTAAGCCTTCGACCGCAGAGAATTCCAACGGCCGACGCAAAAAGCCTTCAATGGCTTGCAGCGAATTCCAGTCTTTAGGACTTACCAACGAATACGCGACGCCTTGCTGCCCCGCCCGACCAGTGCGGCCGATACGATGCACATATTCTTCTGGGTGTTTTGGCAAATCAAAATTAACCACGTGACTGACTTGCAGTAAATCTAAACCACGTGATGCGACATCTGTCGTCACTAATACTTGATGTTTATTCGCGGCAAACGCCTGCATAACACTCGAACGTTGCGCTTGCGTCAATTTGCCATTCAGACCAATCGCAGCAAACCCCTCCGCTTCGACTAGCTTTGCCAAACGATCGGTGTCTTCCCGCGTTGCGGTAAACACAATCAGTTGCTTGATAGCTTCGGTCTTTAATAGGTGCTTTAACAATGCTTCTTTATGGGTTAAGTGGTCAGCATAGATACAGCGTTGCTGAATATCTTGATGCGGATCAACAGCAGCGCCAAGCGACACTCTGTACGGGTCTTTTAACAGCGACAGCGCCAATTGCTGCACATCGACGTGATCCAAGGTCGCTGAAAACATTAGGGTTTGTCGCAAGCGATGCGTCGCGGCTTTGTGAATTGCCGTTAACTGCGGCATAAAGCCTAAATCTAGCATGCGGTCGGCTTCGTCGAGAATGAGCATCTCAAGCCCCTGCAGGAAAAAGGTTTTATGTTCCAAATGGTCAGCCAAGCGGCCAGGTGTCGCCACAATGATTTGCGGTTGACGTTTTAAGATGCGCTCTTGGTCATTGAAGTTTTCGCCACCCACAATAAACGCTGTCGTGAGACGTGTATTGGCTACAAACAAGCGCAGTTGCGCATAAATTTGTTTAGCCAGTTCACGGGTTGGCGCCAAAATCACCGCCCGCGGATCTTGCGCGGACAAAGGTTTTGAACGCAACATGCGTTGCATCATCGGCAACAAGTACGCCAACGTTTTGCCTGAACCTGTCTTTGACGATACCATCAAATCTTTGCCCTGCATCACGGCAGGAATGGCTTCCGCTTGAATTTCTGTGGGTCTGATAAAGCCCAAATGGCCTACCGAACGCAAAAGACGTGGATCGAGTGCTAAATCTGAAAACGCTGACATAACTACCTAAAAACTGACCAGTAATCCTTCAGTTTACCGCAAAAGCGCTTTTTCGTCAGCAGACCGTTGGCAAGCCTTTTCTCTTCGTGGAACAATATCGACAATTGCATGAGGTGTACAATGAGTAAATCGTTACAAGAACAACTATTAAAAATGGGTTTAGGCGATGCAAAAAAGGCCAAAGCCATCAACAAAGAAAAGCACAAAGAGCGCGTGCAAGCCGGTAAAAAAGGCGTTGGTCCAGCGGAAAGCACCCGCCTCGCCGAAGAAGCTCGGCAAGCACAAATCGAACGCGACCGCGCGTTAAATGCGCAAAAGAAACAAGAAGCGGAACAAAAAGCGTTAGTCGCCCAAGTCAAACAACTCATCGACCAAAGTCGTATCGACTACAAAGGCGACATAGGTTTTAACTTCACCGATGGTACTTTAGTTAAAAAACTGTATGTTCGGGATGCTGTGCAACAACAGCTGGTCAAAGGCCAAGCCGCGATTGTCAAGCTAGACGACCAGTATCAAGTAGTCCCTAAGCTCGCAGCCGAACGAATTGCACAACGAGTTCCGGCTACCGTATTGCTGCTTAACAGCAATGAGCAGCATGTGGACGAAGATGACCCGTACAAAGACTACCAAATCCCTGATGACTTAATGTGGTAATCCAATGAAACTACATCGTTCCAAAACCATGGTCGCCAACTGGTTGTTGTTATCCTTTGTGGGGGTTTATGCGAGTTATGCCAGTTATTTTCATGGCGCTCTCGATACCATTTATGGCTTACCTTCTGTCGTTGCCGCCGGTATGTTGATGTGGATTAAATCAGACCCAAGTTTTTATCAACAAAGGTTTTATCGCTTGAGCTGGTGGGCAAGCATGACCGCATTGCTACTGTTATTGGTTCCGGGAGCCTTGTGGTTTCTAAACATCAGGTTGGCTGGATGACGCACCTTCGGCCAGCCTCGGTTGATGATATGCTGGCGCTGCGCCAGCATTTTAGCAGCCTCGCTGAGGTGCAGTTGTGGGGAGGCGAAGGATTTACGGCGCCTCTAACTCGAAGCCGTTTTATGCAACAGCTACAGTTAAAAGACACCGAAAGTTTTGTACTGAGTGACCATGATGTTGACGTCGCTTATGGACAGTTATGCGATCGTTTTGCTAAACACCATCTGGCCCGCCTGCTCGTCTTTCCAGCTATGCGTAATCGTGGTTACGGTAAGTCATTGGTCTTTAGATTGTTGCAGCAAGGGCTACAACAAAACGCCCGTTTAGATTTTTCATTGTTTGTTTATAAGTCGAACACTGTGGCGGTGAAACTGTATCAAGGACTTGGCTTTGTCGAAACTGCGCAGCCGCAGCCACATCGTGACGATCTGATGTTTATGCAACTGACCGCTGACAAAGCAAAGCGCCTACTGCACAGCATCAACTGCTGATGACTGACCTTGCCGAGCGCTAATGCCTTTTACCGCAGGTTGAAAACTCGTTTTTAACTGCCATTTCGGTTTAATCGGCGTTAACGGCAAAGTCCGTTTACGGGCAACCAACACATACGCAGAGCCAAAATAACTGAGCTGATGTTCAGACCAATGCCGCAGCGTTGGAAAATGGCTGGTTTCGGTGAGCATTGGCGATAGAAACAATCGTTGCTCATCAATGATCTCAAATCCCAACAACTGCAGCCAATCTTTGATGCGCGCCACGCTAAAAAAGCGGCCACTCCAAGGTAATCGACCATGCAAGCCCGGCCACAACTTACACAGTCCCATCAAGCTGTACGGATTAAAGCCACTGATCAGCAGATAACCATCTGGCATTAGCACTCGATGAGCTTCTCGTACCACATGATGTGGATCTTGCGTGAATTCAAGGGCATGCGATAACAACACCGCATCGACAGCGTGTTCGATAAATGGCAAATCATCGGGATCAGCAACTACTGAAGCTTTCGGGTGATCAGTCGCAAGATGGATTTGATGTTTGATCGGACAAGTGCTGGTATCAATATCACAACTTAAATTCCCCACTTTCAACAGGTGATAGCCAAATATGCGCGGCCACCACAAATTGAATTGCGACTCCAGCGCTTGGGCTAAGGGTTGCCCTTGGGCGAAATCGGTCCATTGTTTTGGGGATTGCCTGACAGAGTAGCGGCTTAACGCGGGTTTCATTTATTATCCAACGCTTTAACGTGATCGGAATAACCTTACATGAAGCAACCACTTACGGCAATTCCTGCCCTAAAGGACAACTATATATGGCAGTTGTTTGGTACTGCGGGCTATTTGTTGGTAGATCCAGGCGATCACAAGGTCCTAGAACATCTGGCAGACCAGCCGAACGGTCCGCAGGCCATTTTAGTGACGCACTGTCATCGTGATCATATTGATGGCATTGCCGATATTCTTTGCCAGTGGCCAGAGACGCCAGTGTATGGACCGAAAGCGTTGGCGGATCTTTTTGCAACGCATCAAGGTGTTGGCGATGGTGATACACTGCAGATCCCAGGATTTGCCCCCATCGACGTGCTGGCTGTTCCAGGACACACCTTGGATCACCTTGCCTTTGTTGTGCGCGGGCAACCACTCCTGTTGTTTTGTGGTGACACGCTGTTTAGCGCGGGTTGCGGGCGCTTGTTTGAAGGGACGCCGACGCAAATGTGGCAGTCGTTACAGCGATTTGCTGCCTTGCCTGTCGATACCATCGTCTGTCCAACACACGAATACACCATCAGCAATCTTCGTTTTGCGCAGTTAGTGGAACCTACAAATCAATCTGTGGTCGATTATTTGCACTGGTGTCAGCAACAACGCGCCCAGAACTTGCCAACGTTGCCAACATCGATCGGCCAAGAACTTAAGGTGAACCCATTTTTACGCTGCAACTTGCCAGCTCTGCAATTGCAGTGGCAACAAGCCGATGCATTGGCGTTGTTTATTATGTTACGGCAGTGGAAAAACCAGATGTAACCGGGCACGTTTGGCAAGCACTGGCCAGACATGTACAATTGTCGGCTTTTTGCTGATAAAAACGAAACGAGGATCCGCCGTTTGCTAAAAATCAATCATGTATGGATTGCACTGTTATTGGCCATTGCGGGCTGCAGTCAACTGTCACATACCCCTACGGAAACCGATACGGCCAAGGAAGCAGCCGAGCAAACCAGCACAGTAGCTGTTGTCGCTAAGTCCACAACACAAGCTGAAGCCGTCGACAATGCACCACTGCGCCGTGATTGGGCGCAATCAGAGCTAGACCAGCAACCCGACCTATGGAGCCGGATGCGGCAACAAATGTATCTAAGGGTTCCTGAGCGCTCATCAGTTCGACAAGCACGTGATTTTTACGCCAAACAATCCAAATATTGGCGGGAATTGTCACTGCGTGCAGATCCCATTATGTATCACGTGGTCCGCAGGCTAGAACAGCGCAACATGCCGGTTGAACTTGCTTTATTACCTATCGTGGAAAGTGCCTACAACATGTCAGCCCAAGGCGCGGGCCCGGCAGGTTTATGGCAACTGGTTCCGGGGACTGCGAAAAACTTCGGCTTGACCATAAATGGTCGCTATGACGGTCGAAAAGATGGTTTAGCGTCGACCGACGCGACGCTAGATTACCTGCAAGATCTGTATAACCGATTGGGGCATGATTGGTTAAATGCTGTCGCCGCTTACAATACTGGTGAAGGTCGGATCCAAGCCGCCATCATGCGCAACGAGGCTCGGGGCAAACCAATTGATTTTTGGTCATTAAACATCCCAGAAAAATACATTAAAACCGTCCCAAAATGGCTGGCCATGATCCAATTAGTCAAAGAGCCAACCAAGTACGGTCTACAGCTGCCCGAGTTGGCCAACAAACCGTCCACAGTTCAAACGTCTGTGCGCGCAGCTATTTCGCTGCAAGAAGTCGCCAAGATCTCTGGTGTTGCCTTATCAGAAATCAAAGCGTTAAATCCGGCGTTTCGCAGCAACGTCACACCTACCGGCAAATCGTGGCCTTTGTTGTTGCCAGAACATGCAGCAGATAGATACCAGCAAAATGAAGCCACTCTGGTTCAGACTCGCGATACAAGCCCGCTGCCCATTGAGAAGAAACCGTCATCCAGGCCACAAACTTATACGGTGAAATCTGGTGATACAGTGGGGAGCATCGCCAAGAAATTTAAGATCTCGGCAAAATCGTTACGTGCGATGAACAAGCTCAAATCTGACAAGCTAAAGCCGGGACAAAGTTTGCTCGTCAGCAATGCAACCTCGTCGGCAGCAGCTGCCTCGAAAGCCAAACAACCGACCATGTATAAAGTGCAGTCTGGCGATTCACTGGATAAAATTGCCCGTAAACACAAAGTCAAAGTCGCTGATTTGATGAAGTGGAACAAGCTCAAGAAAAACTACATGCTGATGCCGAATCAGCAACTTATCGTAAAACCTGCACAGTAGTCCGAACAGCTGCTGCAGTTACGACTGCAGCAGATTGGCTGGCGCACCCGGCAATAACGCTAGAAATTCAGGCGTTAAGCGCAAAAACTTCAACGCATCCAATTCCAACACCGCATGGTCCGGATCAGAAGCCAGCTCTAACACGTAGCTGGCTAAATGCAACAAGGCTAACAACGGCGTAAACTGCGGAGCTTGGTTGACGTCTCGTCGGTACAACACCGCATTGCAGACCACCTCGTCAAACCCCCACAAAGTCAACAGATAGCTAGACAACAAGCAATGGTCAGCGATCCCTTCTTGCAGCATATCTTCTTGGGTTACTTGTTGGTGCGCAATTGGCTGACCACTGAGCATTACCAAAGGGCCAATGATATGCATTAATCCGGCGACAAATGCTTGTTCGGCCAGCTGTTTGTTTTGTGGCTGCTGACTTTTTGCCAGTCGATTGCTTAAGGTCGCCAACGCAAAAGCACGCTGCTGCAAATTTTCATGCAGATCTTCACGGATTTTGTGCTGAAACTGCTCCTGCAGCTGCAAAGATTGCACCACTGCGGCGATCAATCGACGGCCAAGTCGCCCCGCAACTTCTATCAGATCGCTGGTCGCGCTGGCGTAGCCCAAATAGGATGAGTTAGCAATTTGCAATAGTTTGGCGGTCAAGCCAGCGTCTCGCGCAATAGCATTGGCGATTTGACGATTGTCAGTAGCCGAATCTTCCAACAGGCGTTGCAATTGGGCGACGTGCTGACGCAATACAGGCAGGGTTTGAATTTGGCCGATTTGATAGCGGCTGTGCCGAGAAAATGGCCCTTGTGCCAGACGCTCGGCGCGATCAAACACCGCGGACAATTCGGCCTCGTCACAGGGTTTCCCTAACAACAACTGCACTGGTCCTTGTTGTGCCAACAGCAGCTGCTGGCCAGCCGCTCCGGCAAATAACACACGCAAGGTCAATGGCGAATATTCTTGCACAAAGGATAAAAAATCGAGGCCTGTTTGCTCTGCCAAGGTTTCATCGCAGATCAACACATCTGGTGCGTTGTCACCGATAAACCATTGAGTGGCATGTTCAGGCTGAGTCGTACATAACAGTTGCCATTGCGGGCGGATTTGCAGCAACAATCGTTGCAGCGCTTGCAGATAATGTGGCTCTTCCAATAGCAACACAGCTTGCAGCGTCATGATGTTCCTCGTGTTTTGCGATAGGGTTGCTGCCGAACAATCTCAGCAAACGCTTCTGCGGTGACAGGTTGGCTGTAGACATAACCTTGCACCATATCACATCGTAAATCGCGCAAAATTTCAATTTGCCCGGGTGATTCAATACCTTCGGCGACGACTTCCATATCCAATTCATGCGCCATGCGGATCATATGGCGCACCATCGACGCCGACTGCGGCGAATCTTCTAAGTCCAATACCAAACTGCGATCGAGCTTCAGCACTTGAACCGGCAATTTCGCTAGATAGGCCAAAGACGAGTAACCTGTACCAAAATCGTCCATCGCCAGATGGCAACCCAATTCTTGCAGATGTTCTAACAACAATGCACTGCGATTGATGTCTTCCATCAAAAACGTTTCGGTAACTTCCAGCTCTAAAATTGACGCGCTCTGCTGATTTAATGCCAACATTTGGCCAAGTCGATGACTAAATTGCAGATCTTGCAGCTGACGACCGGACAAGTTGACCGCCAGACGCCGGATTGGCACACCTTGAGCTTGCCATTGCTTGGCTTGCTGCAAACAGGCTTGCAACACCCAACTGCCAATAGCGCCAATTTGCCCATCTTGTTCAGCAATAGGGATAAACACAGCAGGTGATACTAAGCCCATTTGTGGATGCTGCCAGCGGATCAGCACTTCCGCTTCATCGCAATAGCCATCTTGCAAACGTACTTTCGGTTGATATAACAAATAGAATTGCTGCTCTTCCAATGCGGTATACAAGGAATTGCTGATCTCAAAATGCTGCCGTTTATGTTCCACCATGGCGCGGTCAAACCGCAGATAAAAGGCTTTGGGGTTTGCCAGATTTTGCCTGCAGGCAATTTCCGCATGATGCAGCAGCTGACGAGCCGTTTCGCCGTCAGTTGGTGCAATGGCATAACCGACGGAAAAGCTCAGTAAAATACGATCTTTTAATAACAAGAGCTGCTGTGAAAACGGCTGTAACAAGCTATCAATATGTTGTTGTAATCGACTCTCGCGGCCACTTTCGGGGAGCACCACCACAAAGTGGTCTGCACTGACGCTGCCGATAACGGCTCTGGGTGGCAAATGCTGCCACAACAACAAACTGCTCTGTTCGACTAAGGCATCAAGCTGTTGATCTGACAAACTATCGGCAAGCCGGTTGTAATCACGGATCATCAAAGAGATCGCTACACAGGCTTGATGCGACGTTAGGCAATTTTCAACGTGCTGACGCAACTCTGTACTGTCGAGTAACTGTTGCTGACGCTCAAAGACGCCAGCTGAGACTTTTTCCACTTGGGTGATTTTCAATAAATAGTGATGCAAGTCTGAGATGCGGTGGCTGAGGCTAACCCAACGTCCACTTTTTGTTTGGAGCGTCAATTCGTGGTCTTTTTTGTGGAAAAAGACTGCGAGTTCAATTGGATTAATCTCAGAAAATAATTCAGCGAGAGGCCGGTCTTTGAGTTCAGTCGGCGGTAAATGCAACACAGCTAGTGCAAGACTGTTGAAACGCCGCACTTGTCCGGTTGATGACAACTCAAGTAAGGCTTCTGGACTTGCCAACAGCAGATTTGTGCGTTGAATATCCGCTAAACGGCGCTCCCCTTCCACCAACGCCAATTCAATTTGTTGCAGCAACGCTTGGTCATCCCAAGGTTTTTCCAGAAATTTCCACGCAGCTCCAGAGTTCAAACATTCCAACAACGCATCGCGGTCGGCATAAGCGCTCAAAATAATGCCTAGACAGGTCGGATATTGAGTCCGTACAGCTTTGAGCAATTCAGCCCCGTTCATCCCCGGCATGCGGAAATCCGAAATCACCAGCGAGATTTGATAGCCAGCCAGCACTTGCAAGGCTTCCACGCCTGTTGCTGCGCAATACACTCGATAGCCACTACGTTGTAATAACCGCTGTAAGGCCCGGAGAATTGCGGGTTCATCGTCAACCAAAAGAATCGATTTCGACATGTAGGCTCAATGATTATTAGAAATAACGGCAAACTACTTCTAAAAATAGGCAGCAAGCCGTTGCAGCTGCAAGCATTTTTTTCTAATGCAGCAACAAATCTTGGTGCAACGCACACTCTATTCGTATACTCGTCTCATCAGGTCACTTACTGCCACGCCATACCATGTCTGAACACAAGCTCGACCCCAAACAAATATTTAACGAACGCTTGACGACCTTGGGACAACTTACCGCTGGGGTGGCGCATGAGTTGAATAATCCAGCAGGCTATTTGCTGACGAATTTAGCGACATTTGAACATTACATGTCGTTGATTAAAAAGTACTGCCAAGTCTTACAACAGCTCGCTGCACATGGCGATCAACCGCAGTTGCTACAGCAATTAGCCCAGTTACAACAACAAGCCAACTTAGATTTTGTGCTGAATGATTGTGATCAGCTGATTGCCGATAGCATGGAAGGTGCAAACCGAATCAAGACCCTGTTACTGGAACTGCGACGCTTTGCGCTACCGCTCCATCAAGAAGCTGAAACGGTGGAGGTTCGAGCGCTCCTTACCAGCTGCCAGCGCCTGCTTAAACACGAGTTAAAGCCGCACCAAATAAGCCTCGATTTACCGGATTCACCACTATGGCTGCATGCAGTCAGCCATCAGCTGCAACAAGTGCTGCTAAATCTGCTGCTCAACGCCTGCCAAGCGCTAGGTTCTAGCAAAGGGCAAATCCACATTCAGGGGCAATGCGTCGGTCAGCGCGTCTACCTGCGCATTGATGACAGCGGGCCAGGTGTCGCATTAGAGCTGCAAGAACGGATCTTCGAGCCGTTTGTAACCACGAAAAGCACAGGGAATGGTTTGGGGCTATCCATTTGTCGGCAATTGGTACGTCAGGCCGGCGGCGAACTAAGCCTTATCCCTTCGCAGTTAGGCGGTGCCTGCTTTGAACTCAGTCTGCCGGCAGCGACACGAGACGATGTGTTCGCTGCCGGCGACTAAGCAATTATTGCGCGTCTGCTTGTTGCTCGGGTGCCGCCGCGTGAAACGCCGGCAGTGCCATTAATGCATCATACAAGCGGCTGATGGTTGGATAGTTGGCCATAGGTAGGTTAAACCGCAACGCGTTATAGACCTGCGGCACTAAACAGACATCGGCAAGCGTCAAGCTGTCACCAAAACAGTAGCAGCCGGCAGTGTGCTGTAAACGCTGCTCTAAAGCGGCAAAACCACTGTGTAACCAATGGTGGATCCACGCCAGCTTTTGCTCTTCCGTCACACCAAGTGTGCCGGTCAGATATTGCAACACGCGCAAATTATTCAGCGGGTGAATATCACACGCGATGTCCAAGGCAAAAGCGCGCACTTGCGCTTGCAACGCAGGATCTTTAGGTAACAATGCTACGTCGGGGTGGCGCTGATCCAGATATTCAATAATCGCCAGCGATTGATTTAACGTCAGGTCACCGTCTTGCAAACAAGGTACCAGCTGGGCTGGGTTTAATGCTTGATAGTCGGCCGATTTTTGCTCGCCACCGTTTTTCAGCAAATGCACCGGCACTTGAGTCACGGCTAGTTGCTTGACTGCCAGCGCGATGCGCACCCGAAACGCCGCTGACGAGCGCCAATAGGTATACAAAGTTGTCATCACAATTCCTTGATTAAAAAAGCCAGCTTTCGCTGGCTTTTCAACAGATTAGGCTTGGTATTTTACAACCTGTTGGTCGATTGCACCAAATACGCTGTGGCCCTCATTGTCCAGCACTTCAATGCGAATGCGATCGCCAAACTTCATAAACGACGTTTTTGGCGCGCCATCGCGAATGGTTTCAATCATTCGCACTTCGGCGATACACGAGTAGCCTAAACCACCTTCGTCAATGGAAGTACCATAGTCAGTGCCTTGTTTGTTCGACACTGTACCTGAACCAATCACAGCGCCTGCGCCTAAGTTGCGGGTTTTCGCGGCGTGAGCAACCAGCTGACCAAAGTCAAAGGTCATATCAACGCCGGCATTTGGCTTACCAAATAACTTGCCGTTTAAATGCGACACCAATGGCAGATGCAACTTGGCATCGTGCCAATGTGAACCCAACTCATCGGGTGTCACTGCCACTGGCGAGAACGCAGATGCCGGTTTGGATTGGAAGAATCCAAAGCCTTTGGCCAGTTCATTTGGGATCAAACCACGCAAAGACACGTCATTAACTAACATCACTAACCGGATATGTGAACGCGCCGTTTCGGCAGATACCGCCATCGGCACATCGCCAGTGATCACAGCAACTTCGCCTTCAAAATCAATACCGTAGTCTTCGCTGACCACGTCGATGTTATCGCGTGGGCCAATAAAATCATCCGAGCCACCTTGATACATCAGTGGGTCAGTCCAAAAACTTGGTGGCATCTCTGAATTGCGCGCTTTACGCACTAATTCTACGTGGTTGACATAAGCGCTGCCGTCGGCCCATTGATAGGCTCGTGGCAATGGCGATTCACAGGCGGCTTGGTCAAAGGCGAATTCGCCTTGTACTGAACCTTGGTTTAAACCGCGGTACACTTCAGCCAGCGCCGGCGCTGCTACGCTCCAGTGATCCAGCGCATATTGCAGCGTGGCAGCAATCTGCGGCACGGCCACCGCTTTGCTTAAATCACGGCTGACTACCACCAACTGGCCATCACGGCTGCCATTTTTGTAGGTCGCTAATTTCATCAGTTTATTCCTGCACAAATCATTGAGTTACCAGTGCGACCTGGCCGCACTGGGACACAGCTTTCGACAATCGCGTCGTTAGCTTTGAACCGGTTTTACTTTCCAGCTGTTGACATACTCTGGGTTTTCCGTGGCCAGTGCCGCCGGCCCCATTTCGAGCGCGTCACGGGTATCCAGCATCACCGCTACTTCGTCAGTGAATTTCTTTTTGTACTCACGACCCGCTTGGAACGCCTTCGGATGTGGTCCATGGGTAAAGCCTGCTGGGTGGAACGTCACCATGCCGCGCTCAATGTTGTCGCGGCTGAAAAAATCGCCCGCATGGTAAAACAGCACTTCATCGTAATCGTCGTTGTTGTGATAAAACGGCACTTTTAATGCGCCCGGGTCACTTTCAATCGGCCGCGGCACAAAGGTACAGACCACAAACCGCGTCGCAACAAACGTCGTGTGCGCAGACGGTGGTAAATGGTAACGATGGCTCATCAGTGGGCGAATATCGCGCCAGTTGATGCGCATTACCGCTAAATCACCGTGCCAACCAATCGCATCCAGTGGATTGTATGGATAGGTGATCACGGACACTTGGCCATGGCGCTTAACCTGCACTTGCGTCTCGTTTTCGCTGT
Organism: Rheinheimera sp.; assembly: GCA_003482455.1. Classification (GTDB taxonomy): domain Bacteria; phylum Pseudomonadota; class Gammaproteobacteria; order Enterobacterales; family Alteromonadaceae; genus Pararheinheimera. The sequence continues at coordinate 9,639 of DMYW01000055.1, read as the reverse complement.
ATTGCGCCTTAAACGCCTCATCGATTTTGGGTGTATCCAGCATGGCTGGGTCAAAAATCGCGTGATTACCAACCAAGCCTTTTTCAGGCAACTGGTACGAATCATTGGTTGCTTCAATCAACAACACGAAAATCGGCGCGCTGATCTCTAAACGCCAGCTGGTTGAACGTGGGATCACCACGTAGTCGCCGTCACGCAGCGTCAGGTGACCGTAGTCACAATAAAGCTCAGCCGCGCCTTCATGAATAAACAGCAGCTCGTCACCGTCAGCGTTTCGGACTAAAAAGTCCATTGAGCTGTCAAGGCGCCAGGTGCGCATTTTGCAGTGCGCATTGGACAGTAGCAGCGGCACCGCCCAAGGCGATTGCGCGCGGTCTTGCTCAATGTTATTAAAGTTAAACAACCGCGGACGCAGCGGGCCTTGCCAATCACTCCAGCCAGTTGGCGCATGGGTGTGATGGAAATGGCTCGCAGGGCCAAAAAAGCCGCTACGACCGGTTTCACGTTCATAAATTGCTTGTTCTGGGAAGTCGGCGTGCGCTTGACGCGACACATCGCCTTCTCGCAGCGGGAAAGACGCCCATTTACGCATCGGCTAATACTCCGCGACGGATTTGATCTTCTTCAATCGATTCAAACAAGGCTTTGAAGTTACCTTCACCGAAACCTTCGTTGCCTTTACGTTGGATGATTTCAAAGAATACTGGACCAATCACAGTTTTGGTGAAGATCTGCAGCAAAATGCCGTCTTTTTCTGGCGCGCCGTCAATCAACACACGAAGTTCTCGCAGTGCATCCAAGTCTTCGCCGTGGCCTGGCACGCGGGTGTCTACTTTGTTGTAGTAAGTATCTGGCGTTGGCATAAAGTCCATACCGCGGCTGCGCAGTGTCCGCACAGTTTCGTAGATGTTTTCAGTGGTCAGTGCGATATGCTGGATGCCCTCGCCTTTGTATTCACGGATAAATTCTTCGATTTGCGATTTATCATCGGAAGATTCATTGATTGGAATACGAATTTTGCCGCATGGCGCTGTCATGGCGCGTGACACCAAACCTGTCAGTTTGCCTTCGATATCGAAATAACGAATTTCGCGGAAGTTACCGATCTTCTCGTAAAAACCAGCCCAGACATTCATGTTGCCGCGTTTGACGTTGTGCGTTAAGTGATCCAGCACTTCCAAACCCACTGATTTTTCAGCAATTAACTGCTCGAAGTTGTCATAAAACTTAAAATCGACATCATAAATAGAGCTTTGGCCGTAGCGGTCAACAAAATACAACAGGCTTGAACCAATGCCGTATACCGCAGGAATGTTCAGCTCCATCGGGCCGATTTGGTTTTTATATTCTTTGGCGCCATTGACCACGGCGTGCTTCAGGGCTTCTGCCGCATCTTTAACACGAAACGCCATCGCACAAACGCTTGGGCCATGCTCGCGGGCAAAGGCTTCGGCTTGTGAGTTTGGTTCACCATTGACGATAAAGTTGATGTCGCCTTGTTTGAATAACCAAGCTTCTTTGGAGCGGTGTTTTGCTACTTCAGCAAAACCAAGTGATTGAAATAAATCTTTTAATTTTGCGATACCGTCTGCATCAGCAGCCGTGTATTCCACGAATTCAAAACCGTCGGTACCCAGTGGGTTGATTGGATCAAACATGCAAATAGCTCCAAGATAAGGGGGTTGGATTGGCGCTATCTTGCCGCGTCTAGCAAAAATTGGAAGGTTTGGGCTTCACACGGCATTAACAGGCCGCTACAGCTGTTTTGTAAAGCTTCGAATACAGTTTAGCTGTTTTACCGATTTCGAAACCAAAAACGCCATTTCAGGGCTGAAATGACGTTTTGAATGTAACGATACAGGCACAAAGCGTATTTAAATTTTTACACTCTTGCGATTAATACCGTATTCACGCAGTTTATTCGCCACGGCTGTATGGCTTAAACCCAGTTTTTTCGCTAGTTGGCGCGAACTTGGGTAGGCTGGAAATAGCTTGCGCAATAAACTGGCTTCAAAGCGTTTCACCGCTTCATCTAAGGTGCCGTCAAAGTCTTGCTCGAGGTAGCCAAAGTCATTGGTGTAGCTTGGTAACTGCAAGTGGTCTTTGTCTAGTTCATTGCCTTCCAATAACGTGACCGCACGGTACAAGGCATTTTCTAACTGCCGTACGTTGCCAGGCCATGGATACTGTTGGATAAACGCCGCACAGGTCTCGGTCAATCTTGGTGGTTTGCGCCCTAAACGCGCCGACAAGCGCGCAATAAAAAACTCGGCGAGTGGGATCACGTCTTGTTTGCGCTCTCGCAATGGCGGTAACGCTAACGTCAAAACGTTCAAGCGATAATACAAGTCTTCGCGAAAGCGGCCCTCTTGCACCATGGCGGGTAAGTCTTTTTGCGTGGTGCAAATGACCCGTACATCCACTTTGACTTCGTTTTCGTCGGCGACACGACGGAAACTGCCATCTTGTAAAAACCGTAGCAGCTTGGTTTGAATGTCACGTGACATCTCACCAATTTCATCTAAAAACACAGTACCTTTGTTGGCTTGCTCAAAAATGCCTTTTTTACCTTCTACTGTGCCTGGAAACGCATTCGGGCCATAGCCGAATAACTCAGACTCGGCGACGTTATCTGGCAGTGCCGCACAGTTGACCGCCAAAAATGGTTTGCCGGTGCGGCTACTTGCGCCATGACAAGCACGTGCTAATAACTCCTTGCCGGTGCCGGTTTCGCCAGTGATCAAAATCGGCGCGTCCAACTGTGCCATCTTTTTCGCTTCGCGGATCACTCGGCGCATCAAATTCGAGTTCGCCTGCATGCTATTGAAGCTTTCACTGTCACCCTTTTTAAAAGCGACCATTTGCTCGCCAAGTCGGCTTTCCGATTTCAAGTTAATGACCGCACCGGCCAAAATTTCACGGCCGCCATCGGCAGGCACATTCACCGGCAAAATGTCAGCGATAAATCGTTTGCCGTGGATCTCGATTTTACGGGTTTGCGCCAGCACATCGTCGCCTTCCAGCCAGCGCGTAAAGTTGAACCCCTTCACAATCGGTGAAAGTGGCTGCCCCGCCACGTCAGTACGCGTTAGCGCCATGGCTTCAAGCGCTGCTTCATTGACCACCGTCACGACGCCTTTGGTATCAATGGCTATCACGCCATCAGGCAGGGTGCTTAACAAGGTTGTCAGTTCGTTGTGTTCGCGCTCGGACGGCATAAAAGCCGTCGTTTTGACATCATCCACGCCGGGGATGCGGCGGATTTTCGCCATAAGCTCTTGAAAACGTTCAAAATCGACACTGGGGAATGCCACAAACATGCGGCCTAAACTGGGATCAACTTCAATACCGCGTAAGTCAATCCGGTAACTGACAAGGATATTCAGGACTTCTTGAGCGATACCCAACCTGTCCTGGCAATGAATTTCAAGACGCATCGTAACGGGGTCCTATCAAACGGGGGTTGGCGCCATCATACGGCAAGCACTGCGCATTCGCCCAGCACTTTTGTAAACTATTATGAACAAATCCCGATTTGTCATCCACGTTAGGCTAAAAAGCATAAAAAAAGCTGCCGAGGCAGCTTCTTTTTCGATCAAGCACTTAGCTTAGCCAAGTAGTGCATCTGTTTTCGCAGCGCAGATAAAGTCGTTTTTATGCAGGCCTTTGATTGAATGCGACCACCAAGTCACGGTCAATTTGCCCCACTCTAACAATAACGCTGGGTGATGGCCTTCTACTTCAGCCATTTCGGCGACTTTCTGATGAAAGGCCCAAGCTAATTTGAAATTCTTGAATTTGAACTCGCGCTCGAGTTGCAAAATGCCATCCCGAACGACCGGCGTCCAATCTGGGATCATGCGCATCAGCTCTGGCAATTCGTCGTCAGACACACGTGGTGCATCAGCACGACACGCTTCACATTTTAAGGCGGTTAACTCAGACATGATTTTTCCTGTGATTTACGATGCTTTTTTCTGTTTTGGCGGAAACTTAGGTGCATGTAAGCCAAGGGCTTTTGCTTGTTGCACCAACGCCATTAAATCCATTTGCGCAATGTCAAACAGCTGACGAATGCTTTGAATGCGGAAGTAAATTGGCTGCATGATATCAATACGATACGGCGTGCGCAGCACATCAACCACATCGAGAACTTTACGCTCTGGCACGTCGGAGTGCATCGCATATTGCGTCTCGCCTGGCGATGACAAAATACCGCCACCATAAATGCGCAGGCCTTCCGGCGTATCCAGCAGACCAAACTCCACCGTGAACCAGTACAGGCGAGCTAAATACACGCGGTCTTCTTTGCTGGCCGTCAAACCCAGTTTGCCATACGCATGAGTAAATGCAGCAAAATCAGGGTTGGTCAACATAGCGCAGTGGCCAAAAATTTCGTGAAAGACATCTGGCTCTTGCAGGTAATCAAATTCCTCGCGGCTTCTGATAAAAGTCGCCACAGGGAATTTTTTATCCGCCAGCAACTGGAAAAACTTGTCGAAGTTAATCAAGGCCGGTACTTCAGCCACTTGCCAGCCGGTGGTTTCTAGCAGAACTTTGTTCAGTTCAGCCAATTGCGGGATGCGATCTGTGGGTAAATTCAGCTTTTTAAGGCCATCATGGTATTCGTTACAGGCTTTGCCTTGAATGCATGCCAGTTGGCGTTGCATCAACTCAGACCAAATTTGGTTCTCATCGTCAGTCCAATGAATAAAGCCATTGGCATCCGATTGTTTGGATACGTAGGTTGTCATCTAAAATTCCTGTGAATTTGGCTTGCCCTGATAGTTTTTGCTTTTGGGCAGATGGGCGCATGCTAACGATTTGAACTTGGCCTGTTAACTCAACAGGCCAATTTTATTGGTTTTCAGCTGTAAAACTTTGATTACACCAAACCCAAGGCATCACGCTATCACCTTGAATTTAAACAGCTATTTTTGCTGTAACTGCATCTTTACCAAGGCTTGCTGCAGGTCTGCAATGATGTCATCGACATGCTCTAACCCCACGGAAATTCGGATCAGGCCATCACTGATCCCCGCTGCACGACGCTCTTCCGGACTGTAGGGACTGTGCGTCATGGACGCGGGGTGCTGGATCAGCGATTCCGCATCACCAAGCGACACCGCAAGGCTTAACAGCTGACATTGATTGATAAAATAACGTCCGTCGTCCAAGGTACCTTTCAGTTCAAACGCCAACACGCCACCGGCCGCTTTCATCTGCTTACCAATGAATTTATAACCCGCATGATTGGGTAAGCCCGGGTAATACACGGTTGCGATCGCCGGATGCTGGTTTAAGAATTCAGCCACTTTTTGCGCATTGCTGCAGTGACGTTCCATCCGCACTGACAAGGTTTTTAAGCCGCGGATAATCAGCCAAGCATCATGCGGGCTTATCGTTGCGCCCATGTCTTTCAGCGTGGTTAATTTGATGGTTTTAATGGTTTCTGCATCCGAGCAGATGATGCCCGCAACGACGTCACCGTGACCGTTTAAATACTTGGTAGCACTGTGGATGACGATATCGACCCCGAAGTCTTTTGGACGCTGCAACAGCGGGGTTAAGAAGGTATTGTCGATCACCGATTTGATACCATGTTCTTGGCACAAAGCACCTAAAAACGCTAAGTCGAGCACCACTAGATTCGGATTGATCGGCGTCTCCGCAAACAGCATTTTAGTGTTGGGCTGAATGGCTGCGCGAACCGCCGCATGGTCAGTCATATCCACAAAAGTTACTTCAATGCCATAACGCGCGAACATGTGATGAAACAAGGCAAAGCTGCAGCCATAGACAGCCTTGCTGCACACCATGTGGTCGCCCTGCTGCAAAAACGCCATGGTCGCCGCAGACACAGCGCCCATGCCGGTTGCCGTCGCCGCCGCATCTTCCATCCCTTCCAGCGCCGCGACTTTTAATTCAAGCTCGCGCGTGGTTGGGTTGCCCAGCCGTGTGTAAATGAACCCAGCTTCTTCGCCTGCGAAACGGGCGGCGCCTTGTTCAGCGTTTTCAAACACAAAGGTTGAGGTTTGGTACAAAGGCGTGGCGAGTGCACCATATTGGGCATCGCGAACTTTTCCGGCGTGTACACATAAGGTTTCGGCGTGCATTGCACTGTGATCTGGTGTCGCTTGGCTGCTTGGCATGCGGGCGCACGCGCTGTCGATTGGGTTACTGCTCATAGGGTAATGCCTGTTTGTAAGATGATTTTTTTCTAATCACAACAAATTAGTTATAAACAGAACAAGGCATACAGACATCTCTCCGCCTGAACTAGCAATCTGTCATTCAGGCTGGAGCAGTGCATTTTGTAAATTTTAGTTTGCAGGTGCGCGCAAACGTTGCAGCAGTTCCGTTAAGACTTGCCGTGAGTTGAAGTTGTTAGCAAGACCTAGCGGCGCAGGCCGAAACTGAGAGCAAGCTGACTGCGCTAGGCGCAACATCAAAGCGCCCGCCAGTACACCTTGACCGGCACGCACCGATACTTTACCCGCAAGTTCTGCGCTGAAAAAATCACTGGCCACATCGGTCAGCATTTCGGCACTGCCGGCAAGCACCACGTTTTGCACATGTTGCTTTAACAGAGACCAACGCAACCATGCATCAGGCTCTGCGCCATAAGCTTGCGCTATTTGTGAAATCAACGTTTGGCCACGCCATGCGACTATCAGCATATCGGCCAGTGCAAACGGGCTTAGCGCCACAGCGACGCCGGTTTGCAGCGCAGCTTGTCGGCTCAGCGCTGTAACTTGCTGGTCAATCGGCTCCAGCAGCTGAGCATCAAACCAAGCCAACACCTCAGGCCCATTGTAATGTTCTGGACAGGCGGTTTTTTGCTGCATCCAATGCTGTGATTGCTGTAACTGCATCGCCGTCTGGTGCGTTATATCCTCCGCGACGGCGCGACTATCACAGCCTTGCCAACGTTCACGTAGAAAGGCGCGGCGCTGCAATTGTTGTCGATTGCCCCGCAAGCGCCAGCAAAAGCGCCCCAGCAATCCTGCGGCGAGCACACTGATACTGACAGCAAGCCCACCTATGAGCCAATGTTGTTGCACGCTGTGCCACAGCCAGATTCCCCATTCGACCAGCGCGTAGGTGGCGGTCAATCCGGCGAATGCTTTAAAGCCGCGCGACCAAGGTTTAGCGGCGGCAATTGACAGCGGAAGCTGTGGCTCCTCATGCTGTGCCACTGGCAGAAACTTCGCCTCGTCGTATGCTTGGCTCACCTGCAACTCTGCTGTTAACGGGGTGTCTGTAAGTGGTTGTCGCTCGGTTTGAAACTGATCATGCGCAAAACGTTGGCTTGATTTGAATTCGGTCATGTAAATCGATCTCCAATCAAAAACTGCAGCAGCTGATCAAATCGCATCGCATCACACTGCTGGCCAAGCGGCAATAATTCAGGAAAATTAAACTGATGATGCGCAAACACCGCCGCAGAGGGCATTGAAATCGGCACTTCGCCAGGAAACAACGTCAGCATTCCACCGGTCGCTTTGCTTTTTCCTTGCAGACAAGGCATGACACCCCCGCCTGTTTGAACTTGTCCTTGCACACTGCATATCACACTTGCCGCAACCAACACCAAGGACTCGCAACCGGCGAACTTTTGTTGCGCCTGACTTTGTTGCAGCAATTGCTGCAAAAACAAACTTAAATTCCGATGCTGTTCGGGCGTCAACTGGTCCGCTTTAGATGCAACGAGTGCGACTTTGTCGATGCGAGGAGCAAACAAGCGCTGCCAAAATCCTTGCGGACCGTAATGAAAATGCTGCTGAATGCATAGCAATGCTTGCTGCAACTCCAGCAAGCTTTGATAGCCATGATTGAGTACCGACAATGCATCAACGAGCACAATTTGCCTGTCTAGTTTGGCAAAATGTTCACGGTAAAACGGCTGAATAACCTGTTGTTGGTACAGCGCAAATTGCTCTGTCAGTCGCGCCTGCCATTGGGGAAATTGCTCGCCAAACCAAGGCGGAAGTGGCAACAAATTCAGCAGAGGCGTCCCTTGCAGATGACCGGGTTGCAATAAACGACCGGGTTGCAATATCAGCGAATGCGCTTGCCGTAATTGCTGTAAGAATTCGGTATACCGCTGTACCGCTTGCGCTAAGGTTAACTCGGATAAACCTTGCTGGCAGATTTGCTGCAATTCGCCAACAAAGACGTCGGAGAGTGCTTGATAAGGGGGCTGTGCGAAGCGTTGCCAACTTTGTGCAGACCACTGAGCAAAACTTAATTGCAGCATCGGCAAATCAAGCAGCCACTCGCCAGGATAATCAATCAAATCAATCTGCAATTCTTGAAAAGGCGCAAAGTGCTCAAGCCACGAATGCGCTTGCTGCACGCGCACCAGCAAAGATAATTGACTATAACCGGTCGTTGATTCGGGCCACTGCCCGGCAAGGATTTGCTGTAAATTTTGTTCAAACGGAAAACGCGGCTTGGTGGCATCTTGCGCGGGGAGAATTTGCGCGCCTAACAAACGCTCGTGTCGAGCAACCGGCCATAAACTTAGTTGCTTTGCACTGTCTGGCCGCGTGAGTTGGTGAACAAGACTGGTGATTAATGCGGTTTTGCCGGCGCCACTTAATCCAGTCACGCCAAGCCTTAGGTGTTTCTTTAGCACTCGCTGACCGGCCTCGCGGCCGGCATTACGAACGGTTGATAACCAATCCATCAAGTCGGCTCCAGGCCTTGGCCTTACAGCCGACTGATTTCACGATCCAACTGGTATTTGTTGGACGTCACATACGTTTCGATACTGCGGATACGCTGTTCGATATGCTCAAACTGTTGATTCAAATGCAACAGTGCTTGGCGTGGAGATTCACCGCGTTGCCAAACGCGAGTTTTCAACTCTACTGGGCGATCGACCACCGCCGATGTTTGATATTGCTCAGTTGAGAAGCCCGCTGACGCGGCATTGCCCGTACGGCGTTCCGCGACCGACTTTTTCTCCAGAACGAACCAACCCGCGATGTACAGCACGACTAAGAAACCACCGAACCCCATCAGCACAGAGGCTACTAGCACGATGCGGATCAACCACAGCTCCCAGCCAAAATAATCAGCAAGGCCGGCGCAGATCCCGGCAACTTTGCCGTTGCGATCATCGCGCAATAACTCGCGTTTGACTCTAGTCATGTTTGCGTCTCCAGTTTGGTGACTCCGCATCTAAAATAGCTTCCAGAGTTTTAATCCGGTCTGCCATCCGCTCCGCCCGCGCTGACAAATCGTTCAGTTGGGCAATTTCACTATCCGACAATCCTTCCGACATTTTGCGCTTGCTGCGGTAATGCATGATCACCCACAGCGGTGCCACAAAAATCATGAACATGATAATCGGGATAGAAAACGCTTCAGTTACTGGCATGATTCATTACTCCTTGAAAACGCCTGAACTCAGGCGTTGGTGTCTTTGTTCATTTTGGCTTTTAATGCCGCCAGTTCTGAGTCAATTTTGTCTTGCGCCGCAAGTTCTGCAAACTCATCACGCAGCGTTTTTTTGCCTAAGTCATAGGCTTCCACTTGCGCTTCTAAGTTGTCGATTTTGGCTTCATAACGTTCGAACTTGTACATCGCATCTTGCATGCGTGAGCTGTCCAGTGTTTTCTTCACTTCAAG
>DMYW01000003.1 GCA_003482455.1 Rheinheimera sp. | reverse complement strand
CAATATTACAACCCGTTACCGACACCGTCAAACGATTTTTTAGCTACAAGTGCTCGTTTGCCTATTATTTGAACCCCTGACGTTTTATCTGCTGAAAACAGCAGCAAATCAGCGAAATTTTCACCAAAATCAACTGGTTTCTTCAGATAGATGCAGCTCCTTTACAAAAGTCTCCGCCGTGGCAAAGTGGCAGCAAACAGCCAGTTATGCGACAATACGAGCAGTATTTTTTTAAAGATCACAGGCAGATTTATGGCAGCTCAAATTATTGATGGTAAGGCGATCGCGCAAGCGACTCGCAATCAAGTCGCACTGCGCGTGCAGCAGCGTATCGCCGCAGGCAAGCGCGCTCCGGGCCTTGCAGTGGTTCTCGTCGGTCAAGATCCTGCATCGCAGGTTTACGTCGGTAGCAAACGCAAAGCATGCGAAGAAGTGGGTTTTGTACAGTTCTCCTACGACTTACCCGCCGATACCAAACAGCAGCAACTGATCGATTTAATTGACCAACTCAACGCCGATAAAAACGTCGATGGCATTTTGGTACAGTTGCCACTGCCGGCAGGCCTCGATGCATCGGCAATCTTAGAGCGCATTCACCCACTAAAAGACGTAGATGGCTTTCATCCTTACAATATCGGCCGCTTAGCCCAGCGCATCCCTGCCCTGCGCCCATGTACACCAAAAGGCATCATCAAGCTTTTGCAATCTACAGGCGTGCAAATTCGTGGTATGGATGCCGTGGTGGTTGGCGCATCGAACATCGTCGGTCGCCCGATGGCTCTTGAGCTGCTGTTGGCAGGCTGCACCACAACTATTTGCCATCGTTTTACCAAAGATTTAGAGCAACAAGTGCGCCGTGCGGATTTAGTCGTGGTGGCTGTCGGTAAACCGGAATTTATTCCAGGCGATTGGATTAAACCAGGCGCCCTAGTTATCGACGTCGGCATTAACCGCCTCGAAAGCGGCAAGTTAGTCGGTGATGTGGAATTTGCCAAAGCGGAGCAACACGCTCGCTTCATTACGCCTGTACCAGGTGGCGTTGGCCCTATGACAGTGGCTTGTTTAATTGAAAACACGCTTGAAGCCTGTGAGCAGTTCCACGACGTGTAACTCATGCGGATTTAGAGCCATAAAAAAACGCGGCTGATGCCGCGTTTTTTATTGTCATGAATAACTTAAGTCACCGGCATTAACCGCGGCGCCAGCTAGTGACACCGTTTTTATCTTCAACAATGATGCCTTTGGCAGTCAGCGCAGCGCGGGCAGCATCGGCCGCCGCCCAATCTTTAGCCGCGCGGGCGGCGTTACGGCTGGCGATCAGTGCTTCAATCTCGGCTACATCATCATCAGAGCCGCCGGCTTGCAAGAAGGCTTCGGCATCGCCTTGCAAAATCCCCAACACTTCACCTAAGTGGATTAACAAGCCTGCCAACTCAGCGGCTTTGACACTGTCGGTGTCTTTTTCTTTATTGATATCCCGCGCCAATTCAAACAGCACAGGAAGAGCCAAGGCCGTGTTGAAATCATCGTCCATCGCAGCTTTGAATTGCTCGACATAGCTATTGTTCAGCGATGGCTGCGCTACCGGCGTAATACCGCGCAGCGCTGTGTACAGGCGTCCTAACGCCGCATGCGCTTGTTGCAAGTTCTCTTTCGAGTAGTTCAACTGGCTGCGATAGTGGCTAGAGATCAAGAAATAACGCACTGACTCGCGGTTGTATTCAGCCAGCACGTCTTTCACGGTAAAGAAGTTGCCCAGTGACTTGGACATTTTCTCTTTGTCGACTTGCACCATCCCCGTATGGATCCAGGTATTCACATACGGCGTGTCGTGAGCGCAGCAGCTTTGGGCAATTTCATTTTCATGGTGCGGGAACTGCAAGTCTGAGCCACCGCCGTGGATATCAAAATGCTGGCCCAAATGTTTAGCGCTCATCGCAGAACACTCAATGTGCCAACCTGGACGACCGTCGCCCCATGGTGACTGCCAGCTTGGCTCGCCAGGCTTGGCCATTTTCCACAGCACAAAGTCCAGTGGGTCGTCTTTGGCGGTATCCACTTCCACCCGCGCACCGGCTTGTAACATCTCTAAATTCTGTTGGCTCAAACGACCGTATTGTTCAAAGGTCGACACATCAAACATCACATCGCCGTTGCTTGCCACGTATGCGTGTTTTTTCGCGATTAAGGTTTCAATCAGTTCGATGATTTCGTGCATGTGCGTGGTGACGCGTGGCTCGATGTCGGCTGGCAACAAATTCAGCGCCTTGAAGTCATCATGCATGGCTTTGGTGTAACGAGCCGTTAAATCATCACACGATTCGCCATTTTCATTGGCTCGGCGAATGATTTTGTCATCGACATCCGTGATATTACGCACATAGGTCACATCATAACCTGAAAACCGCAAATAGCGGTTCATCACGTCAAACGCCACATAGGTACGCGCATGCCCGACGTGACAGAAGTCATAAATAGTAATACCGCAGACATACATGCCGACTTTGCCTTCGA
>DMYW01000057.1:6824-12604 GCA_003482455.1 Rheinheimera sp. | reverse complement strand
TTCGGCGCAAAAAGAACCAAAAATTATCCGCGTCGTGGCCCGCCCGGTGCCAGTAATCACGCGACATCAAGAAAGGAAATAATACACGTGAATCCAATCGTAAAATCATTCCAGTTTGGCCAACATACAGTGACATTAGAAACCGGCGTTATTGCGCGTCAAGCTGACGGTGCAGTATTGGCCAGCATGGGTGATACCTCTGTTTTAGTGACAGTTGTTGGTAAAAAAGAACCAAAACCAGGTCAAGATTTCTTCCCGTTGACGGTTAACTACCAAGAAAAAATGTATGCGGCAGGTCGCATTCCAGGTGGTTTCTTCAAGCGCGAAGGTCGTCCAAGCGAAGGCGAAACTTTGATCTCTCGTTTGATTGACCGTCCAATTCGTCCACTGTTCCCTGAAGGCTTCACTAACGAAGTTCAAGTCATCGCGACAGTGGTATCAGTTCAACCAGAAATTCAACCAGATATCATCTCGATTCTGGGTACTTCAGCAGCGTTGGCTATCTCTGGTATCCCATTCAGCGGTCCATTAGGTGCAGCCCGTGTTGGTTATATCAATGATCAATATGTGTTGAACCCGTCAGAAGACGAACTGAAAACATCGAAATTAGATTTAGTCGTCGCTGGTACCAAAAACGCTGTGTTAATGGTTGAATCTGAAGCTGAAGTGTTAGCTGAAGATGTAATGTTAGGCGCAGTGGTTTATGGTCACGAGCAAATGCAAGCTGCGATCAATGCGATTGCAGAGTTTGCAGCTGAAGCCGGTAAACCAGCGTGGAACTGGGTTGCTCCAGCGAAAAACGATGTGTTAATTGCTCGCATCGCTGAATTGGCCTCTGCAGACGTTGGCGCTGCGTACCGTATTACCGAAAAAGCAAAACGTTATGAGCGCATCGGTGAAATCAAATCGGCGGTGATTGCTCAATTAAAAGCTGAATTAGCTGAAGGCGCGTCACTGAACGAAACTGAAGCAGGCGAGATTTTCCATAATTTGGAATCAAAAATCGTCCGTAGCCGCATCATCGCAGGCGAGCCACGTATCGATGGTCGTGACAACGAAATGATCCGGGCGCTGTCAGTTGCCACAGGCCTACTGCCACGTACTCACGGTTCAGCACTGTTCACGCGTGGTGAAACACAAGCGCTGGTGACTTGTACTTTAGGTACAGCACGTGATGCACAAACTGTCGATGACTTACTGTCAGATAAAACTGATACTTTCTTGTTCCACTACAACTTCCCGCCGTTCTCAGTTGGTGAAACTGGCATGGTCGGTTCGCCAAAACGTCGTGAAATCGGTCACGGTCGTTTGGCTAAACGTGGTGTGCAAGCGGTTATGCCAGAATTCGATACCTTCCCGTACACAGTGCGTATGGTATCTGAAATCACTGAATCAAACGGCTCAAGCTCAATGGCTTCTGTCTGTGGTTCATCACTGGCATTGATGGATGCTGGCGTGCCAATCAAGGCATCTGTTGCTGGTATCGCGATGGGCTTGGTGTTGGAAGGTGACAAGTTTGTTGTTCTGTCAGACATCTTAGGTGACGAAGACCACTTAGGTGATATGGACTTTAAAGTGGCTGGTACCACAGGTGGTATTACTGCACTGCAAATGGACATCAAGATTGAAGGTATTACACCTGAAATTATGAAAATCGCTTTAAAACAAGCGAAAGCTGCGCGTCTGCACATTCTGAACGTGATGGATTCAGCCATCAGCACACATCGTCCAGACTTATCTGAACATGCGCCACGTATCTACACTCTGAATATCAATCCAGAGAAGATCCGCGACGTGATTGGTAAAGGCGGCGCTGTGATCCGTCAGATCACTGAAGAATCAGGCACGCAAATCGAAATCGAAGATGACGGTACCGTCAAAATCGCTGCGACGAACTCGAAACAAGCGAACATCGCGATCGCTCGTATCGAAGCTATCACAGCGGAAATCGAAGTTGGCCAAGTTTACGAAGGTGACGTGGTTCGCATCGTTGATTTCGGCGCGTTCGTTAACGTACTGCCAGGCAAAGACGGCTTAGTTCACATTTCTCAAATCTCTGAAGAACGTGTGAACAACGTCGCGGATTACCTGCAAGTCGGTCAAAAAGTGAAAGTTAAAGTGCTGGAAGTGGACAAACAAGGTCGCGTTCGCTTGAGCATCAAAGAAGCGATGGCTAAACCAGAAGCAACCAATGCAACTGAAGCTTAATCTTCGCTTAGTAGCTGCCCTGTGCTTGTGCACAGGGCTTGCTGCCTGCCAGTCAACTCCGGCTGCGCCAGCAGCGGGTGTGCTGGTTGAACACCAAGCACAACCTGAACCGCTTGAAATTCCATTACAAACAGAGATCGCTATTGCGCGCATTTCAGAGATCATTAGCTCAGCCAAATTAGCCCCGGCTGATTTAGCTCGTTTGTATTATGATCGTGGCGTGCTTTATACCAGTGTTGGTTTATATGCGCTTGGACGGTTAGATATGACGCGAGCAGTCAAGCTAAAGCCTGATTTCGCCGATGCCTACAACTTTATTGGTATTCACCAAACGTTAACCGCCGATTTTGACCAAGCGTTTGAATCGTTTGATACCGCGCTCGAGTTCAACCAAAACTATCAGTTTGCCTATCTCAATCGCGGCATAGCACTGATGTATGATGGCAAAAATGAATTGGCGGTGGCTGATTTTGTGAAGTTCCAGCAGTTTGAGCCGACAGATCCATATCGTGCTTTGTGGCGGTTTATTGGCGAGTCGAATCAATCGCAAGAACTAGCGTTGAAAGCGCTAAAGGCGTCAAAGGCTACACTTGACCAAAAGCAATGGGCTGTGCAAATTGTCGCGTTTTATTTAGGCGAAATCACGGAACAACAGCTGATTGCAGTCGCAACTGAGCAAACAGAATCGCCGCAACAATTGGCGGAGCGCTTGTGCGAGTTGTATTTCTATCTGGCTAAGTGGCACGCATTGCAAAATCAACCGACTCGGGCGGCCGATTATTTGAAGATGGCGCTGAGTACCAATGTTTATGAGTTTATTGAGCATCGCTATGCGCGTATCGAGTTAAATCGGTTACGAGCTGAGGTTGTTGAACGTGGCAGTGCAGAGCATTAACGTTGGTCTATCCAAAAAGCCAGCTTGCTGGCTTTTTTTGTTTTTGTTCTTAGGTTGCGATGATGCGCCGCGTCAGCAACCTGGTGCGTTGTCTTTTGAGCAAGCTGCACGTGCAGAAGCGCAGCAGCTTGATGACCAAGCGTTTCAGCTTTATCAGCGCAGCGCTGAACTTGGCTTTACCGCTGCGATTGATAAGACGATCATGCTGCAACAAAGATTGCAGCGGCCAAGTGTCGCATTAGCTGCGTGGTGGCAGGGATTACCTGCCGGTGCTGTCAAAGAACAAGCCGCGCAGCAATTGGGGTTTTGGGACTTTGTTGGCCAGTCAGCGCAACAAAACGTGCTGCGGTCACTACAGGCATCCGATGCAAGGGAATGCGCGTTGACGGTGCAGCCTGTGTTATCTGATCTGCGTTCGATTAAGCAATGGCAGCAACTGCAAGCGAGTTGGCAGCAGCAAGCCTTGTCTGCATTGCCTATTTGCTTTGCAACTCCAGTGTTGATTGACAGTCGTCGACTTGCTTGCACCGAGGCAGGTCGTTTGCAATGTCAATTAAAGGAGTTAGAACCGCTGGTCGCGCAGTCGTCGCATCCTGTGTGGTTAGTCCTCGGTGGGCAAGGTAAAGCCAACTACAACAATGGTTTTTTATTGGCACCACAAAATGCTGAATGGTCTTTGTTGAATCATGAATTGAGCCATGCCTTTGGTTTTATTGATGAGTATCCGCTGCATGCCGCAGTAGCCGCTGATGAATGTCAACCCGGCAGAATCACACCTAATCTGTTGTTTTCACGACAAGATGTCGAAAAATGGCGTGAGCATTGGCAGATCAAGCAGCCGATCGAATTAACGCCGGTAGACAGTTGTAAAGCGGTAGGTCTATCGGCTTGGCGACCAGTCGCGTCCGTGACGAGCTTGCAGCACTATGAATATCCGCTTCCCCCGTTGTATGTGCAATTGATTGCGAAATCACTACAGCGCACGGCAGAGATATTGCCTGCGCAGTATTTGTTGGCGGTGGAGGCAAAGCGGCGAGGGGAATTGCAGACCTATCAAATGTTATTGCGGAAAGCGGCGCAGATTGGTTATCCGGCCGCACAACAGGCACTTGCTAAGTCACAAGTGCCAACAGAATCAACTCAGGCTGTGGTTCGATAACTCGCTAAGTTCACGGGATAACAAGTCAGCATCCCCTAAATTTAGCTCTAACAGACGGCGTAAGTGGCTGGCGCTATCGATATCAATCCGCTCACAACGCAATCCAAGCGTCTGTTCATGAGTGTGAGCAATGGCGACTTCCATCACCAGCTCCAACTCGGATTGATCCAATTTGAAGCGTAAGACGCCGTGACTACCGACTATGCCGCTCCAAGCCGCGGGACGACTGATTAAGGCGCCTTTGAGCGATAGGTCCAACACGGACGTATGAAACACTTGTTGATCTTGCTCCAATGCAGCTTCACTGCTGAATAAAATACGACTGAAGCGACGATTGTCCATGCTGATTTCCCCTGAATTTTTTACTAGCATAGGCTGTTTTGCTTAAAAAAAACAGACTGTTAACGCTAGCAATAAAAACGCCAGCGACTGCTGGCGTTTTTTACGAACAAGGAAATTTAACCTTTGTAGTGGCTGACAATGTCTTCGCCAGCGGCTTGTCGATCTGCATGATAGCTGGAGCGAACAAACGGACCTGCCGCTACATGTTTAAAGCCCATTTCGTAGCCTTGACGCGCGATTTCATCAAACTCTGCAGGAGACACATAACGGCGGACTGGCAGATGGTGCTTGCTAGGTTGCAGATATTGGCCAACAGTCAGCATATCGACGTTGTGGGCGCGTAGATCACGCATCACTTCGAGGATCTCTTCAGTCGTTTCACCTAAACCGACCATCAGGCCTGATTTGGTTGGAATGCTTGGATGCATTTCTTTGAAGCGACGCAGTAACTCTAACGACCACTTGTAGTCGGCACCTGGGCGTGCCAGCTTGTATAGACGTGGCGCCGTTTCCAAGTTGTGGTTAAACACATCGGGTGGCGATACTTGCAACACATTCAATGCTGTATCCATACGACCACGGAAATCAGGCACCAACGTCTCGATTTGAATACTTGGACTTTCGCGGCGAATTGCGCTGATACAATCGGCGAAGTGCTGGGCGCCGCCGTCGCGTAGGTCGTCACGGTCAACCGACGTGATCACCACATATTTCAGCTTCATGTCTTTGATGGTCAGCGCCAGTTTTTCGGGTTCCTCAGCGCTTGGTGGCAATGGACGGCCATGTGCAACATCACAGAAAGGACAGCGGCGCGTGCAGATGGCGCCCAAAATCATAAAGGTGGCCGTACCGTGGTTAAAACATTCAGCAAGGTTAGGGCAGGATGCTTCTTCACACACTGAATGCAGACCATGCTTGCGCATAGCGCCTTTGATTTCATCAATGCGCTCAGAGCTACGCGGCAACTTAATCTTCAGCCACTCTGGCTTGCGCAGCATTTTTGCAGGTTCAGTTGGTAACACTTTCACTGGGATCAGCGCCATTTTTTCAGCGTCACGTAGTTTAACGCCTGGCTCCATACGGGCAGATTTAGTCATGCTGTGAAAACCCTGTTTGAAATTGAACGTCTGTTACATCAAGCAGACGAATAAATTGTTGAGCCAGCAATTGTTTTGC
>DMYW01000057.1:0-6642 GCA_003482455.1 Rheinheimera sp. | reverse complement strand
CTGGTCTGTGTCATTTCCATGCCGGCATAGCCGCATGGATTAATTCGTTTAAACGGTGACAAATCCATCGCTACATTCAGCGCTAAGCCATGGAATGTGCAGCCTTTGCGCACGCGAAGCCCCAAGGACGCGACTTTTTGCTCGTTGTGGTACACACCCGGCGCATCCGCTTTGGCATACACAGCTATATCACAGGCGGCGAGTGTATCGATGATCGCTTGTTCAATCAAAGTGACCAAAGCGCGCACACCGACGTTACGACGTTTGATGTTGAGTAAAACATAAGCGACTAACTGACCTGGGCCATGGTACGTCACTTGACCACCGCGGTCGACCTGCACCACAGGGATCTCGCCAGGGAATAGCAGATGTTCTGCTTTGCCGGCTTGCCCTTGGGTAAAAACTGGGGGATGTTCTAACAGCCAAATTTCATCAATCACTGAATCGTCGCGCAAATCCGTGAACTGCTGCATGCGCTGCCACGTGTCTTGGTAGTCGACCAAACCGAGATCACGGATGATTAATGCTTGTGCTGAAACCACGCTTGAGTCCTCGACCTAAAGTACGTATCGAACCAACTCGAGCTTGCTAAGTTCGGTGTACAGCAATTCGATGTGTTCTTTACTAGTGACTGTGACTTTCACGGCAACTGAATGATAATTGCCTTTGCTCGATGGTTTGATCGACGGCGAATAGTCATTCGGGCCAGCATGGATGTGTAATGTACTGATGATTTGAGGGACTAAATCATCGTGGGCGATCCCCATGACTTTAAACGTTAAGCTGCATGGGAACTGCAACAATTCGTCGAATTTGGTGTCTTTGACCACTTGAACCATGGTGAAACTCCTCGGTGAATGGCAAAAAAAACGGCCGCCATGATAGCAAAAAGTCCCGGGACGTGCCGGGACTTTTCAGTTTTTTCGCAAAAAAGCGCCAGACTTATTGCAGTTGCATTTTGATATAGTCAACCATCCGGCTGAAAATGCCACCTTCTTCAATATCTTCCAACGCAACGAGTGGGAATTCAGCAACATCTTCGTCTTTCAGTTTTAAGTAGACTTTGCCAACTACTTGACCTTTTGCGATAGGGGCGACTAACTCATGGTCCAATTTGAAATCAGCTTTCAAGTTTTTCCGTTGGCCTCGTTGCAAGGTGATTGGCGTGTGTTCCAAAACCCCTAAACTAATCGTCTCTTTGGTGCCCATCCATACGCGCTGTTCGGCAAATTGTTCACCGGCTTTATAGGGTGAAAAGGTTTCAAAGAAGCGGAAACCATAGGTGAGTAATTTTTTGTTTTCTGCTTCACGTGTTTTGGCACTGTCTGTACCCATAACTACAGAAATTAACCGCATACCGTCTTTAGTTGCTGAGGCAATTAGGCTGTAGCCTGCTTCCGAAGTATGCCCTGTTTTAATACCGTCAACGTTTAAACTGGTGTCCCACAATAACCCGTTGCGGTTGTATTGTTTGATGCCATTAAACACGAATTCCTTTTGCGCATAGATCGCATATTCGTCAGGAACATCGCGGATCAAGGCTTGTGATAACTTCGCCATATCACGTGGTGTGGTGCGCTGAGTTTCATCGGGCAAACCGTGGACGTTGACATAATGCGTGTCGTTCATCCCTAAGCGTTTGGCATGCGCGTTCATCAGTTCAACAAATGCACCTTCGGTTCCGGCGATATGTTCGGCCATAGCCACGCACGCATCGTTGCCAGATTGAATGATGATGCCACGATTAAGTTCAGCCACCGGTACTTTAGCGCCGACTTCAATGAACATCTTCGATGAATCATCATATTGTTTGGCCCACGCATTTTCACTAACGGTGACCATGTCCGTGGTTTTTACATTGCCGTTTTTAATCTCAGTACCAATGACATAAGACGTCATCATTTTGGTCAAGCTGGCCGGTGCTAACTTATCGTCGGCATTGCCTTCAGCGAGTACTTTGCCAGTATCGTAATCAATTAAAATAAAGCCTTTTGCCGCAACTTGCGGGGCTTGTGGAGTGACTTGAATTTCATCGGCGGAAACAAAAGTACTGGCGCAAGAAATGGCGCTGATAAAGAGAAAACGACGATATTGACTCATAAATAATGTCTCTGCGTTGGGGGATTAACCACAGTTTTTCTTGTTTTGGATATACGCATTGGGGTATGCGACGGCTTTAACTTGTTCAAGCAATTGTGCTGCTTTGGCTGCCTGAAGCGGCCCAGCCAGCAAGCGAAACAGACCGTTGGCACTTTCTACCTTGGTAGGAACAGACCATTGTTGGGTAACTTCGTTCCCTAAACGTTGCACTTTCGCTTGATCGCTACTAGCCACAAGCTGCACAAAGCAGTTGCCACTGGCAGAACTGGCTGTCACTGCGGGGCGGGTTGGTGCTGGCGTCTGACGTGTCGTTGCGATTGGTTGTGTCGTTTGCGGACCAAAATCAAATTCTGCTGGACGTTGCACACCGGTTGATGGCAGTGGCTCACTGGCTGATAAACGGCTTGGCGCATTATCGACACTACTTTTCATATCAAAGGTGTCAGGGCGTTGCAAACTACCGGTCATCACGTCTTGATTGGCCATGGCTGGCGATGCTAGCAACTCGACCCGTACGCGGCCTGTTCCACCAGGGAAAATCCCAAGTTTTACAGCCGCTGCGTACGACAAGTCCATGATGCGGTCATCGTGGAATGGGCCGCGGTCGTTGACACGCACGACCGCTGTTTTGCCGTTGGCTAAATTGGTGACTTGGACGTACGATGGCAATGGCAAGGTTTTATGCGCGGCCGTCATTGCAAACACGTTGTAGGTTTCGCCGTTAGACGTTAAATGGCCGTGGAACTTGTTGCCATACCAAGAGGCTGTGCCTTCTTCGTTGTATTCGAGAATATCCAGGCGTGGTGAATAATTAATGCCGTAAATATTATACGGTTTATTGCCACCTGGACTCAGCGGTTCAATATTGACCTCTGGGTCTTGCATTTCCTGTTCAGTCGGACGACGCATTGGAATGCTGTCTTTATCTTGTGAATAACGACCGGCGTTTGGGTCCGGGTAGCCACCGCCAGTTGATGAAGTCGGGGAGGAGGAGCACGCAGTAAGTGTTACAACGACGCCGAACAAACAACACTTCAGACTGCTCTGCAGAGCTCGAGACTGCTTAAAACTCATGATGATTTCGCTAACATCCGTTTGTGAGTACTGATCGACATTAAGATGCCAAAACCAGCTAGGAGGGTCACCAAGGATGTGCCGCCATAGCTAACTAGCGGTAACGGCACACCAACTACCGGCAGAATACCAGATACCATGCCCATATTCACAAAAACGTAGACAAAAAACGTCAAGGAAATACTGCCGGCAAGCATCTTACTGTAATTGTCTTGCGCGTTTGCCGCGATGATTAAACCTCGACCAATTAGAAACAGATAAATGCCCAACAAACCTACGCTTCCCATCAAACCGAATTCTTCAGAAAATACCGCGAAAATAAAGTCGGTATGGCGCTCCGGAATAAACTCAAGTTGTGATTGGGTACCCTGCAACCAGCCTTTGCCTTCGACGCCGCCAGAACCAATAGCAATCTTGGATTGGATGATATGGTAGCCCTTACCCAGTGGGTCGCGCTCAGCGTCAAACAAGGTCAGCACACGTTCACGTTGGTAGTCGTGCATTAAATAGGTCCACAAAATTGGGATAAAACCGGCCAGCAAAGCTAATAACGAGGTGATAATTCGCCAGCTCATACCGCTGAGGAATATCACAAATACCCCCGCGACAGCCACTAAAATAGATGTTCCCAAATCAGGTTGTTTCGCGATAAGTAATGTTGGAACCATCGCAATCACAAAGGCGATCACCACATGTTTTAACCTAGCAGGCAGAGGATGTCCGGCCATGTACCAAGCCACGGCCATCGGCAGCGCAAGTTTCATAATTTCCGAGGGCTGGAATTTAGTAAACCCGAGGTTTAACCAGCGTGTCGCACCTTTTGCTGTGTAGCCAAAGAGCTCGACTAACACTAAAAAAAACACCCCGGCGACGTAAAGCGGCAAGCTCCAATGTTGATAGGTTTTTGGATTGACTTGGGCAAGCCCGAACATCACAAACATCGCGAACACTAAACGAGATGCTTGCGCCTCCAACATGGCGAAGTCCTGACCATCAGCACTATACAAAGTGATCAGCGCGACGGTCATCAAGAGCATAAGTCCCAAAAACAACGGTATATCAATATGCCAGCGAGTCCAACGCGATACGGATTGCTGAAACGTCATGGTTGCTCTCCTTGCGGCGTAGGGCTTGCTGATGCAGGCTGCTCTGTGGGCTCCGACTCGGTGTTGCTAGGTATCGACTCGGTCGTTGGCGTACCTTGGATAGCTGGTGTATCGTCACCGACTTGGGGGGCAGGGATCTCGACAGGATCTGCGGCACTGTCCGTACTCGTTGCCCGACGCGGGTCACCGGTTTGCATCTCGTCGTCGTCGACCGACTCTGGTTTGGTGCTGTTTGGCTCCGTAGTTGCTGCTTCTGTTGGCGGGTTCGCTACAGTTGTGGCAGTGGGCGTTACCGTATCAGCAGGGGGCGTGCTCTCGTTCGGTGTTGTTGGGCTTACCGTTGGTAATGTGGCAGGTTGCCGTGCCGCTTGTTCTTGGGCTGCTTTTTCCGCGGCGGCTTCTTCGATATAACGAGCTTCTCGTTCGACCAAAGCTCTGGCTCGGTCGGCTTGTTGTTTGGCTATGCTGACCCGATCCGGAATTTGCGGGTTGTTAAATTGTTCAGAGAAATAATAATCCATTAGCTGCCGAGCCACTGGCGCTGCATTGGATCCACCACCGCCGGCGTTTTCTAAAATCACCGACACTACAATTTGTGGATTGTCATAAGGGGCAAAGCCGATAAACAAGGCGTTATCGCGATGTCGTTCATCGATGGCCTTGGCGTTATATTTTTGACCGGCGGCGATGTTAATGACCTGCGCCGTACCTGTTTTACCCGCAGGATTGTAAGTGGCGCCTAAAAACGCACCGTGCGCGGTACCGCCATCGTTTTGTGCGGTGCGGCGCATCGCTTCGCGGGCAATCGTCCAGTTGTTCTCATTGACCACATCGACAACTTGTTCTGGTTCTAATAACAAGCTGCTGTTGGTATTGGAATTGCGGAAACTTTCACCGAGGCGTGGCGTCACGCGTTTCCCATTATTGATCAAGGTGGCAGTGGTGATGGCCAGTTGCAATGGTGTTGATTGCCAAAAGCCCTGACCGATGCCGATATTAATAGTATCGCCTGGGCCCCAATATTGTTTGCGTCGCGCCTTTTTCCATTCGCGACTGGGCATCAAACCGGTCGATTCTTCAAAGATATCAATGCCGCTGGCACGGCCATAGCCAACTTTACTCATAAAGTCATGGATGCGGTCAACGCCCATTTTGTATGCCAAATCATAGAAGTAGGTATCACAGCTTTTGATGATGCCGGTATAGACGTCAACATAACCGTGCCCCCATTTGATGTGGTCGCGCCATGGGCGAGACACATTGGGTAACCGGTAAAAACCAGGGTCTGGGATGCGGGTACCTTCCGTGATAATCCCCTGTTCCAAGCCTGCCACGGCCATCAAAGGTTTCACCGTCGAGGCTGGTGGGTAGACGCCTTGGGTCATCCGGTTCACCAGTGGTCGGTCGGGGGAATTTAACAGCATGCGATAATCTTTACCGCGGATGCCGTGCACAAACAGGTTTGGGTCATATGATGGATTGGAATAAAACGCCAAAATGGCACCGGTTTTCGGTTCCATCACCACCACAGCCCCGCGGCGCTCGCCAAAGATTTCTTGCGCTTTAAGTTGCATGCCCAAATCCAGTGTCAGGTATAAATCATCACCTGACACGGCCGGCTGTTCACGTAGGGTGCGAATGACGCGCCCGCGGTTGTTTACTTCAACTTCTTGATAACCCACTGTGCCGTGCAGTTTGTCTTCGTAGAATTTTTCCACGCCGACTTTGCCGATGTCGCGTGTCGCGGCGTAATTGGCGCTGATGTTCAGTTCGTCGAGTTTTTTATATTCTTTTTCATTGATTTTGCCGATGTAACCCAGTGCATGCGTCAGCACATCGCCGTAAGGGTAAAATCGCGTCAAGCGGGCTTCGAGCGATGCGCCTTTGAGTTTGTGCAGATGAACGGCCAGCTTTGCGACTTCTTCTTCCGTTAATTGCTCTTTTAACGAAATGCTTTTAAAGCGGCGTTGCTGTTTGACTTCTTTAAAAAACGCTTGTTTTTGTTCGTCGCTGATCTCAATCAACGCAGCAATGTTCTCGACGGTTTGCTGTAAGTCGTCCGTTTGTTCAGGGATGATTTCAATCGAATGCACCGGCGCGTTTTCAGCCAGCAAATTGCCGCGCCGGTCGAAAATCATGCCGCGGTTTGGTGAAATTGGCACTAACTTGATGCGGTTGCCATCGGCGCGGGTCGAATATTCTTCAAATTTGACCACCTGCAAGTAATACAAATTGCCAATCAAAATGGCAAAACAGACCACCACAAAACAGAAGGAGAAAATCGCCCGATTATTGAAAATCCGGCTCTCTTCGGCTGCGTCGGCGATGGCGGTGTGGCGGCGTTTAATCATTATTCTCGGTG
>DMYW01000038.1:4515-4736 GCA_003482455.1 Rheinheimera sp. | reverse complement strand
ATGCAACGTCACCCGTTCAAGCCAAAAGTAACTCACGTTGACTTCCAACGCGTTGAAGCTGGCCATGAACTGCACACTGTAGTACCTCTGCACTTCGTTAACGAAGCTGCTGCAGCGAAAAAAGGTGGCATCGTTGCTCACCACATCAACGAAGTGGCAATCACTGTTCTGCCACAAAACCTGCCAGAATTCATCGAAGTTGACCTGGCTGACGTTGCTGT
>DMYW01000038.1:4181-4344 GCA_003482455.1 Rheinheimera sp. | reverse complement strand
TCAGATCTGAAAGTACCAGCCGGCGTAACTATCGCTGAACTGGCAAAAGGCGAAGGTCACGACCAAGCCGTTGTTTCTGTCAACAAACCAGCCGGTAAAGCAGACGCTGAAGCCGCTGAGTAATGACTGAAACCATTCAGTTAATCGTGGGCCTGGGTAATCC
>DMYW01000038.1:0-4026 GCA_003482455.1 Rheinheimera sp. | reverse complement strand
ACCCGAATACGAAAAAACCCGACATAATGCCGGACAGTGGTTTGTCGAACAACTGGCCCGCCGCTACAACGCCCCGCTGAAAGCAGATCCGAAATACCACGGTTTAACAGGCAAGTTCCTGTATAAAGGCCAAGAGATTAAGCTTTTGATCCCAACCACTTATATGAATTTAAGTGGCAAGTCCGTGCTGGCGTTAGCGCAATTTTTTAAAATTCCACCTGAGCAAATTCTCGTTGCACACGACGAAATGGCCCTGCCACCTGGCACCGCCAAAATTAAACTCGGTGGTGGTCATGCCGGCCATAATGGCTTAAAAGACATCGCCAACAAGTTTGGCAACAACCTGAATTTTTACCGCTTGCGTATTGGCATCGGCCATCCGGGTCACAAAGATAAAGTGACCGGTTTTGTGCTTGGTAAAGCCCCGCAAGCGGAGCAAAAACTGCTGGACGACGCGCTAGAT
Organism: Rheinheimera sp.; assembly: GCA_003482455.1. GTDB lineage: Bacteria > Pseudomonadota > Gammaproteobacteria > Enterobacterales > Alteromonadaceae > Pararheinheimera. The sequence continues at coordinate 3,563 of DMYW01000038.1, read as the reverse complement.
GAAAGCTTGCGCTGTTTTGAACTCTGGCAGGAGCAAGGGCTGGTGAAAGCCCAACACCGCTTACATAGTTTCAACGCGGCCCCAACAACGGGCGCCTAACCGGCTTGCCGGCTTAACGACAGGAATAACATCATGGGTTTTAAATGTGGCATCGTTGGCTTGCCCAACGTCGGTAAATCAACCTTGTTTAATGCCTTGACCAAAGCAGGCATCGAAGCGGCAAACTTCCCGTTTTGTACCATTGAACCAAACACTGGCGTTGTTCCTGTGCCGGATCCACGGTTGAACCAACTTGCAGCTATCGTCAACCCGCAACGCATTCTGCCAACAACGATGGAGTTCGTGGATATTGCAGGCCTGGTGAAAGGCGCGTCGAAAGGTGAAGGTTTAGGCAACAAATTCTTGGCAAACATTCGTGAAACCGACGCCATCGGCCACGTGGTGCGTTGTTTTGAAGATGACAACGTCATTCACGTTGCCAACAAAGTCGACCCAGCCGATGACATCGACACTATTAATATGGAATTAGTACTGGCCGACATGGACAGTGCAGAAAAAGCCATTTTCCGCGTGAGCAAAAAAGCCAAAGCCGGTGACAAAGACGCCAAAGCTGAAATCGAAGTGTTGGAAAAAGTTAAAAAGCACCTTGAACAAGGATTGACGCTGCGTCAACTGGAATTATCGCCAGAAGAAAAAGCACTCATTTCCTACATGAATTTCTTAACCATCAAACCAACCATGTACATCGCCAACGTGCTGGAAGATGGCTTTGAAAACAACCCGCATCTGGACGTGGTACGTGCAATTGCCGAAAAAGAAGGCGCGATTGTGGTGCCAGTATGCGCGGCTATTGAATCAGAAATTTCCGAACTGGAAGATGACGAAAAAGCTGAATTCTTAGAATCCATGGGCTTGTCAGAACCAGGTCTGAACCGTGTGATCCGCGGTGGTTATTCGCTGCTGAACCTGCATACCTACTTCACGGCTGGTGTTAAAGAAGTGCGCGCTTGGACTATTCCTGTCGGAGCCACTGCGCCACAAGCTGCAGGCGTCATTCATACCGACTTTGAGCGTGGTTTTATCCGCGCCCAAGTCGTGTCATTTGACGACTTTATCGCCTGTGGCGGTGAAGCGGCCGCCAAAGACGCCGGTAAACTGCGCGTCGAAGGCAAAACCTACGTCTGTAAAGACGGCGATGTGATGCATTTCTTATTTAACGTCTAATCGACAGCTTCTATTTGGCTGTAAGACCTGCTTCATAGGCAAAAAAACCAGCTTCGGCTGGTTTTTTATTTGCATGACAAGCATCGCGGCTTATTCACTAGCAATACAAAATAACTTGGTTACGACGTTCGATAGTTATCCACTTCTTGATAGCGTTTAGCCGCAATTGCAAAAATGGCGGCCGCTACTAGCGCAAACAATGCAAAAAAGTACATCAAAAAGGCGGTTTGACTAAGCCCTGTGCTGTCCACATGGCTAAGCACCGCCTCACTGCGAATACTGTTATTGGCCAGCAGCACCCACAAATTACCCACCGTGACTGACAACTGCCAAAATGCCGTGATGGTGCCTTTCATCGCCGCTGGTGCTTGGCTGTAGGCGAACTCGAGACCGGTTGCAGACACTAGCACTTCACCAAAAGTGAGCAGTACGTAGGGCAAAATCTGCCACACGATACTTACCACATGACCACCATCCAGCCAAACTTGCAAGGTGCCCGCCACAATCCACGCCAAACCTGAAAATGCAATACCGGCCCCCATCCGGCGCAAGGCAGTCACCTGCACACCGGCTTTTTGCAGAAATGGATACAACACAAAATTATTAAATGGAATAAGTAACATCACCAGCGCGGGGTTTAACGCTTGCATCATTGCCGGTTCAAACCAATCCGGGCGGGTCATTTGGTTGGCTTGTAGCACCCACGTCGAGGCTTTTTGATCAAACAATGACCAAAATGGCGTCACCAACGCGAACAAGACCAGCACCCGCAACACCACTCGCACGCCATCGACAGCATCATCAGGGTGGCTTGTGCGCGCTCGATCAAGCTGCAAGGCTGCGCCGGCGCCTCCAAAACCCATCACACACACTAACGCTAAACAAAGCGCGGCAACAATTCCGAGACTAGCCATGTGCGACAGCGAAACCACAGCGCACAAACACCCCACCAGCGCAAAGCCAAAGCCAATATTCAACTCCCCCGGCCGTTTCGTCAGTAATGCCGTTTTGACCACCTTCAAAAAACTATGCGGATTTGCAGGATCTGCAGGAACATGCACATACCGATGGCGTCCTAACCAGAAAAATAGCGTCGCCAACGCCATTAATAGGCCTGGCAAACCAAAGGCCCAAGCGGCGCCAAAAAACTTTAATACCAATGGCATAAGTAACGACGCCAAAAAAGAGCCAACATTAATGGTGAAATAAAACCAATCAAAGGCTTTGCGCGCCAAGTGTTTGTTGGACTGTGTAAACTGATCGCCCATAAAGGCAGACACCAATGGCTTTATTCCGCCCGCCCCTAGCGCAATTAAAAATAGTCCTGCGTAAAAACCGTGCAGATTATGTTCAAACACCGCTAAACACAGATGTCCAACACAATAAATCAGCGACAGGTACAAAATAGTGCGGTATTTACCTAACCATTTGTCGGCCAAATAGCCACCCAATAACGGGAAAAAATACACCCCGATAACAAAGGAATGGAAAATATCTTTGGCTTCACCTGCGCGCAGGTGTTCAGGGATAGATAACAGCAGCACTGTCATCAAAAATGGCGTCAAAATGTTGCGCATGCCATAAAAGCTGAAACGCTCACAGGCTTCATTGGCAATAATAAATGGCAGCTGTTTAGGCCACGCTTGGTCTTGCTGAGTTGTCATCACAAGCTCTTCTGTTGATTGTTTTGCCCGAGCATACCTGAGCATTGCTATGCACAACACCAGCAGACGACCAACTTGGCAAAGTTTTCGACAAAGGTTGCGGAGATTTTCAACCAGCTGGATAGAATTTCAGCAAACGATTCAATTCAGACGATTTCTGCAAAAAAAGCGGTTGACGCATCAAAGTGTCATACGCATAATACGCGCACTTGCTTAGAACGACTAAGTAAACAGTGGCTACATAGCTCAGCTGGTTAGAGCACAGCACTCATAATGCTGGGGTCGCAGGTTCGATTCCCGCTGTAGCCACCACTCTTCCTTCGTCGTTCATGGTGTCTCGCGGAAGTGGCGAAATTGGTAGACGCACTGGATTTAGGTTCCAGCGCCGCGAGGCGTAAGAGTTCGAGTCTCTTCTTCCGCACCACAAGCAAGCCAGAATTCTACAGTTTCTGTAGGGGTGTCGCCAAGCGGTAAGGCAACGGGTTTTGATCCCGTCATTCTGGGGTTCGAATCCCTGCACCCCTGCCATATTCAAGTGGCAGTATGGTCATCAGTTCATACGATACAGCCACAGAGTTACTGTAGGGGTGTCGCCAAGCGGTAAGGCAACGGGTTTTGATCCCGTCATTCTGGGGTTCGAATCCCTGCACCCCTGCCATCATTAAGAACCCAGCT